>JARLGX010000010.1 GCA_031292575.1 Paludibacter sp.
AGTTTATTGCTGATAGGTTGCTCCTCAGCAGAGCCTATTTCCTCTTCAACTTCCTGATAGCAAAGATAATGAATTATTTTTCAAATATATAAAAAACAATAATAATACTCTTCAAATTTGGATTACAACATAGAAGAGATAGGTTTTTAAGCCATAATGCAATACCAGTAAAAAAGGGACAGTATTTAAAATACCATCCCTCTCATTTTTACTGTATAATGCAGAAAGTTTATTGCTGATAGGTTGCTCCTCAGCAGAGCCTATTTCCTCTTCAACTTCCTGATAGCAAAGATAATGAATTATTTTTCAAATATATAAAAAACAATAATAATACTCTTCAAATTTGGATTACAACATAGAAGGTGGCTTAGTCGCTCCATTCCACAATCCGTGCAGTCATTCCATTTCGCTTTCCGGCTGTAATCCTCACACAAATAAATCCACACACAAACAGCCAGTAAAGCTCCATTTCATTCCCCAACGCCTGTTTCATTACACGCCTAATCCACCCATGCCACTTTCCAACACTTTTCCAATGGTCTATTTTTCAAACTGCGACGAGTTTACCCCCATAAAGCACCTTAAGACAGATTGAAAAGTAATTACACCTTTATCAGTGCGTTGTTCAGGCGTACAGCCAACCCGGGAACAAAGCCCCGAAAACCACCTATGATTTTCAGTGAAGGTCTGTTTTGTGTAGCACTGAAAATCATAAAAGGTTTTCAAATGGGGACAGATGTCACAAAACATTTTTGGCCTCCAGGGGTTTTGGTGGACCCCATTCCCGTCCAAAAAAGATTTGTGAACGATTTTTATAAAAACTGACGAATAAATTTGTTTTCTCCTAATTGAAAGAATCCTTTCAAATAGCAGAATCAATTCTTAAACTTCAAGTTTCCGTGTCCAAAAGAATGCTCGTAAAGCCACTTTATGCCAGTCCGAGCCAAGTAAAGCCAATCCACCCAAATCCCTCTCATTGTTGTGTTTACATATATATCTTTGGCGAAAAATATAATTATTCACTTTTAAAATCCTATCGTTATGGACGAAAATTTAAATGACCAAGATGTATTATTGGTTGCAGACAAGAAGAACAACAAACTGGATGTTGTAGCAGGTATGGGCGAAGATGGTAAAATAAAGGCTGTAAGTCCGAAGTCTGAAAATGAACCTCTTTTTTTAAAGCTCGACAAGCACGGAAATGTATTGGAAAATTTCTTCACGAACTTCCATAGGCAGTACAAAGATCCGACTCATTTCCAATTTTTCAAGGCTCCGGCAAATCTGGTTGAGCACATTTCAACTGTTTTGCAAGAGATGCTTCAGCATCCGGAAGTCCCTTACAATAAGGAAACACTTGACATGCACAGGGTGTTGCCGGAGGACTTCTCAACAAAGCAGGCTTTTAAGCCTATTGATGAAAACCGTATTGACTGGAAACAGTTGGAACGACTTGGCGTAAATCGAGAAACCTTAGAGAAAACCGGGAGTCTTGAGCCGATGCTTAACTGGGGAAAATCTCCGGTATTATTGTCTATTTCGCCAAAATTTGAGGATGTAATCCTGCATACCGATGCACGTTTGTCGTTTAGAGAAACAACAGATGGCAAATTAACTGTGGCTATCCATGCCGTTCGTAAAGAGCCGGAATTGGATAAAGCGTACTATGGAGTCCATTTCACGGAGGAAGACAAAAAGAATTTGCTTACAACGGGGAATGCCGGTCGACTATTCACCTTTGAACTTGCAGGGCAGAACCCTGCTCAAGCCTACATCTCGATCGATAAGATGACCAACGAAGTGGTTGCAGTCAGGGCTGATAGAATTCACATACCAAACGAAATAAAAGGAATAACACTGAACGAGAAACAAATGCAGGATTTGAAAGAAGGAAAAGGAATTCATTTGGAAGATATGTTGTCCAAAAGTGGAAAATTATTCAATGCTACCATTCAAATTAATGCAGACAAACGGGGCATTGAGTTTCTTTTTGATAAAGACCAAAAACATACGCAACAACAAAAGCAACCGAATGCTCCATCGGAAAATCAGGAATTTATAGTCCCCAAAAGACTGGGTGGGGTAGAATTGCCCGAACCGGATCAACAGAAACTTAAGGCCGGTGAGACTATCTACGTAAAAGGAATGAAAGACCGGGAAGGGCAGGAATACAGTGCTTATGTGAAGCTCAACCCGGAAGAAAATAAATTGAACTTCTATCGCTGGAATCCTGACAAAACCAATACAAAAGAAGTTACCCCCGACAATGCCAGTAAAACACAGGTTGACGTTAATTCCAACGGAAAATCCAATGAAGCAACAAAGCATGTAAAAGAGCCTCTCAAACAAGGACAGGTCAACCCGACAGAAGTACAGGAAAAGAAGACCGAAGGTCAAAAAACTTCTAAAGCAGGAATACATAGATAATAGCATGTAATTTTAAAATTGGAGAAAATGAAAATTGCAATATTAGCAGAGAAGCCCTCTGTAGGTCGTGAAATAGCCCGAATTGTAGGAGCAACAGAAAAGAAGGATGGCTATATTCAAGGGAACGGATATCAGATTACCTGGGCATTCGGTCATTTGGTTGGATTAGCCATGCCTTCAGCATACGGAATAAATAACTTCAATCAGGAACAGTTACCTGTTTTGCCCCAACCTTTCTTACTCACTGTTCGTCAAGTTAAAGTAGATAAAGCATTCAAACCTGACACCGGAGCAATGAAACAATTGAAAATTATCAACAAAGTGTTTGATGAATGTGACAAGATCATAGTTGCCACCGATGCAGGACGTGAAGGAGAACTTATCTTCCGGTATATTTACAGTTATTTGGGTTGCACAAAACCTTTCGATCGACTTTGGATAAGCAGTTTAACCGATAAGGCCATTCAGGAAGGATTACAAAAACTGAGATTGGGTAAGGAATATGATCTGTTATATACAGCTGCAAAAGCACGCAGTGAAGCCGATTGGTTGGTAGGGATTAATGCCAGTCAGGCACTTAGCATTGCAGTTGGAACCGGAACATTTTCGTTGGGAAGGGTGCAGACTCCGACACTAGCTATGATTTGCAGTCGTTTCCTCGAAAACAAACATTTCGTTTCGGAGAAGTATTGGCAATTAAGGCTGTATACAGAGAATAACAACATAGCTTTTATTGCTTTTACGCAAGAAAAGTTTGACAGCATGAAACAAGCAAGGGATACTTTTGAAAGGTTGAAGGATTTAAATAGTGTTCGTGTTCATTCTGTAGAAAGTAAAACCGCAAACCAGCATCCTCCGTTGCTCTTTGATCTGACCAACTTGCAGAAAGATGCAAATAGCAGGTACGGTTTTTCGGCAGACAAAACACTTTCTATTGCCCAAAAGCTTTATGAAACAAAACTGATTACCTATCCCCGAACAGGCAGTCGCTACATTTCAGACGACGTTTTTGAAACAATTCCGGAATTATTAGGAAAACTGAAATTCCACCCTCATTTTGGCATCTATGCAAATTTGCTCAACACACTGAATAAACAGTGTGTTGATGGCAAAAAAGTAACAGATCATCATGCCTTGCTGATTACGGAAAATAATCCGAAAAAATTATCCGAAGAGGAGCAGGTTATTTACGATATGATAGTCGGGCGAATGTTAGAAGCATTTTCGGAAAAATGTATCAAAGAGGTTACTACACTGGTTCTGGATTGTGATGAAGTAAAATTTGAGGAAAAAGGAGCTGTGACGATGCAAGCAGGTTGGAGAGCTGTATACAATGAAAAAGAAGATGCTGACGAAAATAACATTCTTCCAATAGTCTCTGCGGATGAGACACTACCACTGAAAGGCATTGAATTGTTGGAAAATCATACAAGACCAAAGCCACTTCATACAGAAAGCACCCTGCTTGCTGCTATGGAAAACGCAGGGAAAGAGCTGGAAAATGAAGAAGAAAGATTGGCTATGAAAGAAGCCGGCATTGGAACCCCAGCCACCCGAGCATCGATCATTGAAACGCTATTCATTCGCGATTATATACGGCGGGATAAGAAATCATTGGTGCCGACCGATAAAGGAATGTTCGTCTACAATACCGTAAAAGAGAAACAAATTGCCGATGTTGGGATGACAGGTATGTGGGAAAATATGCTGTCTAAGATAGAGAAAGATGAAATGACTGTTGAAATTTTCAACAAGGCCATAACAGTTCATACCATCCAAATAACAAAAGAGTTATTGAATTCGGCTGTTTCAATAGCTGAAAAACCCCAATGCAGTTGTCCTGACTGTAAATCGGGAAGGATGATTTTCTACGACAAATTGGTCAAATGCAGTAATCCGGAATGTTCGGTTGCAGTTTTTCGCACTAAAAGCGAAAAAAAACTAACGGACAAACAAATTGTGGCATTGCTCACGACAGGTAAAACGGAGATTATAAAAGGATTTCGAAGTAAAAACGGAAAATCCTTTGATGCTTCGCTGGCATTGGACAATCAGTTTCATGTAGTATTTGAATTTGATAAACAGAAAAGTGTCGTTGCGGAATAAGTTGCTGACATTTTTCGTTTCCGTTATGCAGCCGATATCCTGCATAACGGAATTATACACTCTACAAAATAACCAATAGATTAAATTGATTCTAACAATAAAATTCCACGAAGTATGAATAAAAATAATGAACAGGTTGAATTGTCGTACTATCAACTCACCTTACAGTCTTTTTTAGAAGAAAGTCATCCCGAATTATCCAACGATTCCGATTTAATTGTCAATCGAGGAAACCTCGCATCCCAGGCCTATTCTCAAGCAATAATAGATGGACAAACGCATTCACAAGCGGAAGAACTGGCTAACGAAGTGCTTTTTAAAAATCTGCATTTTTCAAAGCACGATACTCTTGTCAATGTGCTGTGGAATGAATTTGCAGATGAAGTCCCGCAAGGCTCGGCCAAGGAACTGGCTCAAAAATTACTTCCACTTTGCGAAGAAGTCTTTGCAGGCTATCCACTTTCGGATGACTTTGCTTTTGATCCACAATTTGATCAATTATACACTGAGTTAACCGGGACTATTGTTCGTTGGTTTGAAGAACATGAGCTACAATAAAAGAACACATCTCCGTGCAAACATAGAGGCAATAAAACTCGCGTTTGCATTGGAGCAAGAGCATCGTGAACCAACAACAGAAGAGATCGCAGTTATTCAGCAATATGCTGGATTTGGAGGATTGAAATGCATTCTCAATCCGGCACAAACCCTCGCTGATAGTGCTCTTTGGTCGAAATCCGAATTAGAGCTTTTCCCCTTGGTCGCAGAACTGCATGCTATAATCAGAGAAAACAGCAATTCAGAGCAAGAATATAAGCAATATATCGGTAGTCTGAAAAACTCCATTCTCACCTCTTTTTATACTCCTTCAGAAGTCGTTTCTACACTAGCCGAAACGCTTCACAATAGCGGAATTACACCAGCCCGATTCCTTGATCCATCAGCCGGAATGGGAGCGTTTGTCTCTGCCTTTCAGCAGATAGCACAGGAAGATGCTTCTATAATGAGTTTTGAAAAAGATTTACTTACGGGCAAGTTGATTTCGAATTTGTATCCCAACAATAAATTGACGATAAGCGGCTTTGAAGAAATCGAATCCCGCTATAACAATTATTTTGACGTGGTATCTTCCAACATCCCCTTCGGAGACGTTGCGGCCTTTGACCTCTCCTTTATCAAAAGTAAAGATAGAGCCAAGCAATTCTCAACCAGGGCAATTCATAATTACTTTTTTATGAAAGGTGTAGATACGCTTCGGGAAGGAGGTATTCTGGCCTTTATCACTTCACAGGGCATGATGAATTCTGCACAGAATGAACCAATCCGGCAATGGTTGATGGATAATACAAACTTAATAGCGGCGGTTCGTTTGCCCAATAATCTTTTTATTGAGAGTGCTAATACCGAGGTAGGAAGCGATTTGATTGTTTTGCAAAAGAACACAGACAAAACAGAATTATCGAATGATGAGAAGCTTTTTATACAAAGCACTCTACAGAGTAACGGCATTTTTACGAATCATTATTTTAAAGACACACAACGGGTAGTTCATACCAAAGGCTCTGTAGATACCGACCAATACGGCAAGCCTGCAATGGTCTTCGTGCATGAAGAAGGGATAAAAGGAATTGCTGCCGATTTGAAGAAAATGCTGTCGGATGATTGCTCGAAGCGACTGAATATAGAGCTGTATAATCAGCACAATCCGCAGTCGCAAATACAACAAAACTTTCAATCGTCAGATGCCTCTGCTTTGATTGAGTCAATGAAAATGGGATCAGAAGCACCCATGACACTCTATGATCTTTTTGACATGAACGCAGAAGAACGATCACAGATAAATACGAATATAAAAAATAAGCGAAACATTCCTCGTCAATCTGCGAACCAGGTTTCACTGTTCAATCAATTTTTTGAATCGAACAAAGTAGAACGGAAGCTAATTCCCTTTTCCCCTGAATCCGAAGTAGCTATAAAACCTTTTCCTTTTACCGGACAGCGTGAACCTCATCATCAAGTAGGTTCGTTGGTGTCAATCAATTCGCAAATAGGATTTCTTTCAGAAGTATATAAAGAGGAGGCAATTTTCACCCCAATGTCTGTTGCGAATCACCAAAAAGAAAAAGTTTTACTTTATATTGATTTACGGGATACGTATCAACGACTTTATACCTTTGAAGCGGAAAAAAGAGAAGAACATACTCCATATCGGTTACACTTAAACACCCTTTACGATCAATTTGTCAGTCGGTACGGATTATTGAATAGTCCTAAGAATCTTGATTTGATTAAGATGGACCCAAGTGGGAAAGAAATACTGTTTCTTGAACACTTTGTGGATGGTCAAATGATAAAAGCCGATATTTTCAACCAGCCGGTCTCTTTTAATCCCAATGAAATCACGCATGCTGATACTTCCCGGGAAGCGTTGGCAGCTTCACTGAATAAGTTTGGCGAAGTTAATATAGAATTTATGACTTCGCTATTGATGGATAAAAACAGGGACGAGGTATTGCAGGAGCTACATGGGAAAATCTATTTCAATCCACTGGTTGAAAATTACGAAATCGCGGAGAAATTTATTGCCGGTAATGTGGTCGAGAAAGCTGAATCTATTGAACGCTATCTGACTCAACATCCCGAAGATGCACTATCACAACAATCTCTGGTAGTATTACAAGATGCAAAGCCACTCCCTATCCTTTTTGAAGAGCTGGATTTTAATTTTGGTGAACGCTGGATCCAGACGGGTATTTACAGCAAATATGCGTCTTACCTGTTTGACACCGATGTAAACATTCATTTCTCGCCAGCCGCTGATGAATTTTCGGTGAATGCATCTACTCTCAATGCTAATATTTATGATAAATATGCCGTTAAATCCCAAAGCCGTAGTTTTAATGGATTGGCTTTAATGAAACATGCACTGCTCAACACTTCCCCGGATATTACCAAAACCATTCAAGTAGAAGATAAAGAAATTCGGATTCGGGATAGTGAGGCCATACAACTGGCAAATTCGAAGATCGATGAAATCCGAAATGGTTTTACCGAATGGCTGAACGAACAGTCACCGGAGTTTAAAGATCGGTTGACCAATCTGTACAATCGGAAATTCAATTGTTTTGTTCGTCCGGACTATGATGGGTCACACCAAACCTTTCCACAATTAAACCTTAAAAGGCTAGGAATAGCAGATCTTTACGGCAGTCAAAAAGATGCCATTTGGATGTTGTTGCAAAATGGAGGAGGCATCTGTGACCATGAGGTAGGAGCAGGGAAGACACTCATTATGTGCTGTGGGGCCTATGAAATGAAGCGGTTGGGATTGGCCAATAAACCAATGATAGTTGGATTAAAAGCGAATGTACATGAAATTGCTCTTACTTTTCGCACGGCTTACCCGAATGCACGAATTTTGTATCCGGGGAAAGAAGATTTTACTCCCGATAGACGCATTAAGATTTTCAATGATATAAAGAACAATTCCTGGGATGCAGTTATCCTCACGCACGACCAGTTTGGTATGATACCCCAGTCGCCGGAGATACAGCAAAAAATTCTGCAAAAGGAGCTGGAAAGTGTGGAAGAAAACCTGGAAGTACTTAAACAACAAGGAAAAGAGGTTTCCCGTGGAATGCTTAAGGGAGTGATAAAAAGACAGCAAAATTTGGAAGTGAAATTAAAAATAATTACGTCTGAAATTGATTCACGGACAGACAACGTGGTTGACTTTAAAATGATGGGTATCGATCATTTGTTTGTGGACGAAAGTCATCGCTTCAAAAATCTGATGTTCAATACCCGCCATGATAGGGTGGCCGGACTCGGAAACTCCGAAGGTAGTCAGCGAGCTCTGAATATGCTCTTTGCAATTCGTACCATTCAGGAACGAACAGGTAAAGATTTGGGTGCCACATTTCTCTCAGGAACGACAATCTCTAATTCTCTTACCGAGCTATATTTGATATTTAAATACCTGCGTCCAAAAGAATTGGAGAGACAAAACATCAACAGCTTTGATGCCTGGGCAGCCATATTTGCCAAGAAAACCATTGATTTCGAGTTTTCGGTCACGAATCAGATTGTCCAAAAAGAACGTTTTCGTTATTTTATCAAAGTTCCCGAACTGGCAGCTTTTTATTCGGAAATTACAGACTATCGTACGGCTAAAGATATTGGTATTGATCGCCCGGAAAAGAATGAAATTATGCACAATATTCCACCGACTCCCCAGCAGGAAGCTTTCATTGAAAAGTTAGTCCAATTTGCACAAACAGGCAATGCAGAACTTTTGGGGAGAGCTCCACTTTCCGATACAGAAGAAAAAGCCAAGATGTTGATAGCAACGGATTATGCGCGTAAGATGTCGTTGGATATGCGTATGATCAGCCCGGAATATGAAGACCATGTCGATAACAAAGCTTCACACTGTGCAGCTAAATTAGTCGAGTATTACCGGAAATATCAAGTCCAAAAAGGGACACAGTTTGTGTTTTCAGACTTAGGTACCTATAAACCCGGGGAATGGAATCCTTACAGTGAGATTAAAAAAAAACTGGTAGAGGACTATCATATTCCTTCACAGGAAATCCGGTTTATTCAGGAAGCAAAAAATGACAAAGTTCGTAAAACTTTGATAGATGGAATGAACGAAGGTAAAATACGCATCTTGTTTGGCTCAACCGAAATGTTAGGAACCGGAGTGAATGCTCAAAGACGTGCTGTTGCAGTCCACCATTTAGACACACCCTGGCGACCAAGTGATCTGGAACAGCGTGATGGCAGAGCTGTTCGGAAAGGCAACGAAATTTCAAAACTCTATGCCGACAACAAAGTGGATGTGATTATCTATGCAGTTGAGAAAAGCCTGGACTCCTATAAATTTAACCTGCTTCATAACAAGCAACTATTCATTCAGCAGTTGAAAAATAATAATATGGGTAGCCGGACCATAGATGAAGGAAGTCTGGATGAGAAGTCGGGTATGAATTTTTCAGAATACGTAGCGATACTTTCCGGAAATACAGATTTATTGGAGAAAGCAAAGTTGGAAAAGAAAATTGCTTCTTTGGAGAGTGAAAGACATGCTTTTAATCGGAGTAAGTCCGGTTCCCTGTTCAAGCTGGAAGAAATTACACATACGATAGATGGGAACCAGGAAATGATTGTCCGAATGAATAAAGACTGGAAGGACTTTGCAAATAAAGTGCAAACCGATAAAGAAGGAAATAAACTCAATCCGATTCAACTGGAGAATACACAAAGTTACGACCCGAAGATTATTGGGACAAAATTGAACGAAATAAATGAGAAAGCTCAAACCAACGGGGAGTATTTTAAGATAGGTAGCTTGTATGGGTTTAGTTTGTTGGTCAAAACGGAAGGGAGCCTGAAAGATGGATTTGATTTTCATGAGAATCGTTTTTTTGTTGAAGGAGACGGAAATATAAAATATAGCTACAACAATGGTCGCATTGCTTCTGATCCAACACTGGCTGCTTTCAACTTTCTGAATGCATTGATTAGGATTCCTAAGTTAATTGAAAAATACGAGGATGAAACAATAAAAATATCTAAAGACGTTTCTGTTTTACATGAAATCGTAAATGATGTTTGGAGAAAGGAAGAAGAACTTAAAGGACTCAAGTCCGAACTTTTTGCTTTAGACCGCAGGATACAACTTTCATTAAACCCAATTGACCAACACAAGGATAAAGCATATAGCAGTCAACAGAGTGATACACTACCCAAGCAACTACCTCAGCCTGTTTATACCCGTTCCACTTCCATTTAAATCTAAGCCGAATAGTTGTGTCTGCATTTATATACATAAAAAATACATAAATATAGATGGTCGAATGATTTGAAACTTCATTTCACCTTACAAATGCTATTTTTAATAATTGGTTTTTGTATTAACTGTAATATGTATTTATATATATATTTAAATATTCGTATAACTCAATAATTCTAACGGAAAATAAATAATAATTAATTGTTAGTTGACTTATATTTTGAAGTTAACTAACAATATGATAAATAATTACATTTATTTAACTCAATATTAAGTATATTAATTTATTTTAATTATTTAAATTTGTTTCATTGCTATATTTTTGCTAATTCTTTTATTTGGTATAATAATATATAAAAAAAGTATTTATTTAGTTGCATATTTATTACTACAAGCGAATCAAATCTTGATTTGAAGCGAATATTTCTTATAGTTACTTTTCTTTTTCATGTCAATTAATCGTATAAAATTACATGTTAAATCTAATTATATGAAACAATACACTCAAGGCCTCCAAAAAAGAATAAATTACGAGATTCAGAAAATTGAATTGGAAGAAGGCGATGTTTTTGATAAATTGGTTAGGATTTCAACCTTGTTAGAAAGCTCTTTTGATGAGCTCAAAACATTTATTTGTAAAAACTCATTTTGTGATGAGATGGAAGAAATTTGTTTTTTTAAAGAAATAAAACCTCAAATATTTAGTAAGTTGATTTACTACAGTAGTATTTATAAGTTCGAGATGAATCGCCCTACAGGGTGTGAAGCCTTACAAAAAGAATACACACTTCATCAATTTGAAAGGTTGAACGAATTCTTTATAAATAATATTGACTTCTATAAGTATTACCGTGCTCGAAGAACAGATCAAGACACACATTATTTCTTGAGAGGGAAACCGGATATTGAATTGTATTTTGATAATTTTTATTTTGAACGGGATCCTAATTTTTCAACAGGTTTTGATTTCAAGGTTGCAAGAATCATTGCAAACGATATGTTGAGTATATTTCTCAATGAAGAGTTATCTAAATTAGATCATACTGTAAATAAAGAAGTTGAAAGAACAAGTTTCCCAAAGACTAAAGAAACCTGGACGGACTCGAAAGTAGCCCTTGTAGAACTTATTTATGCAATTCATTCTACAGGGAGCATAAATTTTGGAAAATACGATTTAAAAAGTTTGACTTCGTATTTTGAAAATGTATTCAATATTGAGTTGGGAGATATCTATCGGACATTCCTTGAAATTCGTGGACGTAAGGGCAGCAGGGTACAATATCTTGATCAACTCCGCAAAAATTTAATTGAACGAATGGATAAAGCAGATAGTCTGTAAATCAGTTATTTAATTGTAAATCATACTAGTAGATATTTCCCAAGTTGTTCCCAAGTTGGATTCTCTGATTAGCATTTAATTTCGAGTATAATATGCTTTGTTTCGTTTTAAAATGACCACTAATTTGTATTTTTTCTTGCTCTACCCAAGTTCCAATTTTCGTACTTAGAATATTTACTTCGCCAACTAGTTTATTCACAAGCCATTCAATTTTTCTTTAAAAAAGTTTCCCCAGCTTGTGAATTTTGTCTTTTTATAATCTTGACCTTTGTTGAAAAAATACTACTATGGATGTAATAACTATTGAATCAAAGGCATTTAGGGAATTGGAAACAAAAATCGATTCGATTGCCAAATTTGTAACGGATTTTAAGCCTGCAACTGTTGAAAATCAGGACGAAACCTGGGTTGATAATTACGATGTGTGTTCCTTTTTAAAGATTAGCGAACGTACTTTACAACGGTTACGTACGAAAGGATTGATTTCCTATTCAATTATTTCAGGGAAATCGTATTATACTATCTCCGAATTAAAAAGGGTGTTAAGTGAAAGACTTGTACGAAGGAATGAAGAATGTTTGCAAGAGCTAATCAAGAATCATAATTTGTATGCTGAGAAGCGTAGAATGAATAAGGGGAAGAAATGAGATTCTGAACTTTGTTAACTGTTTATCATGTATTGAATTTTGGATTATGGAAATCAATAAGGAAACATTTGAGGATTGGATGAAAAAGCTTTCCGAAAAACTCGAAACAACTGACAAGAAACTTGAGCGGTTACTTAACCATCAAGCCTGTTTGAATGGAGATGAACTGTTGGATAACCAAGACCTGATTGGCATGCTTAAAGTGAGTCACCGTACACTACAGCGGTATCGCAGTAAAGGTAAATTGCCTTATTGCAATATGAACGGGAAGTCCTTTTATCGATTAACTGATGTTCAGAAATTTATTAATGACCAATTTGAAGGAAATAAGTAAATGCATGTTCATTCTTGCAATAGAATGATTAAACCCGAAAGGCTCTTGCTTTACGTTCTATTTCAGTGGGGGAAACCTTATACTTTGCAGCTGTTTTTCGCCAGTTGGAAACTGCTTTAATTACTTCTGTTTTAATTTCTGCAGCACGTTTGTCGGTTAGTAAATAATAAGGGGCAGTATTCATAACCAAATCAATATCTAAAGAATTGTCTGTTTCATCAATATTGAGTTTTAAGCCGGTTCCGGTTTCGTTTGCATTAATGTCAAATGCTGGTGATAAAGTCCAGCCGGATTCTGTGTAAAGAAATCCATGATTCCGTAAATGATCATCCGTATTGGAAATACAAACAGAAAAGAGCACTCTTCGGAAAAGCTCTTCCAAATTTGCTGTTGCATTAGCACATTCAGATTTAATGAATGAAACTACATCCAAATAACTAACACCACTATCCGCATCGTCTCCGTCGGTTCGCTGAAGCAGTGTCATAGCTGAGGCAAAGTGGATCCGTTTATTATCTTCAGTTCTGTCAAAGCGTTGGGATAAATAAGTATAATAGGGGGAGGCTAACTTTTTAATAAAGGCATTCGGAACCATAATTTTAGCCTGAATGGCTAGCTCATGGACAATCATTTCCCATAATCCTACATCTGAATCATCTTTTTTACTGGGAAATTTCGCAATCCATTGTTTCTCGTTTGTATCAACAACATCTGCTTTAGGACGAGCACCTCCCAATGAAGACCCGGGAGCAATAAGTTGATTAATCCATTTTAGAGAAGACTCATCTAACTCATCGGCGTTTTTTTCATATTGTTTTACTGCATATTCAAGATCCCTCAAAGAAGTCCATGGTGGAGCAGCCAATTTTGCATCATTACTCATAAAATCTCCTTCTTCACTTTCTTTGAAACGAAGTCCACCCATGCGATGATTATCATGCACTCCCAATAGAAAATCAATTCCAACTAAAGTTCGAGGGTCAGTTTTATCTATTTTAGATAAGAGAATTTCCCTGCGTTTCATCAATAATTGACCCCACCTGTCTGGGGATGAATCTTTGAAAATACCAAAATTATCATTGGAGGAGGCATAGTGGATTCCGGAGAAAAGGGGTAATTCGGGATCAATAGAGATGCCGGTTTTTATCCAGTCGCTATCATATTCAAAGGAATAGATAGCCTTTCCACGAAGCGATAGAAAATATAATCTTCCTATCAATTGTGGGGAATCAAACATATACCAATCTGCATACACCAGTATTTCTTTTTCCTTATTCTGTTTCATAATAGATTAATCAAATTTCGGCGTTTCAGAACTTCCCTTGTCAATTACATGATCAATCGCTGATACGGTATTTTTCTTTTTCGGGGCTCTTTTTTTTACGATCAGCCCGGCATCCTGAATCTGTCTGCCTACCGGATCTTTATCTGCTATCAACAATAAATCTTCTTCAAGGCGTAAAATGGACAGCACTTGCAAATAGCTCCCCAGTGAAACTGATGGAGAACCATTCTCCAAATTTCCCAATGTGGATGTGGCAATACCGGCTCGCTCGGCCATGGAGCGTATGGATAGTTTCCGTCGCAAGCGGGCTAACTTAATATTCTCACCGATTGTAGTAAGGATATTCTTTTGTTTCTGAGTGTAACTTGTTCCCTTTGATTTCATAATATATGATATTTCAATACAAAAGTATATATAATATTTGATATTTCATGTATTAGAATAATATGAGTAGAAAATAATTAATAAAGTATCGCTGCAAATTTAATAGTTTAAGTAGTGATTTAAGAAAATTATTTTATTCCAAATGTATTGAATAATAGTAAAACGATGAATAAAATTCTTTTATTTGTTTTATGTTCTGCTACCTAACTGTATTCTCTGTCGATATTCTTTTTATATTTCTGTAGGGGGAGTATACCCGATTGGTCGGCGTGGTTTTTCTTTTTGTTTGTTTGCTTGCAATTCAACCAATGTTTGATTAATTATCTCTAACTGTATCCGCGTATCTTCATTTATGTCGTTTTGGTTTGTGAATATATCTTCAATAGACTGTTTGAGTTTCTGCATTTCGCTTTGAAGTTCTCCAATTCTATCAACAGATGGATTTAATACCAACTGACGTAGGGTTGTAAATGCCCGCATAATACTTATATTGATTTGGATTGCTGTTTGAGAAGTAAGAATACTACTAAGCATTGCAACACCTAATTCTGTAAAGGCAAAAGGCAATTTTCTTATACCGCCCCAACTTGATATCACAATTTGTGACATCAAGATTTCGCTTTCATCTTCTGATAGTTGAAACATAAAGTCATTAGGAAATCTGTTAATGTTGCGTTTTACAGCTTGGTTCAACGCTCGTGTTTCTACTCCGTACATCTCTGCTAAGTCACGGTCAAGCATTATCTTATAACCTCTTATCTCGTATATTTTGCTCAGAATAAGTTGTAATTCCATAACAGTATATTTTATTGGTTATCACAATTTGTGATTTTCAGTATTAATTTTTTTGATTGTTCTTCTACATTTTATAGAAAGTTGATATAACAATTATTTGTAAAATATCCGTATGCGCTGATAAAGAATTATTATTTGCCTTTATTGATTTTATGCTTGCAATTTAGGATACTGTTACGTCAAAAAAACTGGGATATTTTAAATTTTCTTTTGAATTTTGAGAGGGCATAACAGAAGTCTTGTGAGCTTAAAGTCTGAGGATTTCTTCTTAAGTCGATGATACTTTACATACACATCCTTTTTCAACGAGAAGATAGAATCAATTTGTTTCTTCTTCTCGTTGAAATCAATCCTTTGAGAACTTAATAATTAGCCATTCTAAATCTTGAACATTTTCTCTATGCCTTCTAATTTTCCGGCAAGTGCCTGCATATCATTACTAATTTTACTGTCAGTGATTCGGGCATATATTTGTGTAGTACGAATATTGGTGTGTCCAAGCATTTTACTTACTGTCTCAATAGGAACACCTTTTGCTAAAGTTATTGTTGTGGCAAAAGTATGGCGAGCAATGTGAAAAGTCAGCTCTTTGTCTATTTCACACAAATCACCAATCTCTTTTAAATAGGCATTCATTTTTTGATTACTTAGAATAGGAAGTAATTTATTATTAGGCGATTTTCCTTTGTATTTATCTAAAATCATTTTTGGAACATTTAATAATAAGATATTAGATTGGATATTTGTCTTTTGTCGTTTAGCCATTACCCATAAATTTCCATCAAAGGACGTTCGAATATTTTTCTCAGTCAGATTATATACATCAATATAAGCAAGACCAGTGAAACATGAGAAAATAAATATATCGCGAACCAGCTCCAAGCGTTTGGTACTAAATTTTTTTTGCAAAATTTTTTCAATATCTTCCTGAGTTAGGTAACCTCGGTCAACTTTAGTCAACTTAATTTTGTAATTAGCAAAAGGATCATGAATAATCAATCCATTATTACGTGCAATAAGTATAATCCGCTTGAGAAATTGCATGAATTTAGCTGTAGTGTTTGCATTACATCCTGCAGTGGTTAAAAGATATATTTCAAAATCGCACAAAAACATGTGTTTAATTTCTTTTAGAGATATATCTGTCAACTTATATTTGAGCAACAAAAAGTTTTGAAGATGTTTGAGAGTGACCTTATATTTTTGATAGGTTCCTGGTGATTTACTAATGCCTATAAGTTTAAAAACATCCTCATTGTGCTTTTGAAAGAGATTTATAAGTGTTTCATGATATTCACTTACTCCCAAAAAATCATTCTTCACCTTTTCGGCAGTTACATAATTATCTTTTTGTTGAATTTCGTGATAAATTTTATACAGCGATGCTTTGATTTCATTTAACATCCCATTGAATTGTTTATTTTCATAGGATTGTCCAATAGCTCTACCCATTTTTACACTCCAATTATTGGGTTTGATTTCCAATTTGGTGTTAAACTGTGCGATGTGTCCATCGACGGTAATGCGTGCTACAATAGGCATTTTACCATCTTTTCGAGTTGCATTCCTTTTTACGTAAAAAAGGACTTTAAATGTACTTTTCATACCTTCATTTTTAATAGTTACAAAAATAGTTTACTAATTGAAAATGAAATAATTGCAACTAAGAAAAAGGAAGACAAAGTGGTGTCAAAAGAGTATTTTTTGTGACCTATTTTTAACGATTCCAAAATTGGTACGATTTAGTCACAAATACTTGTCATTATATGACCTTAAAACTCATAAAAAATGGAACAAAAAATTAAAGACAAACCCTACAAAGTATTGATTTTGTAGGGTTTGTCTTTTGGTTGTTGCCTAGTGGCTAAACCTTTCAGTGGAGCTGGAGGGAGTCGAACCCTCGTCCAAACAAGGAAATAATATGCTTTCTACATGTTTATCTTCGCTTAGGTTTTCGTGCGCGGGCAAGACCGAAGCCACCAACCTGCGCCTTATCCTTTTTATTTCATCGCGCCTCCAAGGCTAAGCGTGACTATCCTCGATTTAGCTGCATCTCCATATCAAATAGCCTCGAGGCGACGGCATTTGGGAAATGTCCCGTTCCAGCACCTAGTACCGGAATTAAGCCTAATCTACTCTATTCGATTAAGCAGCAAGAGCGTAGTTATTTTCGCCAGTTATAGTTGTGAGATCCGAGATTTACGAGCCGTTTTCTCAATGCTCGACATGCTTACATACCCTTTCTACCTGCTGTCAAAACCAAACAGCCCCTTTTTCTTAGTTTTTAGTTGATTTGTTAACTGGTTAATTAGTTCATTAAGTTTTAAACCAATCAACTAATCAACCACTTAACTATTCAACTTATTTCGCATAACTTACCGCTCTCGTCTCTCTGATAACGGTAATTTTTACCTGACCCGGATAGGTCATTTCATCTTGCACTTTTTTGGCAATATCAAATGATAACAATTCTGTTTCTTTATCATCTAATTTATCTGCACCCACTATTACCCGTAATTCTCTACCAGCCTGAATGGCATAGGTTTTAAGAACTCCCGGATAGGATAACGCTAATGCTTCCAGATCGTTCAAGCGTTTAACGTAAGCTTCAACAATTTCACGACGCGCTCCCGGACGTGCTCCCGAAATAGCATCACAAACCTGTACAATCGGAGCAATCAGTGTTTCCATTTCAACTTCGTCGTGGTGTGCACCGATAGCATTACAAATATCCGGTTTTTCTTTGTACTTTTCTGCAAGACGCATGCCAAGAATTGCATGTGGCAATTCCGGTTCATCATCGGGCACCTTTCCAATATCATGTAACAGTCCTGCACGTTTGGCTTTTTTGGGATTAAGACCTAATTCAGCAGCCATTGTTGCACAAAGATTAGCTGTTTCACGTGAATGCTGGAGTAAATTTTGTCCGTATGATGAGCGGTATTTCATTTTACCAACTAGACGAATTAGTTCCGGATGTAACCCGTGAATCCCCAAATCGATGGTGGTACGTTTTCCTATTTCCACAATTTCTTCTTCCACTTGTTTGCGAACCTTGTTCACCACTTCTTCAATACGAGCGGGATGAATACGACCGTCGGTAACCAATTGGTGTAATGACAACCTGGCAATCTCACGGCGAACAGGATCGAATGCAGAAAGAACAATGGCTTCAGGAGTATCGTCCACTATAATTTCTACACCGGTGGCGGCCTCTAAAGCCCGAATATTCCTCCCTTCACGTCCAATAATGCGTCCTTTTATTTCGTCCGATTCTATGTGAAAAACTGTAACAGAATTTTCTATAGCGGTTTCAGTGGCAACACGTTGAATACTTTGAACAATAATTTTCTTTGCTTCCTTGTTAGCAGTCATTTTTGCTTCTTCCATAATATCGTTTACATACGACATTGCTTCGGTTTTTGCCTCTTCTTTTAAAGCTTCAATTAAGCGTTCTTTGGCTTGATCTGCAGATAAACCTGAAATTGTTTCAAGTTCGGTTTGAGCCTGATGATGTAAATGTTCAAGGTCTTTTTTCTTAATTTCCAAACTGCTTAATTGCTGTTCAAAATGTTCTTTTTGTCCTTCAACTTCATTGATTTTTCGTTGCACATCACCTTGTTTTTGGTTCAGTTGCATTTCTTTTTGCTGAAGTCTGACTTCTACTGCCTGAATTTTGGCATTTCGCTCCTGAACTTGTTGTTCGTGTTCTACTTTTAGTGCAATAAATTTTTCTTTTGCCTCAATAAGTTTGTTTTTCTTAAGAAGCTCTGCTTCAGCAGCGGCTTCTTCAATTGCGCGTTTATTAACAAAGCGTAGAAGAACAAACGTTCCCCCAGCTCCTGCAATAAGTGCAATTAGTCCGATTATAATGTTTTCCATTTTGTAAGTTTATAGTAGATAATTTGTTAGAATATAATTAAGTTATTTTTATTTTTGATCTATATGAATAAAAAAACGCATTGCATTGAAAGAATAATATTCCTTCATTGAAGGAATATTATAACCAATGTAATGCGGAATACAATGTTTAAATAAGACTTTAATCTATTGATAATAATGATTTTAACTCATTATCTAAGGATTGAATTTTTTCGGCTAAAGGAGCTATGTCATCAGCAAATTCTTGCTTCGATAACATAACTGCTAATTGATATGCAACCAAAATTAGAATTTCTTCAGAAGGTCGTTGACTGAACTTTTGATGGTAATCATCCAAATATTTTACCAGTAACTTTTCAGCTTTACGATACAGTTCCTCGTCTTTACGAGCAACACGTAAGGGCAATCTTAAGCCCGCAATTTGCACATTTATTAAAAAAATATCGTCTTCTTTCATAAGCTCTATTCATCCAAAAGAGCTAAACATTTATCAATTTCCCGCACCATTTTGGTAATTTGTTGTCTGGATTCGGCTTTCTCTGTTTCCGTTGAACCCAGGTTTTTTGCAATCTGTAAATGGTCGTAATTTTTTCGAAGTTCCAAAACTTCCTGATGAGCAAGCATTAAATCGGTTTGTTTGCGGTCTAAATCAGCTTTCAGTTGAGCGTTTTGAACTTGCAATGACTTATACTCCGAAATTAATTTTCGCAGTTTTATTTCAAATGCGGTTATAAGATCTTCGTAGCGGTTTGTCATTTTCAAAAAAAATCTATACAAAAATACGCTTTTGGATTGAAATAATAAAATATTTTTTACTTTTTTCAACAAAATCGACATTTATAGTTCTAAAACATCCTCTCTTTGACAAATAATTGACCTTAAAACGACTTTTGATTTATTTTAATTTTCGGGTTAAATCCAACAATCCATTGATAATACTAAGAGGATGAGCCGGATTACCAGGAATATAAAGGTCGACAGAATACTTTTCAAGAAAACTACGGTCGATAGCCGGACTATCAGCAAACATTCCACCACTTATTGCATCAGTTCCTACTAATACAATTATTTTAGGTTCAGGCGTTGCATCGTAACATATTTGTACTGCTTTGGCCATGTTTTGCGTGATAGGACCTGTGATAACAATTCCATCCGCATGTCTGGGTGAAGCTACAAAATCAATCCCATAACGACTCATATCGAACTGCACATTGTTGGCGGCATTGAGTTCCATTTCGCAGCTATTATCGCCACCAGCCGAGATTTGACGCAGTTTAAGTGACCATCCAAAAACTTTGTGAATTTCTTTGCGTACAATGTCAGGGTTCACTTCCACGGGTTTATCTTCACCTTCTTTTATAATTAAATTTTCTAATACGTTGCTGGCTAACTTATAATCTTTAGTAAAAGTGATTTTTTCGGGGAACTGTTTGGAACATTCTCCACAAAAAGTACATTTTCCTAAATCAATACGTATTGGATTATTCAATATTGCTTTTGTCGGGCACAAATCTGTCAATTCTTTTTCGTTCACTTTCTCAAGGCTAATAACGGGACGGCCTCGGAAAATTCCAGGAACTTCAACTTTTGTTGGGTTTGGAATGTATTGTTTACCTTGATGGTATACTATTTTGATGTTGTCTAACATAAGATAATTGTTTAAGAACCTGACCCCTAGAGGGGAACTAAGTTAGTTCTGTTTATTGATATTTTTTTTCTTTGCATATACAAGTAAACTTAGTCTTTGAGTCCCCTTTAGGGGATTCAGGGGTCTTATAAATCGTGTCCTGAATAAGATAGATTAAAGCTTTTATTGCAAATAGGAAAATCAGATATTTCGTTATTTCTGACTGATAAAGCCAATGCCAGCCAATTATGAAACGAAGGATCTTTGATTTTATACATCATTAATTCTCCTTTTTTGTCGGTCAAACCACAATGGCAAATTTCTCCACGCCATCCTTCTACCAACGAAATACAAAAGGAACTTGGTTGAGGAGGATTAAAATTTTTAATTTCAGAAACTTGAGCCGGAACTTCGGCTATTAATTTTCGGATATAGTTGAGAGATTGTTCCACTTCTTCTTTTCGCAATTGGATACGAGAATAAACATCGCCGTGGCGTTTTAAAATGGGGTTATGATTTAATTCCGAATAAAGTGCGTAAGAATGCGATACGCGAACATCCCGATTCAAGCCAGTCATGCGGGCAGCCATTCCCACCGCGCCAATATTTACAGCATCGGCGTTAGTAACTACTCCGGTTCGTTCAAAGCGTGATAAGGCACTGGATAGGTGAAACAATTTATCTGCCATTTCAATAAATTCAGGTTCAAAAATATCCAATATTTGTTTTAATCTCACGGCTAAAGCCGGAGTAAAAGGAAATTGATTTTGTCCCGGTCTTATTAATCCTTTTGCCAATCGATTGCCACCCCATTCCTGTAAAAAATTAATAATCGGTGTTCGAAGCCGGCCAAAAACAGAACTGCCTAACTGATAAGCAATGTCGGTGCAAGCTCCACTTAAATCGCCAACATGAACTGCAATTCTTTCCAGTTCCAGAGCCATTGTGCGTGAGAACTCAATGTCTTTTGTTGCTTCAAAGCCACATAAACTTTCCCAAACATGAGCAAACGTTGTGCCGTGACCAACAACAGTATCTCCGGTAATATCTTCTGCCAATGTGGCTCGTTGAAGCAAATTCTTTTTTTCAATAAAAAGTTGTTCAATGCCACGGTGTTGATACCCCAACTGAATTTCCAAATGCAGAATCTGCTCACCGTTACAAATAAATCTGAAATGTCCGGGCTCAATAATTCCGGCATGAATAGGTCCTACACCAACTTCATGAAGTTCTTCACTATCAATGGCAAAAAATGGATAATTGTCCATGATTTGTGATTTATCCTCTCTGTTGAAAGCATAACGAACCGGTTTGAGCCAGGGATGATCGATATAGTTTATGCCAAAGTTTTCGTGGATTTCGCGTTCAAACTTTTCAAAACACAATAGTTTAGCACTTAGGGATTCCAAATCGTGAGCTTTGTGAACCAAACAGGTTGAAATCATTATTTCGTGTGTTATATCATCGGCAATACAGCTAATTAGTTTTACGTTGTTTCCCACTTTATAACCAAAATAATTCACGCAATGTCTTTCAATATGGCCCGACACTAAATCAAGGTTCATGTCATAAAATGCTTCATAGTTACTTTCAGGAATATCCGAAAGCAAAATAGTCTGGTTATTTTTTATGCTGATATAGTTCATAATCAATTAATAATTTACAATTATCTTTGACTTTTTACCTCTGAATCAATGAGGTAAAAGTGAAATACTATTTTTTATTAAATCTACAAAAATCAACGGAGGATTTAATCCCAAATAAGCAGCCCCACCGATAAGAATAAACTGCGAAACAGAACGCCAGGCACTTATAACCGGAACTGTAGTTTCATCAAAATTGACAGGGGGAATAAATAATAATTTGAAAATATTTTTAGCAAATGCCCAAATTATAAGAGTAAGTAATAAAAGCACTACCAGTAATAAAATCAGTTGGTTCGATTCGAACATGGAGCGGAAAATCAAAAATTCGCTCACAAACATTCCAGAAGGTGGCATGGCTGTTACACTTATAAATGCAAGTAGTACAACTATTGCTCCTGTGGTATTATATTTGAAATAATTACCTAATTGATAAATATTTTTATTTTTATAGACCCTGTAAATTTGATTATATTGAAAAAATAGACTCGACTTAACAAAAGAGTGCAATACAATATGCAAAATGGCAGCGTAATAACCAATTCCACCAGCTGCAATTCCTAACATAACCAATCCCATGTGCTCAACACTCGAATAGGCCATCATACGTTTGATATTTTTTACTTTTATCATGTAAACAGCTGCAATAAACAAGGATATAAACGCCGCAATGCCTACAACCAAACTTGCCCAATGAAGTAAAGGCGTGTTTGCTACCACAATATAAAAACGAAAAATACCTACAAAACCCATACACATAACAATACTCGAAAGCAAAGCTGCAGCTGGTCCGGGAGCTTTATCCTTAGCATCAACACCGGCAGTGAACATGGGGAAAAGTCCTAACTTTGCAGTAAATCCGGTAAAAATAAACAAAAATGCCAACCGCAGCCAAGATAGATTTAAAAAAGACTTGTGAATTAATAAGTTTTTGAATGATAAATCGTCCGAACCACCCTTGGCAAAAGAAAGGCTTAGAAACAAAATACCGATAAACACAAAAGTAATACTGATTGCGCATATAAAAACATATTTCCAGGTACCTTCCAATGCTAATTTATTACGGTGATGATAAATTAGAGCAGAAGCACTTAACGTAGTTATTTCAGTAAAAATCCAAACCACTGCAATATGATTGGCCAGATAGGCTGCACTTACAGCAGTTATTAAAAGGACTAAAGCACCAAAGTAAGTTGCTCTGGAGCGAGGAGTTTTTTCTTCACTTTCTTCGATGTAAATCCAACTGTGTATTACTGCCGGAATGGAAATGATGGTGGCAGTCAACAGCATGATAATTCCCAACGAATCGAAAGTGAAATAGATTGATTCGGTTTGGTTGTAATTCATACAGGCATAGATGGCAAATGTGCACTGTAAGGCAATAAACAACCAAATTAAACCATAATTCAACACTTTCCCACGATTAAAAAAAAGAATAGTTCCGATTAAGGCTGATCCTGCTAAATATATTTCTATCATAAGCGTAAATTTACTTTTTACTATAAACTATCAAGTATTTAATAGTCTTTTAAATTGGTGAGTTGATTCACATCTATGTCTTTGAATACATCTCCTATTTTATTCAAAAAGAGACCTAAAATCAAAACGCTGGCAAAAATATCCAACATTATTCCCAAATTCACTAACATGGGCATTTCGTTTCCAACTGCCAACGACAACACAAAAACGCCATTTTCAATAATCAAATAACCCATGACATGAGTAATGATTTTTCGGCGGGATGCAATGAAATAGAGTCCGGTGAAAAGTGTGGAAAGTGCCACCACGAAGAACATTTTGTCTAAATAGCTTTCTTCCATCGTATTTGAAAGCAAAATAGTAGTAATCACAATAAAGGTAGTAATTATCAACGACACAAAATTTGGCACATAAGGTTCCGCTTCACGTGTGATATGATTTCGCTTGAGCACATATTTTAAAAACGCAGGAACTGCAATCGATTTGATTATAATCGTTTCAAGCAGGATAAATATCAGATTGAGAGTATTTATGCTTTTCAGTTCTAAAAATGCTACAAAAAAGAGCAAGATCCCCTGCAAAGCCAGCACGTTTACATAAGTCGACATGCGATTGGCAATAGACATGTAAAACAGTGAAATAAGAAAAACAATTAACAGTACGTGTAACATATTATCTAAATTTTCAAATTAAATAAATTTTCCGGAAACAAGTAAAGCCCCGAAAAATATCAGCAGAGATACCGACGAGAGCACAACAATAAACTGGGCATTGTGATTCATTCTGAACCTTGCCATAAAAGATTCGATCATCCCTACGCAAAAAGCAAGGAAAATCTGCATCGCAATAAACATAGGTATGGCATACTCGTAAGCTATAGTACCACTAAAAAGATTAAAAATTATGGCTCCATAAATTGCAAATTTCAGGTAACCGGCTGTTAAAATCAATCCCAGATCAAATCCGCTATTGTCAAGAATCATTACTTCGTGAACCATTGTAAGTTCAAGGTGTGTTTTCGGGTCATCGAGCGGCATGCGGCTGTTTTCAATCATGGCAATCATTAGAAATACAACTCCGGCCAAAACGCCCAATGCATAGGTAATGGACGAACCGAGATGCAAGGTCGAAAATATTTCTTGAAAAGAAGTATGACCGGTCATTAAAGCCAGTGAACCCATTAAAATAAAAAAAGCAGGTTCAACAAACATGGAGTAAAGCGCTTCGCGGCTTGCACCCATTCCCTCAAAACTGCTGCCCGTATCCATTGCTCCTATGATGCTGAAAAACTTTCCAAGCCCCAACACGTATGCAAAGAATATAAAATCGCCATTGAAGCTGATTAATCCTTTCGATTGCCCAAAAGGAACAACCAACATAGCTACAAATACCGACGAGAAGTAAATGGTGGGGGCTATTTGAAACACAAAGCTGGATGTTTCGCTGTAAACCGCACCTTTTTTGAAAAGGCGGATAACATCCTTAATCGGCTGAAATATACCCGGTCCCTTTCGCCCTGAAGCAATACTTTTTGTACGGATAATTATTCCGGTAAAAAAAGTTGCGGCTAAGATGATTAATAAAAAACTCAGCATAATATTGTTGTTTAATGGTTGATTTGTTAATTTTTTATAGTTGCTTTAAAAATTCAAGAAACAGAATTATTTTGTCGTACAAAATAGGAATACTGATAATTAGAATAATAAAGGTAATTCCGTATAAAATATAAAATTGCAATTTGCCGTTTTGAAAGAAACGAAACCGACCCATAAAGGTTTTAAAATTAACAACCGGGTAATCGATTAACCATTTTTCAATTTTATCATATGGATGTGTTTCGAGATGCGCATCAGTTGGAAAAATCCCTTGAACTTCTTTTTCTCTTTTTGAAATTAAAAAGAACATTCCCAATAATTTACTATAAGTTTTTACAAAGGAACTTGCT
Source organism: Paludibacter sp. (assembly GCA_031292575.1). Lineage (GTDB taxonomy): Bacteria > Bacteroidota > Bacteroidia > Bacteroidales > Paludibacteraceae > Paludibacter. Next base: position 25,691 of record JARLGX010000010.1, read on the forward strand.
GTATATTGAATTTTTGATGTTGGTGCAGTGTATCCGCAAGCCCAGGTTGGCAAAACAGTGACGGTTCGATTATTTAACGCCCATTTTCTAATACCCAAAAGGAGTAAAACTAATAATATCAAATACCAACTTGCATGACTGACCGATACCAATGCATCGATATCATTCCCCTGAAAACTTACAAATTGAAGTTGTTTCAAATTGGTAAATAAATGAACTGGTTGTATCAATACATCCAGGAATAGTCTGGGAAACAGTCCAATACATATTATAACTGCCGCAATTGCATACAGTGGCATTAATTGAAAAAAAGAAACTTCTTTTATTTCATGTTGAAAAGAGTGCCGGGTATTTCCCAAAAAAACGACTCCGAAAGCTTTGGTAAAACACATCAAAGCCAATCCGCCAATCATTGCCAATCCCATGACGGTAAAAATAATGAAAATTAAAGAACCCATTTGCGCATTCTGAATCCAATGATAAAGACCCGTATAAAGAATGAACTCAGAAATAAAACCGTTAAATGGTGGTAAACCACAAATCGCAAGTGCTGCAATTAGAAATAATATGCTTGTTTGTGGCATTTTTTTTACAATTCCTCCTAGTTTTTCAATATCAAGCGTATGTGTTGCCTGATAAACATTGCCGGTAGTAAAAAACAGGAGCGATTTGAAAAGCGAATGATTGAGCGTGTGTAGCAAAGCTCCTGCAAACCCCAGCGAACTAAGTACCGGATTATTGATTCCCAACCCAATGCATCCCAATCCAATTCCGATTCCTATAATTCCAATATTCTCAATACTATGATAAGCAAGCAATTTCTTCAGGTTATGTTGCAGAATAGCCAGCATCACACCATAAATTCCCGAGATAATTGATATTACCAAAATCAGGTTTCCAACAGTTATATAATTTACCTGTATTAGTAAAAGCATTCGGAGTATACCAAAAATCCCGATTTTAATCAGTATTCCTGACATAATACCCGAAATATGTGCCGGTGCAGCAGGATGTGCATAAGGCAACCATGTATGAAAAGGTACAAAACCTGCTTTGATGGCAAATCCGTTAAAAAAGAACAAAAATAACATTAACGAAAGTGCACCCGAATGTGCCATCGAATAACGGTGAATGGCACTGAAATCATAACTGCCTGTTTGACTGGCTACCCAGATAAATCCAATCGTTAAAAAAAGGATGGAGATGTGCGACTGAATCAAATAGTTAATTCCAGCTCTGATAGTTGCAACTTTTTCATGTTCAAAGATAATACTCAAAAAAGCTGAGAGTGCCATAATTTCCCATGCAACCAGAAAAGCTATACTGTTTTGAATGGCACACAAACTTATCAACGAAGCATGAAGTAATACAAACAGGATTCCGTGCAAATTTAAATTCTTTGGCTGATTCACATAGGCTTTCATATAGAATAAACCATAGAAACCGCCCGTAATAAATCCAAAATTGATAATCAGCATAAACCAGGCAGAAAGGGAATCTATTTCTAGATTAATGGGACCACTTAAATAACTTCCCGGCAAAGTGATGATGAAATTTTGTCCATTCAGTACCTGAATAGCAAGATAACTGGTAATAAAAGCAATAACACTTACAGCACAATAAACAGCAATTGCTTTCCCTTTCATTTTCAGAAAAGGGATAAGGCATATTGCTACGAATGGAATAAGTATAAAGCTCCAAACCAGGGTCATGGTACGATATTAAAAAATGTCAGAATAAAAATAGCAACAATAAACACAATGCCGTAAAGTACATATGATTGAATACGTCCGTTTTGAATAAACTTAAAATAATTTGCACTATAAATCAGTCGGTTGGTTGCAATGCGTATAAACCTGAATTCAAAGAAGTCGTGATAATGCGACGTATATTTTTTGTCTTTTGGAAAAATTTCACCCGCTTGTAACTCTTCATATTGCTTCCGCTCGATAACTATAAAGTTAAACGTTTTGCTCAGCGATTTGGAAAATGATTTGGCTGTATATTGTATTTTGCTGGTTCCTGCAGTATAACCACAACCCCAGGTTGCACCTACAACTTGCGATTTTCCGCGCAAAGCCAATACTCTTATTCCCCAAAAACAAATAATTACTCCAACTAAAAGCATTGAATACAAGCTGATGCTTCGCATGATAGAAATGTAATTTGCAAATTCAGTTGGTTGTGGAATCACAACGCTTTTGGTTAGCCCAGATAATATATTGCCGATAACCTGTAAATAAACTTGCGGAAAAATAGCTACACTGAGCATAGCCACAATAATTATGTATTGAGGAACCAGCATCTGAATCGACACTTCGTGAGGTTTAAGAGCTAAAGGCTGCCGTTGAGTTCCTAGGAAAATTGTGCTGAAAGTCTTTGTAAATGCCAGTATCGAAAGTCCTCCAATGATACTTAAACCGGCAAATGTCAGTACCATTAGAATTATTTGAGTCATGTCATGCAATTGGATTCCTTGTATCAATCCGCTGTAAATCAAAAATTCAGAGATAAATCCATTAAAAGGTGGCATTCCGCCTATCGCAATAGCTCCAATTAAAAAAATAACCGCCGTGCGGGGCATGCTTTTAATCAGTCCGCCAAGCTTTTCCATGTCACGCGTGTGTGTTTGCTGATAAACCGATCCTGCCGAATAAAACAATAATGATTTGAAAAGTGAGTGGTTTAATACATGTAACAATGCACCACCAAATCCCAGATAATATAAAATAGGACTATTATTACCTAATCCAATTAATCCGATGCCAATGCCAATGCCAATAATACCAATGTTTTCGATAGTGCAATAAGCCAGCATTCTTTTGAAATCGCGATGAACAGCTGCATTTAGAATTCCGTATAAGCCCGTCAAAACTGAAATACTGATAAGTATTTCGCCTAACAGCAGATAATCACTTTTAAGATAAGATATTATTCGAAAAATACCGTAAATGCCCAATTTCACAATAACGCCTGACATAACGCCTGAAACATGCGAAGGTGCTGCAGGATGTGCATGAGGCAACCAACTATGAAAAGGTATAAATCCGGCCTTCAACCCAAAACCTACAAAGAAAACCAAAAATAGCCAGATATTACTGTTTGATCCAAAGTAGGTTGTAAAAGTATCGAAACTAAATGAACCTGTTTGAAAATAGACCCAGATAAAACCAATGGTCAAAAACACCACGCTGATATGCATTTGAACCAGGTAATTTATCCCGGCTTTTAAAGTTTTGGGATTATGAGTATCAAAAATAACCAGCATCATCGAAGACAGAGACATGATTTCCCAGGCAATCAGAAAGGCAAAGCCATTTTGAATCATACACACCCAAACCATCGACAACTGGAAAAGTACAAATAAAATCCAATGCAAACTGAGCTTTTTGGCAGAATTGTCATACGCTTTCAAATATCCTGAACCATAAAAAACTCCGGTAATGCAGGTGAAGTTGATTATCAGAATAAACCAGGCCGACAGCTGATCAATCCGTATGATAATGTCGCCAAAAATCTCTCCACCATAAAACGTGAAACTTATTATTTGCCCACTCAATGCAAATATTGCCAACCAGCTGGTAACTATCGAGTTGGCTACAACCGCAATGGCAGCCACGTTTGCTTTGAAGTTTGCCGGAACAAAACGCAAAGTTACAATTGCCAAAAGGGCAATTATCCAACTCAAATTTATCAATTCAACCATGAAATATAATATTGTTTGAAATACAAAATTACTAAAAAATAAGAATTATTGTTCTGATTGAAATTAATTTGTCGATTTATAAATTTCAAATTACTGTTTATAAATTAATTATGATAGTTTAAGAATGAATTTTAGATTTCATTTTGGTGCCTTTAACCAACACCTTTTTTGTCACTTTTTGTTTGTGCCGAAAACAATCCTATTGAAAATCCGTTTACTTTCTGATTACTTCTTTAGTTATGACTTCTCTGTTAAGGCTAAAAAGAGTATTTTTGCACTTAATTTTACCTGTCATCAATCAGGAAATTATTTTTGTAACTTGTAACTAAATATCTTGTAACTTTTTATTATGTGGAAACTCAATCAATTTAATTATAGTCGCCGTCCGTCGGATACAATTCAAATAGGAAAACTTTTAGTTGGCGGAAACCATCCGGTTCGTGTACAGTCTATGGCCAATACCGATACGAATGATATTCAAAATTCTGTGGCTCAATGCTTGCGCATCGTGGAAGCAGGAGGTGAAATTGTCCGTTTTACAACTCAGGGCATTCGCGAAGCCGAAAGTATTGGTAAAATTCATGCTGCATTGCGCGAACAAGGTTGTGATGTGCCTTTGATAGCCGATATTCATTTCAATGCCAATGCAGCCGACGTGGCTGCAACTCAAGTGGAAAAAGTCCGCATCAATCCGGGAAATTATGTGGGAAGTATTAAAATTGGCGACCCTTCCGATTATACCGACGAAGAATTTGAAACTGAATATCAAAAAATCAGGGCGCGTTTTATACCTTTTTTGAATATTTGCAAGGAACACAAAACAGCCATTCGATTGGGGATAAATCATGGCTCGTTAAGTGAGCGAATGATGAACCGCTATGGCGATACATCACGGGGAATGGTGGAATCGTGCATGGAATTTCTGCGGATTTGTAACGAAGAAAATTTTACAAATGTGGTTATCTCTATGAAAACATCCAACACGGTAATGATGGTTCAAACTGTTCGCTTACTCGTAGACGAAATGCAAGCCGAAAACCTTCATTTTCCTTTGCATCTAGGTGTTACCGAAGCCGGTGATGGCGAAGATGGACGAATAAAGTCGGCTGTAGGCATTGGTGCTTTACTAGCAGACGGTATTGGCGATACCATTCGTGTTTCGTTGAGTGAAGAACCTGAACTTGAAATTCCGGTTGGTCGGTTGCTTGTTTCCTATATTTCACAACGCACCAATCATGAAGCAATTGTAGGAATAGAAAATATTTTACATTCACATTATGAATACAGCCGCCGGAAAACACGGGCAATAGGAAATATCGGGGGAGACAATGTGCCTGTGGTTATTGCCACTGCAGATGGTGGTTTTACTACTATTCCCGATTTTATTTTAGCCAATGGCAATGTATTGAATACTGCCGGAGATGTTTATCCTGTCTATACGGTTGACAAAATTCAGGCACTTCAACAGGATACTGCTGATATTAAATTTTTGAAAATGAAATATGCCGATTTGACTCCACAATTACTTAGACTTTTGAAAGAAAGTGATAATTTGATTGTTATGCTCCAAACCAGTCATAAAAATGGAGTTGGAGAACAACGGGCATTTTTCCATACCTTATTAAATATTGATTGTACGATACCTGTCATTCTTTGTCGTAATTATACCGAAAATGATCTTGAACAGTTGCAAATAAAATCGGCTGCCGATTTGGGTGTTCTGTTTATTGATGGATTTGGCGATGGGTTGCTTCTCGAGAATGAAGGTCGTATTTCTGTTGAAGAAATTAATTCGGTAGCTTTTGGAATTTTACAAGCCTCGAGAGTGCGTGTTACTAAAACCGAGTTTATTTCCTGCCCAAGTTGTGGACGAACAATGTTTAATCTACAAACAGTTGTTGCACGGGTAAAAGCGCGAACTTCACATCTTACAGGATTAAAAATAGGCATCATGGGTTGTATTGTAAATGGTCCGGGCGAAATGGCGGATTCCGATTATGGTTACGTTGGTGCAGGCCGCGGAAAAGTAAGCCTTTATAAGAAAAAAGAATGCTTCGAACGCAATATCCCCGAAGATGAAGCCGTTGATAAGTTAATTGGGCTCATAAAACTGCATGGTGATTGGCACGATTGAAAAATCCACCGAGTTTAGTTTAGTATGTTTGTTCTTATTAGATGAAATTAACTATTTATGTGTTACACAAAAACAAAAAAAATATGAAAAGAATTATTTTTACATTTGCATTGGTAGTTGTTGCAGTAAGTGCATTAAGTGCGCAAGACATGACAAAAGCAATCGGTCTCCGGTTTGGTGGTTTTTCGGGTTATGGAGGTGAAATTACCTATCAAAATCCGCTTGGAAATGCTAATCGCTTGGAATTAGATTTAGGACTTAATCATTATGGATTCGGTTTAAATGGTGTTTATCAATGGGTTTGGGATTTGTCAGAACTGGCAGACGGTTTTAAGTGGTATGCAGGTGTTGGAGGTGGAATTGGGTCGTATGATTTTAATAACACTAATTCTGGTTTTGGAATTGGTGTATTAGGTCAGGTTGGTATTGAATACAATTTCAATATTCCATTGCAACTTTCATTCGATTATCGTCCAGGAATTTATGTTGTTCCAACGGTTTATGGCTCTTACGATGGCATTTGTTTAAGTGTCAGATATAAATTCTGAGGAAAATTTATCAGTTTAATAAAACAGTACAGTCCGGTAGATTTTTATATCTACCGGACTGTACTGTTTTATTGATTACTCAATTTCTGAATTAAATACTCATTAATCATCTTCTTCTCTGTCATGTCCATGTCTATGACCTCTGTCATGATCTCTTTCATTATAATCGTTTCTTCTTCGGTCATCATCTCTATACCTGTTACCTTCATAATATTCTCCTCGATTCCTAATTCTGTACATCTCGATATGTCTCCGATTATCACAGTATGGATAATCGGTATTTACCCGTAATTCTACTTTTGGTGCCGTAAATAAATTTATTGCAGCAAAAATGCCAGGGAGATGTATGCTCGTAACCCATCTGCCTCTATCGGGATAAATATACACATTCCGATAGGTATCATAATAAAAATTTTGTTGAGGAAAATAAATGTGACGGGCTCTGACTCTGTATCCTTGCGCCCAACGTGGTGGGTCAGCTTTGAGTGTTTCAAACGGAACTGTTAAACTAAGCGTTAACAAAGCCATTGCAACAACTATAAATGATTTTGTTTTCATAATTTTTTACTTTAAAAGTGAATAAACTAATTTCTATGTAAGTAGTAGTGCAAATACAATACCAAAAGAACTTTTTAAACGAAACTTTTGGAGCAAAATTTTTATTACGAATGAACAAATAAGATATTTTTTATTTTATAATAAATAATTTGTAATTGCTAATAATAAAAAAGGAGCTCTCTTAAAAGAAAGCTCCTTTTGTTAATAGTATTGTTCTGTTTCTAGAATTTGTAACGAATGCCCAATGCTATACCATCATAGGCACCTCCATAACTGTTCGGCAAAATATACCAACTGGGGCGATAATCCAGTGAAAATTGCAATGGGATATTAAGATTAAATTCCACTCCAATTTGACCTGCCAGACCAAGTGCAAATCCATGATAATAAGAGTTGTAGTCTCCATACCAAGATCCTAACTGAGGACCTAAACCTAAGTACCATTTAAATCCTGGGGCTAACTCGTTCAATTTCCATACCCATTGGTAAATCCCGGATAATCCAAATCCTGAATAACCGTAATTATTACTCCAGCTATTCAATCCCAGATCCAATTCCAACCGATTAGCATTTCCAAGTGCCGATTGAAATGAAATTTCACCTCCATTTCCAAAACGTAAACCAATAGCATTTCTACCGGATTGTGCACTTAATGCACCTGACATACTTACTAACAGAGCAAGTATAAAAACCACTTTTTTCATATTTATTTTTGTTTGTTGATACATGTCACGATATTAATCAATATGATAAAATATAACAAGCCTAAGCACTGATTGTTTGTTTTTGTACAAAATTTATAGCTATATTCAAGGGTATGAATGTTTCTTCTTTTCTATAGCTGTGGATTTATCTTTAATTTTTAAAACGAATACTCTTGCTATATGTTGTATTGTAAATTAAAAAAGGCACTCACATTTATTGTAAGTGCCTTTTTTACTAAATACTTGTCCTATTTTATTTTATGTCTAATTCATTAATGAGTCTTTGTGCACCCCCAATTTTATCCATTACAAAAAGAATATAACGAACATCTACGTTAATTGTCCGTTGAAGATTAGGTTCAAAAATGATATCACCACTCATTGCTTCCCAATTACCATCGAAAGCTAAACCAAGTAATTCTCCTTTTGCATTGAAAATAGGACTACCCGAGTTTCCACCTGTAATGTCATTGTTACTCAGAAATGCTACGTGCATCTCACCAGTTTTTTGATCTATATAAGCTCCGTAATTTTTATCGAGAATGGCTTTTTTAAGTTTTGGCGAAACATCAAATTCTTCATCTCCGGGAATTTCCTTTTCAAGAATACCTTTGGTGGTAGTATAGTATTTATACTCAACTGCATCAGCAGGGTTATAACCTCCAACTTTGCCATAAGTTAAACGCATGGTGAAATTTGCATCGGGATACATTGCCTTCCCTTTTTCAGCATCCATTTCTTTTATCCCATTTTCGTAAACACGTTCAGCATCTTTTATTTTTTCAAGATTTTTGGTGTAATCGTCTGCTCGCATTTCTTCCATTGTTTTTCTTATTTCTTGCGAAAAAACGATGGCAGGATCTTTTGAAAAGTCAGTTCTTTTATTTTTTATTGCTTTAGTGATTTTTTCTAACGAAGTAAAATCTGATTTGTTAAACAGATATTTTGCATACTTCGAATAATCACCTTTATATTTTTTTTGAATTAAATTATAAACTTCTGGCAATGCATCTGCATCGACCGATTTTTTATAAACATCTAACATGGCAACTAAAGTGGCTTGATCTACAGTTGGATAATAATCTTTGTAAATTTCCTTTAGTTGGCTCAATAAACTGTCTTGAGGAATATCTTTTTTGACAAGTCTATCCACCTGAGAGGCAATACGAGGCATTTCAACTCCGCTCAATAGCGATTCCATAAGATAATTCAGAGCGCGGCTGTATGGATAGATTTTGGCATAACCATCTTCAAGAGATTTCAGGACGTTTTGGTATTTAATCTGACGTTCATGAGTTGCATTTAACCAAGTGGTGAAAATTTGTTCTTGTTTTTGCTTTTCAGCAATAACGTCTAATTTAATAATAGCTTTATTCATTCCAATGCTGTTTTTCCAGTAATTGGAACTTCGGGCAAATTTGCTTGAATAAGCTAAATTGATAGCATCGTCTACACGCATAAATGAATGCCATACATCTTGCTTTGCTCCTCGAACATCAATGCGAGCCTGATTAGTTGCTTTCATACGATTGGTTACACCCCACGATGATAAATAACGGGTAGTCATTCCGGGGTTTCCTAAAATCATGGTAAAATCACCCGATTCATATCCTTTGTTGGAAATGACCGCAAAACGTCTTGGAGAATATGGAACATTGTCTTTTGAGTATTTTGCAGGTTTTCCATCGGGAGAACAATACACACGAAAAACGGAAAAATCGCCTGTATGCCGGGGCCACATCCAATTGTCGGTCTCACCACCGAATTTTCCAATGGAAATAGGTGGGGCAAACGCAAAACGTATATCAGTGAATTCCTGATAAACGAACAAATAAAATTCGTTTCCAGCATAAAATGGTACTACGCGTGCAGAGTAATCTGTTCCTTTTTCGGCTTCCTTTTTAATTACAGTTGTTAAAGAATCCTGTTTTTCAATCCTCTTTTTACCAAGTAATGTGTCAGGCAATTGAGAAATAACTCTTTCAGTCACATCTTGAATTTTTACCAAAAATCGTACTGAAAGTCCGGGAGAAGGAATTTCGTCACTTAGTTTTTCTGCCGCAAATCCATCGCGCAAATAATTATGTTCCACTGTACTGCTCTGTTGAATAGCATCATATCCACAATGATGATTGGTGAAAACCAACCCCTGATTGGAAACCATAACTCCGGTGCATCCGTTTCCAAAAATTACGACAGCATCTTTCAAACTCGCGTTTTTATCGCTGTAAATGTCTTCGGCAGTAAGAGTCAAGCCCATGCCATTCATTTTTTGGATGTTGAGTTTCTCAATTAAAGGCAGCATCCACATGCCTTCGTCAGCTTTTAACCCTGCAAATAAGCTGAGTGAAAGCAATACAATGAATAGTTTTTTCATTAAAAATAGAATTGAGTATTTAGTATTTAGTTATTTCCAAATAATTCAGGTGATTAATTCAAGAAATACGGCATGGTATTTTTTGTATATTAATGCAGTACAAATGTATGAAATAATTTTTATATTTTAATAATTTGAGGTATATTTTAATGAACTAACTTTGAGATGTGAATTCTTATGATTGAAATGGGGTAACGACTATTTTTTCAAATAAAAAAAGCAATCCCGAAGGACTGCTTTTTTTTAATGGGTTCAAAATGGAAGATTATTTATACATCCGTTCCCGGATAGTTTTAATGTCATCCGACGTTACATAATCGTCATAATCCATTTGTTTATCTATAATACCGCGTGGTGTCAACTCAATAATCCGGTTGCAAACGGTTTGAATAAACTCACGGTCGTGTGATGACATCAAAACATTTCCTTTAAAATTTACCAACGTGTTGTTAAAAGCCTGGATAGATTCTAAATCGAGGTGATTTGCGGGTGAATCCAGTATCATTACATTGGCATTTCGAAGCATCATACGCGAAATCATGCAACGCATTTTCTCTCCTCCTGAAAGTACGCTTGCTTTCTTGTATATTTCCTCGCCCGAGAATAACATTTTTCCTAAATAACCACGAATGAAGGCTTCGGTTGTGTCTGTAGAAAATTGACCGAGCCAATCAACAAGATTTAAATCAGTGTTAAAAAACTCAGAATTATCAAGCGGCAAATAAGCATGAGTAATTGTAATTCCCCAGTTAAATGTACCTTCGTGAACCTTATCGTGTTCATTTATTATTTCAAAAAATGCAGTCATGGCACGAGGGTCACGCGATAAGAAAATAATTTTATCGTTTTTCTCTACATTGAAATTTACATCTTTAAAAAGTACTGTACCATCGTCGGCGGTTTTCCCTAATCCGGCAATTTCCAGCACCATATTTCCAGGGTCGCGATCTGGGGTAAAAATAATACCCGGATATTTACGCGTTGAAGGTTGAATTTCTTCAACATTCAACTTTTCAAGCATCTTTTTACGACTGGTAGCTTGTTTCGATTTTGCAACGTTAGCACTGAATCTGCGAATGAATTCTTCTAATTCTTTGCGTTTTTCGTCAGATTTTTTGTTTTGGTTTTGTTGCTGACGAAGAGCCAACTGACTTGATTCGTACCAGAACGAATAATTTCCGGCAAAAAGTTGCACTTTACCGTAGTCAATATCAACGGTATGCGTACTAACTGCATCCAGGAAATGGCGGTCGTGCGAAACAACTAAAACAGTATTCTCGTAATTGGCAAGGTAATTTTCGAGCCACATCACTGTGTCTACATCTAGGTCGTTAGTAGGTTCATCCAATAACAGATTATCAGGTTTTCCGAAAAGTGCGCGAGCCAACAGCACACGAACCTTTTCCATACCACTCAGGTCTTTCATTAACTGGTAATGTAAATCTTCTTTAATGCCTAATCCGCTGAGCAAAGTGGCTGCATCGCTTTCGGCATTCCAACCATTCAGTTGAGAAAATTTATCTTCCAATTCCGAAGCCCGTAAACCATCGGCATCCGAAAAGTCTTCCTTGAGATAAATGGCATCTTTTTCATCTTTTATTTTCCAAAGCACAGTGTGACCCATCATTACAGTGTCAATCACGGTGTATTCGTCAAATTCAAAGTGATCTTGTTTTAAAACCGAAAGACGTTCACCCGGACCAAACTGAATGGTGCCGCGTGTAGCATCCAAATCACCACTGAGTATACGAATCAATGTTGATTTGCCGGCTCCATTGGCTCCAATAATTCCATAACAATTTCCGGCTGTAAATTTTAAATTTACATCAGAAAATAAAACTCGTTTGCCAAATTGAATGGCCAGATTGGATACAGTAATCATTTAAAAAAAAAGGTTTGAAAAGGTTTGAAAAGTTTTGCATTTTGCATAGCTTTTCCTATTATATTATAAAACAAAGAATAGAACCAGCTTGTTTTCCAAACCCGTTCTATTCATTTTTGTTGAATTCAATTATGAATTATGAATTGCAAATTATTTAATTATTCCCAATGCACGTGCATCTCTCGATATTTTCTCAATTGATTCATCAATCTGATCGAAAGTGTGAGTTGCCATCAATGAATAACGAATCAATGAATCTTCCGAACGAACTGCCGGCGAAACAACCGGATTGACAAACACCCCATCGTCCATCAACATACGAGTCAATTTAAATGTATTTGTATTGTCGCGTACATAAAGAGGAATAATCGGCGTTTCGGTAGGCCCGATTTCAAATCCGGCTTTCAGAAATCCGTTTTTAGCACGAGCTGTATTTGCCCACAGTGCGTCTTTACGCCATGTTTCTTCGGCCATTACATCCAGTGCTGCTAATACACATCCAGTTGATGCCGGAGTGATAGAAGCACTAAAAATAAGTGTACGTGAATTATGTTTTAAATAATTAATGATATTATTGTCTGAAGCAACAAATCCACCAATGGTTCCAAGCGATTTGCTAAATGTACCCATGATTAAATCTACATCTTTCGATACTCCAAAATGTTCGCAAATCCCTGCTCCGGTTTTTCCAAAAACACCTAATGAGTGCGCTTCATCAACATAAATTGATGCGTTGTATTTTTTTGAAAGTTCTACAATTTCAGGTAATTTAGCAACATCCCCTTCCATACTGAAAACGCCGTCAACTACGATAAGTTTAAGTTTGTCTGGTTCGCATTTTTGAAGCAATTTTTCCAAAGCATCCATATCGTTGTGACGATATTTCAGTTGTTTTGAAAAAGATAAACGTTTTCCTTCAATGATTGAAGCATGATCGAACTCATCAAAAATTAAATAATCTTCGCGTCCGGTAATGCATGGTACTACGCCTGAATTAACAGTAAAGCCTGTTGCATAAACTAATGCTGCTTCTTTGTGAACCAATTTTGCCAAACGTTCTTCCAGTTCAAGATGTATATCCAACGTTCCGTTCAAAAAACGTGAGCCGGCACAACCGGTTCCATATTTTTCAATGGCTTTTATCGAAGCTTCTTTTAATCGAGGGTGATTGGTAAGTCCCAAATAGCTATTTGAACCAAACATTAAAACCCGTTTACCATCAATTGTTACAACGGTATCCTGGTCTGATTCTATGGGACGAAAATACGGATAAACGCCCATTGCTTTTGCTTGCTGGGGCGCATCATACTGTCCCAACACATCACTTAGTTGACTCATAAATTTATGTGTTTGTAAATAAAAACGGCTGCAAAGATACAAAATATTTTATTGAAACAAGCATTTATTTTGATTCCTAAACTATAAATGGATACATTTGTACCCTAAAAAAACACAATAAACTACACGTGAGTAAACAAATAGATTACAAATTATTGCCGGTGTTAGCAGCAAAATCAGAACCCGAATGGAAGCGTTATTTTCTAAAAAACAAGAAGAAACTGGAAGGAATGGACTTGCAGGTTCAAGCACTGCACACAAAAATAACGGAACGAACTGACTGTTTGCGCTGTGGAAACTGCTGTCGCTCGTTGGGTCCACGTATTACAGATAAGGATGTAGACCGAATGGCTAAAGCCCTGCGAATGAAAGCAACAGATGTTATTTCTAAATACTTAAAAATAGACGAAGATGGCGATACGGTTTTTCAAACCATGCCTTGTCCGTTTTTGGGTGATGATAATTATTGTGCCATTTACGAATCGCGTCCAAAGGCTTGTCGTGAATATCCGCACACCGATCGCAAACGATTCTATCAGATTTATAATTTATCTGTAAAAAATGCATATACTTGCCCGATAGTGTATGAAGTGCTTCAACAATTAACAGTGAACAGTAATCTGTGAACCGTTTGTATTTGTAAATGTGTAATCACTGATTACCGTTTACTGCCAACTGTTCCAAGTCTTCCCAAAAGTTAGGGTATGATTTACTTACAACCTCAGGGTTCTCAATTGTAATGGGGCACTTTAAAGCTGCAGGTGCGAAAGCCATAGCCATTCGATGATCTTCGTAAGTAGAAATGCTGATTTCTTTAAACGGTTCACAGCGTTCACCTGTCCATGCTAACTGTCCTTCAGTAGGTTCAAAAAGCAGATAGCCAAGTTTCGCTAATTCATTTATTAATGCCTCAATACGGTTTGTTTCTTTAATTTTAAGGCTTTGAACGCCTTTAAAATTGAACTGAATATTTTTCAAACAACAAGTTACAGCAAAAGTCTGTGCCAAATCGGGTTGGTCTATAAAGTCATACTCAAATTTCAGGACATTGTTCTTTGTAGCAGTAAGTAAAACTCCTTCGGACGTATATTCTGTTTTTACTCCCAATTGTTCGAAAAGGTCAGCTACTTTGCTGTCGCCCTGATAACTATGTTGGTTCAATCCTTTCAAGAAAATTTTACCTTTCTCGGCAACCGACAAGATTTCATACCAATACGAAGCAGCAGACCAGTCGGATTCTATTTTATATTGAACAGGTTTATAAGTTTGAGGTTTTATTTCAACAACATTTTTCTCAAACGAAACGTCAACTCCAAACTCATTCATCATGCTCATAGTCATGTTAATGTATGGAATTGAAATAATATTTCCTTCGAGTATGATTTTTAATCCATTTTGCATATAAGGTGCAATCATCATTAACGCTGAAATATACTGGCTGCTTACTCCACCATTCAATCTGATCTCACCACCCATAAGTGCACTCCCAAAAATACGTAAAGGCGGAAAGCCATCATTTTCAATGTATTCTATTCGTGCTCCCAAGCTATTGAGCGCATCGACCAATAACTTAATCGGACGTTGTTTCATGCGTTCACTGCCAGTAATCACCCATTCACCTACAGTTTTAGATAAAAAGGCAGTCAGAAACCGCATGGCAGTCCCAGCCGCACCAATATTAAAAGTTGTGTCGTTTGAGTCAAGAACTCTTACAGTTACCCGTGTATCGTCACAGTCCGACAAGTTTTGAATGTCGTATGGACTATAAGACAAGGCATTTAAAATCAAAGCTCTATTGCTGATGCTTTTAGATGCTGGGAGCGAAATTTGTAGATTTATATTGGTTGAAGTGATTTGTAGTCGTTTGTTATGAGTCATATAAACTAATTATTCTGTTGATTCTTGATGCAAATTGTCTGATTATGCAACTCTATTTGAAAAGCTAAGTGGAGAGTATTTTTTTTATTTGTTTGTGCAGACAATGATTTTTCTGTAATACCAATTTTCTTTTATTTTACTGTAATACCTTAATTCGTCATCTAATGAGGCTTGGGTAGCTGAATCACATTTAATAACAGGATTCACATACGAAATCAGCTCTGTATCATTTATCCAAAAATTTAGAACTTTCCCTGTCCATTGTGTTTGTGTGATAAGTACTATGTTTGTTGATTTTATTTTATTTCTTAACGATTCCATGAACTGTTGGGGATCAGTTGTAAATGCCTTCATTTTGGTTTTGTTAAAGTTTTCAAAACACTTCTTGATAAGATTATAATCCCAACTTGTAACTAAACTATCTCCACGAAAATAATTATATTTTTCTGTTTTTTCAGTTGGGCTATATTCAATATTTAAAAAATTATTTAAGCCGACATTTTCGATTGTAGTCACAATCTTCTCGTTTTGCTTATCCTTGTCACTCTTGCAAGCAACAAAGAAAGCAAGTAAAGTAAACAGGAGAAGTGATTTTTTCATTGAATAATACTTAGAATGCAATCTCATATTTTAACTATAATTTTAAAACGTGAGGACAATTTTTCCGCTAACTAACTTATTTACAACCATCCTTTCAAACGGCCAATTCATAAATCTTTCTTACATCTTCTTCTGTTAATTTAACAAAACTTCCCAAGGTGCGATTTCCCAATTGCATAGTTTTTACCAACGTTGGAATGTCTTCCGCTTTGGCTCCAAGTTCAGAGAACCGAATTGGCATTCCTATAGAAGTCATAAATTGTTCGTAACGTTCAATGCCTTGAATTGCCGTTTTTTCAGGGCTCTGGAAATCCATTTCGCAGCCCCATACCCGAACGGCAAATTGAGCAAAACGCATAACATTATGGTTCATTACGTATTTCATCCAAGCCGGAAATATCACAGCCAATCCCGCACCGTGAGCTACATCGTAAAGCCCTGATAATTCGTGCTCCATTTGGTGCGAAGACCAGTCTTGGTCTCGTCCAACACCACAAATATCATTATGTGCTACCATGCCTGCCCACATAATATTTGCCCTCGACTCATAATTTGTTGAATCAGCCAATGCTTTTGGAGTTTCCTTAATTACTGTCAATAAAATTCCTTCACAAAGGCGGTCGGTAATTTCTACATTTTGCGTATTTGTAAAATAACGTTCCATTACATGAGCCATCATATCAGTAGCTCCACAGGCTGTCTGGTAGTTTGGTAATGTGCAAGTCAGTTCGGGATTCAGAACTGAAAAAACCGGACGTAGAGCGTCGCTGTTTGCTGCACGTTTCAACATGCCGTTTTCATGTGTAATTACTGAACCTGTTGACCCTTCACTTCCAGCAGCTGAAATGGTTAAAATCGTCGCAACGGGTAAGGCTTTTTCAACAAGTTTACCCATATAAAAATCCCAAAAATCACCATCATACAAAGCTCCAAGGGCAATAGCTTTGGATGAATCAATCACACTCCCTCCTCCAACTGCCAAAATAAAATCAATATTTTCTTGTTTGCAAATTTCTATTCCTTTGTAAACCAATCCGCTGCGTGGATTTGGAAGAACTCCACCCAACTCGGTGAAATAGATATTTTCTGCAGCCAGCGAAGTTTTTACTCGGTTCAGTAAGCCGCTTTTAACAACAGAACCACCACCAAAATGGATAAGCACTCTTGTTCCTCCAAAACGTTTTACAAATGTTCCTACTTCGTTCTCACGATTTTTACCAAATACGAAATGTGTTGGACTATAAAAATTAAAATTATTCATGTTTAGTTGATTTTTATGTTAATAGTTTTATTAGTTTATCTGCCATTTCAATTGTTTTATTCAGTTGATTATTAATATCTTTTACGAATAAATTATCGTCAAATATGCCACGTACAGTTTCAAAATCAAGCTGTTTGTCGGTTTCATTGCCATCAATTCCATAACCGGTTCTGGAAATTGTGTTAAATTCTTTTTTTGCATCGCGAAGAATTAAGTCATTGAAAGTCATTACGGATTTTTTCCAATTTTCAATTATCAAAATAATATCCTCAATTTCAAATAAATTTAACGCTTTGCCGAATTGCTTTTCTAATATATCTTTTGCCCAATTCCAAGAATATTCAGCATAATTGTTGTGTAAATTGTTCAATTGTGATTGAATATGCGCAAGTGTCTCAAACTCGTTGGTAGAGATTTGATTCAACAGATTTTCTATTTCCGATTTAGGAGCAATTAATCCTGCCATATCCACCCAACCGCCTATGCCAGTTTCGGATTTGGTTGATAACAATTCTATTATGTTTGCCGTAGAATCAAATTTCTGATTTTCAAGTTTTTCAACAACTTTTTGACCAATAAATTGTTGGATGGCCATTTCATAAAGTTCAATGCCTTTTTTGATTGATGAACGTTTAATTTTACAATTTTGATACCAAATGAATGATGCTTTATCATCTATCGTTTGCAATAATTCTTTCAGAATTTCTATTCCCTTTAATGTTTTTGATAAAGTATAAGGCGATAGAAAATCGAAATTGATAGAGTCAGTTTTAATAGAATCTGTGCGGTTGTCGCGTTTCGGCCATTTTTGTACATCCCGAATAGTTCCAGCACTGTGAAGATTAACCCCGGGTAGTAAATGACTTTCACCATCACTTTCTATCAAATATGAGAATGGCAATTCTGAAATATCAGGATTACCTTTGTGTCGACCTAGAACGACCGTGAATGCACCAATTTTTGCAGGCCACATGATATATGCATCGCTCGAAGTTTTTACACCACGTTCTGTAATTCCCTCATGAACCGGACCAAGTTTGTACATGTGATTGCTAAAGTTTGTTCCGCTACCGGCATTCATAAACGAGTATAAAGCAGTCAGCATTAAAGTCGATTTGTGATGTGTAACCGTGTACGGACCGGCAAAAATAGAAACTGCTTCACCATGCAATCCTTGAAAATTTGCAAAAAATAAGGAGTCTATTCCCGAAAACTGTTTGCCGATTAAACACCCCTGACCAACGAAACAATTGGAAATTATAGCTGATTCAGAAATGATTGTACCCGAATTTACTATGAAATTCTTGCATTGAACATCATGACCTACAAAAACAGGAGCTTTTTCGTTACTAATAATGGATCCGTTTTCGAGCAAGGTGGTTCCTTCCAGAACTGCAGAATCGCCAATGCGGACATTTTTTATACTACCGCAATTTAAAATACGGACATTTTCTCCAATATTTCCTTTTTCAGATTGTTGTTTAATAGTATATTCTTCAACCAGATTTTGAAGCTTTTGAGTCAATTCAGTGCGATGTCGGTAAAAAGTAAATAAGTAGGCAAACGGAGCAGACAATTTATTGAACATTGGAATTTCCCGACCGCCGACTTCGTTCATTACCGAAACTTTCACACCATTTCCAAATGAAGATAAATGATCAACAACCATTAAATCAACATTTTCAATATATGAGCCTTCACGAATAACATAATTCGCGATATGGTTATGAATTTTATCAATAAAAACATCATTTTTTATTACACAATTGTGCAATACACAATTGAAAATGCCAGAATGTTTTTTTACACCTCCGGGCAGTTCAAAAATTTTATTGTAAGTGCCTAAAAATACTTCTCCTGAGAAATGAACATTGTAGAAAAAAGCGGGCGAAAAATCTTCTGCCACCTTAACTGTTTGCCAGTTTTCGGCAGAGCAACTATAAACCGTTAATGTTGCAATTTCCTTGTCGCTTAGGTTGCGAAATTTATTCATTAAGTTTTTTGATAAAATTGGTTGAAATCATTGTTTAATATCACTTTCTATATCTTCGTAATTCTGAAATAAAAAGTCGTTGTATGGATAGCGTTCTACGTGAATGGCTTTAATTTTTTCGTACAATAATTCTTTCAAATTATCAATATTTTGCTTCTCGCGAGCCGAAATAAAGATACAATTATCGTGCATTTTTGCTATCCATGTTTTTTTTAATTCATCCAAACTTACATTTTCACGTTTTGATGGAGCTAAATCGTCAAATTCTTTTGGAGTATACGAAAATGTATCTATTTTATTAAATATGAGAATCATAGGTTTTTGTTGAGGATCAATTTCCTTTAAAGTTTCATTTACAACTTCTAATTGTTCTTCAAAATTTGCATGCGAAACATCTACCACATGAAGCAATAAATCCGCTTCCCGAACTTCGTCCAAGGTTGATTTGAAGGATTGAACCAAATGATGTGGCAGTTTACGGATAAAGCCAACTGTATCAGAAAGTAAAAAAGGTAAATTGTCAATTATTACTTTGCGAACAGTGGTATCCAGAGTGGCAAAAAGTTTGTTTTCAGCAAAAATATCGGATTTGCTAATCAAATTCATCAGGGTTGATTTGCCTACATTGGTATAGCCCACTAAGGCAACACGTACCATTTTACCACGATTTTTTCGTTGCGTAGACATTTGCTGGTCAATATCTTTCAGGTTTTGTTTCAATAATGAAATTTTGGTCAGTATTATTCGGCGGTCTGTTTCAATTTGGGTTTCACCGGGTCCGCGCATTCCTATACCACCTTGTTGGCGCTCAAGGTGTGTCCATAAGCGTGTTAACCGAGGCAAAGTGTATTGCAGTTGGGCTAATTCCACTTGTGTTTTGGCACTGGCAGTTTGAGCTCGTTTAGCAAAAATATCTAATATCAAACTAGTTCTATCCAAAATCAACACCTTTAATTCAGCTTCAATATTACGAAGTTGCTTGGGCGATAATTCGTCATCAAAAATAACAACTCCAATGTCATTTTCATCTACAAATGTCTTAATTTCAATTAATTTGCCCGGTCCGACATAAGTTTTTGGATTTGGATATTCGAGTCGTTGAAAAAAAAGTTTTTCAGGCGAAGCACCTGCAGTTTCTGCCAGAAAGGCTAATTCATCCAAATATTCTCGGGCTTTATCTTCGTTTTGGGTTTGAGTAATGACTCCCACTAAAACGGCTCTTTCTTCGTATATTTCTGTTTTCATAGTTGAATTTTCATAAAATTAATTGTTTCAGAAACTCTTTCCACTGTGTGCTTTTAATTGTCTATAGACCAACGATTAATGATTCTGCTAAATCCTCAAAAAAATAATTTATCACTAAGTTCACTTTATAAAAACAATTATACAACAATGTTAATGAACTTGTTGTTTTGTACTGTTTGCCCCTAAAATTTGTATCAAGCAAATGTACTATATATTTTTTAAAGTTCATTTTAAACAGTTCAACTTTTTCTAATCTTTGTCAATTGGGCATTACTAATGATTGATTTTTTCCGGCTTTAGGATATTATTTTTACTTTTTTCCCGTTAAGTGGGATAGAATTTTTAGTTCGAAATTTTAAGCTCACAAAAATAGTGTATCTTTGGCTGTTTTTTTGAAAATTGGGCTTATTTCATTTCTCAAAATTCTCTGAGACAACAATAATTAAGACTTAATGATAAGAAAATTATTTATATTAATTTTACTTGTAATATTTACATTTCAGGCTTATTCGCAAGCTGGAACAGGTGTATATAAATTTTTAGATTTACCCGTTTCCTCGCGCTTAGCAGCGCTTGGGAGTGCCAATGTATCTTTGCACGACAATGATATAAATTTTGCTTTTCAAAATCCTGCATTGTTAACTTCCGAAACAAACAATACGATTGGGCTTAATATGGCTAATTATTTGGCAGACATAAAGTTTGGTACGGCAGTTTACGGAATGACGTACAAAAATAACAATTACCTTGCTTTTGGAATTCAGTATATTGATTACGGCACTTTTCAGGAGGCAACTGATTTAAACGTTCTTACTGGTCAAACTTTTACTGCAAAAGATATGGCTTTATACATTATGTATGCCCGACCATTAACAAATAAAATTACTGTTGGAGCTACACTTAAACCTGTATATTCAGTGTATGAAACTTATACAAGTTATGGAGTTGCAATGGATGCAGGCGTAAGTTATAATGATTCTGCAAATCTTTTTTCGGCAGGTTTTGTTTTGAAGAATATAGGAACACAATTCAAAGGGTATTATTCTGATCAAAGTGGCCAACATCTTGAACCACTCCCTTTTAATATAGAGTTGGGAGTTTCAAAGAAATTAGAACATGCACCGCTGCGGTTTTCATTAACGCTTCAAAACCTGCAACAATGGGACTTGAGCTATGAATCAACAAATCAAACAACTAATAGCACTTCAACTACTACAACAATTCAAACCACAAAAAGTATCGGATTTCTTGATATGGCTTTCAGGCATACTATTTTGGCTGCAGAATTTGTTCCTTCCAAAAACTTTTATATTACAGCGGCTTATAACGATCGCCGAGCGCAGGAAATGAGTATGACAGGTTTCAAAAGTTCAGCGGGATTTTCTTTCGGAGGGGGAATTAAATTGTATAAATTTCAGGTTGGATTTGGGATGACACAATTCCAGGTTGGAAACTATTCGTATCAATTTTCAATCAGTACTTCATTGAACGAGTTTAGGTTGTAAGTGTCATAAATTGAATAATATAATATCAATAATGAGTAAAATAATTGTCGCAATTGACGGTTTTTCTTCGTGTGGTAAAAGTACCATGGCGAAAGAATTGGCAAGTGAAGTTGGCTATATTTATGTAGACTCGGGCGCTATGTATCGCGCAGTGTCACTTTTTTGTATTCAAAATGGTTGGATGACTCAAACTGTAATCAACACCGATGAGCTCGAGAAAAATATAAAATCCATTCATATTGAATTTAAAACCAATGCTGAAGGCAAATCCGAGACCTATTTAAATGGAAAGAATGTGGAAACTGAAATTAGAACACTTGAAGTCGCAAATGGTGCAAGCAGGGTTAGCACTATTGGTTTTGTTCGACATGAATTAGTTCGGCAACAGCAACTTATGGGCACTAAAAAGGGAATTGTAATGGATGGAAGGGATATTGGAACGGTGGTTTTTCCACAAGCTGAATTGAAGATTTTCGTGACTGCATCACCCGAAACCCGTGCTCAACGACGATTGGATGAAATGACGGGTAAAGGTGAAAAAGCAAATTTTGAAGAAGTTTTAGCAAATGTGAAAGAAAGAGACGACCGCGATCAGAACAGAACTGAAAGCCCACTGCGTAAAGCTGAAGATGCAATTGTAATTGATAATTCTAACCTGACGCGGGAAGAACAACGCCAAATTCTGCGAACTTTGTTTGACGAAAAAACGTTTAGTTGATTTGCACTTTGGCCTTTTACATTTTGTTTGTTCCGAATGTTATTTGCCAATTGTGGATCGTAAATGTTTAATTAGCAAATAAATAGTATGCTTAATATAGAAATTGATAAAAAATCAGGTTTTTGTTTTGGTGTAGTAAAGGCCATTTCAAAAGCAGAAGAAGAATTAGCCAAAGGTGAAATTCTTTATTGTTTAGGTGATATTGTTCATAACGGACAAGAAGTAGAACGACTCTCACGGATGGGACTTAAAACGATTGATCATGAACAGTTTGCACAACTTCATGATGCGAAAGTTTTATTGCGTGCGCACGGTGAACCGCCTCGTACTTACGAAATTGCGAAAGAAAATAATTTAACTCTTATAGATGCATCATGTCCCGTTGTTCTGAAACTGCAAACACGAATTAAAAATGCTTACCGAGATGCCGCATCGCCCGACACTCAAATTGTTATTTATGGAGAAAAAGGTCATGCCGAAGTAAATGGTTTAGTAGGACAAACTGACGAAAAAGCAATCGTAATTGAAAGTGAAGCAGATATTAATAAATTGGATTTTAATAGAAAAATTCAATTATTTTCTCAAACAACAAAGTCGTTGGATGGATTTAATCACTTGGTAACAACTTTATCAAAAAAGGTCGAGAATAATGATAATTTCGAATATTTTGATACAATTTGCAGACAAGTTGCAAACAGAATCCCAAATATTACTACCTTTGCAGAACAAAATGACATAATAATTTTTGTAAGTGGAAAAAAGAGTTCCAACGGCAAAGTTTTGTATGAGCATAGTAAAAAAATTAATCCAAATACTTATCTTGTGACTGAAGCAAATGAAGTTACTGAGTTAAATTTGAATTTGGAAAAGAAAATTGGTATTTGCGGAGCAACATCTACTCCGCGATGGTTGATGGAAGAAATTGCTGAAAAATTAAATGAACTTGCATTAAGTCAACAAATTAAATAAGAAAACAAATAACGTTTTAAATATATATTTTTTAGCTTAGAAATGAAATACGAAATTAAATGTATTGGTGTATTGACATCTGGAGGTGATTCTCCCGGAATGAATGCCGCAATTCGCTCGGTAACACGTGCAGCAATTTTTAATGGCATCCGGGTAAAAGCCATTTACAGGGGGTATAAAGGTTTAATTACGAATGAAATCATAGAATTTCAAACTCAAAATGTAAGTAATATTATTCAGCAAGGAGGCACAATTTTAAAAAGTGCGCGCTGTGCCGAATTTAGAACGCCTGAAGGACGAAAACAGGCATATGAAAATATGAAAGCCGCCGAAATAGATGCATTGATTGTAATTGGTGGTGATGGTACTTTTACTGGTGCACGCATTTTTGCTCAAGAATACAATGTACCAATTGTAGGTCTTCCCGGAACAATTGATAACGACTTGTACGGAACTGATTCGACTATTGGTTACGATACGGCCTTGAATACAATTATTGATGCGGTGGATAAAATTCGTGACACAGCTTCGTCGCACGAACGGCTGTTTTTTATTGAGGTGATGGGACGTGATGCAGGATTTCTGGCCTTAAACAGTGCTTTGGCCTCGGGTGCGGAAGCAGCAATTATTCCCGAACGTGAAACCAAGGAAGACCAATTGGAAGAACTTATAAAAAATGGTTTCCGTAAATCAAAAAACAGCAGTATTGTCATTGTTGCCGAAAGCGATGTTACGGGAGGTGCTGCTGGATTAGCTGAACGTATGCGTGTTGAACATCCCGAATATGATGTAAGAGTAACGATTTTGGGTCATATCCAGCGCGGAGGTTCTCCTTCGGCATATGATCGGATTTTGGCCAGTAGAATGGGCGTTGCAGCTATCGATGCATTGTTAGACGAACAACGGAGTATAATGATTGGAATTGTGAATGATGTAATTGTTCATATCCCTTTCACTAAAGCAATTAAGGATGATAAACCAGTAAACGAAAATCTACTTGGCGTAATTCAGATATTGTCTATTTAATTATTTAAGTTACGGGTTACAAGTTGGCAAAAGAGATGAATTCTAAATCTCAAAAAGTTAAACTTGTAACCCGTAACTTTTTAATTTATAACTAACCATGAAACAAACATCAATTCTTTTCGTTTGTCTCGGCAATATTTGTCGCTCACCTATGGCAGAGGGTGTTTTTCTGAGAATTCTTGAGAGGCAAAATGCTACTAAGTTTTTCAATATCGATTCTGCTGGATTGCTTGCGTTTCATCGAGGTGAATTGCCAGATAGTAGAATGCGTTATCATGCCGGAAAGCGTGGATATGAATTAATTCACCGTTCCAGACCATTTGGCAGAGATGATTTTGATCGCTTTGACATGATTATTGGCATGGACGAGCAGAATATTGACGGTTTGAAGCAAAAAGCCGAGACATTGGAGGAAGTAGCAAAAATTCACCGAATGACTGATTTTTGCATAAAAGTTCAGGCAACTCACGTTCCCGATCCTTATTATGGTGGTGATCAGGGATTTGAAAATGTGATTGATTTGCTGGAGGATGCTTGCGAGGGTCTTTATGTGGCAATAAAAAATGAGGATTAACAGGCATTTACTGCAACTCTCAATTTTTTTCAGAATTCCATATTTCCCATGCAGCCACAGCTTGACCAACCAACATTCCTTCTCCATTTATTGCTTGAGCTCCTTGCTCTTTGCCTTTTTTTAGGAATAAGGTTTCTGCAGGATTGTAAACCACATCGAAAAGAAGATGATTTTCGGTAAGAAATTGATATGGAATATCAGGACATTCGGCCGAATGAGGAAAAGTTCCGACAGGCGATGCATTAATAATAACTAAATTTTCAGTTATTATTTCTTTGTTTAATTCACTGTAAACCAATGTTTCTGATTTCTTTGTTCGAGAAACAAAAGTAGTTTCAATTCCATTTTTATGTAAAATATAATCAATGGCTTTTGAAGCTCCACCTGTTCCCAGAATTAGGGCTTTTGTGTGGTAGGCTTTCAAAAAAGGTTTAAGCGAATGTTCAAATCCTATCGCGTCGGAATTGTATCCTTTCAATTTCAATTTACCATCCTGTCGAATAAATTTGATAACATTTACAGCCCCGATTTTTGTTGCAGTTTCGTCCAATTCGTCCAGATAGTTTATAACTTTTTCTTTATATGGAATTGTTACGTTTAACCCGCTAAGTTCGTGTTTTTTAATTAATAATTCAAATTCAGAGATGGTTGGAAGCTCAAATAAATCATATCTTGCATCGATTTTTTCCAATTCAAATTTTTCAGTGAAATATTTTTTTGAAAATGAATGTCCCAATGGGAAACCGATTAAACCAAACTGTTTCATTTGCTTATCGTTTTTTTACGGGTTGTTTTAAATATAAGCCAACCAAGTAAGATAACTCCAATTCCCAAAAACAAATAAGACAATTCGTGGCTATATTTATTGATGATATTTTGTTGTCCGTGTGCCAAATAACCAAGCAAAGCCAACGCGCAATTCCAAAGTCCGGCTCCCAATGCAGTATAAAGAATGAAGTTGAAATAATTCATTTTGGCTAAACCGGCTGGGATGGAAATCAGGTGGCGAATAACCGGAATAAATCGTCCCACAAAGGTTGAAGTTTTACCATGTTCATTGAAAAAGGTTTCAGCATTTTTAATTTTATCACTGCTTAGTAAGAATAATTTGCCTATTCTGCTATCTGCAAATTTGTAAACTACAAACCGACCCAACCACATTGACATAAAATAGTTAAAAGATGCGCCAATCAACGCTCCAATTGTTCCGAAAAGTATAATTAAAAAGATATTTAAATGGCTGTCGGGTTCTAAAGCTACAAACACGGCTGGTGGAATCACAATTTCAGAAGGGAGTGGAAGTATTGAACTTTCGCAAGCCATCAATGCTGTGATACTGTAATAATTAGTATTGTCTTTGTACCAAATTTCTATCCGTTGTATAATAGAAAGCGAATCAGTTGGAGTAGTTACAGGTTGAATGGCTGAGTTTGCTTTTAAAGCACTTATTGAAAATACGAGTAGTAATAAGATTATAATTTTTTTTGTCATTTTTTCTATATTCTGTTTATTTATCTAGTAAATTTAAATCAATGGCTTCGGGACATAGTTCAAAAAATAATGGAGAGGCAGTTTCATTTTCATCAATGGCAACTTGAAGATAGGTTTTTGCCTTTGTCAAATCTCCAATTTTGAAATAGGATACCGCAATAAACATATTCACAAATTCCAGGTTATTGTCCAAATCTTCGGCAGCAAGGTAGTATTTAATTGCCAGCTCATATTCCGCTTTTTCCAAACATATATTTGCAATTGCCATTAACGTATCAGGTTGATCGGGATCAATTGTAATTGCTTTTATATAAGCCATCATTGCGTTGTCAATATCTTCCAATCCGATATAAGCTTCGGCCAGATAAACCCAGGCATCAGAAGTCTCTTTGTTAATTTCTAAAGCTTGTTTGATATAAACCATACTTTCGGCAAATTTTTCTTGTTCCAAAAAACAAATGCCTAGGCCTGTTAATGCATCGTAATTTTCGGAATGTGCACTCAGCGATTGCTTGTAATATAAAATTGATTCTTCATACCTTTCTAATTTTTCGTAACATTCTGCTATGAAAATATCGGTTTGCCAATTGTACGAAGTCATTTTTTTGTAATCCTGATAAGCCTCAATAGCTTGTTCAAATTGGTCGAGTTGAAAAAGTACATGCGCCTTTTGGAGACAAGTTAATGAATCATTTTCGTCAATTGCTAAGGCAAAATCATACGCTTCAAGTGCATTCGGAAATTCTTGCCGGGCGAAGTAAAGTTGTCCGAGATTAAACCACGCTTCACTTGCAAACGGGTCAATTGTGACTATTTTGTTATTGATAATAATAGCTTTGTTAAACTCATCATTCTGCTCATAACAAAAAGCCAGTTCGTAGAGTAAATCAATATTTTTAGGGTTATATTTATAACCTCTTTCGAGCAATTCCAAAGCTACATTATATTCACCCTGACCGAGATATATGAAAGCAATATCCAAACAAACATTATCCAAATCATCCGATTCGTCCGAAACTAATTTGTCGGAAAGAATACGTGCTTCTTTTTGGCGCTCAAGTTTTAATAATACTTCGATTTTCAAAAGTATCACTTCGTAATCTGTTGACTCAGCGAGGGAGTCGAGCATTCGAAATGCTTTTAAATCGTCGCCGGTTGCAAGGTATATTTTTGCACGTTTGGTTTTCAGTGCGGTGTTGTTTGGATGTAATTGCAATCCCAGTTCGAGTGCTTTAGTGCAATCTTTGGTTCGTCCATGGCGCAGATAATATTCCACAATATTTTCCAGCTCTTCCACATCGAAATATCCTGTGGCAGTTCCCGATAAAAATTGTTCGTATCGTTTTACTATATCGCTGGATTCATCATCCACCGGAAAAGATAATTTTCGGCTCATATCTTTCATTTTTCTGCAAAAATAGTGTATTAAATGCAATTGAGTAAATCGTTCACATAAAAGTTATTAACAACGAATGCTAATTGAATGTAAAATCTACATACCAACATCTGTTTTTTTACGTTTTAGGAATGATATTTGATAAAGCTCAAGAGTCAACGAAAAAAGTGAAAGTTATTACAATTAGGTTTCTTCTTACTTTGAACTTTCTTCCTTTTTACTTTCAAACTAATTATTCGTATCTTTGTGTCATATCCTAACCAATTTTTATTCTTATGCATTTTTCAGCATTATTCACACACTGTCCGGTTTGCGGATCAGAAAAATTCAGTCAGAACAACATAAAATCAAAACATTGCGAGTCGTGTGGTTTTGTTTTTTATATGAACGCATCCGCATCTGTGGCAGCTTTTATAGAGAACAACTCAGGGGAATTATTGGTTTGCCTGCGTGGTAAAGAACCCGAAAAAGGCACATTTGATTTGCCGGGTGGGTTTGTTGACGATGATGAAACTGCCGAAGATGCTGTAAGTCGCGAAATTGCCGAAGAGTTACATGCGAAAGTAATTAAGTCGGATTACCTATTCTCATTACCAAATCTGTATGAATACAGCGGATTAACCGTTCCAACGTTGGATATGTTTTTTGGATGTAAATTAGAAGACATGACAAATTTACACCCTTCTGACGATGTCGCCGATTGTTTCTTTGTTCCGCTGAATGAACTGAACCCTGAACTTTTTGGTTTAAAGTCAATAAAAAAAGCCGTGTCGATGTATTTAAATAAATAACACGCATTTCAATCAAATGTAAATATGAAAAATATTAGCAGCATGACAAAAAAAATTATTGTTTTAAGTTTACTCATAAATCTAAGTTTTGTTGCGTTGAAGGCCCAGCAAACACTGATATTTTCTAATTCCGATGCACAATTCAATCAAGGAAAAGAACTTTTCGTTGAGCGTAAATTTGCTGCTTCCTACCGGAGTTTTGAAGACTTTCTGAAAACGGCAGGTACCAATGAAGTGGGTCAAATTCAGGAGGCACAATACTATTTAGCTGCAAATGCTTTCGAACTGCGCCAGCAAAATGCAGAAGATTTGTTGAAAAATCATTTGACAATATATCCTTACACGCCATTCTTAGATCCAATAAACGATATGCTTGGAATTCTTGAATTTGAAAAAAAGAATTTTAAACAAGCGATGGTTTATTTTAATCAGGTGAATGAAGATCATCTGGGTGAGTCTGAAACCGCTGAATTTTTATTTTCGAAGGGTTATGCTTGCATTGAAACTAAAAACTATGTATTGGCATTGTCAACTTTTAAGAATTTGAAAGAAATGAACACCCGTTATAATTTGTCGTCAACTTATTATTACGCTTACACACAATACTGCCTCGGAAATTACAAAGAAGCTTTGCCTGATTTTTTGAAATTAGAAAACAATCCGGCTTATAAAAGTATTGTGCCATATTACATAGTGCAGATTTACTATGCTCAGAAAGATTATGACCAACTCAATGATCGGGCAGAACAAATACTCAAGGACAATCCTGATAATAAAAATAATGCCGAAATTTATCGCATTGCAGGGCAAATAGCTTACCGGAAAGGCGATTACAGCAAAGCTATCGGTTATTTGAAAAGTTATGAGAAATTGTTCCCAAAAGTGTTGCGCAGCGATATGTATTTGTTAGGCTTGTCCTATTATGAAACAAAAGATTATGCCAATGCAGTTCAGTATTTGTCAAAGGCTACTACCGAAAAAGATGAAATGACCGAAAACGCCTATTTGCACCTGGGTAATTCGTACATAAAACTGAAAGATTATACTAACGCCAAACTGGCATACGAAGCAGCTTTGCGTACCAATTTTAATAAAACCGTACGGGAAGAAGCCATGTTTAATTATGCGCTTACTTCGTATGAAAGCACATCAGCATTTGGAGAATCTATTTCGGCATTTGAACAGTTTTTGACTGAATTTCCCGATTCGAAATATGTGGATAGAGCCTATGATTATTTGTCGTCGGTGTATATGACTACAAGAAATTACGATGCGGCTTATCAATCTATTTTAAAAATAAAATCGCCCAATGCTAAACTGCTTGAAACAAAGCAATACTTGTTATATCAGTTGGGAACAGAGGCGTTTGTACAAAATAATCTGAATAAAGCCATCGAAAACTTCTCACTTTCCTTGCAAAGTTCATCTACCGGAAAGTATTCGGCCGAATGCTTTTATTGGCGAGCCGAGAGTTATTATCGTACCAACAGGTTGGATTTAGCTATTCACGATTTAAAAGCATTTTTCAATGACCGGTATTCAAAAACGAGCGAAAACAGAGCTGCTGCAAATTATTCGTTGGCCTATGTTTATTTTTCAAAGAAGAATTACGCCGAATCGCTCACCTGGTTTTTGAAATACCTGGAGGCTGAAACAAATCAGAATGCAAATACAGTTCCCGATGCATTGAATCGGATTGGTGACTGCTATTTTAACTCCCGAAATCTAACTAAAGCACAAGCTTATTACAATAAAGCCGCTGCCGAAAGTCCGAATACTGCTGACTATGCCTTGTTTCAATCGGCTTATGTTTCTGGTTTGCAGAAAAACTATACTGAAAAAATTGATAAACTGGAAAGCTTGATAAGTCAATATCCAAAATCGGAATATACTGCTGAAGCAATGTATGAAATTGGTCGTTCGTATTTAATGATGAATAACAATACGAAAACCATTGCCACTTATCAAAGGCTTCTCAATAGTCAGCCGAAAAGCGACATGGCACGCAAGGCTGCCCTTGAAATAGGTATGATTTATTACAACGAAAAACAAAACGATCAGGCCATTGCTGCTTACAAAAATGTCATTGCGCAATATCCTGGAACTGACGAAGCAAACACGGCTATGGAAAGCCTGCAAACTGCTTACATCGAAACTAACAATGTAGCATCGTATCTTGCATATACCAAAACGCTGGGGCATGGAGTAAAGTCTATTACAGCCAATTTGGAGGACTCCATATCTTATCTTGCCTCTGAAAAACAATATATGAATGCCGGTTACGATCAAGCCATTATTGGTATGCAGAACTATCTGAACAAATTCTGCCCCGGAGGCAAGTATTGTACCATTGCTCAGTATTATCTGGCTGACAGTTATTACCGCACAAATGATAAAGCCAATGCAATGAAAGCATATCAGGCACTTTTGAAAATCGAAGGAAATCAATATATTGAAGAAGCAACACTTCGTTGTGCCGGAATTGCCTACGATCAGAAGGATTATGCCACCGCGTTGAATTATTTTAAACAATTGCAAACAGTGGCTCAAACCGCCGATAATAAAAATGTAGGACGACTGGGTGTATTGCGATGCAGCTATTTCCTTAATGATTATCAGACTACAATAAGCATTGTTAATGATATTATGGCCGATCCGCATTCGAGTGACGAATTGAAGTCGGAAGCACTGTACAACCGTGCTAAAGCCTATTTGGCTTTGAAACAACAACCTGAAGCTGAAGCCGATTTGAAAGTACTGGCTGCCGATACACGAACTTCAACCGGTGCGGAAGCGAAGTATTTATTGGCAAATTTATATTTCGACCAGGGTAAAATGGACGAAGCCGAAGCCGAAGTACTCGACTTTGCCAAAAAGAATACACCGTATCAATTCTGGTTAGCACGTAGTTTCGTTTTGTTGGCTGATGTGTATATCAAACAAAATAACGATTTTCAGGCAAAACAATACCTGCTTAGTTTGCAACGAAACTATAAAACGGCCGATGAAATTCAGACTTTGATTACCGATAGGTTGAATG
This sequence comes from Paludibacter sp., assembly GCA_031292575.1. GTDB lineage: Bacteria > Bacteroidota > Bacteroidia > Bacteroidales > Paludibacteraceae > Paludibacter. The sequence continues at coordinate 57,425 of JARLGX010000010.1, forward strand.
GTATTACCCTGCGTGAAAAGAATACAATTATTAATTAATAACGATTGGTCAACACTAATCAGTTTTTTCGATTCAAAAACTCAATGATTCAAAAATTCTTATGAAACGAGCATGAATAAGGAGATTCACCAAGAGGTATGAAAATCCGACATGTGAGTTCCATGCGACAACTAAAAAACAATTATTTACGCATGAAAACATTAAAATATATAGCAACCGGTCTTTTGTTTATGCTTCTAGGTTCTGTCAGTTTGATTCAGGCTCAGGATACTATTGTTAACCGAAGTGTATCGGTGGAACGTGAGTACCGGCCTGTAATTCAGGATGCGGGCAAAATAAATTCTACACCACAAGTGCTTGAACCCACTACGGATAAAGCCCCTGCAGTGTTTAGCGATTTTAATTTGCCATTGGATGCCGGTTTTAATATTCATACGCTACCGGCAGCAGAAGTCATAACCGAAAAACCTACTAACAAAGAAGGTTATGCCCGAATTGGAATTGGCAGCTATTCCAATACCTTGATTGATTTTGCCTATCCGCTGATTAATCAACCGGATATGCGAATGGATTTTACGCTGAATCAGTTGGGAACTTTTGAATCGAAAAGAACACATTCAACCACTAAAGCAGCATTAGAGTTCGATAAAATCTTCTCGACTTTCGATTTATATGCCGGAATAGGTGGCGGTCATGAATATTTTAAATATTACGGAAATAATCTCAATCGGGCTGACAGCGTAGTGGATTTAAATGCAATGACATCGAAGTATAATAACCCCATATATACCGAAGTTAACCGGGCAGGAGTTAGCACCACGCCACGGTTATTCAATCTGAATAAGCTGGCAAACGATTCGCTTGATAACACCTTTTGGCGATTCAATGCTCATTTTGGTGTGCGGTCATTGCCCCTGACCAACGATTTGCGTTATATGGCCGAAATGAACTATAATTCATTCAATTCGCACAACGGGATAAATGAAAAAGTGGTTCACACCGCGGCAAAGTTTAATTCACCCAATGATGATAACAGAATGGGGATTGATTTTGATATGTACAATATGATGTATAATTCCACTGCCATTCCGGCGTTTAATTTTTGGAAAAATTATACTGTTGTAACGCTGAATCCGTATTACAGCATAGAACATCCAACTTGGAATTTGCGTATAGGTGTGAGAGCAAGTTTTTCATTTGTGCATGCTAATTCAATCAATCCTTCGCCCGACGTACGTGCTGAATGGAAAGTTGCTCCGGAGTATCTTTCGTTGTATGGAGGCATTACCGGCAATTACGAAGTGAATACGCTGGATAAAATTTCAGGCGAAAACCCTTATTTGTTTTCCGATTTGCGGGTGAAAGATACCAATACTCCGTATAATTTATATGCAGGAATTAAGTTGAAACCGCTCTATAACCTGATGTTGAATGCTTACCTGGACTTGCAGCAAATAGACAATCAGTATTTCTTTGTGAATAAAGAATACAAATTGGTTAATGCTCCTTTATCCATGCCAACGGCTGATTCAACTTTGTACACTAACCGTTTTAATGTTATCTACAGCGGTGCCATGGTGACTAAAATGGGGGTGCGCGCCAATTACAACTTGCAAAATTTTTTGAATGTGGAACTGAAGTGGGCTTATAACAATTGGTCGGTGGACACGCAGCAATATGCGTGGAACCAGCCAAAATATGAAGGTGAAATGAATACCAGTGTGCGAATTAATCCCGATTTTAGCGTGTCGGCCAATGTGTTTTACCAGGGCGACCGCTATGCCAAACTTGGCAACACGGCAATTAAGATGAATGATAAAGTGGATGTAAACCTGGGTGTAACGTACACTTATTTAAACTGGTTCACAGCTTTTGCTAAAATAAATAATATCATAAACAGTCAATATCAGGATTACTACGGCTACGATGTTCAGGGTGCGAATGTGATGGTGGGCGCAGCGTTTTCGTTTTAAGGTTTCGGAAATAAATTCATCTCTAATACGATAATATTATGAACGACGAAAAAGACTACATTTCTAAAGACAGAAATCATCATTATCATCAGTCTACAGCCTCGGGCGGTGCAGTGTATGGTTTAGGCGTTATTGGCGCAGCTGTTTATTTTCTTTATCAGGCTACTTCGTTCTGGTTAGGCGTGCTTGCCATTCTCAAAGCCTTAGTTTGGCCGGCTATTTTGGTGTTTTATGCCTTGAGGTCGTTGGGAGCATAGATAGTAACAATAATAAAAATGCGCTTTCCGAATTTTCCGGAAAGCGCATTTTTTGATTGTCTTTGGCAGTGAAAATAAATATCCCAATTTGGCGGGACTTCTTCCTGTCAATACTATTTTTTAATCCATTCGTCCATAGCTGCGGCTGCTTTGCGTCCGTCGCCCATGGCCAGAATAACTGTTGCGCCACCACGTACAATATCGCCTCCGGCAAAAATAATTGGCACGGCCGATTGCATGGTGTCATTATTCACCACTACAGTTCCCCATTTGGTTACTTCCAGTCCTTCTACCGACTGTGGGATCAGCGGATTTGGCGAAACACCCACACTTACTACTACTTCGTCAACTTCAATCAATTCTGTTTTTCCCGGTATTTCAACCGGCGACCGACGGCCTGATGCATCAGGTTCTCCAAGTTTCATCACTTGAAGCAACATGTGAGTAACACGTCCTTGTTCATTGCCAATATATTCGATTGGGTTGTGCAAAGTCATAAAGTCAATGCCTTCTTCCTTGGCATGTTTTACTTCTTCGAGACGAGCAGGCATTTCTTCCTCCGAACGGCGATAAACAATTATTGCGCGTTCGGCACCAAGGCGGCGAGCTGTACGAACCGAGTCCATGGCAGTATTGCCACCACCAATCACAGCCACTTTTTTGCCTTTAAACACTGGAGTGTCCGAATCGGGATTGGCGGCATCCATTAGGTTTACGCGGGTCAAATATTCGTTGGATGACATTACGCCAACTAAATTTTCACCTTTGATGTTCATAAAACGGGGAAGACCGGCTCCACTGGCAACAAAAATTCCTTTGAAACCATCATCTTCCAAATCTTTTATGGAAATAGTTTTACCTACCACGCAGTTGGTTACAAAATGAACACCCATTGCTTGCAGGTTTTGGATTTCTACATCCACGATGTCATTCGGCAAACGAAACTCAGGAATACCATATTTCAATACGCCGCCAATTTCGTGTAAAGCTTCAAAAACCACAACTTCATAACCCAGTTTTGCCATATCGCCTGCAAAAGCCAATCCGGCAGGACCGGAGCCAACGGCTGCAATTTTTATATTATTCGCAGGAGCAACTGTTGGTACGGATATATTCCCGCTTTCGCGTTCGTAGTCGGCCGCAAAGCGTTCTAAATGTCCTACAGCAACTGCTTCTTTTTTCATTTTTAAATGGATACATTGACTTTCGCACTGTTTCTCTTGAGGACAAACGCGTCCGCAAACAGCGGGTAGGGCAGAGGTTTCTTTCAATGCTTTGGCTGCTTCCAAAAATTCGCCACGTTCAATGTTTTTTACAAAACGCGGAATATCAATTCCCACTGGGCAACCTAGCATACAGGTGGGGTTGGCACAGTCGAGGCAGCGTTTGGCTTCCTGCATAGCCATTTCGGCAGTAAGTCCCAGGTTTACTTCTTCCAGTCGGCTATGGCTGCGGTATTCAGCATCGAGCTCAGGCATGTGAACACGAGGGATATCGGTACGTTCTTTGGCTTTCATTCCTTTGCGTAATACTTCACGCCAGGCTTGGGCTCTTTCTTCACTATGATTCATAATATTTTTTCAGTTATCAGTAACAGTTATCAGTTAACAGTAAACAGTGATCAGTCATTGCTGTTTACTGTTAACTGATAACTGTTCACTGTTTATTGTTGTTAGTTGTTTGTTTATTCTTGTAGTTTTTTTAAATAGAAAAAAGTATTTTCGAAATTTCGTCAACTTCAGTATGCATTGACAGAAAAGAAGTCTCATTAATATAATCAGTATCTTTCAGCAATGAAAGCCAGTATTTTGTTTCCAGCGATTCTTTATAAGCAATGCTTATTTTTGATGAAAAATCTCTTTTCGAAATTGCCCCGATTGCTTCAGCTATGTTTGCTCCTATGGAAGTTCCACTGCATAATAATTGTTTGGATAATATAAACTCTTTCTTTTCTGTTTGTAAAAATTGGAATGCTTTGACTATCCGAATTGCAAAAGAATAAGCTTTATTGTAGACAATACTATCTTTCATATCGCATGCAGTTTGTTGATCACTGTTTACTGATCATTGTTTACTGAAATTTGCCATTTCTTCCCGTTCAATGTCTCTGTATCCACCAAGACGCATCAGCATTTCATCGAAATCGACTAAGTGTGCATCGAATTCAGGACCGTCAACGCAAACAAATTTGGTTTTTCCACCCACGCTAACTCGACATGCTCCGCACATTCCGGTTCCATCAACCATAATGGTGTTTAGGGAAGCAAGTGTTGGTACTTCGTATTTTTTTGTAAGCATGCTCACAAATTTCATCATGATAGCCGGGCCAATGGTTACGCACAAATCAACTTTCTCACGATTTATAACCGACTCTATTCCGTTTGTTACCAATCCTTTTGTGCCATACGAACCATCGTCGGTCATTACAATTACTTCGTCGGAGTTAACCCGCATTTGATCTTCGAGAATAATTAAATCTTTTGAGCGGGCAGCCAGCACCGTGATAACTTTATTGCCGGCGGCTTTCAATGCAGCTACAATTGGCATCATGGGAGCGGTTCCAACGCCTCCGCAGGCACAAACTACCGTTCCGAATTTTTCAATATGAGTAGCTCTTCCCAGTGGTCCTACCATATCAGTAATGTAATCGCCAACTTCCAGGGCGCAAAGTTTGGTGGATGAAACACCCATTTTTTGCACAACAAGGGTTATAGTTCCTTTTTGCAAATCGGCATCTGCAATAGTTAATGGAATGCGCTCGCCTTTCAATCCCACTTTCACCATTACAAAGTGACCGGCTTTTCTTGATTTGGCAATTAACGGAGCTTCCACCTCAAACTTAATAACGTTTGCCGAGAAATACTCCTTACTGATAATTTTATTCATTTTGATAGATTTTTTTTATTAAGGACGCAAAATTACAAAATAAATGCCTTAATGCAAATCATTTTGTAATAATAAACTACAATAAGATTTCGGTTTTATATTAAAATGACAAAAATAATATGTGGTATTTGCATAAAAACTACATTCAAGTAGGAAAGTAGAGTTGAATTCGATTTTAATTCTTGCTTAGTAATATAATTTGGGTATTTTTGCAGCCTGTTTTTTAATTTAAAGTATAATTCAAAACCTCATGTTTAAAGACTTTCCAACAAACAAAAAGAATTTTATTCTTTTCTTGTCAGCATTCTTTCTAATCCAATTAAGTTATTCTCAAACAACCAAAAAGGATAGCGTCAAACTCGATGATATTATTGTTACAGGTTCAAAAATTGATATTTCCCGAAAAATAGTTCCATTGTCAGTTTCGCAAATTTCTAAACAGGACATCGAAAATAGTGGTGAAACTAATATCCTCCCTGCTCTGAATGATTATGTCCCCGGTATTTTTGTAACCCAACGAAATATATTGGGCTTTGGCGTTTCAAATACCGGTGCCGGTTCTATTACCATGCGGGGCGTTAGCAGCTCGCCCAATACGGATGTTTTAATGTTGATTGATGGAAATCCTCAATATCAGGGAATTTTCGGACATCCACTTGCCGATGCTTATGTGGCTTCGGACGTAGAGAAAGTGGAAATAATTCGCGGTCCGGCTTCCATATTGTATGGTTCTAACGCCATGGCCGGCGTAATTAATATCATTACAAAGAAACAACATGAAGATGGATTTAAAATAAATCTTGGTGCATCTTATGGTTCTTACAATACCCAGAAATACGATGGAAACATTGGATTTAGAAAGGATAAACTAAGTCTTTTTGCATCCTTAAATCACGATCAGACTGATGGAATTCGTGCTAACACTGATTTTCATATCGACAACGGCTATGTGAAAGTGGGATATGAATTGGATAAACATTTCGACATTACTGCTGATTTTAGCCTTGCAAAGTATAATGCTAACGATAATGGTCCGGTAAATCAACCACCGGTACCTTTTAGTATTGATATTTCTCGCGGAAAAACATCGCTGTCAATCGATGATAAATTCAATAATGCCGAAGGCGGTTTTAAATTCTATCATAACTTTGGAACACACAATACGTACGATCCGGTCAGCGGGAAATTTCATTCTACCGATAGAAATAGTGGGATAATGCTGTTTCAAACTTTTAAATTAGCAACAAATACTAATATTACAGTAGGCTCGGATTTAAAACAATATGGCGGTATATCCAATCAGGGATTTAAACATGATTCGTTGATTACCGTAAACGAATTGGCCGTTTATGCCTATGCTCAACAAAAATTATTCGACAAAATGACTGTGAGCGCCGGTTTAAGACTCGAAAACAATTCCAAGTTTGGCAATGTACTTGTTCCACTGGGAGGATTAACCTATAATCTATCCGATGAAACGACCTTTAAAGCTTCAGTATCCAAAGGTTATCGTAGTCCTACCATCATGGAATTATATTTATATGCTCCCAATCCCAGTTTACAACCCGAAAGTATGGTGAACTATGAAATAAGTTGGTTGCAATCGTTGCTAAATAGCAGGTTGAATTTGGAATTGACTGCTTATAAAGCCAATGGTAGCAATATGATACAAGTTGTAGGAATGGGTTATTCTGCAACGCGAGAAAATGTAGGTACATTCAGCAATCAGGGTATTGAATTTTCAGCACGATACAGTGTCGACAAGAATCTCTATTTTAATGCTAATTACAGCTACCTCGATATGAATAAAGTTGTAATTGCTGCACCACGCCAGCAGTTTAATGTTGGAGCTAATTACAATTATCAAATCTGGGGTTTTCATCTCTCGCTTCAAGACATTGATAGATTATATACTTCCGTACAGCCGGCAGTAACTCAGAACTATACTTTGGTGAATGCACGGATTACTGCTAAACCAATGAAACATATCGAATTATTTCTGGCTGCAGATAACCTGCTAAACAATCAATATCAGATAAACTACGGTTATCCCATGCCGGGGATTAATTTTAATGCTGGATTTAATTTGAGGTTTTAGAACCAATCATTTTTGATAAATTGAAATTTTTTTGAACTTTTTCATGGCAATCTGGTTTTATTTATAGAAATTATATTACTTTTGCAGCGTCTAAAATAGAAAAGACAACAATCATGGTAAATCGATTTTTTACATATTTTTATTTTTACTTTTACTTTAGTAGGTGAGAGCAGGATAGCCTTTATGTAAAAAACAAAACTATAATAATAGATAATACATGAAAATCCTGCTCGAAAAATGAGCAGGATTTTTTTTATTGACCAAAAAGTACAACAAATTATGAAACGAGTAGCTATTCAAGGAGGAAATGGAGCATACCACGGCATAGCCGCCGAGAATTTTTTTGCAGGTGAAGAAGTTGAAATTATTCCATGTATCACTTTTAATGATATTTTTTCAACCATAAAAAAGGACTCAAATGTTATTGGAATAATGGCTATTGAAAATACTATTGCCGGAAGCTTATTGCCAAATTACGAGTTACTCAAGGAACATAAACTTCACATAGCCGGAGAATATAAATTGCGCATTGAACATTGTTTTGCGGCTTTGCCCGGACAAACAATTCACGATATCAAAGAAGTACAATCGCACCCGATTGCCTTGATGCAATGTACTAATTTTCTTGAAACATTGCCCGGGATAAAAGTGGTAGAGCATGATGATACGGCACTTGCAGCACGCGATATTGCTAAAAACAGCTCGTTGGGAAGTGCCGCTATTTGTAGCGAACGGGCAGCTGAAATATATGGATTAAATATTTTGGCAAGTGGCATTGAGACAAACAAACATAATTTTACCCGTTTTCTTATTTTTGGTAATTCGTGGATGGTTGATGAAATTCAGAAAAACGATATTATCAATAAAGCTTCCATTGTATTTACCTTGCCACATGCTGAAGGTAGCCTGGCCAAAGTGTTATCGGTTTTCTCGTTTTATGGAATTAATCTGACAAAAATTCAATCGTTGCCTATAATTGGTCGTGAATGGGAATATCAATTTTATGTTGACTTTAAATTCGATGACCTTGAACGGTACAAACAATCGCTGGTTGCCATTAAACCTTTGATTCATGAGTTGAAAACACTTGGAGAATATCCCGAAGGGATAACACCAAATATTTAATTTAAAATAAAACGATCAACAAAAAACTTTTATGAAAGCTATTATACCAGCCGAACGCCTGAGTTCAATAAGCGAATATTATTTTTCAACAAAACTGAAAGAAGTTGCTGATATGAATGCCAAAGGCATGAATGTGATTAGTTTGGGAATTGGAAGCCCTGATTTGCCTCCGTCGAAAGAAACAGTCGAAGCCCTTTGCAGATCGGCAGCAGAAGCTAATGCACACGGATATCAACCTTACGTGGGAATTCCCGAATTGCGCAACGCATTTGCCGATTGGTATAAAAAATGGTTTGATGTGGCGCTTAATCCCTCGAATGAAATTCAACCACTTATTGGCTCAAAAGAAGGAATTTTACATATTTCGCTGGCGTTTCTTAATCCGGGGGATGGTGTATTAGTTCCAAATCCGGGTTATCCAACTTATTCTTCGGTCAGTAATTTGGTTCAAGCAAAGGTTTTGACCTATGATTTGGACGAAAATAACAATTGGCAACCCGATTTCGATGCACTTGAACAAATGGATTTAAGTAGCGTTAAACTTATGTGGGTCAATTATCCAAATATGCCTACCGGAGCAAGCGCCACACCCGAGTTGTTCAAAAAACTGGTGGCATTTGGGAAAAAACACGGTATCGTTATTTGTAACGACAATCCTTATAGCTTTATTTTGAACGAAAACAGACTGAGCATTCTTCAGGTGGAAGGTGCAAAAGATATTTGTATAGAATTGAATTCGATGAGTAAATCGCATAATATGCCCGGTTGGCGTATGGGAATGTTGGCATCGAATGCACAATTTGTACAATGGGTTCTGAAAGTGAAAAGTAATATCGACAGTGGTCAGTTCAAACCTATGCAAGTAGCAGCCATTGCTGCTCTAAACAATTCGGAGGAATGGCATCGCGAAATGAATATAAATCTATACAAAAACCGCCGGTTTTTAGCAGAAGAAATTTTGAAAACACTGGGTTGTACTTTCGACGAAAGTCAGGTTGGAATGTTCTTATGGGGAAAGATTCCAGACAGTTATAACCACAGCGGAGAACTTGCCGACAAAGTGTTGTACGAATCCAAAGTATTTATTACACCGGGCTTTATATTTGGAGATAAAGGAAATAGGTACGTGCGACTTTCACTTTGTGCAAATGATAAAATGCTTGCCGAAGCGTTGGAGAGAGTGAAACAGTTACCAATTATCAGTCAGCAGTAAAAAGGTGATTTTACGCTTAATTAAAGTTCAATCAAAGTATTAAATAAAATAATAAAAATAACAGTTTTAGTGACTGATAATTGTTCACTAATGACTATTCATTGAAGAATTATGGAACTCGAATCAATTTTATTACCCGGAGTCGATGCAAAGCGTCCACTCGTGATAGCCGGACCTTGTAGTGCGGAAACAGAAAAACAAGTTATGGAAACTGCTCGCGGATTATCTGCCCGTGGCATTAAAATTTTTCGTGCAGGAATCTGGAAACCCCGCACAAAACCAGGTGGTTTCGAAGGTATTGGAGCTGAAGGTTTGCCCTGGCTTAAACGTGTTCAGTCGGAATTAGGTATGTACACAGCAGTTGAAGTTGCCACTGCAAAACATGTAAGAGAATGTTTGGCAAATGGCGTAGATATTCTTTGGATTGGAGCACGTACTTCAGCTAACCCATTTGCAGTGCAGGAAATTGCCGATGCATTGGAAGGCATTGATATTCCGGTGCTCATTAAAAACCCAGTGAATCCCGATTTGGATTTGTGGATTGGCGCCATCGAACGTATTTATAATGCAGGTATTCGTCGCATAGGAGCTATTCATCGTGGTTTCAGTACGTTCGATAAAAAAATATACCGCAATTTACCACAATGGCACATTCCAATAGAATTGCATCGTCAAATGCCTAATTTACCTATAATTTGCGACCCAAGCCATATTGGAGGAAAACGAGAGTTAATTGCACCACTTTGTCAACAAGCAATGGATTTGAATTTTGATGGACTTATTATTGAATCCCATTGTCAACCGGATAAGGCGTGGAGTGATGCAGCTCAACAAATTACACCTGATGTGCTCGATTTAATTTTGAGTACACTTGTGATTCGTGACATGACACAATCAACCGAAAGCCTAACTGCCTTGCGCCGTCAAATAGATGAGCTTGACAACAGTTTATTAGAATTATTAGCTCGCCGCATGCGTATTTCAAATGAAATAGGTGTTTATAAAAAGGAACATAACATGCCTATATTGCAAGAGCAGCGATATGATGAGATATTAAAAAACAGAATTTCGCAGGCAGAAGAAATGGGTATGGATGGCGAATTTATGAAGACGATTCTTGTGGCTATTCACGAAGAATCGGTTCGTCATCAACAAGAAATTATGAAACAATAGTATTTTTAATTAACAAATAAATCCCGCAATTTCATTGAATTGCGGGATTTATTTGTTTAAGAGAGATTCAAAAGGATTACAGATCAATTGTTTTTAGGCATGTTTTCAGTTGAGTTTCTCATTTTGTTTTCTCTTCTTTCTTTCATTTTTTGCATTTGTTCAGCACGCATTGATTGAAGTTTCTGAAAATTTTCCTGACCGATGATTTTTGCTAAATCTTCATCATTTGCTTTACGTTCAGCTAACATTTTTGTTTTCATTTCTTCTCTCATTTTTTCAACCTTTTCCATTTCAAGATGACGTTTCTCAAATTGTTTTTCAAATAAAGCTTGCACATCTGCCTTTTGTGCATCGGTTAATCCCAACTCTTTAGCAATTCTTTCAGCTCTTTTTTCGGGAGAAACCATGATTCTTTCAGCCTGTTTGAATTTACCTCTTTCACCGTTGGGTCTTTGGGGCGGATTTGAATTTTGTGCCATAACTGTCATACTGAACATCAAAATTGTAGCTAAAGCTAACATTCCATACTTTTTCATACTGTAATTTTTTTAATGTGAATACTATTGTTGTTTTTTGTAATTTGTTGTTTTGACTTTATTAGTATTCGCAAGTTTAATTGCAAAGCTCTATATTTGTGTTTATTAACTAAGACGCAATGAATTACGAAATTTGTATAAAATGAAAAAGAATGTATTTATATAAAAATAAAGGCTCCCAAATTTCATTTGAAACTTGGGAGCTTTTAGCAAGTTTAAAGGTGGTTTACGCCCTTTTATTATTTATTTTAAGATATTTAAACCTGAAGCTTTAATTTTGGTAACTTTATCTTTAATCTCTTGTTGTCCGTTTGAAAGAGTATTTTTGTACTTTTCAAATTTCTCTGCGCCAATAATGTTTTTTAATTCTGAATCTTGCGATTTTGTCAATGCTTCTAATTTTGTTTTATAAGCCTGGCTGCCAACAGGAACTTCCGATTTAAGCTTTGCAACCGAAGCATCCTGATTTGTGAAAAGGGTTGTAACTTTTGCCTTTTGGTCATCAGTTAGTTTCAGCTGTTTTGCCAGTTGATCAGCTCTAAGCTGAGCAGAGGAAACCTTATCCCCAACTTTGGCGGTAGCTGCTTTTGCTTTGCTTAAAATTGATGTCTGCGCCATGGCTGAAACGCTGAACATGAAAATAATTGCCACTGTACCAATTAAATACTTTTTCATAATTCTTTCTTTTTAATGTTAGTAATATTGTTATTATATATTATCTAAACAAAGATACTAGGTTTATAATTATCAAACAAATAAATTTAAAACAAGAAAATTAAATTTTAAATTTGTTAGGCATTCTAAAAGTCCGCGATTTGTAAATTTACGCCTTGAAACATCTTCATTTACATCAAAATAGAAAAGATTAGAGGACTTTAAAAAGAAAAAATGTTTTTAAATTATTAAGTAAGAAAAAAATCGCATAGTTTCCAGTCATTTTTGACTGCTAATTTTAAAGAATAAAGTATCTTTGTGAGCTAAAACCCAAACGATGAGTCATTCGATTACAAAGATATGTAATGATTTTATTGCTGAACTTGATCAAGCGATAGGAAATCAAACCGCTGAAAGCATTTTTGTATTAACCGACGGAAATACAAGGCAATATTGCTTGCCAATAGCAGCAAAATCTGTGAAATTAAAAGGTTGTCATGTGATTTGCATTCCTTTTGGCGATGAAAATAAAAATGTAGATTCTGCCGTTGAAATATGGAAATATCTAAGCGAAAATGGTGCAAACCGTAAATCGCTGATGATTAATTTAGGCGGAGGCATGATTACTGATATTGGGGGTTTTACAGCATCAACTTTTAAACGCGGAATGCGATATATCAATGTTTCAACTACACTGCTTGGAGCTGTTGATGCTGCTACCGGAGGGAAAACGGGTATCAACTTTATGGGTTTGAAAAACGAAATTGGAGTTTTTGCCCCTGCTGAAACGGTTTTGATTAATATTGATTTTTTCAAAACATTGGATGATAAGAACCTTCGTTCCGGATATGCCGAAATGGTAAAACATGCTCTAATAGATACTTATGTAGAATGGGAAAGTATATTGAAATTTGATTTGGAAAGCATTAATTTTGAAATTTTAAAATCAATACTTGAAAGAAGCATTAGAATTAAAGAACGTGTAGTAGAAGCTGATCCTTTCGAAGCTAACATCAGAAAAGCATTGAATCTGGGACATACTTTTGGCCATGCTTTTGAGAGTTGGTCGTATAAAACAGATAAACCTGCTTTGCATGGATATGCTGTAATGTGGGGTTTGCTTTGCGAACTGTATTTGTCGTTTGTAAAACTCAATTTTCCGAAAGAAGAATTACTTAGGCTAAAATACTTAACAAAAGAGTATTACGGAACGTTTGAGTTTAGTTGTAACGATTACGAATCGCTTTTTGAGCTAATGACGCACGATAAAAAGAATGATTCCAAAGAAATAAATTTTACTTTATTGGCTAATATAGGTGAGATCAGAATCAATCAAACTGCTACGAAAGAAGAAATATTTGAGTGTTTTGATTGGTTTAGAGAAGGCTGAAAATAATTTATAATCTTAAAAATATGGCTAAAACATTGATAATAGGTGCTAGTAGTAATACCGAACGTTACTCGTACCTTGCAGCAGAGCGATTATTGGCTCACGGGTATGATATAGAGTTGATTGGAAAACGTCCGGATGTTATTTTTGGAAGAACCATTGATACAGAGAAGAAACAGTTTGAAGATATTGATACCGTAACTATGTATATTTCGGATAAGTTTCAGCCGGAATATTATGATTATATCGTATCCCTAAATCCAAGACGCGTTATTTTTAATCCCGGAACTGAAAATCCGGAATTTGAAGAAATTTTGATTCACAACGATATCCATATTGAAGAGGCTTGCACTTTAGTTTTGCTTGGAAGTGGACAATATTAATTTGAAAATGTGTCAATTTGAAAGTGAATTGATGGTTTTGAATGTTTGAAATAAAATAATGAAGTTACTAACTCTTGTATGTTTTTATACTTGTGGGATAGTGACTTGTAACTTGTGATTTAATGAAAATAGCATTAATAGGATATGGAAAAATGGGTAAAACCATTGAACGAATAGCTCGCGAACGCGGACATGAAATTGTGTCGGTGATTGATGTTGATAACTTGGATGATTTTGATTCTGCTGCATTTAAAAGCGCCGACGTGGCTATTGAATTTACAGCGCCCCGAGTGGCTCTGAGTAATTATCGACGGGCTTTTGCATCTGGTGTTTCGGTGGTTTCTGGCACCACAGGTTGGACTGAAGAGCTGCCTGCATTAAAAAAAGAAATCGAAGAAGGCGGAAAAACGCTTTTCTGGTCATCCAATTTTAGTTTGGGTGTAAATATCTTTATGGCTGTAAATAAATATTTGGCAACTATTATGAATCAATTTCCAAATTATAATGTGGAAATGACTGAGGTTCATCATACTCAAAAACTAGATGCTCCGAGCGGAACTGCAATAACATTGGCTGATGAAATTTTGGAGAAACTGGATAGAAAAAACGTTTGGGTAAAAGAAATCGAAACAAAATCGAATGAAATGGCTATTAAGTCCATTCGTGAGGGACAAGTTCCCGGAATTCATACTATACGTTATGAATCGGAAGTGGATTTTATTGAAATAACCCATAATACCAAAAGTCGTGAAGGTTTGGCGTTGGGGGCAGTTTTGGCTGCTGAATTTACTGCCGGCAAAAAAGGGTTTTTAGACATGAATGACATGCTTAAATTTTAGAACAAAACACATAAGAAAAAATAATATGAATTCAGAAAATCAAACATCGCGTTTTCAACATCCAGTTAAACAATGGATTAAAGCTGTCGTGTGGAGTTTAATTTACATTTTGTTTATCGCATGGGTTGGTAATTATTGGTGGCTTTTGGGTTTGCCTGTAGTATTTGATGCCTTTATAACTCATTATATTCCTTGGACTTGGTGGAAAAAAACTAAAAATAAAGCCTTGTTGGGTTTAATGGGCTGGGTAGATGCCATCTTGTTTGCCTTGATAGCCGTATACTTTATCAATACTTTTTTGTTTCAAAATTATCAGATACCAAGCTCATCGCTCGAAAAGAGCTTGTTGGTAGGCGATTTTCTGTTTGTAAGCAAAGCAAGTTATGGACCGAGGATCCCGAATACTCCACTTTCGTTCCCTTTGGTTCAACATACTTTTCCCATGTTGAATTGTAAATCCTACATAGAACATCCACAGTGGGATTATCATCGTTTAAAAGGTTTTGATACAGTTAAACATGATGATATTGTGGTATTTAATTTTCCAACCGGTGATACTGTAGCATTAAAAGTTACGAATCCGGATTATTATACTTCCTGTTATCAACTGGGAAGAGATGTTGTAAATAGCCGGAAAGATATTTTTGGTGATATTGTTTATCGACCTGTCGATCGCCGCGAAAACTTTGTGAAACGCTGTGTGGGATTGCCAGGAGATTGGCTTCAGATAAAAGATAATCAGGTGTATGTAAACGGTAAGGCGCAAAAGAAAATCCCCGGCTTACAATTTAATTATTATGTACAGACTGATGGTACACGACTTTCAGCAGATTTGTTGGATAAGCTAAATATAAGTGTTGATGACCGTGCCCTAATAACTGATCCTCAGCCAGATCAACAGTCAACGGACCAGGCTCACTACGAGATTGTTGATTCGGGATTTGATCCTAAATTCCCGATTTACCATTTCCCTTTGACTGAAGATTCTTATAATAAAATTCAAAAAGTTGCAGGGGTTACTAAAATTAAGATAGAGCAATCTAATAGTTTTGATGTATTTCCACTTGGAGGTCATAAGCGTTGGACGCGTGATAATTACGGTCCTATTTGGATTCCTAAAAAAGGCACATCGCTTATACTAAACGCTTATAATTTGCCAATATATGAACGTATTATCAGGGTTTACGAGCATAATAAATTTGAAGTGAAAGGCAATGAATATTTTATCAACGATAAACCGGCAAAAACATATACTTTCAAGATGGATTATTACTGGATGATGGGTGACAATCGTCATAATTCAGCCGATTCGCGTTATTGGGGTTTTGTGCCCGAAGATCATATTGTTGGTCGTCCGGTGCTGGTTTGGTTATCGTTGGATAAAGACAAAGGCTGGTTTAGTGGAAAAATCCGTTGGAACAGATTCTTTAAAAATGCCGAAAGATAATTATAGCCGGTAGTAAAGATGACAGAAATTTGTTTGACTTCGGCGTATCTTGCTCCGGTAGAATATTATTCGGCAATGGCACAAGCAAAAACAGTTTATCTTGAACATTGCGATTATTACGTTAAGCAAACATATAGAAATCGTTGTCACATTGCAGCGGCAAATGGGGCAATGGTATTGAGTATTCCGGTGGAGAAATCAGGGAATGAGAAAGTTTTAACGCGTGATGTAAGAATCTCTGGACATAATGATTGGCAAATTCATCATTGGCGATCGATTGTTTCTGCATACAATTCATCTCCTTTTTTTGAATATTTCAAAGATGATTTATTGCCTTTTTTCGAAAAGAAATGGACTTTTCTTTGGGATTTTAATTCGGAAATTCAGTTAAAAATGTTGGAACTCCTTGAATTGCAAATAAAAATCAAATATACTGAAATATACAAAGCAAAATGGGAAGATGATGTGCTTGATTTACGTGAAAGTATTCATCCGAAAAAAGAGAATCGGGCAGGGGACATTAAATCATATTATCAGGTTTTTGAGCAACGCTTTGGTTTTCAGCCAAATTTGAGTATAATTGATTTGCTTTTTAATATGGGGAATGAGAGTCAATTAATAATTGGAAATTAAATAATTGGTAATTATATTAGTATGGAAAATATAGATTGGGCAAACCTGGGTTTTGGTTATATGAAAACCGATTACAATATCCGTTGTACGTTTAGTAATGGTACTTGGGGTAATTTAGAAATACACGATAGCGAGTATATGACAATGCACATGGCTGCTACCAGCATTCATTATGGTCAGGAAGTATTCGAAGGATTAAAAGCATTTCGCGGCAAGGATGGGAAGATACGTATTTTCCGGATGCGTGATAACGCTTTACGTATGCAGGATTCCTGTGCCGGCACATTGATGGCACAACTTCCTGTCGAAAAGTTTGAAGAAGCGGTAATTAAAGCCGTAAAAATGAATGAACGTTTTATCCCTCCTTACGAGTCGGGTGCTTCGTTATATATTCGTCCATTTTTATTTGGAACAGGTGCGCAAGTTGGAGTAAAACCAGCCACTGAATACATGTTTATTGTATTCGTAACTCCTGTTGGACCATATTTTAAAGGAGGTTTCCAAACCACACCATTTGTTATTATGCGTGAGTACGATCGTTCAGCTCCACTCGGAATGGGAAAATACAAAGTTGGCGGAAATTACGCAGCCAGTTTGGTTGCAGGTGAACGGGCACATCAATTGGGTTATTCAAATGTATTTTATCTCGATGCCCAGGAAAAGAAATATATTGACGAATGTGGTGCAGCAAACTTTTTTGGGATTAAAAATAATACCTATGTTACACCAAAATCAACATCAATCCTCCCTTCAATTACTAACAAAAGCTTGATGACTTTGGCTCAGGACTTAGGGTTGAAAGTAGAACAGCGTGCAGTTCCGGTGGAAGAACTTTCTACATTTGAAGAAGCCGGAGCATGTGGAACGGCTGCTGTTATTAGCCCGATAGAACGGATCGACGATTATGATGAAAAAATTTCGTATATTTTTTCTCACGATGGCAAACCAGGTCCGGTTTGTGATAAGCTTTATCATAAACTACGTGGCATTCAATACGGTGACGAACCTGATACGCATGGCTGGGTAACTGTTTTAGAATAATGTGCCAATAGAATAATGTGCCAATCTGCCAATTGTTGTTGGAAGATTGGCAATTTTTATATTTTAAATTATGCCTTTTCGACTATGATTTCAAAATCTTCCGTTTTCCCTATTGGGCAAATTAATAAACCGCACGGCGTAAATGGTGAAATGTCCTTTTCATTTACCTCCGATATTTTCGATAGGGAAGAAGTTCCATTTTTTATTTTTGAAATCCAGGGAATTTTAGTGCCGTTTTTTGTAGATGAATATCGGTTTAAAGGCAGTACCACAGGACTTTTAAAGTTAGACGGGATAGCAACTGAAGAGCAAGCCCGTGAATTCTATGGGTTGACTATTTATTTGCCTAAGAAATTTTTAGAAAAAGTGGAAGATGCAGAAATTGAACTGGATTATTTTGCGGGATTCAGTCTGGTTGATGCCGAAAAAGGGTTGTTGGGCATAATTTCGGAAGTAGATCAAACTACTGATAATGTGCTTTTTGTTATTCCAACTAAGGATGACGAATTGTTGATTCCGGCCGGCGAAGAATATATAGAGGAAATTGACCACGACAAGAAAATTATTTACGTCCGGTTGCCGGAAGGATTGCTGGATTTATAACCGTTCAAAATCGATCATTCCCCTGTCTCGCTGGACAGATACATTAAAAGAGAAAATGGTGGTGCTGGTTGTTGGGATAACAATTACTATCTTCAGTGGGTATACGCTGATTCCCGATGATTGGTGTATCGGTTTAGAACTATCGGAATGATTGATAACCGGTGTGAACTCCTTTCTTTGATAACACAATTTGCCAGAGTTGTACATTCCGTGCACGAAAAGAACCCGCGCTGCTAAGCAAATAATATTTCCACATCCTGTAAAAGCGGTCATCATAGTTGGAGCGTAACTCATCCCAATTGCGATCAAAATTTTCGAACCAAGCCATAAGTGTTTTGTCGTAGTATGCACCAAAGTTATGCCAATCTTCCATAACAAAAAGATTTTCGATAGCTCCGCCAATTTGCTTAATTGAAGGAAGATGCGAGTTTGGAAAAATGTATTTTTCACTCCAGGGTTCATTTGCCTTTACCGATTTATTGCTTCCAATGGTGTGAAGCAAAAATAACCCATCTTCTTTCAGGTGCTGGCGTACAACAGTCATGTAAGTTTTATAATTTTTAAAACCTACATGTTCAAACATTCCTACAGAAACTATACGATCGAAAAGCAGATCGTTTTCAGCTGTTTTCAGCGAGTTTAAATCCCTATAATCGAGCAGATTTATTTTTACATTTAATCCTTTGCAATATTCTGAAGCATAGTCAACTTGTTCTTTGGATACGGTAACTCCTAAAACCTCAACACCATAATTTTCGGCAGCATATCTGCAAAATCCTCCCCACCCACATCCAATATCCAACACTTTCATTCCTGATTTCAGGTTGAGTTTTCGACAAATTAAATCGAGTTTAGCTTCCTGGGATTCATTCAAATTTTGGGCATCTTTCCAGTAACCGCACGAATAAACCATTCTTTTATCCAACATTTTCTGAAACATATCATTTCCAAGGTCGTAATGTCTTTCGCCTATTTCAAAAGCTTTGGATTTTTTTCCGGGATTAAGCAGTAAAACCCCTAACAGTTGAACAAAAGTGTTCACTGATTTTACTTTATCTTCCAGGGAAGAATTAAGAATGCGATAAATTAATTCATCAAGCTTCTTTACTTCCCACCATCCATCCATGTAGGATTCTCCTAATCCAAGTGAACCGTCGCGAAGTACTCTTTTGTAAAAATCGTTGTTTTTGATTTGGATATCAGCATCACCCGGTCCATTGATAATCACTCCGGCTGAACTTAGCAGTGATTTGACTATTTCTTCAATTCCTTTTTTCATGCGTTCGTTTTATTTGTTAATTAGTTGTCGCATGGAACTCGCAATGAACATGGGCTTTGGTTTAAATGCATGTTTAAATGCTTGTTTCATAATTATGTATAATCAAAAAATGAAATTTAAAGGAGAAAATAAAACCCTGATTTAATTTTAAAAGAAGAATCTGATAATTCGAAAGAATTTGTTTTGTGGATATTATAGTACTTTATTCATTGTTTCATGATTTTGATACTTCTTGAAACTTAAAACAAATTATTTGATGTTTAGTTTATTTTCAAATTCATTACTCCAGCGCGATTATATTAGCGTGGTGTGCAACTGATTAAGATATTGTTTTGATGTTATTGATTGGTGTAAAAAATACCACACGATAGAATTCGTACGGTAACGGATGGTGATTGTAGAAACCTGGATTAAGCGGTTTAATCAGGTAAAACGGATGCTCCGAAACTTGCTAAATCATTTAATCTGATAGATTCGTGGTTCAGACAGTTTCGCAGAACATTGATTAACACCTTACCAATCCACGAGCGGTTTATAAAATTCGCGGTAAGTTGTGTCGTTTGAATAAAAATGGAGCCGGTCGAGCATACCGGCAGAAGTTTTGTAGCCGTAAGCGAGAATAGCTGTCACACCGGTTTCGCAGCATACTCTTTCAAATTCTTTATAAAGTTTTACGCCGATAATACTGTTTTGGAATTCCTTTTTTACGGCACAAAACCAAATCATGATGGCACCACTCACCATTTTTTCTCCGCTTATAAACCCTTTTATTTTTCCCTCGCTTTCGTAAACGAGTGTCAGGCAGCGGTCATTTAACACCAGTTGTTCCAACCACAATCTGTCGTAAGGAACTTCATCGTTATACTTGAATGGTTCCATGTCTAAGATGTTATGAATAATATCAATATCTTCGGCTTGAGCTTTTCTAACAGCTTGTTTTGTGTTGTTTTTCATTTTTTAGAAATTGATAGATTTTATCAAGCCATGGAATACACAATTTCGCGCACCCAATTAGCCCATTTTGTTTGACTCTTTGATTTATCAAATGTTTGCCATGGAATGGGCTTTCCTATTTTTATGGTGAAATTTTTCCCCCTTTGTTTGTACAATTCGTTTACCAGATACATCATCTCGATGTTGATTTTAATTCCGAAAAACTTACGTAAATTAGCCAGATTATAAAAGAAATTTGAATTTCTGCCTTCAAAATAAACAGGTATTACATCGCGCTTGTATTCAATGGCTTTAGATATGAAATTTTTCTTCCATTCCAAATCAGTTATTTTTCCGTTTACTTTTCGGGAGCACATACCGGAGGGATAAGTAAGGAGATGATTTTCGGATTCATACAGTTCTTGCATAGAAGTTGCATGTCCTTTGCTTTGAGCTCCAACTTTATTGACGGGGACAAACATTTCGCGTAGAGGTTCCAGATTCATTAAAATATCATTTGAGAAAAAACGAACTTTGCCCTCATATTCCTTACCAATGAAATAACCTGTTGTTATTCCATCCAGCCCTCCAAGTGGATGATTTCCGGCAAAGATATATTTACCTCCTCTTGGTAGATTTTCTTTTCCAATTACTGTTGATGTAATATTTAAATATTTAAAGGAAGCTTCAATGAATTCCAGATTTTTCACACCAGGGCATGTCGTAAAGAAATTATTCAAATCTTCTTCGTGAACTATACGTCTTAAATAGTTTACTACAAACTTAGGAACTTTGGTACGTGGAGCTTTGTTCTTTAAAACTTTGGCGATATCAATTTTGAAAATCTCTTTAGTATCCATACTTTTGTTTGGGTTTTCATTAAACTGCAAATGTACGAAAAATGCTTTATTTTAATAGAATTGAATGGTTTTTATCGTGTCGAAATTTTATAAATATTTTTCTATTTCAATTTATATTTTCCCCACAATAAAATAACGAACAGTTTTTTATCTGTATTTGCTGTTAATAATTTAAATATCAATGTTGTAGGCTGAGTTTCGACTAAATTATTTTGTGTTGACAAACTGTTTATAACTTGTTTAAAATGTAGATTAAGAGCATTAAAACTTGTTGATAAATTTTTTGTGGGGAATAGTGGGGAATTTGAAATTAATTCTATACTTTTACCGTTGAAAAATTGAACTCAACATATTATGTCAACATTCATAGGTAAATACGAAGCAAAAGCCGATGTAAAGGGAAGAATCTTTATTCCTTCAGCTTATCGAAAATTATTACCCGAAGGTGAGAAAGAACGTGTTGTGATGAGAAAGGATGCTGAGAATGATTGTTTGATAATTTTTCCTGAGCATGTGTGGAATGAGAAAGTTGAAGATTTTAAATCGAAATTAGACGAATGGAATCACGTGGATCAACTTTTATTGATGCAATTTGTGTCGGATGCTGAGTGGTTAGATGTTGATTCACAGGGTCGTGTGTTGATATCGAAAAGAAATTTGCAAGCAATAGGAATTGATAATGCTGAAGTATTATTTGTTGGAATGATTGATCGTTTTGCCGTTTGGAGCAAATCGAAATATGAACAGGTGAAAATGTCTTCGGCTGATTTTGCAGCTTTGCTGAAAGAAAGGATGATGAAACCCATAACAACCCCTAATCCCTGAAGGGGAATTAGATTAGCACCTTTTTTCAATACAACTAAATGAAAATCAAAAAAAAACAAATACAAGACGAAAGTAACTTCAACTCCCCATTAGGGGATGGGGGTCTTCCCGTTTATCATACTCCGGCTTTATTGAATGAAACCATTGATGGCTTAAATATTAAAGCCAATGGTGTTTATGTAGATGTAACTTTTGGAGGCGGAGGGCATTCACGCGAAGTACTGAAAAGGTTGGGGGAAAATGGAAAATTGTTAGGATTTGATCAGGATGAGGATGCTGTAAAGAATTTATTAAATGATCCCCGATTTATTTTTGTCCGTAGTAACTTTCGATTTTTGACAAACTTTCTTCGGTATCATAACATCGAAAAAGTTGATGGGATTTTGGCTGACCTGGGAGTTTCTTCACACCATTTTGATGAGGCTGAACGGGGTTTCTCCTTCCGCTTTGACGGAGCTTTGGATATGCGGATGAATACGAGATCACCTTTAACTGCGGCGGTTTTGTTGAATACTTATTCCGAAGAACAATTGGCAGATGTTTTTTATTTGTATGGCGAATTGCATAATTCACGTAAAATTGCAAAAACAATTGTAAATGCGCGAATTAATGCACCTTTCGACCGGATTTTTCCGTTTATAGAAGTGCTGAAACCATTTTTTGGACGCGAAAAGGAAAAAAAAGATATGGCGCGGGTTTTTCAGGCTTTGCGTATTGAGGTGAATAAAGAAATGGCTGTTTTGAAATCGCTGCTGGAACAAAGTCTGAAAGTGCTGAATCCCGGAGGGCGCTTAGTGGTGTTGACTTATCATTCGTTGGAAGATCGTTTGGTTAAAAATTTCATTCGCAGTGGAAATTTTGAAGGTAAAATTGAAAAAGATTTTTACGGAAACATATTATCGCCATTAAAAGCCATTAATAGCAAAGTGATTATTGCCGATGAGGCTGAAATAGATCGTAATCCACGGGCTCGGAGTGCGAAATTGAGAATAGCAGAATTGAAAGTAAGTTGAGCAAGTTAATTGGTTGAATAAACAGAAAAATGTAAATTTGTAAATGTCATGGTTTAAAAAAATAGCAGATGCCATTCGTGGAAGCGAAGATTTCTCGGATTTAAAGTCGAGTTCAGTTCGTGATATCCTAAATGGGAACATATTGACCAACAGATTCCTTCAAAAACAATACGGATTGTTAATTATGATTGCTTGCCTTACATTTTTTTATATTGGTAATCGATTTTATTGCGAAACACAACAGGCTCATGAAATTGACTTGAAAAAGAAAATTCAAGATGTAAAATATGAATCATTAACAATTTCGGCAGAATTGATGAATATCAGCAGGGAATCGAATGTGATTAAAAGTGTAAATGATAGAGGATTACAACTAGTGGAATCAACTACACCGCCTTTTGTTATTGAAGATAGCATACCAAAAAAATAAATGACCGATAAACGAAAAAATATTGTCCTTCGTTTTGGCATAGTTTACACTATAATATGCCTTTCATTTTTCTTGGTTCTATATCGAATTATAATCATTCAATTTGTAGAGCGTGATAAATGGTTGGCATTGGCATCTCAGAATGTAAAATCAAATATTGTAGTCAGACCAAACAGAGGGAATATTTATGATTGCAATGGACGTTTGATGGCCAGTTCAATTCCAACCTATTATGTCTATATGGATTTGCGTGTACCAGCTTTACACGAAAAGAATGGAATTCTCTTTAAAAATAATATTGATTCACTTTCCATTTATTTGTCGAGTTTTTTTCACAATAAAACGGCATACGAATATAAAACTACGCTAATAAAGGCTTATAATTCAGGCATTGGTGAATTTGAATTATATCCAAACCGAATTTCGTATGATCAACTTAAACAATTAAAAACCATTCCCCTTTTTAAATTAGGTAGAAATAAAAGCGGACTGATTACCAAAGAGCTTTTTAGAAGAGTCAGACCCTTTGGTTCATTGGCTTCACGCACCATTGGAGACATTTATGCCGACGAATCGAAAGGGGGAAAGAGTGGTTTAGAATTAAGTTTTAATTCTAATTTGAAAGGAACGCCGGGAATTTCGGTTCGCCAAAAAGTAGCGAATAGCTATATGGAAACTGTACAGGTAGAGCCTGTGGATGGGATGGATATAACAACTACTATCGATGTGGATTTTCAGGATATTGCTGAAAAAGCCTTGCTTGATGGAGTCAAGGAATTTGATGCAGCTGTAGGTTATGCTGTTCTAATGGAAGTCCATTCCGGTGAAGTGAAAGCAATTGTGAATATGCAACGAAACAAAGATGGATCGTATACTGAGAACCGGAATGGTGTAGTTTCAGATATGACAGAACCGGGTTCAACCTTCAAAGTTGCTTCTTTAATGGCTGCAATAGATGAAGGTAAAGTAAAAATTACCGATACGATAAACACCTATAATGGTCAGTATAAATATGGAAATAGAACAATGACCGATCATAACGAGAATCACGGGGGATTTCATAAAATTACTGTTGCTCAGGCTATTTATGGTTCATCCAATATCGGAATTTCACGCGCAATTTACAAAGCCTACGCTCATAATCCGGCAGCATTTGTAAATAAATTATATTCGATGAAGTTAAATGAACGAATGAATATTGAAATACCAGGTGCTGCAGCGCCATTTATCCGGCATCCTAATGATAAGTTGCACGAATGGTCGAGTACAACATTACCTTGGATGGCAGTAGGTTATGAAACCCAAATTCCTCCGATATATACCTTGGCATTTTACAATGCAATTGCTAATGATGGAAAATTAATACGACCATTTTTTGTAAAATCAATTAGCAAAAATGGGCAAATTATAAAACAATTTACAACTGAAGTTATCAACCCCTCCATATGTAAACCTTCGACCTTAAAAGATATTCGATTTACCTTGTTGGGTGTAGTGGAAGATAAATTAGGAACTGCGCAAAATGTTCGATCAAAATATTTTCGCATCGGGGGAAAATCAGGTACTGCACAAATTTCACAGGGGAAAGAAGGTTATAAAGTAGGAGGCACTAAGCATATGGTTTCGTTTTGTGGTTACTTCCCATACGACAACCCTCAATACACTTGCTTTGTTGTTATGCGTGAACCAGGTAAAGGATATGCTTCCGGAGGTCGCATGAGCGGATCCGTTTTCAAAAATATTGCTGAACGTGTTATGGCATTGAATTCAAATAGATTACCTTCTAAAGTTGAATCAGACTCAATTGATGAAAAAAAAATAATTCCAATTACAAAAGTTGGGTATTATAAAGCAATACAGACAGTTATGGCTAATCTGCAATTGCCATTAGCTGCAAATACTAAAGACTGGGTAAAACCTGTTGCAAATGAAAAGCAAACACTTGTAGAACCTATTTCGGTGCCTTCAAATGCAATACCCAATTTGGTGGGGATGGGAGCAAAAGATGCCGTTTTTATACTTGAAAATTTAGGCTTAAACGTTCAGGTTCAGGGGTATGGAAAAGTGATATCTCAGAGTATTAAGTCGGGAACTGTTGCCAGAAAAGGGGCTAATATTTTTATCAATCTACAATAAATCAATTTATTATAAATACTTAAAATTGATCAATATGATATTAACTGATATACTGCAAAATGTTATTTTGCTCAAAACGATAGGTAATACCGAAATCAATATTGAAAACATCCAATTTGATTCACGGAAAGTGGAAGTTGGAAGTGTCTTTGTTGCTACAAAAGGAACTGCTTCTGACGGTCACCAATATATACAAATGGCCATTGAAAAAGGAGCTTTGGCAGTAGTTTGTGAAGAAATTCCAAGCGAGATTAATGCAAAAATTACATACATAAAAGTTGAGAACAGTTCGGATGCACTTGGTAAAATGGCTTCTGCATGGTATGGTTTTCCCTCATCAAAAATGATATTAGTAGGAGTTACCGGAACGAATGGAAAAACAACAATTGCCACTTTGTTATACGAGCTTTTTAGAAAATTAGGTCATAAATCAGGGTTACTTTCAACGGTTTGCAACTATGTAGATGGCCGGGTAGTGGAAGCAACACATACAACTCCCGATGCACTTGCATTGAACGGGTTACTTGCCGAAATGGTTGATGCCGGTTGCGAGTATGCTTTTATGGAAGTAAGCTCACACTCTGTAGATCAGCGACGTATTGCAGGGTTAGAATTTGATGGTGGAATTTTTACTAATATTACCCGCGATCATATTGATTATCACCTTACCTTTGAGAATTATTTAAAAGCTAAAAAACAGTTTTTTGACGAATTGTCGGGTGATGCATTTGCACTGACCAATGCTGATGATAAAAATGGTCTGGTAATGCTTCAAAACACAAAAGCAAAGAAATATACTTACTCGCTTCGTGGAATGGCCGATTTCAAAACACGAATTTTGGAAGATGGTTTTGAAGGAATGCTGTTGGATATGAATGATAAAGAGGTAAATGTTTCCTTTATTGGTAAATTCAACGCGAGTAATTTATCGGCTGTGTTTGGCGCGGCAGTATTGCTTGGTCAAGATGAACTTGAAGTACTAAGAGTCATAAGCTCAT
Source organism: Paludibacter sp. (assembly GCA_031292575.1). Classification (GTDB taxonomy): domain Bacteria; phylum Bacteroidota; class Bacteroidia; order Bacteroidales; family Paludibacteraceae; genus Paludibacter. The sequence continues at coordinate 84,150 of JARLGX010000010.1, forward strand.
TGCATTCTGTTTCAGGGCGTTTTGAAACCTTGCATGCGCCTTCAGGCTACACAGCCATAGTTGATTATGCCCATACTCCCGATGCATTAAACAATGTTATTGGCACAATTAATCAGATTTTGCAAGGGAATGGACGTTTAATTACGGTAATTGGGTGTGGTGGAAATAGAGATAAAGGTAAACGTCCAATGATGGCTCGCGAATCGGTGAATGGCAGTTGGAAAGCTATTCTGACATCCGATAATCCCCGAAACGAAGAACCTCAGGCTATTTTGAATGATATGCTAGCCGGACTTGATGTGGTTGAAAAAGCAAAAAGTTTGACAATTGTTGATCGTCGCGAAGCCATCAAAACAGCTTGTGCAATGGCAAAACCAGGCGATGTGGTTTTAGTGGCAGGAAAAGGGCACGAAGATTATCAGATAATTCAGGGTGTAAAGCACCATTTTGATGACAAGGAGGAAATTAGAAAATGTTTTTAATCGAAAAAATAAATTGTAAATCAATAAATTGTAAATAATATGTTGTACCATTTATTCCAGTATTTAGAAAAGATATTTGTTTTTCCGGGAGAACACTTGTTTAACTACATTTCGTTCAGAACGGGATTGGCATTTATATTGGCACTTTTACTGTCGACCTTATTTGGTCGGCGTATAATAGATTATTTACAAAAGAAACAAATCGGCGAAACTATTCGCGATTTAGGTTTGGAAGGACAAATGAGCAAAAAAGGGACTCCAACCATGGGTGGAATTATCATCATTATTGCCATTTTAGTGCCGACACTTTTATTGGCAAATCTTACAAATATATATATTATTCTGATGTTAATTACGACTGTTTGGCTTGGATTAATCGGTTTCTTGGACGATTATATAAAAGTTTTTCGTAAGAACAAAGAAGGTTTGAGCGGTAGGTTTAAAATTGTGGGCCAGGTTGGTTTAGGATTAATTGTTGGAATGACAATGTATTTAAGCTCGGATGTAGTAATACGAGAAAACATTGAAGTTAAAGGGAAAACTCAACGGGTTGAACATGTATTTTATGCAAAGCATGATATTAAATCAACACGAACAACTATTCCGTTTGTGAAGAATAATAATTTAAATTACGCCGATGCATTTCATTGGGCTGGAAAAAATGCACAAAAATACGGTTGGATTTTATTTGTTTTGGTTGCTATTTTTATAGTTACAGCTGTATCCAACGGTGCAAATTTAACTGATGGATTAGATGGACTTGCAACTGGTTCGTCAGCAATTATGGGAATTATTCTGGGAATATTTGCGTATGTTTCAGGAAATATAAACTATGCCGGATATCTGAATATCATGTATTTACCTGGTACTGGAGAAATGCTGATTTTTGCAGGGGCATTTATTGGTGCAACAATTGGTTTTTTGTGGTACAATGCTTTCCCGGCACAGGTTTTCATGGGTGATACCGGAAGTTTAACGCTTGGTGGAATTATTGCTGTCTTTGCAATTGCCATTCGAAAAGAACTGTTAATTCCAATTTTATGTGGCGTGTTCTTTGTCGAAAGTTTGTCTGTTATGATACAGGTTTCTTATTTTAAATATTCAAAAAAACGATATGGCGAAGGAAGGCGTGTGTTCAAAATGACTCCTTTGCACCACCATTATCAGAAAAAAGGAAATGCAGGAATTCAGGCTATTTTCCAGCGTCCTTTACAGGCAATGCCTGAATCAAAGATTGTAATTCGTTTTTGGATTGTTGGAATTATTCTGGCAGCAATAACGATTATTACGTTGAAAATCAGATAGTAATATATGAAAAAAATTGTAATTTTAGGTGGAGGGGAAAGTGGCGTAGGTGCTGCAGTGTTAGCCCAAAAACAAGGTTTTGATGTTTTTCTTTCAGATTTATCTGAAATTAAAGAGGAATACAAAACTTTGTTGGAAAAGTATGAAATTGTTTGGGAAGAAAAACAACATACTGAAGAGCTGATTTTGAATGCAGATGAAGTGATAAAAAGTCCCGGAATTCCCGATAAAGCTCCATTGATTAAAAAATTACATATGCTTGGAACCCCGGTAATTTCAGAGATTGAGTTTGCAGGACGATATACCAGAGCAAAAATGATATGCATTACCGGAAGTAATGGAAAAACTACAACAACCATGTTGGTGTATCATATTTTGAAAAATGCGGGGTTGAATGTTGGATTAGCAGGGAATGTAGGGCAAAGTCTGGCATTTCAGGTAGCAACCGATTCTTTTGATTATTTTGTTGTGGAACTGAGTAGTTTTCAATTAGATGGTATGACGGAATTTAAAGCTGATATTGCTATTTTGTTGAATATTACTCCTGATCATTTAGATCGGTACGACTATAATTTTCAGAATTATGTGGATTCGAAGTTTAGAATCACTCAAAATCAAACTGAGGAAGATGCTTTTATATTTTGGGATAACGATCCGGTAATAAAGGCTGAACTGGCAAAGCGAAATATTCAATCAACGATGTATCCTTTTGCAATTGAGCGGAATGAAAAAACCAAGGCATTTATCGAACAAGATGAATTAATAATTAAAACTTTAAAAACTCTATTTACTATGCCAACAACAGAATTAGCTTTGCAAGGATTACACAATACCTACAATTCGATGGCAGCTGGCTTGGCCGCTTCTATTATAGATGTTCGTAAGGAGAGTATACGTCAATCGTTGCAGGATTTTCAGGGAGTGGAACATCGGTTGGAATATGTGGCAACGGTGAAAAATATTCGTTTTATTAACGATTCGAAAGCCACAAATGTAAATTCGTGCTGGTATGCTCTTCAAAGTGTGAAAACTCCAGTAGTGCTTATTTTAGGCGGTACTGACAAGGGGAACGATTACACTGAAATTGAAGAGTTGGTTCAGAATAAAGTAAAGGGATTAATTTTTATGGGGTTGGATAATTCTCCTCTTCATAAATTCTTTGATGGAAAAATTTCGAAAATTACAGATGTTCAATCGATGGAAGATGCTGTAAAAGCTGCTTACAAAATGGCAATTGATGGAGATACAGTCTTGCTTTCGCCATGTTGTGCCAGTTTTGATTTATTTAAAAATTACGAAGACAGGGGAAAACAGTTTAAAAGCTGCGTAAGAGATCTCTAATTAGTCTATAAATGACATTGTGATTCTTGAGTTTTTGGACATTAGACTTTAGTTTTAAAATATATGGAAACATTATTTAAAAAATACTTGAAAGGTGATACAACTTTGTGGGTGGTATTTATATTTCTATGTATCCTTTCAGTAATTGAAATGTACAGTGCTTCAAGTACTTTGGCTTACAAAGCATCAAGTCAGATTGCTCCGGTTCTTCGCCATGTTGGTTTTTTGACGGGTGGTGTACTAATAGCTTTTTTTGTACACATGATTCCATACAAGTATATTCGCATTATATCTTATGTGGGTTTATTTATTTCGGTTATTTTATTGATTTTTGTACTCTTCAGAGGTCATAGTGAAAACGATGCTGCCCGTTGGCTGGTAATTGGTGGTGTTCAGTTTCAACCTTCTGAATTGGCTAAATTATCTGTTATAATTGTTGCTGCCGATTTAATTTCAAGAATCAGAGACAATTCCAAAGATGAATGGATATATTTCAGAAATACTATCATCATGCTGATTACTGTTTGTGGTTTAATTTTGCTCGAAAATTTTTCCACTGCATTTATTTTATTTACAGTTGTTTTCATCATGATGTTTATTGGCAGAATTCCTTTAAAATATCTTGGTTCGATGGCTGCAATTTTGGTGGTTTCATTGTTTATTGGGTATGGGGCTGTAAAAGCAATCCCGGAAAACTCTATGCCTCATGCATTTAAACGTGCATATACTTGGGTTGCGCGTATTGAACGACATTCTGATAAAAAAGATAAAACCAGTAAATATGTTATAAATGACAAAAATAGACAAGAGGTCTATGGTCAAATAGCAATTGCAAGGGGCGGAATTTTTGGAGTGATGCCGGGTAACAGTGTCGAACGTGACTATCTGCCACAAGCTTATTCCGATTTTATTTATTCAATAATTGTGGAGGAAATGGGCTTAATAGGCGGAATCTTAGTAATTATACTTTATTTAATTTTGCTGTTTCGAGCGGGTAGAATTGCCACAAATTGTTCGTCGGTTTTTCCAGCCATTCTGGTTATAGGACTTTCGCTAATGATTGTAATTCAGACATATGTAAATATGTCGGTTGCAACAAGTTTAATTCCCGTCACAGGTCAACCTTTGCCATTAATAAGCAGGGGCGGGACATCAATTTTAATCACGTGTATTTATTTTGGAATTATTTTAGGCATTACACGTCAAATTAAGGAAGAATCTCTGGATGAAGCCCCTTTTGTAGCACAAGAAGATGTTCTGCCGGTAGTTGAATTGGAAAGTTTGTAATTATTTTTTATTGTGTAAATTTGCATGGTCGGTTTTTAGAAAATAAAACAATGAAACATAAATTTATTATCAGTGGCGGTGGTACCGGAGGACATATTTTCCCCGCAATAAGTATTGCAAATGCTTTAAAAAAACAATTGCCTGATGCCGAAATCCTTTTTGTTGGGGCTCTTGGCCGAATGGAAATGGAGCGGGTCCCGGCAGCAGGTTATCCCATCGAAGGCTTGCCCGTGAGTGGTTTCGATAGAAAAAACATGCTTCGAAATATAAAAGTATTGTGGAATTTAGGTCGGAGTTTAATATTAGCCCGTCGGATTATTAATCGTTTTAAACCGGATGTGACAATTGGTGTTGGTGGCTATGCCAGTGCTCCAATTCTTCGGGCTGCATCGACATTTGGTGTGCCAACCGTTATTCAGGAACAAAATTCGTATGCCGGTGTTACCAATAAATTATTAGCAAAAAAGGCAAAATGTATTTGTGTGGCTTACGAAGGTATGGATCGATTTTTTCCAAAAGATAAAATTGTACTCACGGGAAACCCTGTTCGGCAAGATTTGTTTTCGGTTGCTCCAAAAACTCCTGAAGCATATACTTTCTTCGGATTAAACCCCAAAATGAAAACAATTTTGGTTGTGGGAGGAAGTTTGGGAGCGCGAACAATTAATCAAAGCCTAATTGCCAACTTGGGTAAATTAGCTAAAGCTGATATTCAGGTAATTTGGCAGACAGGTAAAATTTACATTGACAGTGCCCGTAAAGCAGCTGAACCTTTTGTATCGCCGAACTTGATTGTCACTGATTTTGTTTCGCGTATGGATTTGGCTTATTCAATTGCGGATTTGGTGGTTTCGCGCGCCGGAGCAAGTTCCATCTCAGAATTGTGTCTGCTTGCTAAACCGGTAATTCTAATTCCTTCTCCCAATGTGGCTGAAGATCATCAAACGCAAAATGCATTGGCTTTGGTAAGAAAAGATGCTGCTGTGATGATAAAAGATATTGATGCAAAAGAACAATTAGTCGATAAAGCATTAGAATTAATAAATAATGAGGCCGAATTAAAAAAAATGAGTGAGAATATTATCAAACTTGCAGAAAATGACTCGGCAGATAGGATTGCAAAAGAAATAATGAAACTAACTCATTAATTGTCAATTATTAATTTCCAAAAAATATTGGATTAATGATTAAAAATAATGGATAATTAAGAAATTCGCAATAGAACCAACATGAATAAATTTACTAAATATTATTTTTTAGGAATTGGTGGAATAGGAATGAGTGCTCTTGCTCGTTATTTCCATACAAAAGGCTTTCAGGTTGCCGGGTACGACCGTACTGAAACAAAACTGACATCTAATTTGATTACAGAAGGAATAAAAGTTAGTTTTGATGAAAATGTTGATGAAATTCCTTTTGTTTATAAAAGAGCAGAAGATACCTTGGTTGTACTTACACCGGCAATTCCTGAGAATCATCCTCAATTAAAATATTTTCAAGAGCATAATTTTACGATTCAAAAAAGAGCTCAGGTTTTGGGGGATATAACACGTCAAAATAAAGCAATCTGTATTGCCGGAACGCATGGAAAGACTACAACTTCCACAATTACTGCACATTTACTTTATCAATCGCAAGTTTCGTGCAATGCTTTTTTGGGCGGAATAGCTAATAATTATAACACGAACTTACTTCTTTCTGTTGAAAGTAATTTAGTTGTAATTGAAGCTGATGAATATGACCGTTCGTTTCATCAACTTTCGCCCTACATGGCCGTAATCACTTCTGCCGATCCTGATCATTTGGATATTTATGGAACTGCTGAAGCTTTTCGTGAAAGTTTTGAACATTTCACGTCATTAATTCGTCCCGGTGGTGCTTTGATTATGCGAAAAGGAATAGACATTGTTCCTCAGTTGCAAAAAGGAGTGAAGCTTTATACTTATTCAATGGATGACGGTGGGGATTTTTATGCAGATAATATCCGAACTGTAAATGCAGAAATACACTTTGATTTTGTGACTCCAAACGATCGTATTTTCGATGTCCGATTGGGTGTTCCGGTTAGAATTAACGTCGAAAATAGTGTGGCAGCTATGGCTCTGGCGTGGTTAAATGGAGTTACTCCGGAGGAGTTGCGTACAGGAATATCTTCTTTTTCAGGAATATATCGTAGGTTTAATGTGGTTTTTAAATCAGATAAAATTGTGTATATGGACGATTATGCACATCATCCCAGCGAATTGAAAGCAAGTATTTCTTCTATTCGGAGTTTATATCCCGGACGTAAAATTACAGGCGTTTTTCAACCGCATCTTTATACCCGAACCCGCGATTTTGCACCTGCATTTGCAGAAGCACTGTCGCTACTCGATGAATTAATATTGCTTGATATATATCCGGCTCGCGAATTGGCTATTGAAGGTGTTGATTCAGGGCTTATTTTACGTGATGTTAAACTGAAAAACAAAACTTTGTGTAGCAAGGAAAATCTATTACCTTTGCTGAAAGAAAAGGACTTGGAAGTTTTGGTAACATTTGGAGCAGGAGACATTGATAAAATGGTGCCGATGATTAAAGAACAACTTAAAAAATTGACAATTGGTAATTGACAATTTAAAAAAGATATATGAAACCCATTTGGAAATACATTTTGATTACTTTCTTTGCCTTATTGGTTTTGGGGTATGTTGGATTTTCAATATGGTATTTTTCGGGTAGGGAGAAGGAAAATGTATGTCGAAAACTGGAAATTATTTTGGCTGATAGTGCTAATATCCAGTTAGTAACTCAAACTGATATTGCAAAAATACTTGAAGACAACGATTTAAATCCGTTAGGTAAAACAATCAAGTATATTAGTACAGAATCAATTGAAGAAGTTTTGCACAAAAATCCGATGCTTAAAGCTGTGGAATGTTACAAAACACCTTCAGGTATTGTAAACGTTAGAATTTTGCAACGCTGTCCGAAATTTCGTGTGGTAGGATTTAAAAGTTATTATATTGATGTTGATCGAAAGCCTTTGCCTGTTTCGGCAAATTATGCTGCTTATGTGCCGGTAGTTTCGGGTAGGGTAACGTATTCATTTGCAACTGGTAAACTTTTTGATTTTGTGTCATTTATAGCCGACAATCCATTTTGGAATGCACAGATAGAACAGATTTATGTTTGTAACGATTTAAAAATAGAACTAGTTCCACGTGTAGGAGATGCAATTATTGTGTTAGGATCGTTAGAAAATTATGAGGCAAAACTTGAAAAATTACATCAATTATATGTTAAAGGGTTTAATATCCTTGGTTGGAATAAATACAAAGTTATTGATTTAGAATATGAAAATCAGGTGGTTTGTAGCAAAATTAGTCAGCAAGCTGAAAGAACCCAATTAATCAATGAAAAAAAGGATAGTATTATTGCCAGTAAATTATGATTTCAAATAAACTTATAGCTATAGATTTCGGGAGTACACGAATTTCTGCCATGGCAGCTGAAGTTCTGGAAAGCGGCGAATTAAAAATATTCTCCGAGGAATCGAAAATATCCGACGATGTAAGATGGGGTATAGTGGAAAAACCTTCTGGTGCATCTTTTAAAGTAAATGAATTACTTAAATTGCTGAAAAATAGTGCAAAAATTCCAGATATATCTAATGTTTCGGTTAGTGTTGGTGCCAAAAGCATGAAACAAATATCAGTTTCCATCAGTAGATTTGTGGGAAAACCCAATATCGTGACTGAAAATTTATTATCAGAGATGATGGAAGAATGTGAGCGAAAATTACAACTACCCGAAACAACTATTTTCGATGTTATTCCTGTTTCATATTTGCTTGATGGTAAACGGTTGGATGAACCTGTAGGTCAGACAGCAAATCAGATTAGTGCCAATTATCATGTTATTTTGGGAAATTCAATTATTAAATCCGAGCTTGAACGCTGTTTTGACCGAACCGGAATTATGCTGGAATATAGTCCGTTAGCTGCAGAAGCAATTTCTATAGTTGTGACTGAAGAGCAGGAACGCGAAATAGGTTGCGCGCTTATTAATTTTGGAGCTACTACCACAACGTTAGCTGTATATCATGATGGAATTTTGCAAAACTTGTTAGTAATTCCATTAGGAGCTAAAAATATAACCAAAGATATTCAAGAATTAGGAATTAACGAGGCAAATGCAGAGCGATTAAAATGCCTTAAAGGATCTGCATTGGAATCGATGGTTAATGAACCAATGTATATTCAAATTGCTTCGGTTGAGGAAGGCGAACCACCAGTAAAAATTTCAACTAAGTTTCTGGCAACAATTATCGAAGCAAGATTGGATGAAATTATGCAACCGATTTTTGATGTAATATCTAAATTGACTTTTAACTTGGAAGCTGGTATTGTAATTACAGGTGGAGGGTCAAAGTTGAAAAATATTATTGAATTTATTGCCGAAAAAACAGGCATTTATGCTCGTTTCGGTGATCATTCGGAATGGCTTTCGAGCGATACAAACGAAAAGTATCATAACCCAATTTATGCGCAGTTGGTGGGAACTATTCTCCTCACTCACGAATTCAGGAAAGAACATCCGATTGAAGAAACTGTTTTAAAACCAGAGAAAGCACCAAAAATTAAGAAATCAATAGGGGAGAAACTTACTAATCGGTTCTTCGATTTTTTCAATGATGACAATAAACTTAATTAGTTTAAGTTTTTGTAGCAACAGTAAAAATGTAATCGTAAATTATATTATAAAGATATGGGATATTTAGACGAAAACTTGCCTTTGGAATTGCCACTTGTTGACAGTTCTATTATTAAAGTTATTGGCGTAGGCGGAGGTGGTGGAAATGCTGTTAATCACATGTATCGTCAGGGAATAACCGATGTGTCGTTTGTGGTTTGCAATACTGATAATCAGGCATTACGCAAATCGCCGGTTCCAATTAAAATCCAGTTGGGTGCCGACACTACCGAAGGATTAGGTGCAGGTGGTAAACCTGAGGTTGCCCGTAAGGCTGCTGAAGAAACCATAGATAAAATAAAAGATTTGTTGAAAGATAATACCAAAATGGTTTTCATTACTGCCGGCATGGGTGGTGGAACCGGAACAGGGGCTTCGCCAGTTGTGGCAAAAGTAGCCCATGATTTGGGGATTCTAACCGTTGGCATTGTAACCATTCCGTTTGCTTTCGAAGGAAACATGAAAATTAGACAAGCATTAGAAGGTGTTGCTGCACTGAGCGAACATGTTGATGCTATTTTGGTGATAAACAATGAAAAGTTAAAACAAATTTATCCTGATTTGGAACTTTCTAATGCTTTTGCAAAAGCAGATGATGTGTTGTCAAACGCAGCCAAAGCCATTGCTGAAATAATTACCATCGAAGGTTATATAAATATTGACTTTGCGGATGTCTTCAGCACAATGAAAGATGGAAATGTGGCAATTATGAACACAGGCTATGCATCGGGCGAAAAACGAATTACAAAAGCCATTGAAGATGCTTTGAACTCACCATTACTTAATACCAACGATGTGAGCGGAGCCAGCAAAATATTACTAAGTCTTTATTGCTCCAATTCTGACCAAATTAGAATGGAAGAAGTTGAGGAGATACATAACTTTATGTCAAATGTGGGTGAGAATGTGGAAGTTATTTGGGGTGCCGGTTTTGATGAAGAGTTGAAAGATAAAGTAAAAATAACCTTGATTGCAACAGGTTTCGATGTCAGCGATATTCCGGGTATGCCGGCAAGCATTGCAAAGGCGCATAAGCCGAAACCAGCAATGAGCCCTGAAGCCTCAAGATTTTTTGAAACACAAAAAAAAGAAAGTGAACCGGTAATTGAACCAATTGAGGAAATTGTTGACACTGAACCCGTAAAACCAAATCTTGAAAAAACATATGAGAAATATTATGGAAATTCGGTTCAACAGGATAAAGAACCGTTGCCGGAAGCAGAACCGGAACTTCCGATTTTTACGTTAGATGACCTTGAAGATGAAACCACATTGAAAAACGTTGAAAATATTCCCGCTTGGAAACGAAAATTGATGAAATAATAATATGTTAATATGATAATGAATGGATAGTTCAATTAATCAATTAACGAATAACCCAACATAAATGGACGAACTATTTGATAGAGTAAGCGGCGATATAAAAGTCGCAATGTTAGCACGCGACAAAGTGGCATTAGAAGCTATTCGTGGAATTAAAAAAGAGTTTTTAGAAGCTAAAACTTCGAAGGGCTCTGACGGAACTTTACCCGAAGAGGTAGCTGTGAAAATTCTTCAAAAGATGATAAAGCAACGGAAAGAATCGGCTCAAATCTATAAAGATCAAGATAGAGCAGATTTAGCCGAAAACGAACTTGCTGAAGTAGCGGTTATTGAACGCTATCTGCCAGCTCAAATGACTGACTCTGAACTTGAAGTAGCTATCGCAAGTATAATTTCCCAGATTGGAGCTTCTGGTCTGCAGGATTTAGGAAAAGTAATGGGAGTAGCTAGCAAACAACTTGCAGGTAAAACAGAAGGACGCTTGATTTCTGAAAAAGTAAAAGCGTTGTTGGCAAAGCAATAAAAAAACAAAATAAAAACTTTTAGAGATAACTCTCGTATTTCAACTTGAAATGCGGGAGTTTTTTTATGAACATTACGAGATGTTGTTATAAGTACCTATTTGTAAGGATAATACAAATACAACAATAACTCTTTATAAAATCTTTACACATAATGCTAAGAACCTTATAAAAACATTACAGATTATAAGATATTTTTGCAACGTATAAATGTTGTACTAGAAATTGGAATTAGATATTTCGAATAATTTTTATTCTTACTTTTAAAAAGAAACTGATTGTTTTTAAATGACAGTATATAAGTCAACTACAAGAATAATATTTAATCAATAAAAATTATGAACTCAACCATTTTATTAGGCCTCGAAATTCTGGGAGGTATTGTTTTACTGGCGGTATTAGTATTTGCGCTTTCAAAGGCATTTAAGTACGATTTGTTTTACGACAGTAAGTTAGGAAATGAAGATGAAGGTGCTGATCTGACAACAAAAAAAGAAAATACAACAAAAGATGATGAAATCAAAAATCATTCGTCAATTTAAACAATCGAATTATATGAAAACAATTCTTTTAATGGTACCAACAACCGAAACGAGCAGCACTATTGGCTATATTATCGGGGCAATCATAGCTGTGGCTATACTGGGTTATTTGATTTACTCATTGATTAAACCTGAGAAATTTTAAAAGAAATCTAATTTTTAATAAAACGAATCTATGTTCACAACTTATGATTTTTTGCAAATTGTTATTTTTCTCGGATTACTCATTGGCTTAACGCCTATTCTGGGAAATTATATGTACAAGGTGTTTACGGGAGAAAAACACTTAATGTCAGCACCATTTGGTTGGCTCGAACGATTGACATATAAACTTGTCGGTGTTGATGCTACTGAAGAAACAAACTGGAAAAGCTACACTTTCGGGTTGTTATTATTTAATTTAATCGGTTTTTTGTTTGTATTTATCATTCAGCTTATACAGGCTTTTTTGCCAATGAATCCGGCTCATTTACCTAATGTTTCGTGGCATTTGGCTTTCAACACGGCTGTAAGTTTTATAACCAATACCAACTGGCAAAGTTATAGCGGCGAAACCTCGTTGAGCTATCTTGTACAAATGCTGGGACTTACCGTTCAGAATTTTGTGAGCGCTGCCACCGGAATTGCCGTATTGATGGCCCTTATCAAAGGACTTTCACGCAAGACTACTGACAAACTTGGAAATTTCTGGGTGGATTTAACCCGTTCAACTTTGTATGTGCTTTTACCGTTATCCATTTTATTTGCCGTTTTTTTGGTCGGTCAAGGTGTAATCCAAAACTTTGATACGTATCAAACCGCTCATACCCTTCAGGGAACCGAACAAGTTCTTCCTATGGGTCCGGCAGCTTCTCAAATTGCGATTAAACAACTTGGTACAAATGGTGGTGGTTTTTTCAATGCGAACAGTGCCCATCCGTTTGAAAACCCGACACCGTTGAGTAACCTGCTTGAAATGCTGGCTATTCTGCTGATTCCTGCCGGTTTGACTTTTACTTACGGAAAAATGGTTGGTTCCAAAAAACAGGGATGGACAATCTTTACCGTCATGTTTATTTTACTGGTGGTAGGATTATCCATTTCGCTGTATTCGGAATATGCTGCAAATCCGATTTTCGGTCATTTACCACTGATGGAAGGAAAAGAAACCCGTTTCGGAATTACCAACAGCGTAATTTGGTCAACTTCCACCTCGGCGGCATCCAATGGATCTGTGATTGCCATGCACGACAGTTTATCGCCGCTTGCCGGAATGGTAGCCATGATCAATCTCATGCTGGGTGAAGTAATCTTTGGCGGTGTAGGTGCCGGAATATACGGTATGGTGGTATTTATCATCCTCACTGTATTTATTGCCGGGTTGATGGTAGGACGTACGCCTGAATATCTGGGTAAAAAAGTGGAAAGATTTGAAGTAACAATGGCTATTATTGCTAATGTAATTACCTCTTTTGCAATTCTGTTATTTACAGCTTGGGCTGCGGTCAGTACGCTTGGTCTATCAAGTCTCAACAATGCCGGACCTCATGGATTTTCTGAAATTTTATACGCTTTCAGCTCTGCCGCCGGAAACAACGGAAGTGCATTTGCCGGATTAAATGCCAATACGGTTTTTTATAATTTGCTTCTCGGATTTGGAATGCTTATTGGACGATTTGGAGTAATCATACCGATTATGGCTATTGCCGGAAGTATGGCAAAAAAGAAAATCACACCTGTTTCTGCCGGAACTTTTCAAACAGATAACTGGCTATTTATATCGTTGTTAATTGGCGTTATACTTATTGTTGGTGGATTGACCTATTTCCCGGCCTTATCACTTGGACCAATTGTAGAACATATATTAATGAATAGTGGAATTACATTTTAATATCTTAGAACAATGACAACAAAATCAAATAAAGGTATCTTTAATAAAAAGTTACTTGCACGGGCTGCTAAAGACAGCGTAACGAAACTAAACCCTGCATCACTGATAAAAAATCCGGTTATATTTATTGTCGGTATTGGTGCAGTTCTGACGACTATCATTGTTTTTATCGGAATTTTTCAGGGAGGGTATTCTTCTTTCAATTTACAAATTGCCATCTGGCTGTGGTTTACAGTGCTTTTTGCCAACTTTTCTGAAGCAATTGCCGAAGGACGTGGAAAAGCACAAGCCGAAAGCTTGCGTAAAAACCGTACTCAAACTGTTGCCCGAAAAATGGTTGGGGACAAAGAAACAGAAGTGTTGGCTCCCAGTCTACGCAAAGGCGACATAGTGGTTTGCGAAGTGAATGATATAATTCCTTCGGATGGAGAAGTGATTGAAGGAATTGCCAGTGTCGATGAGTCAGCCATAACGGGCGAATCGGCTCCGGTAATCCGCGAAAGCGGTGGCGACCGTTCGGCAGTTACAGGTGGTACAAAAGTATTGAGTGACCGTATTTTGATTCGTATATCAGCCGATGCCGGCGATACTTTCATGGACCGTATGATTGCGTTAGTCGAAGGTGCCAAACGTCAGAAAACACCCAACGAAATTGCTTTAACCATTTTACTTTCAGGTTTGACGATTATTTTCCTTTTGGCAGTGGTTACACTTCCTGCCTTTTTCGGATACAGTTTAAATGCTTCGGGAATTTCTCAATCACACAATTTATCCATTCCGGTATTAATCGCCCTGTTGGTTTGTCTTATTCCAACAACCATTGGCGGATTACTAAGTGCAATTGGAATCAGTGGAATGGACCGATTAATCCAACGAAACGTAATTGCTACCAGCGGACGTGCTATTGAAGCTGCAGGTGATGTAGACGTGCTTTTACTCGACAAAACAGGAACTATTACTCTGGGAAACCGTATGGCAACTGACTTTATTCCCGCTGAAAATGTAACGATTGAGGAACTGGCTGATGCCGCGCAATTATCGTCACTTTCAGACGAAACACCCGAAGGACGCTCTATTGTGGTGTTGGCAAAAGAAAAATTCAATATTCGCGGACGGGACATTACGCATTTGCATGCCACATTTATTCCTTTTACCGCACAATCGCGCATGAGTGGTGTGGATTTGAAAACTCCCGAAGGAAAAGTTCACCAGATCAGAAAAGGTTCATCGCAAGCAATTCGTGCTTTTGTTGAAGAAAACAACGGAGTTTTCTCTCAAAAAGTCATTGATGCTGTATCGGAGTTGGCACGTTTGGGTGCAACGCCTTTGGTAGTGGCCGAGGACAATAAAGTGCTGGGTGTAATTCATCTGAAAGATATCGTAAAAGGCGGTATCAAACAGCGTTTTGCTGAACTTCGTCAAATGGGAATTCGTACCGTGATGATTACAGGAGACAACTCGTTAACTGCCGCTGCTATTGCTGCCGAAGCAGGTGTGGACGATTTTATGGCCGAAGCTACACCCGAAGATAAACTGCGTCGCATCCGGGAAGAACAGGAAAAAGGTCACTTGGTTGGAATGATTGGCGATGGAACAAACGATGCTCCGGCGTTAGCACAAGCCGATGTTGGTATTGCTATGAATTCAGGCACACAAGCGGCTCGTGAAGCCGGTAACATGGTGGATTTAGATAGTAATCCGACCAAACTGATTGAAGTGGTTGAAGTTGGGAAACAATTATTGATGACCCGTGGTGCGCTGACTACATTTAGTATTGCCAACGATGTGGCCAAATACTTTGCCATTATTCCGGCTATTTCAGTTGCACTTTATGCCGGAAGTAACGGACAGGGACCTTTGTCGGCACTGAATATTATGAAACTTGGTTCGCCAGAAAGTGCTATTTTAAGTGCTATTATTTTCAATGCGCTTATTATCATTGCACTTATTCCACTGGCATTGAAAGGTGTGCCCTACAAACCAATTTCAGCAAATAGGGCATTGACAAAAAATTTACTGATTTATGGTTTTGGCGGTATTATCGCTCCATTCATTGGAATTAAAATTATCGATTTATTGATTAATTTATAAGACCCCTAACCCCCAAAGGGGAACTAAAAAATAAATAATATGAAAACATTAAGTATAGCATTAAGAATCTTCTTGCTTTTTACCATTCTCACAGGAGTAATATATCCTCTTTTAGTAACCGGAATTGCACAGGTTGTTTTTCCGCATCAGGCCAATGGCAGCTTGATTTTAAAGGATAATAAATTGATTGGAAGTGAATTAATCGGACAAAAATTCGATAGCACTATTTATTTTTCGTCGCGTCCTTCGGCAATTGAAAATAATCCATTACCTTCGGGGGGCAGTAATTATGGCTTGACAAGTGCAAAGCTAAAAGCTCAGGTGGCTGAAAGGAAGAGCAAATTTATCAAATTCAACCAGCTTGAACAAAATGCTGAAATTCCGTCCGAAATGCTTTTTGCATCGGCAAGTGGCCTCGACCCACATATTTCACCGGAAGCAGCTGATTTACAAATTAATCGTATTGCAAAAGCCAGGAATTTTAGCAATGTACAAAAACAAAAGTTGAAAATGCTTGTTCAAACGATAACAGAGTCACCCCAACTGACCTGTTTGGGCGAAAGCCGGGTTAATGTATTGCAGCTTAACATTGCATTAGACAAACTAAAATAAATCAATTCAGGTGCATTATATCAATTGCCGTCCCATTTATGGGACAGATAAATTGACATCCATTGAATTGGCTTTAGCCAAATTTATAGATGTTTGGCTAAAGCCAATTATACTTCTTCTTCATTCTCCTCCTGCTAAAGCAAGAGGCAATTGACAGTATAAACATAACTTTTCACTCAAAATGAACAATTATGAGCGATTTCGAAATTGAGAGACCAAATCCCGATGAACTTTTGGCTGCATTAGCCAAAGAAGAAGAAAAGAGCAAACGGGGCAAACTAAAGATTTTCTTTGGAATGTGTGCTGGTGTGGGTAAAACCTACACCATGCTTCAGGCGGCTCACGATGAAAAAAAGAAAGGAAATGATATTGTTGTCGGGTATGTGGAGACGCATAACCGGAAAGAAACAGAAGCTTTAGTACATGGTTTCGAGATAATTCCACGAAAATCCATTGAGTATAAATCCACTTCCGTGCAGGAGATGGATTTAGATGCAATATTGGCACGTAATCCACACATGGTTCTGGTTGATGAGTTGGCTCATACCAATGCTCCCGGAAGCCGCCACAACAAACGATATCAGGATGTTCAAGAGCTGTTGGAAAACGGAATTAATGTTTTTACTACGCTCAATGTTCAGCATCTCGAAAGTCGCACTGACACCGTGGCTCAAATCACCGGTGTAATTATCCGTGAAACGCTACCTGATTTTATTTTTGAGAATTCGGATGATGTGGAATTGGTTGATTTAACTCCCGACGAACTGCTTCAACGGCTTTCGGATGGAAAAGTTTATACGCCTGAACGTTCCAAAGAAGCGGTGAATAATTTTTTCCGCAAAGGAAATATTACCGCTTTGCGTGAAATGTCACTGCGTATTGTGGCCGACCGGGTCGATAACCAGTTACACGATTACATGCAGGACAAACGAATCCGTGGTCCGTGGAAATCGGGATCGCATTTTCTGGTTGCCATTGGTGTAAGTCCTTCGTCTGCAGGTTTGCTGAAGTGGGCAAAGAACCTCGCCTACACGATGGGGGCTAATGTCGAAGCACTTTATGTCGAAACCGCCCAACGCTTGACTCCAAAAGACCGTGAACAACTGGATTTGAATATCGGACTCGCCAAAGAGTTGGGATTCAAAGTTCGAATCGTTACGAATGATGATTTGGTAAAAGCAATTGTAAATTATGCCCAGAAAGAAAATATTACCCATATTATTGTTGGTAAATCAAGGGTTCGCAGCGTAAGATCATTGCTGAAACTTGGCAATTTCGTAAACCGCCTGATTAAATACAGCGGGAATATTGATGTTTATATTTTGGGCTCGGATACTACGGTTGAAGATAAATTTAATGCGAAAGCTGCTATTCCGCCTTTTACATCTAAGGCCAGCCAGTACCTGACAGTTTCGGCAATTGTAATCTTAACATCGGTATTAAGCTCATTTGTACGGGATTTTATTGGTTACCAGGCTGTATCTTTTATTCTTTTGTTTCTGGTTTCTTTTCTGGCACTTTTTTATGGCACGGGTCCCATTTTATTTGCAGCCACATTGAGTGCTTTAATCTGGGATTATTTTTTCATTCCACCTCGGTTTACTTTATTTATTCAGCAGCCGTTGGATATATTGTTGCTGGTCATGTTCTTTATTATTGCCATGTTAAACGGAACGTTGACTTCACGTGTTCGCCGTCAGGAAAAGAAAATCAGGATTCGGGAAGAACGTACAAACGCTTTATACCAATTGACGAAAGATTTGAACTCAGTTTCGGGATATGACGATGTTATTAAAGTAGCTGCCGATTATATTAGCCGGTATTTTAAACTGGATTGTTGCGTGGTGGTGAAAAACGATTCAAATCAACTGGAAGTAAAGAAAATCGAGAATTCCGGCATTGAACTTACCGACAATGAAATGAGCATTGTTTCGTGGGTAGAAAAAAATGCCATAAAAGCAGGCAAGTTTACAAACACATTGCCTTCCAACGAATACACATTTTATCCGTTAATGGGGAGCAGCAGTTCCTTTGGAGTAATCGTTGTGAAACAGGAAAAGATTTTTACGTATGGTGAAGAACAATTTTGGGAATCTTCCCTGTCGCAAATTACCGGCAAATACGAACGTGAGTTGCTGCGTAATGCAACCAGGAAAACCTATATGATAAGTGAATCGGAAAAACTTTACAAAACTCTGTTTAATTCCATTTCACACGAATTGCGCATTCCAATAGCCACCATAATGGGTTCCTCGGAAACATTGTTGGAAAATAAACTTAAAGAGCCAATTCAAAAGGAATTGTATGCTGAAATAAATATCGCCTCCATTCGTTTAAACCGCTTGGTTGAAAATCTGTTGAACATGTCCCGTCTAGAATCGGGTCGGATAACTCCACATCCCGACTGGTGCGATGTTCAGGATCTGGCAAATTCAGTTTCTGAATCGTTGAAACATGAGTTGGAATCATTTAAATTCAATGTTGTTATTTCAAATGACATGCCTTTGGTCTTTATAGATTTTGGTTTGATGGAACAGATATTACATAATCTGATTCTGAACGCAACCCAGAACATTGTGCCAGGCACAGAAATTGAGTTGAAAATATTTATGGCAAATGAGTTTCTGACTATTCAGGTCATTGATCACGGTAAAGGTTTCCCCGAATCTGAATTGGGTTCGGTCTTTGATAAATTTTATCGGGGAAAAAGTGCAAAAGCAGGAGGAACAGGACTTGGATTATCCATTGTAAAAGGATTTGTGGAGGCACAACAAGGTACTGTTACGGCCGCTAACAGGGAAAAAGGCGGGGCTGTTTTTACCATAAAAATTCCATCCAAAACTCAGGATGTAAATTTTTAAAAATCATCATATTCAAAATCAATAAAAACGGCTGGTTCAATAAGTTTTGAACAAGCCGTTTTTTTTAAATACCACTAAACCGGTATCCAATGCCGGATTCGGTGATTAATAATTTCGGTTTTGAAGGGTCATCTTCTATTTTCTTGCGAAGTTGGGCTATGAAAACCCGCAGATACTGAGTTTGTTCGGTATAACCGCGACCCCAGATTTCTTTCAGAATAAAAGTATGGGTCAGAACACGCCCTTCATTTTTGGCCAAAAGCGTCAACAGGGAATATTCTGTCGAAGTCAATTTCAGTATCTCATTATTTTTGTATGCCAAATGCTTGGCAATATCAATTGTAAGATTATCAAATACAAGGGTGGCGTCTTGTTTTTGTGAATTCTGTCGGGTGGCAACCCGAATCCGTGCCAGCAATTCGCCGGTTCTGAATGGCTTTGTCAGATAATCGTTTGCACCCCGGTCCAGTGCTTTAATAATGTCTTCTTCCGAGCTTTTTGCCGATAATATTATAATCGGATTAGTAAACCATTCACGTAGTTTTTTTAAAACGTCAAGTCCATCAATGTCAGGCAAACCAAGATCCAGTATGATCAGTGCAGGAGCAAATGATGCAGCAAACGTGTAACCATCTTTGCCATTATCAGCTTCAACTACTTTGTAATCGTTCGCAGTTAAAGTTATTTCGAGTAACCTACGTATTTGCACTTCATCGTCGATGATTAAAATGGTTTGTTTTCCGTCCATAATATTTTCAAATTCTTCGATTGTTTTTTACTAATGCCTGTTTCGCGTTATTCGATACAAATTTAATGAAAAATATCAACTCTATTCAAGATGGAATAGTTTTTTATAATAATCAGTTTTATATACTGTATTTGAAGTATCGTGTCTATTAAAAGCAGAAAACCGGTGCACGCAAAAAATTTGCTGAGCCACGGCTTTCAATACTAATTTCCAAAACCAGAATTATTTATAATTGTTCTTCTGTAATGCTTTTTTCAACGAAATTGGAATAATAATAGTTGTTAAACCGTGTTTGTATAATCTGCGTTGAATGGAGAAAATGGTGTAGTTATGTAAAATTCTCGAAGCACGATAAGTTCCACTAAAAACAAGTTGACCACCGATAAAAGTTGTATTTTGATATTCTGTAGTAATTTCAGGAACAATCTTCATAACTTCTTCAGTCACATCTGTTCCGATACTATAACGATATTCAGCATTGTAACCCAATTGTTTAATCAAATCAACATATTTGGATAAATCAGTAATCATACTTTCTGTTATTGTTTCCAATACAGAACCCTGGTGGAAGCTGTCTGCATCTACAATTCCCACTTGAATAAATACAAAGTTTTTGTATACATCTTTAAATTTACTCAGGATTTTAAATAACGAATACAATCCAATACCAGAATAACCGTTTACCAAAATAACAGCTGTCATGTCATTTTTTGTTATTTCAGTTACTGATTTCCGTTTCATGTGCTTTTTCAAATCTTCGATTGTTTCCGGCATTTTAGAATTCATTATATCTTGAATACGGACAATCTCTTTACCGATTTTTTTGTAATGACTTTTAATGTACAACGCCAGACCTATTAATGCACCGGTAATCAGAATTGTAATCCAACCGCCTTCATCAAATTTAATAACAATTACCGTAAATAAAATGAAAGTTGTCAATATAAATCCGGTACCATTTATTAATAATTTACCCAACCATTTTTTATCAGTTTTTCTCTCAATAATCCAATGTTTTACCATCCCGAACTGCGACAATGAGAAAGTAATAAACACGTTTATACTATAAAGTACAACCAGAAATGCAACTGAAGCTTTTGATAACCAGATTACAAAATAGGCAGCGACCCCCATTATCAAGATTCCATTTTGTGAAACTAAGCGGTCGCTCAATAAACTAAATCTCCGTGGCAACCATGAATCGTGAGCCATATTTGCCATAACACGAGGTCCATCAAGAAAACCCGTTTGAGCAGCCACAAAAAGCAATGTGGCTTCTGAAATAAGCGTCACATATAAAAAGGTTTGTCCAAAGACCGGATTCCAGTTCGAAATAGCACTAGTTATCAATACCGCATTCATTGTTTTTCCAGGTTCAATGTGAACATTGAAAAGAAAATAGGAGATTATCAATCCCAGAACAGCTGCTGATAACGAAATGGCTAACAAACGCATGGTTTTAATAGCTGTTTTAACGCGAGGTTCACGCAAATTAGGAATACCATTACTTACAGCTTCTATACCTGTGTATGTTCCTGCACCCATACTATAAGCTTTCATTATCAGAAAGATAGTTCCATAAATTCCCAGATTATGAACTGTGCTCGTAAATTCTGTTCCGGTTTGAGTGGCAACCGAATGTAACTGGGAAGCATGTGTTATAAATGCATAACCAATCAGAAAAATATGTGAAAGCAAAAATATAACAAAAATTGGAGTAAGTGCAGTTACCGATTCTTTGACACCACGTAAATTTAAAATAGTAAGTACAACTAAAACTGAAAGTGCTACGGCAACTTTATAACTTTGATATTGATAGGGTAAAAAGCTGAAAATTGCGTCGGCACCACTCGAAACAGAAATAGAAATTGTTAAAACATAGTCAATTAATAATGCACAACCCGAAATCATCCCTACGTTTGGTGATATTAACCTGCTGGCAACCAAATAACCGCCGCCGCCATGAGGAAATAATTTGATAATTTGTGAATAGCTGGTACTGATAATAAAAATTGTTACCATTGTTATCAATCCGACAATGATTGATAAGTTGATATGAACGCCAAGTGTTTTGTAGATTTCTTCAGGTCCATAACACGAGGAAGAAAGTGCATCGGAACCGAGTCCGACCCAAGCAAAAAATACAATAAGAGAAATGTGTCGAAATGTTGAGCTATCTTTTAAATCCAGCGGATTGCCAATAACTGTTTCCTTTACTTTTTTAATTACGTCCGTCATCTTTTTTATAATAAATTAACTAATAATTTTTACCGCTGCAAAGTTCCTACAAATTTCAATATGATTTTTCAAATGTATATAAAGATTTTATAAAGATATTATAAAATAAATGCATAAAATTAATCACTTTATAATAGAGTATAATTAAATTTTTTGAATTTACCTGGCCAATACAAGTTATATATACTTGAATTTCAGTGTTTATGTACGGTTTTTTAGTAAGCGTTTTGTAAATATTATATGTCGGTTTAATTTTTATGCTTGTCTTACCTAACTAATGAAAAAATGAATTCCAAGTTTTTACTTTTGTAATTAGAAATGAATCATGTGTTTTAAAATGAAAGCAATTTATTTCCTGGTCTATCAAAATGTCATAATTGGAAATGTTATTCGGTATGTTTTATTTTATTTTGTTTTGATGTTTTTTAGGGAAAAATTCTTCTTGCACGTAGAAAGTAACAGTTCAAAATAATTCAAGTCTTTAATTCATTAAGTCGACAATAAATCCACAATTAATAAAACACATTTTCTGAAAATATGTTTGGGTCTTTCATCTTTGATAAAGTCTAACATAATCAATTGTTGAGGAGTTTATACAGAAAAAGCCTTGTAACTTTTCAGTTTGTAAGGCTTTTTTATGTGATCCAACTGGGGCTCGAACCCAGGACCCCATCCTTAAAAGGGATGTGCTCTACCAGCTGAGCTATTAGATCATCAAACTTTGTATTTTACACTTTTTAAACGAGTGATCCAACTGGGGCTCGAACCCAGGACCCCATCCTTAAAAGGGATGTGCTCTACCAGCTGAGCTATTAGATCGTTTTTCAAAAGCGGTTGCAAAGATACGCCTTTTTTTTAAAACCACAAATGCTCTTTATAAGAAATGAGACATTATTTGGGTTTAAGCATTTTAAATCATAGGAATCCAACATATTATGAAAAATAAAAATTGATTTTAGACAAAAACTCTTTATAAATTCATATCGCAATAAAATTTATCAAAGATTGAATCGGTATTTTTAGAATAAGTAATATGTAGATATGTAAAATTTAGTATCTTTGCAGTCAATAAACAGTTAAATTTACTTTACGCCGAATTTTGGATAATTTTTCTTACATCTTGTTGACTTTGTTGTTCTCCGCATTTTTTTCGGGGATGGAGATTGCATTTATTAGCTCAAACAAGCTGCGTTTTGAATTGGATAAAAAGCAAAGTAACTTCACATCAGCCATTTTGTCCATTTTCTATAAGAATTCTCAACAATTTATTTCAACAATGTTGGTTGGAAATAATATCTGCCTGGTAATATATGGGTTACTAATGGCTCAGGTTATGACTCCCTGGCTAAGTCCTTTAGGAAATCAGGCTCTGATTACTTTCATTCAAACTGTTTTGGCAACAGTTATAGTTTTAATGACAGGGGAATTCCTGCCTAAAACAATTTTCAGGATCAATCCAAACTTATGGTTGCGCGTTTTTTCCTTGTTGCTATTAGTATTTTATTATATTCTGTATCCCATCTCGCTGATTAGCACATGGATTTCAATAAAAATTTTAAAATTATTTCGAGTTGATATAAGTAAAAACAATAGAAAAAATGTTTTTTCACGAATTGATTTGAATTATTTGATTCAACAAAGTTTTGATAACGTTGAGAATGAAAAGGAAGTTGAAAACGAAGTAAAAATATTTCAAAATGCACTTGATTTTTCTAAAGTAAAATTACGTGATTGTTATGTTCCGCGTACTGAAATAATAGCTTTGGATTATGAAACAGATGTAAATACTTTAAAACAAACATTTATTGAAACAGGATTATCAAAGATTCCAATTTTTAAAGGTGACATAGATAATATTATCGGTTTTATTCATTCTTCTGAAATGTTTGAACATCAAAATGACTGGAAAAAGCAGATAAACCAAATCCCGATTGTGCCCGAAAATATGGCGGCGCAAAAACTTATGAAGATTTTCTTACTTCAAAAGAAAAGCATTGCAGTGGTAGTTGATGAGTTTGGTGGTACGGCGGGAATTGTGACGCTCGAAGATATTATTGAGGAAATTTTCGGCGAAATTGAGGATGAGCATGACAACAATGATTATATAGCTGAACAAACGGCCGAAAATGAATATATTTTTTCGGGGAGGCTTGAAGTGGAAACAGTTAATTCAAAGTTTAATCTAAACATTCCAGAGTCGGATGCCTACGAAACTATTGCCGGATTTATTTTACACAATCACCAACATTTTCCAAAATTGAATGAAATTATTCGCATAGGAGGCTATACTATTAAATGTGTGAAAGTAACAAACAACAGGATAGAATTAGTGAAAGTAGCAACAGAAAGTTGAAAATTTTAAATGTCAAATTACTCTATTTAAAGTCTGGCTGATTGATAACAGAAGACCAATTCCCTAAAAAAAACACATAAAATATCAGAACTTGGGTGGGCATAAACTTTTTTTTTGTATATTCGTGCCCTCAAATACTTAGAAAAAATAAACAGAAAAAAATACATATTAATTTCAAAAAATGGCAACATTAGAAAAGATTAGGAGCAAAGGAGTTTTGCTGGTTTTAGTAGTGGGATTTGCATTATTAGCCTTTATTGTAGGCGATTTCCTGAAAGAGGGATCAACCTATTTTAATAAGTCAAAAGAAACAGTTGCGAAAATTGTTGGTGAAGATATTAATATCAAAGAATACTCGGCTGCTGTTGATCAAATGTCGGAAGTTTACAAAATTGAAACCGGAAAAACGGATTTGAATGAAGAAACAATGACTCAACTTCGTCAATCAGTATGGGATAATATGGTAAATGAGAAAATTTTGAATGCTGAAGCTAAAAAAATGGGTCTTGCAGTAAGCAAAGAAGAACTTTCGGATAGATTGATAGGAAATAACATTCACCCTTTAATTCTCCAACGTCGTACATTTGCAGGCGAAAATGGTCAGTTTAGCCGTCCGCAGTTAATTCAGTTTTTGAATAGTTTGGATCAAACTCCAACTAGTGAGGAAATGAAAGAACAAATAAATAAGGCAAAAAACTATTGGAATTTTTGGGAAAAGACTGTGAAAAATAGTATTTTACAAGAAAAATATAATGCACTTATTTCAAAAGCAATTACAGCCAACAGCCTTGATGCTAAAATGAGCTATCAGGATCGCAAAACCAGTGTCGACGTGGCTTATGTAGTTCAGCCTTATTTCTTAGTACCTGACTCAACTATAAAAGTGACTGACAGTGAAATAAAAGATCGATATAATAAACAAAAAGAACAATACAAACAAGAAGCCAATTGTTCTCTCAATTATGTAGTATTCGATATCAAACCGATGAAAGATGACTATAAGGAGGCAGAAAGCTGGATCAATAAGTTGAGTGCAGAATTCAAAACAACCGACGATGTTGCCGGATTAGTAAATTCAAATTCGGATATTATGTACGATGGACATAATTATTCTGAAACATCAGTACCTGCTGAATTGAAAAATTTTGCTTTTGGAGGAAAAACAGGTGATGTATATGGTCCTTCTTTTGCAAATGATACATACACAATGGCTCGTATTATGCAATCTGGCATTATGCAATCTGATTCTGTAAAATTGCGTCATATATTTCTGCTGACTAAAGATGCGTCAAAAGAAGACAGTATTGTTAAAGCAATTAAAAGTGGCTCTGATTTTGGTGCCTTGGCAATGAAATATTCTGCAGTAAGACAAACAGCTGCTAATGGCGGTGAAATAGGTTGGTTACAAGAAAATACACAAGGAGTTGAAAAGGATATAACAAGTCAGGCTTTTAGTAAAGCAAAAAATGAGATATTTACCATTAAAAATGCACAAGGTATTCAAATTATGCAGGTTGAGGATAAAACACCAGCCCGCCGTAAGGTTAAACTGGCAATTCTTCAACGCAAAGTAGTTCCAAGCAGCAAATCATACAGTAAAATTTACAACGACGCGAAACAATTTGCAGTAGATTTAAGTGCTGATAATTTTGATAAGAAAGCTAAAGCAAGTAATTATATTGTTCATCCAGCTACAGAAATTCTACAAACAACCCAAAAAATTGCTGATATTTCTCAATCTCGGAAAGTTATTCAATGGGTTTTCAAAAGCAGCAAAAACGATGTTTCTGATGTGTTCGATTGTGGAACTAAATTTGTAGTTGCAATGACTACCGAAGTTAATAAAAAAGGCTATCGTTCGGTTGATAAAGTTTCAGATCAATTGAAAGCCGAGATTATTAAAGACAAAAAAGCTGATTTAATGATTAAAAATTTGACAGCAGAATTAGGTAAAAATAATTCATTAGAAGGTTTAGCCGCTTACTTAAAGGATTCAATCAAAATGGCAAGTGCAGTAAATTTTGCTTCGTATCAATTTGGTACAGCAGGATTTGAACCATCAATTATTGGAAAAGTATCAATTTTGGCTTTGGGAAAAGTTTCATCTCCAATTAAAGGAAATGCAGGTGTTTATGTAGTTCGTACTTCGAACAAACAAGAAAATCCACAACCATTTAATGAAAAAATGGAAATAATGCAATTGAACAGCAGAATGGGTTATTCACTTCCATACATGATTGTTCAGGATATGAAAGATAAAGCTGATATTGTCGATAACCGATTGAATTTCTATTGATTTTCAAATCAGAATTTTAAAATATCGAAAACGGGATGAGTTATTTCATTCCGTTTTCTTTTTATTCGTAAGTTTGTGTAACTTTGTGCGGGTTCATATTTAATAATCAAAATAACTCTCTGACGTAACAAATTTTGAACTTTCAAACTAAATCAATTATAATGAATAAGATATCTCTTGTTGGAAAAACATTTGAAGAATTAAAAATAATCGTCTCTGAATTAGGGATGCCAGCCTTTACAGCAAAGCAAATCACCGAATGGCTCTATAAAAAACGTGCATTCACTATCGATATGATGTCAAATATCTCAGCCAAAAACAGATTAATCCTTAGTGAAAAATACGAAATTGGTAGAAATAATCCTGTTCAAATGGTTGAGTCGGAAGATGGGACTAAAAAATATCTGTTCAAAACAGAAAGTGGTCATTTTATCGAATCGGTATATATTCCCGATGAAGATAGGGCTACACTTTGTGTGTCATCTCAGGTAGGTTGTAAAATGGGTTGTACCTTTTGTATGACAGGTAAGCAGGGCTTTATTGCACAACTAACCACTTCCGAAATCATGAATCAGATTATGTCCATACCCGAAGCCGAAACGCTTACAAACCTCGTTTTTATGGGTATGGGCGAACCTTTCGACAATACATTGGCAATGCTCCATTCGTTGGAAATTCTGACTGCCGATTATGGTTATGCCTGGAGCCCACGTCGCATTACTGTATCTTCCATTGGACTAATTCCGGGAATGAAAGTATTTCTTGAAAAATCAAACTGTCATTTAGCAATAAGTCTGCATACACCATTTACTCAGGAGCGACTTCAATTAATGCCAATCGAAAAGTCGTTTCCAATTGCAAAAGTGTTAGAAGAACTTAGAAAACATGATTTTAGTAAACAACGCCGTGTATCTTTTGAATATATTTTATTTGATGGTGTGAATGATACCATGCGTCACGCCGTAGAGCTGGTGAAAATTCTGAAGGGAATAGATTGCAGGGTCAATTTAATACGTTTTCATGCTATTCCCGGAGTTGCTTTGAAAAGTTCCGGTTTAGAAAAGATGAATTTTTTCCGCGATTATTTAACAAGTAATGGAGTCACTGCCACAATCCGACGTTCGCGAGGCGAAGATATATTTGCAGCTTGTGGTATGCTATCAACTTTGGAGAATGAAAAAACTCAGGATACCATCCAAACAAACAATTAGACTGAACTTAAATTTCTCGTAACTCGTACCTTCTTTACTTGAAGCTAAAAAGATGAGACATTATCTACACATAATTTTGGTTATCCTTTTTTTTTGGACAGGAGCAGGTCAGAAAATGTGCGCTCAAAGAAATCTGGAAAATCAAATTTCCGACTCTCTTACTGCTATTGCAAATATTTATACCAACGTAGGTAAAATAAATGTAGTTAGTTTCAAAGCTATTGGCAGAAATAACATTGTTCACATATCCGCAAATGATAGATTAAGTTACATCCCTTTTCGTCCCGAAAACGTTAAGCGGATTTATGATGCTATTTACAAAATTTTGAGACGTAAATATGCAGGCTATTCTATAATATGTCAGGTAGAAAATAGAAATATTAAGGATTTTATTCCGAATTTTTATCGTGATGAAGATGTGGATATGAGCAAACAATTCACAGTTCCTGAACTTTCACACCCTTTGGTTCACAACAACTCAAGACCCTTTGGGATCCAGAATGGTTTGGAAAACAGGCATATTGCACTTTGGCAAAGTCATGGCAAGTATTATGAGCAAAAACAATCCCGATGGGTATGGCAACGACCCAGAGTCATGCAAGTGGTAGAAGATTTATATACTCAATCGTATGTTTTACCCTACTTAGTTCCTATGCTCGAAAAAGCTGGCGCAAATGTATTAATTCCACGCGAACGTGACACCCAACTGAATGAGGTGATTGTAGATAATGATTCTAAAGATAATTCTTCACAATATAGAGAATTAAACAACAGAAAGCGTTGGAAGATTGGTGATTCTACAGGTTTTTCAAATTCCAAAAAGACTTACTTGCAAGGTGAAAATCCTTTTACGATGGGAACCTTTAGAGTTATTTCATCTGTTTCAAATCCTAATCGTACAAGTTCGGCAGAATGGATACCTAATTTTCCCGAATCGGGTAGATATGCAGTTTATGTGTCCTATAAATCGTTTGAAAATAGCGCTACAGATGCCCATTATACGGTTTATCATAAAGGAGAAAAAACAGAATTTTTGGTGAATCAAACCATGGATGGAGGCACTTGGTTGTACCTCGGTCATTTCTATTTTGATAAAGGCAGGAACAATCAGGATAAAGTGGTGCTGACAAATTTTAGCACTGATAAAGATAAAATTATTACTGCCGATGCAGTGAAATTTGGTGGTGGTATGGGGAACATTGCCCGAAGCCCTTTAGTGGATAATGCTGGAAATGATACTGACAGTATTACATTGGTACGCATTCCTGATTTTAAAAGTGCCGATAGTTTTACTGCAATTAAAATTCCCGCGAGACCTCCGGTTGTATATGAGTCCGAAATAAGCGGTTACCCTCGGTATGCCGAAGGAGCTCGTTATTGGTTACAATGGGCTGGAGTTCCGGACAGCATTTATAGTCGTACGAAAGGTGTGAATGACTATTCGGATGATTTTCAATCGCGTGGATTTTGGGTGAATTATCTGATTGGCGGTTCGTCCGATTCTCCGTTTACAAAAGGACTTCATGTTCCTGTCGATCTGGCACTGGCTTTTCATAGCGATGCCGGAACTACAGCCAACGATTCAATAATTGGAACTTTGGGGATTTTCACCAGTCGAAATACAGATGGGAAATATATATTTCAAAATGGAGTTTCACGTTGGGCATCGCGCGATTTAGCTGATATTATTCAGTCTCAAATAGTGACCGATGTCAGGAAAGTATTTGCTCCCGAATGGACAAGCCGTGGGTTATGGAACAAATCGTACAGTGAATCGCGCGTACCGGAAGTTCCCACCATGTTGTTAGAATTACTTGCGCATCAAAATTTTGCCGATATGCGTTATGGGCTTGATCCGCGTTTTCGGTTTACAGTAAGCCGTGCCATTTATAAAGGAATGCTGAAATATCTTTCAGCGGCAAATAAACAGAAATACGTTGTGGAACCACTACCTGTAGATCAATTTAGTTGCCATTTTGTGGATAATAACAAACTTGAATTACACTGGTTAGCGGTAAATGATAGTCTGGAACCAACTGCGCAGCCCAGTGAGTATGTGATTTATACGAAGATTGACGATGGCGATTTTGATAATGGGGTTCTTGTAAATTCGAATAATGCAACTATTACTATTCAGCCGGGCAGCATTTACAGTTTTAAAATTACTGCTGTAAATAATGGAGGTGAAAGTTTTCCGTCTGAAATATTATCGGCATACCGTGCTCCGAATGAAAAGGCCGAAGTCCTTATTGTAAATGGATTTAACCGCTTGAGTGCACCTGCGAGTTTTGCAATTGATAGTACTTACGCAGGATTCTTGAATGATATAGACGCCGGTGTTCCGTATATGTCCGATATTTCGTTTGTAGGAAA
This sequence comes from Paludibacter sp., assembly GCA_031292575.1. Classification (GTDB taxonomy): domain Bacteria; phylum Bacteroidota; class Bacteroidia; order Bacteroidales; family Paludibacteraceae; genus Paludibacter. The sequence goes on from JARLGX010000010.1 coordinate 114,338, forward strand.
GCAATATGAGTTTAAACGGGACAAGCCATGGATAAATGACGATGCTCCCGGGTTTGGTGCAAGTCATGCAAATTACGAAACTACTGTAATTGCCGGAAATACGTTTGATTATCCGTACATTCATGGAATTGCGATGAAAGCCGCTGGATACTCTTTTGTCTCTGCGAGCGAGAAATCAATCGTAAATGGTGATATAGACATGAATCAATACAAAATAGTGGATATGATCATGGGTAAACAAAAGCAAACATTCGTAGGAAATGCTAAAAAAGCGCCGGAATTTAAAACTTTTCCATTAGCTTTGCAGCATTCAATTCAGTCCTATTGCCAAGCTGGTGGTAACCTGTTAGTTAGTGGTGCATATATAGCTTCAGATCTGTGTGAAAGCGAAAAATCGTTGAAGAGTGACCGGTCTTTTTTGGAAAATACTTTAAAATGTAAGTTTGTAACTTCGCATGCAAGTGTGAACGGCAATGTGAAATTTGTAACTTCTCCTTTTAAAGTATTTGGAAAAACCGATTTCAGCTATTACGATCAGCCAAACTCAACATTCTATTTTGTTGAATCGCCTGATGCCATTGAACCGTTTGGTGACGGAAGTTTTACAATTTGCCGGTATAATGAAAATAATTTGAGTGCAGGTGTTGCGTTTTCGGGAGTTTACAAAACCTGTGCATTTGGATTTCCATTTGAAACAATAAAATCAGAGAATGACAGAGAAAATTTGATGGAATCAGTTTTATCTTTTTTTACATCAAAATAGAAACATTTTTATTTACATACTTGACAAAGGATATTCAATTTTAAATATAGATAAACCAATTTTTTACCTAAATTTATGGAAACAGATAAAATAATTATCGGAATTACTCACGGTGATATTAACGGAATCGGTTATGAAGTCATCCTTAAAACACTTGTTGATCCACGCATGCTGGAGACTTTTATTCCGGTCATTTATGGGTCGTCGAAGGTTGCTGCTTTTCATCGAAAGAATCTGGATATTCCGGGGTTGAATCTGAATATCGTAAATACGATTGAAGAAATCAACCCTAAAAGGGTTAATATTATTAATTGTGTAGACGATGAAATTAAGGTTGAATTAGGATCTTCCACCGAAGAAGCCGGAAAAGCCGCATTTGATGCATTGGAGCGTGCCACTGAGGATTTAAAAAGGGGAGCTTTGCAAGCGTTGGTAACTGCCCCGATTAATAAAAAGAATATTCAATCACCAACATTTAAATTCCCCGGACATACTGAATATTTGGAGAATAAATTTGGAAATGGTACGCCTGCGTTAATGATGTTGATAAATGATGTTATGCGTGTGGCAGTAGTTACCGGCCATATTCCTGTGAATAAAATTTCAGCAGAATTGACTGAAAAACTGATTGTTGAAAAACTGATTGTACTTAATTCTTCGTTAAAAAAAGACTTTTCAATTGTTCGTCCTCGAATTGCTATACTTGGATTAAATCCACATGCCGGCGATGAAGGTGTAATTGGAAATGAAGAACAAACTGTCATTGTCCCTGCAATAAAGCAAGCCGAAACGCTGGGAATTGTTTGTGTCGGGCCCTATCCGGCTGATGGTTTTTTTGGCTCTGGAAATTTCAATAAGTTTGATGCCGTGCTAGCCATGTATCATGATCAGGGCTTGATTGCTTTTAAAACCGTTTCCATGGATACGGGTGTAAATTATACTGCAGGTTTGTCTGTAATTCGTACATCGCCCGATCATGGAACAGCTTATGACATAGCAGGAAAAAATATAGCCTCCGAAGAATCGTTCCGACAGGCTTTGTATATGGCATACGATGTTTATCAAAATAGAATTTTAGATGAAGAAAGAAATACCAATCCGCTGAAAACTGAACAACGAGTTGAACGGGGTGGAAGAGTGGAATGAATACAGTCATCAGTGAACAGTGATTTGCGAACAAAGAAATGAAAATCGAAAAATCCGGTGCCAATTAGGTATCGGATTTTTTTGTATCGTACACAAAAACAATTCCATAAAAAAACACTATTTTTGCTATTAATAATACTATGTTTATGAAAGCAAGATTCTTATGTTTCATTTTCTTTTTCTCCTCTTTTTCTACGTTTGGTGCAGAGTCAAAAATCGTTCATGAATCCCGAGCTCTGATTGAACGTGTACTTCAGGGTCATTTTAATGATTTTATTTTACAAGAAATGCCGGCTGAAAATGGGTTGGACGTTTTTGAAGTGGAAGCATCGCCGAATGGGAAAATTATTTTACGGGGAAATAATGGAGTTTCTATTGCCACTGCATTTAACTGGTATTTGAAAGAAACAGCTCACGTAAGTTACGACTGGCAAGCCATTAATCCGCTTATAATCCCGTGTAAGTTACCATTACCTGTCAAGAAAACTCATAGAAGCTGTTTAGCAACTCAACGGTTTTTCAATAATACCTGTACCTTCGGTTATACTTTTGCTTACTGGAATTGGGATCAGTGGCAGCGGTTTATCGACTGGATGGCCATGAACGGGGTGAATCGTCCACTAATGCAAGCCGGACAGGAAGCAGTATGGTTGCAGGTTTGGAAATCGTTTGGAATGAACGACGAACAAATACGCTCGTATTTTTCAGCTCCTGCCCATTTGCCCTGGCATCGTATGGCCAATATGGACAAATGGGGAGGTCCGTTACCGCTTTCGTACATTGATGGACAGTGTAAATTACAACAACAAATACTTCAACGTTCGCGGGCATTGGGAATGAAGCCTATTCTTTCGGCCTTTGCTGGTCATGTGCCCGAACAACTCAAAACGTTATGTCCCAATGCCAACATCACTCGCATTGCACCTGGTTGGGGTGGCATGGATGCCCAATATACCACTTATTTTCTTGACCCCACAGATAAGTTATTTGGTGAAATACAGAGACGGTTTCTTGCTGTCCAGCAAAAATTTTACGGAACCGACCACTTGTATTCCACCGATCCGTTCAACGAAATAACTCCACCCAGTTGGGACCCCGATTATCTGGCAAAAGTAGGGAAAACTATTTACGAAACCATGTCGGCAAGCGATAAAGATGCCGTTTGGTATCAGATGTCCTGGACCTTTTATTTCGATTCTGCGCATTGGACCAAGCCACGGCTTGAAGCCATGATTCACGCCGTGCCCCGAGGCAAGCTTGTGTTTCTGGATTATGTGTGTGAAGAAGAAGAGTATTTCCGAAAATCGGATAATTTCCATGGAGCGCCTTTTATTTGGTGTTACCTGGGAAATTTCGGAGGGAATACACATTTGGTGGCTCCGCTTAACAAGGTTATTCATCGGTTGGAAAAATTACCATATCAAACAGCTTGTGTTGGTGTAGGGTCTACGCTCGAAGGGTTGAACGTAAATCCTGAGATTTATGAAATGGTACTTGAAATGCCGTGGCGGGGAACTGAAGTTGTAAACACTGATTCGCTGGTTTCGCATTATGCCGAACGTAGAACGGGGAATAAAGATAAAGCTGTAAAAGATGCCTGGATAATGCTCCGCCAAAAGGTGTTAGTCGATTCGGCTGTGGCTATTTGGAATCACTGTGTTGTATTTCAGGTTTCGCCGGTGATGGATTTAAATAAATGTTTTTGGAGCACAAACCCCAAGATTGCCTATAAAAATTCGAATTTGGTTTCAGCACTAAACCGAATGTTTGAAGCCAGTGCAGAATCGAGAAATTCAGATGCATATCAATTCGATGTTGTAAATCTTACCCGTCAGGCGTTGGGTAATTATGGAACAGTGCTGTATCAAACTATGATGGATGCCTACAACCAACGAAATCAAATTGAATTCCGGCGATATTCCGGTAGGTTTATCCGGCTTGGACTTGAAATTGACAGTTTGCTCGCTACCCGGCACGAATTTTTGTTGGGTAAGTGGCTGGCGGATGCGCGTGGCTGGGGAACAACACCTGCCGAACAGGCCTATTACGAACGCGATGCGCGTGAAATTATCACCACCTGGCACAAAGCAGGTGGTGGACTTACCGACTATTCAAACCGCCAGTGGAACGGATTGATGCGTAGTTACTATTTGCCCCGCTGGATTGAATTTATCCATCGCCTCGACGATTCGATTTTAACAGGTAAACCTTTCGATGAGAAAGGTTTTGCAGCTTGGAGTACAACCTTTGAACAAAATTGGGTCGATAATACACCGGATACCTTTCAGGAAAAAGAAAGTGGAAACGCTGTGCAAATATCCCGGCGGTTGTTTGAAAAATATAGACTGGAAATGGAGAATAAATAGGATTGAATGAGTATTCGGTTCTTTCTTTGATACATAACTTCTTTGAAAGAATTGCAAATAAATTAAACCAATTTGTAATATGTTTTATAGATATTCATTACTTTAAGTGCTCTTAAATAATTGATTATTTAGTTGAGCGTGTGGCTGTAGCTAAGCCTATGGATAAAGTAAATGATGCAATATTTTAGAATTAGTACCTCATAATAAGTGTTCTCTATTGATATATTTATTTTATCTGTTAAACATTTATTTTCTTATGTTGTTGATGTTATATAATCAACGATTAATTCACCATCTGTTAATAATTTATGGGACATAAAAACGCTTTATTGTTTGTTATTTTACTGTTTTCAACTTATGCTGTTGCCCAAAAGGGCATTGTTAAAGGACGAATTTACGATGCAAAAACCAATCAACCTGTTGGATTTGCATCGATTTTAATTGAGGGAACCGACATTGGTTCTACGTCCGATCAGGATGGAAATTATACATTTAAAGGAGTTGAACCCGGTTTTAAGCATCTGGTGATAAGTTTTATTGGGTTTGAAACTACCGTGTCTCCCGAATTTCAGGTGCAGGGAAATCAAACTACGTTTATTGATGTGGCGGTAAAGGAATCGACAGTTCAGTTAGGTGAAGTAACTGTTCGTCAGAATTTTGCTGCAAAGAAAATTGAGAGCCCGTTGTCAGTTATTTCGGTTGGTGTGCAGGAGATTGAGAAAACAGCCGGAGCCAATCGCGATGTGTCGAAAGTGATTCAGACTTTGCCCGGGGTAGGCACTACCGATCCTAACCGCAACGACCTGATTGTACGTGGAGGCGGTCCGTCGGAAAATGTCTTTTACCTCGACTATATTGAAATTCCGGTTATCAATCACTTTTCAACCCAAGGTTCGTCGGGAGGCTCTGTAGGTGTTATTAATCCTGATTTTGTGCAGGATATTGATTTTTATACGGGGGCATTTCCTGCTGATAAAGGCAATGCGTTGAGCTCGGTCATGGATATTAAAGAAAAGGATGGGAGCAAAGACCGATTACATACGAAACTTTCTGTTGGTGCGTCGGATGCAGCTTTGACACTCGATGGTCCGCTTGGTAAAAATACAACCTTCATTTTGTCGGCTCGTCAATCGTATTTGCAATTTTTATTTTCAGCGCTGGGATTGCCTTTTTTACCTACCTATAACGACTTTCAGTTTAAATTAAAAACACAGATTGATAAGAAAGATGAAATAACGTTTATCGGAATTGGAGCTATCGATGACGATGCATTGAATACAGGTATCAAAAATCCAACTGAAAGTCAGGCTTATATTTTGGCTTATTTGCCCACCTATAAACAGTGGAATTACACGGTGGGTGCTGTTTACAAACATTTTGCCGATACACATTACGATACCTGGGTACTGAGCCGCAATATGCTCAGGAATATGAATTATAAATATATTGGCAACAACCCCGACAGTGCAAAAACGTCGGATTATAGGTCGGATGAAGCTGAAAACAAATTTCGGTTCGAACGGAATTATCCTGATTTGCCGGTGAAACTGTCTTTTGGCGGTGGTGTGAAATACTCCCATTATAGCAATTATACCAATCGTGAGATTTTCATCAACAATATGGCGAGCAATCAGAAATATAATTCACTGCTCGGATTGTTTGGTTACCAGGCTTTTGCACAAGCGTCGAAGGCTGTTCTTGATGACCGCCTGAAACTTTCGTTGGGTGTCAATTTTGCCGGACTAAATTATAATCAAAACATGATGAATCCGCTCAATCAGTTTTCTCCGCGTTTTTCAATCTCGTATGCCTTAACGCCCGAAATCGATCTGAATGGAAACATTGGACGATATTCGCAACAGCCTGCTTATACCACGCTTGGATTTAGAAATTCGGCGGGTGATTTAGTCAATCAAAATGAAAACCTCCGTTACACTATTTCCAATCAGGCCATTGCCGGCTTTGAATACAGGCCGATGGATAATATGCGCTTGAGCGTGGAAGGATTTTATAAACAATATGAATATTATCCGCTTTCGGTAATTGATGGATTAAGTATTGCCAGTGAAGGAACAAACTTTGGCGAAGTGGGCGATGAACAAATTGTTTCTACCGGAAAAGGACGAGCTTACGGTATTGAATTGTTGTACAAAATCATGGAGATGAAGCGGCTGAATGTAACAGCTACTTATACTTATTTCCGAAGTGAGTTTACAAATGCAGCCGGAACATACCTGCCATCGTCTTGGGATACAAAGAATCTCTTTAATTTAATTGGGAGCTATAAGTTCAGAAATAACTGGAATCTTGCTATTCGCTGGAGGTTTGTAGGTGGTGCACCTTATACACCGATTGATCAGGTTTCTGCTACTAAAACAATTTGGGATATTTCTAAACAACCTCTGTTGGATTATTCCAGATTTAATTCACTTCGTTTACCAAGTTCACATCAACTGGATATGCGCATCGACAAGGAATTCTATTTTAAGAAATGGGTGTTGAATTTATATACCGATATTCAGAATGTATATAATTTTAAAACAAAAGGTGCGCCAATTTATACCAACATTAGTGCCACGCCAACCCTCGATGCAAACGGGAACAATCAATTCCTTCCAGTGACTGATTCTGCTAACTCGTCAAAATATGTTCTTCGGACGATTGATAATTTTGCAGGTTCTATTTTACCAACAATTGGTATTATAATTAAGATTTAAAAACAAAAAACCTCCAATCTACAGACGATTGGAGGTTTTTTTTATTTTGCCACCACTTTGTTATTCAGCTCAGGGTATTTAATCCGGTTGTGATAAATATTCTTTATTTTTTCTTTGAATACCGATTTTACCAATTCAACGTCACGGAATGAGATAGGAGCATCTTTAAATTCGCCTTCGGCAATTTGGCTGTTAATCATGCTTTCAACCATCTCGTCGATGCTTTTATCTGTATATTCCGAAAGGCTTCTTGAACGGGCTTCTACGGCATCGGCCATCATCAGAATAGCTGTTTCTTTATTATTAGGAATCGGACCAGGGTAAGTGAAAACAGCTTCATCAGGTTTTTTATCGGGGTTAGCATTGATATAAGAATTATAAAAATACTTTGTTTTACTACATCCATGGTGTGAACTAATAAAATTGATAATCTGTTCAGGCAGATGGCTTTTTTTTGCAATCTCAATACCATCAGTTACGTGATTTATAACGATTTTTGATGCTTCCTCAAAGTCAAATTCTGTCAATGGATTAGTTCCACCATTCTGATTTTCAATGAAGTACTCGGGATGTCTCATTTTTCCAATGTCGTGATAAAGTGCACCGGTACGTACCAAAAGGCTGTTTGCATTTATTTTCTTGGCTGCTTCGGTAGCAAGGTTTGAAACTTGTAACGAATGCTGAAATGTTCCGGGAGCCCGCTCGGAAAATTCCATCATTAAATCGCTATTAATATTAGTTAACTCAACTAATGTAACGCTTGAAACCAAGTTGAATATTTTTTCAAACAAATAAATAAATACATAAGATAGCAACAGTAAAAGACTACTGATTGCAAAATAGAGAGAAAATTGCCAATCAATGCGATTTATATCTCCTTCCGAAATAAGTTCAAAAGCCAGATACATAAATAAGTAGCTTAGAAATATGTATAAAGCAGATTGAGCTAATTGTGACCGTTGAGACATATCTTTCAAACTGGATACGGCAACCATCCCGATTGCGATTTGGAGGAGCACAAATTTAAAAGCATTATCGACCATAAAAGCTATGATCAACATGGTAATAATATGTGCAAATAATGCAGTGCGCGAATCAAAGAAAACCCGAATAATTATAGGCAACATGGCAAAAGGAACCATGTAGTAGTTCAATGCAGTATAACGTATTGTAAACGACGCCAAACCTACCATTAATAGTATAACAATCAAGATAAAAAGCAAATTGCTAAAACTTTCGTATATTCTTGGACGGAAAAGATATATGTATAAAAAAAACAAAATAATCAGACCCAAGACCATTATTACTTCTCCGGCTACCACTAATGATGATTTTTGGAGAGTGGCTTTGCGCTTTTCAGATTCTATTTTAAAAGAATTTAAAACTAAAAATATACTTGGACTAACTATTTCACCTCTATCAATAATCCTCTCGCCCGATTGAATCATTCCGGAAGTAAGTGAAAGACTTTTCAACAGTTCATTTTTTGAAATTTCTGATTTTAAACTGTCAAATTTTAAATTTTCAGATAGATATAAATTTATGTCGTATGATTTAAGAGAATTTGGTGCATCATTCATTATTTCTTCATAAGCCGATCTGGGTGTGTAAATTTTTTCAACTGCCACGGTATGAGTCACTTTATTAGGTAGTATGCACGATATATTCTGTCTATTCTCGGTTTGTAAAATATTATATTGATCTACCGAGATTATGCCTGAAGAATATATTTTTTTAAATTTGTTTTTTATATAATTCGGTATATTCGGATTACTTTCTCCTTTTTCTTTCAAATTTGCATACAATTTGCCTAACTGTATCCTTATAACCGAAGTGTCTAATTTGTAAAAAGGAGTGTAATCTTTCAATATCTCTGCTTTTTCTTTTGCAATTTGTTGATCGCTTTTATAAATTGGAAAATCAAAAGAAGCTGTAATTAACTCATACGACCAGGGTTTTCCAATTTCAAATTGATATTTAAATTTGTCTTCCGAAGGATAAAGAAAAACAATTAATACTACCAAACAAGCAAATAAACCGGCTTTTCCTATATTTTGAAGTTGAGGTGGAGTTATTTTTAATTTCATATTGGCTCTTTTAATTAAAAGTACAGTTTATAAGAAAAACGCCGAAAATTACGAAAAAATTCCTTAATAGAATCGACATTTGTAAACTTTCCGTATTTTTGTCAAAAAATTAGTTCTTACGTATGTCAATCAGACAGTCAGACTGTCCCAATTCAACTCGAAATTTATGATCGGAATTGTAACTACCCCTCTTGTTCCACTTCGCGAAAGCGATAATGAGCGAAGTGAATTATATTCACAACTTCTTTTTGGAGAACGCGTTGAAATTCTTGAAACTCGTGAACGTTGGCTGCTTGTCCGAAACATTTATGATAGTTATGAAGGGTGGGTCGATCGTAAAATGATACAAATTTTGCACCCTTCGGAAGATAAACGCATTGCAGAAGCAAGTAGATATTTTGTTCAGGTTCCGTTATTGATTTGTGATAAAACCACTTGCAATGAGAAAATGTTCTTACCGGGTGGAGGTTTATTGCCTGATATGATTGACGGAAAATTCACAATTGAAAATGAAACTTACCAAATACATGTTTCTGAAAATAGTTTAAATAATGAAATTAGTGGACAGAGAATTGTAAATCTGGCTATGCAATATCTCAACGCACCTTATTTATGGGGTGGTAAAAGCGTGTTTGGAATTGACTGTTCAGGATTGGTTCAGGTAGTTTTTGCCATGGTTGGTATTCCATTATTGCGGGATGCATCCCAACAGGTGGATTCGGGTAAAGTGATTGATTTCCTCAACGAAGTAAAAGCAGGTGATCTGGCTTTTTTCGAAAACGTAGATGGGAAAATAATTCATGTTGGTATCATGCTCAATTCGAATCAAATAATTCATTCTTCAGGTTGGGTAAAGATTGAAACTATTGATTCACAAGGAATTATTTCATCAAAAACAGGTGACTACACTCATAATCTTCGTGTAGTGAAGCGGATAATTTAGAAATTAAAATAAGAATTTAAAGTCCTGAATCCGCTAATATCAAAATATCTTTTCCCTTCCTTGTAATATTTTTCTACCTTTCACGTCATATTAATAAACGGGATACTTATTGAGCAATCAAGAACACATTATTTCGCAATAAGTATTCATAAATTGTCAACTCATTCTTGTCGATTTTTAAAAGTGTATGGATTCAGCTCAATTTAACAATCAAATTCTCGCACTTTCCGATAAACTGTATCGATTGGCAAAATCGATTTTGCGGAATGTAGAGGCTGCGCAGGATGCTGTGCAAGATTTGAGTTTGAAGTTGTGGGAAAAGCGTGTGAAGCTCGATGAAGTTGAGAATATTCAGGCTTTTACGATGAGAGCAATGCGAAACCTGTGTTTGGATACGATTAGACAGCAACATGATGAAGATGAATTTCCAAACGAAATGGAATTTATTGAACCAAATCCGCATCAGCAAATTGAACAAAAAGATTTAGTAAACCGGATCAGGGAAATGATTGATAATTTACCTGAATTACAACGAACTATTATCAGAATGCGTGATGTAGAAGGGCTTGAACTATATGAGATAGCTTATATTACGACGCTTACTGAAAATGCCGTGAGCGTTAATTTATCGAGAGCGCGACAAAAAATCAGAGAACAAATTCTTAAAGAACAAAAAATAGTGGAGGAAACTGTATGGAAAAGATGAGTGAATTAATTGAAAAGTATTTTCGGGGCGAAACAACACTGGCAGAAGAAATAACCCTAAACGATTACTTTAAATCTGGGGATATTAAGGCCGAACATGTGGTTTACCAATATTTATTCGAGGCGTTTGATTTGGAAAGAAACGAAAAGATAGAAGTGCCATTGAAAACATTCGAAGTGTTCCCGAGCCGACGAAAGAACATATGGTTGAAAACTTTATCGTATTCCGGAATAGCAGCAGCTCTCGTGTTCGCATTGTGGATTCAGCGTCCGCACCGTTCTGATGATTTTGCAATTATTTCCGGAAAAAGAATTGAAAACCAGGAATATGTGAAAAAATATGCGACTGCAAAACTGAATAAAGTAAATGATATTTTGAGAAGCAGTATGGAACCATTACAAAGCCTGAATAAAGTAAAAAAAGCCATGAAGCCTTTGCGTGATATGCCTGATTTAAAAAATGAAACTACAGAATAATAACCCTATTATTGAAATGAGTATGAAAAAATTAATGATTTTTGTTGCTGCCTTTACTATAATGGCTTCAACTGTACATTCTCAGAATTTGAAAGAATTTTTTAATAATTACAACAAAGACAGTCGATTTGAAAGTGTGACTGTAGGTCGGTTTTTACTAACATTACCGTTGATATTTGGCAATTTAGATAAAAGTGACCGGGAATTTATAGCATGTATTCACAGGGTTAATGTTTTAAGTTCTGCATCAGTTGTTGAACCTGCATTTTCAGCAATAGTTTTAACTGATTTGAATAAAATTATTAGAAATGGAAATTTTGAGAGCTTAGTTGAAGTGAACGATAAAGGAGAAAAAGTAAATGTATATTATCACATTAATAGAACTATAATCTCTGATTTATTGGTTGTTGTCAATGAGAAAGATGAAATGAATATTGTTTTGATAAACGGTAAACTCACAAAAAACATGATCGATAAATATCAAAATGAATTAGCGAATAACTCTTCAAACTTACCAATAAGCTTACATTAAATAAAAAAAAACATGAAAAAAATTATGACATTAATAGCTGTACTATTTTTTGTAGCAGCAATTCAGGCTCAAACCCTTCAAAGCCTGTTCGATAAATACGGAAACGATGAGCGTTTTGAATACGTTTCTGTTGGAAAGGGAATGATGAATATGGCATCTGCCTTTGGTGGAATGGTTAAAAACGACAAAGAATTGATTTCTAAAATGACAGGAATAAAAATCCTTACATTAAATCAAAACTCAGATTCACCACTTATGAAATCAGTAACCAGGGATTTGAATCAGATTGTAGAAAAAGGAAACTTCGAAACTGCCGTTGAAGCACGTGAAAAAGGTGAAAATGTTCATATTTATTATCGCGTAATGGGGAACGACAATGCAGATCTACTGATTGTTACCAAAGAAAAAGATGAATTTAGCGTTATCTGGATTAGTGGAAAAATGTCTAAAGAAGAAATGATGAAGACATTTTCGGCGACAGGTGAAAAATTAAAATCTTTAGGATAGAATAATAATTGTTTTTTTCTTCTTTAATTATACGGTGTTAAAAACCAACTCGTTGTGATAATGAGTTGGTTTTTATTTTATCAAGTCTAAAACAAACCCGACACAACCAAGTGTTAGAATAATTACACCGGTTATTTGGTTAATAATTTTCAATTCTCGCATATTCAATTTATTTTTAAATCTGCTTACAAGAAAAGTTAGCAAACTCCACCATAAAAGTGCACCTCCTAATATTGAAAGTATTCCGCAAATAGAAACAAACAAAGTGGTTTGGTTACCAATAAATTCGAAACGGGCAAAAAGAGCTATTAATACAAATAAAACTAATGGATTTGAAAATGTAAGACCAAATGAAGTTGCAAAATCCCCTACCAGGCTATGTTTAATTGTTTCATTTGGTTTAGGTTGGGTGGCAGGGTTTGCTCTGTAAATATACCATCCAAAAAAAGCAACCACCAAACTACCAATGAGTTGTATAATAAACCGATGACCCTCAATGAAATCTAATACAAAACTTAAAGAAAATAGTGTAATAACAGTATAGATTAAATCGGAAGTTGTTGCTCCAAGCCCCGTTGCAATTCCATGTTTCTGACCTCTGTTCAGGGTTCGTTGAATGGTAAGCATACCTATTGGACCTAAAGGTACAGAAATACATAAACCAATTAAAATTCCCTTTATTATAATTTCAATCATCTGCTGTTTTATTGTTTGCTATGCAAAGATAGCTTTTTTTTGCAATCAACACACAACCTGAAATCCATTATTGAGGATTTTTATAATACTTCACGGACTAAAACTTAAAATCCGAAAGTGTCAATTTTTTTATCAAATTTTTTTGCTTCCGCAGGTTTTTTAGCTCTGATTTGGGTTGTATTTCCTTCAACATAAATGGCTTGATAAGGACGAGCCGGACAAATAGATTCACAAGCACCACAACCAATACAAATGTCTTCAGTCACTTGAGGGATGGTCAATCCGTTTTTATAAGGAATCATATGCACTGCCTGAGTGGGACAGTGTTCGGAACATGCTCCGCAATCTTTCTCTTCTTTATAAACAACGCATAAATCTTTACGAAAATTGGCAACACCAATTTGGATTAATTTCTTTTCTTCAATTGGAAGTTTACGCAAAGCACCTGTTGGACAAACGGTTGAACAGATAGTGCAATCGTAAGAACAAAAAACATGTGTTGAAAAAACTAAATGTGGTTGAGTAATTCCGGTTATACCATATTGCAGTGCGGCAGGTTTCAGAACTTGCATAGGGCACTTAGTCACACAAAGCTGGCAACCTGTGCAATGGTCATTAAAATGCTTAATATCAAAGGCTCCCGGAGGCATAATTGGTTTGCGTGAAAGCATTGAATCGTTTTTACCGACTAACTTTCCGGTTTTTGCAAAAGCAATCGTTGTTAGAGCTGCTCCCGATGCCAACAAGAAAGTTCTTCTACCATTATTAATTTTATTTTCAATAGGTTGAATCGCTTCCTTTTTGTATCGATACACATATTTGATCCCATTCTTTTTGCAGGTTCCAATGCAATCGAAACAGCTTACACAGCGTGAATCATCTACTTTTTTAGCTGTGCTGTCGATGCATTCCGATTTACAATGTTTTTGGCATACGCCACAACTGTTGCAAGTTGATTCGTCAATTGTAATGTGGAAGAGAGAAACCTTAGATAGCAGTCCAAGTGCCGTTCCAACCGGACAAATAGTATTGCAATACAATCTGCCGCGAAACCATGATAATACAGCAACCAAAATAAAAAAGAACAAGGAAATACCGAATGCAATAGGAACAAAACCGACTTGTTCGACCTCGTACAACGAATAGTTTCCTATTTTGCCTAAGATATGAACTAATCCGTTGTTTCCCCATATGACAAAAGGCCGGAACAGCTGCGAAACTATGCGACCAAAATTGCTGTAAGGATCGAGCAATAAAACAAAATACGAGCTTCCAAAAATGAAAGCAATAATGGTGATAGCTAAAATTGAGTATCGAAGAATATTCTGTGGTTTTGAATACTTAAAACGGAATTTCTTTGACTTTTTTTTGAAAAAACGCGATTTCCATGATATTACATCCTGAAGAATCCCCAACGGACAAATGCTTGAACAATAAACACGTCCGAATAACAGACTCAAAACCAGCAATAAACCAATTACAACCAGATTCAACGATAATAATGCCGGAATCCATTGAATACTTAATAATTGATGTAGATGCGTGGGTAATTTCCCTGTAAAATCAAGAAAAAATAAAAGTATTGGTAGAAAAAATAACAAAGATAAAGCGACACGAATGTTTTTCAGGAACTTCATAGAAAACTATTGAAATATTTTTTAATGGTACTGTTTATGGGAAGCTATGCAGATTATATTTTTATACGTTTTATATTCAGCTTCTCAAGATTTTCAGTACCAACCCTGAGTTTTTCTGCTAATCCAATATAACGCACATCTTTCAAATCGGTAGGTCTGACTTGAGAAAATAATTTCAGAGCAGCTGTGTCGGCGGCAACAAAGTCGTGCGATACAATTAATGATTTAAGTAAAACAACATCAGATTCCGACTTTCCCTGAGGTCCGTTTGATTTCATAATACGGTATGCATCAACTATATTCAGTGCGGGACTTTTGTGAAAAGTAGCTATATCGGCAATGCATTGATGTAAATCGTGATTATGAAAATAACTCCTGTCCCAAACAATTCCCATCAGATTTTTCATCGAAATAGTATTTTTTGCACCACCATGATGTTTCAGAATTGGCACATTAAACCACACGTCGCAGTCAAGTAATGCTTGATGAATCTTTGCACTTTTCAAGTTCACTCCACGTGGTAATTCAACTTCCTTAAAATAAGATTCATCGTTTGCAGGAACCATTCTTCCTCCAGCCGCGGTAACAGCTTTTTCAATGCCACTATTTGTATAACTTTTTTTCCAATCGTGGCATGTGTTATCGAACACAATTACTTCCGAAGCTCCTGCGCTTTTGCAGAGCCTTACTAATGTACCAACAAGTTCAGGATTAGTATTGGCAGCCAGTTCCGGTTTTCTGTCCCAACCAATATTTGGTTTAATCACAACTTTCTGTCCACTTTTTACGAAATGTCCAATGCCACCAAATTCTTTTAAGGCACGGGTCAACATAACCCCAGGTTCTCCACCCATAACAGCTACTAAATCAGGTTCGGTATGAACTGCAAGTTTTTTACCCGAAATTACTGAACCGAGCGCATTAGTTTTGAAAACAGAGGCAAGGCTGATTATGGCTGCTGATTTAAAAAAATCTCTTCGTTTCATAATAAATCAATTGTAAAGTTATAAATTTTTAATGTCTAAATTTCGTCTTCAATTTCTATTGGTTTCTTTTTTACAACAAATGCACTAACCTCCCAAAGAGCATAAATTGGTATAAAGAATAACAAGATTGTAAATGGATCGCCGGTTGGCGAAAAAATGGCAACAATTACAAACAATACAAAAAAAGCATGTTTTCGATATTTGGTAAAGAACTCGCGATGCAAAATGCCAAGTTGTGACAAAAACCATGCAAGTATTGGCAACTCAAATACCATTCCCATCCAAAAGCAAACCATCAGGAAAGTATCCATATACGAATCAAGTGAAACGCTTTGTTCTATAAATGTGCTAAGTTGATAGCCTGCCAAAAATCGTAACGCTAGTGGAAATACAAACGAATATCCAACTAAAACTCCAATGTAAAATAAAATATTCCCGAAGAAAAACACTCCGCCCGCGTTTTTTCGTTCGTGACTGTGAAGAGCTGGCTTAACAAACAAAAAGAGCTGATATATAACAAACGGGAAACTGAAAACTAATGCAAACCATAACGAGGATGACATGTGAGTAAAAAACTGTGATGAAAGGTTGATGTTAATCACTTTCACTTGAAAATTACCAATACAAAAGTCAGGAAATAAAGGTACCTTTTTGCTGGCTTCGTTAAACCAACGATAAAGGAAAAAATCGTTTCGGGATGGTGCAAGTATTACATAGTTAAAAATATCCCTCATAAAAGCGAAAAAAACGATAGAAGCAATTCCAACAAACGCAGCAATGCGAAACAAGGTTTTCCGTAAATCATCCAAATGATCCCAAAACGTCATTTCTTTGTCATTCAACTCGCTCATTTTTACTTTATTGAATCTATTTTTTCATCCTTTGTGGCTTCTTTCTTATCGTCTTTTGTTAAGTCTTTAGTTGCATCTTTAATCTCATTTTCAACTTCACTAAGTCCTTCTTTAAAACTTCTTACTCCTTTACCGAGGCCTTTCATTAATTCGGGGATTTTTTTTCCACCGAATAATAATAAAAAAATCAAAGCAAAAACAATTAATTCCCAAGGCTCGAACATTAATAAATGGTTCATAATAACTTGATTTTATGTAGATGTTTATTTATTTAAAAAATATGCTGTAAAAATACAATTATATTTTTATTCAATAAAGCTTAGTTGTATAATTATTTAGGTTGTACAAGTTAATGATATAAAATACTGCATCAGGTGTTGAGTTTTATCTTAATCAATTGAAAAAGTGGTGTGGAATCGGTTTTGTTTTTTATATCAAGTCGCAATGGACGACCTTCTACATAAACCTTCGCTTCACTTAATTGCTGTTTGATTGAGTCAGGTAAATTACTTTTCATAATTTCCTGAAATGCTTTTTCTCCGAAGGCAAACGCAAGACGAAAATAGCCTTCTTCAATTCCAACAAAAACCACATTTCTCTTTTTGTTGAATAACTTCAGCGACCAGCCAATTTTTGAGCCATAATATTTCCACTCTGTATGACAGTCGTCAAATTCGGAGGCAATAAATGAAATAACAGAATCTAAAAGATACTTCGTTTCGCCTAATGCCGATATAACCATTTCGTCGGTTGGTGTCAGTAATTTATCATTGAAATAAGTTGACATGTTCTGTTAAATGTTGATTAATATTTTTCATTCAGTAATATCAAAACATTTTGAAATGTAGCTTTGAAGTTGCGCCAAAAATTATCGCTTTCTTTATGTTGATTTTATTAAAGCGGGTGATGAAATTCAACCAAGTAACCGAAGTATGCCCGATTATTTAAATGAAATGGTATAAGAAAACAATTGTGGCATCCAAAGCAGTTTTCTTATTATCTTTAATTTCCATTGCTACCTGAATTTCAGCTTTTGAAACACCTCTCAGGTTGATAAGTGATTTTAAACTAGCACGAACTCTTACTTCGCTATCAACCAAAACGGGTTGATTAAAGCGTAGTTTTTCAATTCCGTAATTCACTGTTAACTTAGAATTTTTTACTTCTACCACTTCATTCCATAAGAATGGCAGAACCGATAGGTTTAAATATCCGTGGGCAATGGTTGCTTTGTAAGGACTTTCATTTTTTGCTTTTTCCGTATCAACATGTATCCATTGATGATCCAATGTCGCATCTGCAAACAAATTAATTTGCTCTTGTGTAATGGTTATATAATCCGATACACCTAATTCTTTTCCAACGTATTGCGCTAATTCTTCAAAACTATTTATAACAATCTTACTCATTCTTATTAAACGGGTTTATTTGCACATTTGATTTAATATTGTGCAAAGGTACTGAAATTTTAGATTTTGTAAAACAGGGTTAAGTTATAAATTTACAAAAGATATCGTAAGAAAATATTGACAAAAAAATGCAGGATTAAGGCCAATAAAGCTGCAAGCGATAATCCACCAATCATTACTATAAAAAACTGATTATGATGTGGATAGGAGCGATAGAGTTTCGGTAAAATCCAAATAGCATAGGGTAAATAAAGTACTATTGAAGTTATAACTGCCGGAAAATACCGTTGTAAAACAAGTGTGCCAACAATATGTGGAAAAAATGAATTGACCAAAAATACGGCTACAAAAACAATGAGTAAGTTTTTCCGAAATAATTCCTTGGGTTGAATATTTGCCCACATAATTAATCCCCACGCAATAATGGTGATTATGCCAATAGATAAAAGCACCGCGTTGGTTGAAGGTGGATGTATAGACAAAGGGAAGCCTGCAGGATATTTAAAATACGAAAAACCGATAGCTTCTTCTGCATTGTGTATAGTAAAGAGTATACCTGCAAGAAGTAGCTGTCTTTTGTAATTTAGTTTTGTCATGATAAACTTTATTTAATTAATCGATAATTTCAGGGCAGTATCAATAAATAATTGCAAATACTTACTTTTGTATTACAAACGATTCAAAAGCCGGAGCGAACTTGGTGACACTGAATTCAATGATTTCGTAGGTTGCAACTTTGTTTTTGTTAAACGGATCTTCCGAAATTATGCATTCTACTTCAATTTTACTATCCGCATTGCAAAGAATTACACCACCCGTACGTGGGTTTTGCGCACCCGAACAGATAAATTTATTGAGTGCATAATACTTGTCGAGAAACAAACGATGTTCATTCAAATGTTCATCAATTTTATTTATGTTGTTGTAAGTAAGAATAACAATATACATAATTCATGAAATTTTAAGAGTAAGCAAAGGTAAAAAAAAATGTTATTAAGTGCTCAATAGGATGAAGAAAAACTTACTCTTACACAAGGAATTTTAACTTCAAAATAAATCCTTATTTTTGTATGAATAATTGTTATGACTGAAATTACTTAACAGCTGTTTATTGCCGCCTAACTATAGTAATTAATAATTTAAAATTAGTTTCAAAACGATTGAAGTAAAATTAACTATTTATTTTCCAATGTTTTAGATAAAATTACTATGGCTTTTTAAACGCGGGATGTTTTATTTAATTAAATATTTCATAAGTTTACTTATATTAACTAAAATTTGTAATAAATTTTTGTGATTTGCTTTCAGTAATAGTATCTTTGAATTTCGTATAACTTCAATTTGTTTTTAAACTCCAATTTCCTGTAAATTTACAGTTTACGTATTACTCCGAAAAGATATTCTATTGTTTATTTTTGACAATATTGAATATAATTGTTATAAAGTTTAGCAAAAAGTAAAGACATTTATTTCTATATTTATGTTTATTGAGTTGTTAGGTTTTAATAATAAATCATTTAAAAAAGGAGGTCAAAATGTATTCAGGAGGTTATGACATTGCTCTTCAGATTAACGAAGAAGTATTTAACAAAGTTCTTGCGGCATTATACTACAAAGGACTTTTCTATGTCAAAAAAAACTTTAAGCTACAATCGGATAAATTGCCGACTGAGTTAACTGATCTTACGGAGGTAACTTACAAAGTAAAACTAATTAGTGCTCCGTTGCTGGATTTTATGGCTGATGATACAGCCAATATACTTTTAAACTCACAGGTTGTTTTTTATTTGTTGGGTAACATTGAAGTCAAACTGGAGGCTGATCTCGGAGCAATGGTTAAAGTAGTTTACGACAACAACACTCATGAAGTAAAACTTGATTTTAAGAATGCTCTCATTACTGCTCTCAACTTTAACAACAAGTTTGGATTGGATGACGCAACTTTAAAAAAAATAAACGAGGTTATTAAGTATATCGTTTTAAATGATTTGCTTAGTAGCTTTGAAAACATTGCAGTACCTTTATCCATTTTTCAGTTAAAAGTACCAACTGTTCCTGAGAGTATATTTTTAAACATTAATCGTTTTGATTGTGAAATAATAGATAGTTCCCTTTTTAAAGCAGGAATTGATTTGTTCCACAATAACACCGGTGATTTTACTGCTATTCAATTAGGAGCTAAGGCCGATTATGGTATGGCTATTACAGAAAAAGTAATTCAACAGATTATTGATTTCTGGTGGTTAAATACTACTATCAATAAAAGTATTACAAAAGAAAAAACGGATAAACTGGATAAAATTGATTCTTTTGTGAATGATGCAATTAAGTTGGCAGAAGATGTGCTTTTGGTTTCAACATTAGGACTTATTGATAAAGACACAACCTTTAGTAATACTGAGTTGAATTATGGTGCAACTATAAGTTTCAATAAACCTACTATTGATTTAAGTTCAGGAAACGAGTTCTCTATTATTAATACAGAAGTAGGAGTATATGTTTGGGTAGGAATCACTACTGACATTACTTCAACTACTGAAGTGTTTTGGGGTCTATGGAAAGTATCATCTACTAAGCTGACCGATCAAAAGCTTATAGATATAACGGATAATATTACTGTCACTCTAAAAAATGTAAAAGGGAAAGTATATTTAAATAAGGATTTGGAATTAAAAGGCAAAGTGTTACAAGTGGATTTAGACATTAACTTTGGAAATAGTTTATTTGAAAAATTAACTACATTTACTGTTGACGCAATAAAGAACTGGATTAAAGACCTTATAATATCTCAATTGCCTGAACTTACTCTTTTTCCTAAAGTCATTAATATTGATTTAAAATCATTGGGCTATGATGCAGAGATTGACCCACAGGAACTCAGCACTACTAACGACGAAGTTCGAATTGGCTTAAATCTGAATGTGAAAGAACTCAAAAAAATAGCTACTGCACTTCCAGGGTTTATTGCCAATAAATTTAGCATGGAAGTCCATCGCGATTCTTGTGATGAGCTCGATGAAATGAATGAATCAAATAAAGTTGGCTATTTTGTGCTATTAGATGCTCTCAATGATGGCTATGATACTTGCGGAAAATGCATGCCATGGTATAGTAAAAGATGATTTTTAGATGCTTAGAAGTTAAAAAAACATCAATTATTAAGGATGGGGAGTAAGAACAAAGTAATATTTATCCAGTTTAAAACTATAAAAATAATATAAACAGTTATAAACAAGTTGATGATCGAAATTAAAATTAGAGAAATAAAATATAATTCAGACGAATACAGAAAGGAGTTAGAGCTAAGAGATGCTGTGCTTCGTAAACCGCTGGGAATGAATATCTATAATGATAATCTTGATGCAGATAAAACCGATTTCCATATTGGGGCATTTATAAATAATCAGCTCGTTGGCGTTATGATATTGGCAAAATTAAATGCTGACGATTTAAAGATGAGGCAGGTAGCGGTTGATGAAAAACTGAGAGCAAATAAAATTGGAAGTGAAATGGTACATTTTGCTGAGGAATATTCAAAGGACCAGGGATTTAAAAACATAGTATTAAACGCCCGAAAGTCTGCTTTAGGATTTTACCAAAAACTTGGATACGAAAAAATTAGTGCTGAGTTTTTAGAAATTAATATTCCACATTACAAAATGTGTAAGAGAGTTAGTCATTTCTTCTAATAGACATTTATTCAATTTCGGCGTATGATATTCAACCACACGCCGATTTTTTATCTGAAAATTAACTTTTATCTGAGCTTAAAGTTTTTTTAATTCTTCTAATAAAATTCTGTTTTCTTCAGGCGTTCCCACAGTGATGCGCAAACATCCCATACACAATGAAACGTTGTTGCGATTACGAACTATAATGCTTCTGTTCACCAAATATTCATATACTGCATCGGCATTGTTTACTTTTACTAACACGAAATTGGCATCTGTTGGAAAAATATGTTTTACAATGGATAATTTTCCTAGTGCTCGAATTAGAATTGAGCGTTCTGCCAACAAAGTTTTCACCCACACTTTTACCTGATCCACGTTTTTCAGAGCTGACAGAGCTTGCTTTTGAGTTAGAAGATTGACATTATACGGATATTTAATTTTATTCAGTACGGCTATGATTTCTGATGAGGCAAAGGCCATACCAAGGCGGATAGCTGCACTTCCCCAAGCTTTGGAAAATGTTTGCAGAATTACCAGGTTTGGATATTGAGTCAGCATTTCAGTGAAACTTGTTTCGGATGAAAAATCTATGTACGCTTCGTCGAGTATTACAATGCCTCTAAACCATTTTAGTAATGTGTGAATTTCATCTCTATTTAAACTGTTTCCTGTGGGATTGTTTGGTGAACATAGCCAAATTAATTTAGTAAACTCGTTAGCCTTATCTATTAGTCTACGTGCTTCAAAATTGAAATTTTCGTTCAGCAACACTTTGCGGTACTCCACATCATTTATCGAAGCACATACTTTGTACATCCCGTATGTTGGTTCAATGGCTACCACATTATCAATGCGGGGTTCGCAAAACGCACGAAAAAGTAAATCTATCGGTTCGTCACTTCCATTTCCCAAAAATATATTTTCAACCGGAACATTTTTAATCTTCGAGAGTTGTTCTTTCACTTCCAATTGCAATGGATCGGGATAACGATTGTAAGGTGCGTTATATGGATTTTCGTTTGCATCCAGATAAACTGATGCTTCACCTTTAAACTCGTCGCGGGCGCACGAATAAGGCTGAAGTGACCGTATATTTTCGCGTAATAATTTTTCTAAATCCATGATGTTTATTTTTTTACTTTTTAACTACTAACTGCCTGCTAAAAAACTATCTTCTGTGGCTGCTAATTCTTTCTTCAACTTCTTTTTCTTCATCCAATCTTACTTTCACAGCATTACTATGAGCTTGTAATTCTTCATTCTCAGCCATCAGGATAATGGCGTTGCTCAAATTTATCAACCCTTCCTGGGTTATTTGCTGGAATGTAACTTTACGAACGTAACTGTCCAGATTTACGCCGTTGTAAGCTTTTGCATATCCGTTAGTTGGTAATGTATGATTCGTCCCTGAAGCATAATCTCCGGCACTTTCGGGAGTATAATTTCCAAGGAATACTGAACCTGCATTGATAATATTGGCGGCCACGCCCATATAATATCTTGTGGAAATAATCAAATGCTCAGGAGCATATTCGTTGGTCATTTCCACAGCTTCTTCCAGCGTTTTCAGTAAAATAATCTTGCTGTTTTCCAATGCTTTTCGTGCAAATTCTTTCCGGGGAAGTTGTTCCAGTTGAAGTTCCAATTGTTCCAAAACAGGTTCAATTTGTTTCTCGCTCACCGTAATCAGAATGGACTGGCTATCAACCCCGTGTTCGGCTTGCGAGAGCAAATCGGCTGCTACAAACGCAGGATTAGCCGTTTCGTCAATAATAACTTCTACTTCCGAAGGACCGGCAGGCATATCAATTGCTACATCGTGCAACGAAACCAACTGCTTGGCTGCTGTTACATATTGATTGCCTGGTCCAAAGATTTTATAAACTTTCGGCACAGATTCAGTTCCATAGGCCATAGCTGCAATGGCTTGTGTTCCACCTATTTTAAAAATACGATGAACGCCTGCCACTTTGGCGGCATAGAGAACAGCTGGATGAATTTTACCCTCTTTATTGGGTGGTGTGCAAAGGACAACTTCTTTACATTCTGCTATTTGTGCCGGAATCCCCAACATTAAAACTGTAGAAAACAAAGGTGCAGTTCCACCCGGAACATACAAACCCACTTTCTGAATAGCTATTGCTTTTTGCCAGCAATATACTCCCGGTGAGGTTTGAATTTCGGGTAAATCATGTTGTTGCTCAGAATGAAATTTCCAGATATTTCGTCGAGCCATCTCAATGGCTTGTTTCAAATCTACTGATACCAGCTTTTCTGCTTCAGTAATTTCTTCGATTGTAACTTCAATATTTTCAAGGCGTACTTTATCAAACTGTTGAGTGTACTCTTTTACTGCAATGTCTCCACGTTTGCGAACATCATCCAATACTTTTTGTACCGATTCGAACAACGAAGTGCTGTCAAAAGTAGGTCGGGCAAGGAGCGAAGCCCAATCTTCACGTGAAGGATATTTGATAACTTGCATACTATGTTGTTTTATTATTATTGTTGAAGAATGTTGAATTGCTTAATTTGATAGTTGTTTACAAATAATCGATTACTGTTTTACAATATTATCCCAATGATTAAGAAGATTTTTCATTTTGTCAAACACCAAATTGGCACCACTGTTGGTTAATATCTTAGGTTCCAAAGGACCTGTATTTACTCCTATTGTAAACAATCCAGCTTCATGTGCTGATTCTACACCCAATGGTGCATTTTCAATAACTATTACTTCCCAGGGTTGTAAGCCCGACTTTTTCAATGCCATTAGATATGGCTCAGGATGCGGTTTTCCATATTTCACATCGAAAGCTGTAACCATTTTTTCTTTTTGGAAAATATCAGGGAAATGTTCATCTAAACTGTCAATTAAACTTGGTTGTCCAGAACCGGTGACTACATATATTTCTATATTCTGAGCTTTTATTTTTTTTAATAATTTAGATACGAAAGGAATTCTTTTCGAATGCTTAAAAGACTCAAATAATTTTGATTTCAATTTGTAAATCTTTTGTTTCTCTTCGTCAGTAGCATTCCTTCCATGAACGTTGTTGAAAACACCATCAATAGTTGATGAACCGGTTCTTCCTTCATTCATATATGCTTCATATTCAGTAAAAGGAAGTTCCATTTTCCTGAGCGCTGCAACCCATGCAATTGCATGGTTTTTCATCGAATCGAACAGAACACCATCCATATCGAAGAAAATTGCCTTTGGATTAAATGCAGGATAATTATTCGCTTGAATAAACTCTTCAATTTCTGTTAAATACATGTAGTTAAAATTTTATGCAAAGATACTTATTTTGTCAACAAAATATATGCTTTTGGTCATGCATATTTGCTGATTTGCAACTTGAAGCTTAAATTGTACTTATTTGCTTGTGATTTTTGAAAGGTCATATGATAAAAAAAACGATTATTTTGTAATGAGAAATTTTACTTGATAAAAATATATAGTAATTTTGCCACGTGTTAGCATCGGGGTGTGGCGCAGTTGGTAGCGCGCTACGTTCGGGACGTAGAGGTCGCAGGTTCGAGTCTTGTCACCCCGACAAAGTTTTAAAACAATTTGATTTTCTTGAGGTTCAACCTTAATTTAGTTTCTCTATTAAATTAAGTTCATTGTTAAGAAGCAAAAAATATATTTTATTTTTGCTTCTTTGCTTATTATTATAGGTATCTTTGTACTCTAAAACGAAATTGGTCGAAAAAATGCCAGAAATTGTCTTAACAAAAGAGGATATAATTAAAGGAGAAGTTATTGATACTGCTCAAAAGTTGTTTCAGCAATACGGTTTTAAAAAAACCACGATGGAAGATATTGCTCAAGCGATGGGCAGGGGTAAGAGTACTTTGTATTATTATTACAAAAGTAAGGACATGATTTTTAGGGATGTTATTCTTAAAGAAGCAACGGAAGTTATGACAGCTTTGACTGAAGCTACAGGGAATGAGATTTCATCCGAAAAGAAACTACAAACATATGTTATTACTTTTTTTGATGTAGTAAAGAGTAAAGTTAGCCTTTATAATATGATGAAAAAAGAGTTGATGGCAGACGAAGGAATTTATATCAATAAACCATCGCTGAAAAAATCACTGTTACAGTTTAATGCAGAACAATTTAATCTGGTTAAAGAAATATTGATTTTAGGTGTTGAAAATAAGGAATTTACTTCTGAAATTAAAGATAATATTGATGTTTTTGCATATATACTTAATGTGGGATTGAGAAGCATAACATTTAATTTAGCGTTTGATGCTAAAAGCGGAATGTTAGGTTTTTTCGAAGATGAGAAACTTAAAATTATGTTCAATATTTTAATGAATGGACTAAGAAGTGTATAAATGGAAGAATGCATGATTGCTATTTCTGATAAATAAAGTAAATGAATAAACGTATAAAAACATTATAATGCATGGAACCAACAAGAAAGCAAACGAATGAAGATGTCAAAAGTATTATTTCGGCTGATAGGGAAAGAACCAATATATTAAGAGTTTCTGAGCAGAAAACAATTTCTTATTTGGTTCAACGAATTCCATTGTGGATTAGTTCGGATATGCTTACCGGAATCGGTTTTTTGGGAAATATAATTACATTTCTTAGCTTTATATTAGCAACTTATGTAGATATTCATTATCTTTTATTCGGTGTATTGGGTTATGCCATTAGCTGGTTTGGCGATTCGCTTGATGGCAGAATAGCCTATTACAGGAATAAAGCACGAAAGTGGTATGGTTTCTCACTTGATATCACGGTTGATTGGTTAGGAATTATATTAATGGGACTAGGATTTGTGGTTTATACCGATGGACCATGGGAAATTATTGGTTTTTGTTTCGTGGTTTTCTATGGTTGGGAAATGATAACCACCTTACTTCGGTACAAAGTTACAGGGAAATACTCTATTGATTCAGGTCTTTTGGGACCTACTGAGGTTCGAATAGTAATTTCTTTGATATTGATTGTTGAAGTATTTTTCAGAGGTACAATTCAATATGTTTCGGCAGTTGCAACTTTATTCTTATTTGTTTCTAATATAATTGATACTATAAAACTATTAAAATTAGCTAATGAATGCGACATTAGAGAAAAAGAGCAAAACAGGAAAAATTCTTGAAAAGATATTGATATTTACAAAAGCACAAATTTCTGCGTTTGTAGGTGGATCGGTCGACTATTTGACAATGATTTTCTTTACAGAAGTTTTCCATGTACACTACACAATATCTATTGCCATAGGTGGAGTGATTGGTGCTATTGTTAACTTTAGCCTGAATAAAACCTGGACATTTCACTCAAAGAATATCCCTTACAAGAATACAATGAGAAAGCAATTGATAAAATTTATTCTTGTTGTAATTAACAGTATCTTGTTGAAATCATCAGGCACATATTTAATTACAACTTTTCTTCAACTTGATTATAAAATTAGCCGCCTTATCACAGATTTAATAGTTTCGATAGCCTTTAACTATAACTTGCAAAAATATTGGGTATTTAAAAAAATAACTTGATGTCGGCATAAAAAAAGTATTCTTTACATATTGATGGAATATTGTATTTTTCAAAATATATTCTATTTATCCAAAAACAAAAGTGGATAATCCTGTATTTAGAATACTTCGAACTAAATCCATGTCAAAAAAATTATTTCATTGATTTAGAGTAGTTCTATTTAGAACAACTGCTTGATAAACAATTCCATTAATAACGATTTTCTTCCTAAATGAATATAAAAACAGCAATTCTTTGCATATTACTTGGATTTATTCCATTCTTTGGTTTTTCGCAAACGAATAAGACACAAACCTTTAAAGGTAAAGTGCTTGATGCACAAAATAATGATCCAATTCCTTATGTTTCAATATTCTTGCCAGATTATGGGTATGGAACAAAAACAGATTCAAAAGGCGAATTTTCAATTACTATTAACAATTTTTCTTCTTCCAAAAACAAAGCAAAAGTTTCAAGTGTCGGTTATAAAACCGAGACTGTCTCTTTTTTGGATGGGAATAATGAAATAATTATTAAGTTAAGCCAGGAAACTCAGGCTTTACATGAAGTGGTTGTGAAAAAGCAAAAGTATCAAAACCGGAATAATCCGGCAGTAGATTTAATCGAAAAAGTAATTGCGAATAAAAGTAACAATAAAAAAGAAGCCTTGAATTATTACGAAAATGAGAAATATGAAAAGGTACAATTTGCAATAAACAATATAACTCCCAAATTCCAAAAGAAGAAAATATTCAAACATTTCCAATTTGTATTTAACAATATTGACTCTCTAAAAAACAATGGTGAAAAGATATTGCCGGTTTACCTGAAGGAAGAAATTTCAAATTTTTATTATCAACGCTCACCACGAAAGGTTAAAGAGATTGTAACCGCTCACAAAGCTGTATCTTTTGCGGGATTCGACAATAAAGGAATTGAAGAAAACATAAAGTATTTATATCAGGATATCGATATTTACGACAATAACATATCGTTTTTATCCAATCAGTTTTTGAGTCCGATTGCAAATTCGGCCCCAACCTTTTACCGCTATTATATCTTGGATACAATCCAATCGGGAGCCGATAAGTACGTGAAAATGTATTTTGGTTCACGGAACAAAGAAGATATGCTTTTTCAGGGATATTTGTACATTATGTTAGACGGAAGCTATGCCGTGAAAAAAGTCGAATTGTCTGTAAGCAAGGATATTAATCTGGACTGGATAAACGATGTAAAAATTGTGCAAGAGTTTGAAAAAACAGAAAATAATAATTGGATGATTTCGTCCGATCAAATATCGATAAATTTTGGTATTACAAAGAAAAGTCATGGAATATTTGGGCAGAAAATAGTGTCCTATTCCAATTATAAATTTAAACCACCACAAATTGAAAATGTATTTAAAGGATTAAGTGTTCAGGTGCTCGATAGCGCAAAACAAAGGAGTAAAGATTATTGGGAATTACACAGACATTTGAAGCTAAGTGATTCGGAAAAAGGGACTTATACAGCTATGGATAGCGTTCAAAATGTTCAGGTTTTTAAGCGAGCCATGAATATTGCCACGATAATATTGTTTGGTTATGAAGACTTGGGCTTGTATGAAATAGGTCCTGTTAATACATTTTACATGTATAATCCCATTGAAGGGATTAGATTGAGGTTTGGTGGTAGAACAACTGATAAATTTAGTAAAAAGTTTAGCTTCGAGGATTATATTGCTTATGGTTTCTCAGACCAAAAATTTAAGTATTATTTAGGTGGAACCTGGTCGTTCACAAAAAAGAATTTTTTAGAATTTCCTGCTAAAACATTAAAAATGAGTTATCAAAATGAAACTCAGCTGCCTGGACAGCAAATGCAGTTTTTAATGGAAGACAATTTTCTACTATCGATAAAAAGAGGAGTTAATGATAAAATTTTCTATAACAAAACTTTTAAAATAGAACATCTTAACGAGTTTCAAAATCATTTCTCATATACACTTGGGTATAAGTTTACGAACCAAGCACCTGGAGGGAATTTATACTTTAATTATACGGATTATTTATCACATCGAAATGATGTTAATAATCTGAGTATATCTGAGTTTTATGTTAATTTAAGATATGCGCCACATGAAAGTTTCTACCAGGGGAAAACGTATAGGATTCCAGTTTACAGTAAATATCCAATTTTTGAATTAAGATATAACGTTGGTTCTAAAGCGTTTTTCAATGATTACAATTATCAAAGTTTGCGCTTTTCTATCCGTAAACGTTTCTATTTGTCCGTTTTAGGCTACTCTGATGTTGTATGGGAGGCCGGAAAGATATTTGGGAAAGTGCCCTATCCGCTTTTAAACATACCACAAGCAAACCAAACATATTCTTACCAAATAGAATCGTACAACATGATGAATTTTTTGGAGTTTGTGACCGACCAATACACTTCATTATTGATTGATCATTCTTTCAATGGATTTTTCTTTAATAAATTGCCTTTGATAAAGCATCTTAATTTGAGAGAAATTGTTACTTGTAAAGTTTTATACGGTGATGTTACTGACACAAATAATCCGAATAAAAATGCCGATTTATTCAAATTGCCAATAGAGCCTGACGGAACGCCAATTACATATATGCTTGGAAAGACACCTTATATCGAGGGAAGCATTGGAGTTGGCAATATATTTAAGTTTTTCAGGGTTGACCTTGTCAGGCGTTTCACGTACTTAAATAATCCGCATGTTTCGCCTTATGGTTTAAGAATGCGTTTTAGATTTGACTTTTAATTGAAATTTTTCCCAATAATGTTTTTTTTTATCGGTAGTTTTTTTACAAAAATTGAATAATAAAGCGAGTTTTTTCTCGTTTATAAGTAAGTTTTGGTGTAATTTTTGTATTTTTGCAATAAATTTATAACTGTTATGAAAGCACGATTATTTATTCTTCTAGGACTTATTGCTTTAGCTTTTACTGCCTGTGATTTGGGGGGGTCTGTAAACAACACGCCGATTATTTATTTTGTTACAAATCCGATAAATAATAATACCGACACATTATATAAATACATAACCGATCAGTCAGGCGTATATAGAATGGATACTGTAAGTGTTGGAGATACGGTTAATTTCCACATGTTGCTTTATGGTTACTCCAACAATCTGACATCATACTACGTGACTGTTTCAGATACTACATGTGCCAAAATTCTGCTTCCTCCAACAAGTTCTCTGGACTCAGTTTTCTTATCATCTTCATCAAACTATTCAAATGGAAAGTTTGTATTTAAAAATAAAATTACCAGTTTATATTTTCCATTTAAATATGTGGTTAAAAAGGTGTCGAACGATGAAAAAATCACATTTGTTATTAACTCAGATGCTAATTTCAATAGTATAGGTGGTGGAGGTAATTCGTTTTCTTTTATATTGCAAACTCCGATAATTCCGGATACAACAAAAATAAAATAAGAAAACAACCTATATTTAAACAAAAAAACATCTACGAATCCGTAGATGTTTTTTTGTTTAAACCAATAATGAAATGCTTTTACAATCTCGCTTTAATTGCTTTTGTTTCAGCTTCAAATCCGGGTTTCTCTAACAGCGCAAACATATTCTTTTTATATGCTTCAACTCCTGGTTGATCAAAAGGATTAATTCCTAAAACATAGCCACTAATTCCACATGCTTTTTCGAAAAAATACAACAACTCGCCCAAATAGTATTCGTTTAGTTTCGGTAATTCGATTTTTAAATTTGGAACACCTCCATCAATATGAGCAATTTGAGTCCCAAGTTCAGCCATTTTATTGACTTCATCAACACGCTTTCCGGCAAGGAAATTCAACCCATCTAAGTTGTTTTCATCATGCGGAAAAATCTTTGTGTTATTACTTTCTTTGATAGAAATGACCGTCTCAAAAATACTTCGTTCACCTTCCTGAATCCATTGTCCCATGGAATGTAAGTCGGTAGTAAAGTCTACAGCTGCAGGAAAAATTCCTTTGTTTTCTTTTCCTTCGCTTTCGCCATAAAGTTGCTTCCACCATTCGCCAACGAAATGCAATTTTGGATGAAAATTAACAAGGATTTCTATCCCTTTTCCGTTTTTATACAATTCGTTACGAACCGCTGCATATTGAGCAGATATGTTTTCTTCAAATGGAATATTCAAACCTGTTGCTTTTTCCATGGTTGCGGCACCAGCAATTAATTGGCGAATATCAAAACCAGCAACAGCGATTGGTAATAGACCTACCGGAGTTAGAACTGAATAACGTCCGCCTACATTATCTTCAATCACAAAGGTTTTATAGCCCTCCTGAGTTGCTAATGTGCGTAAAGCTCCGCGAGATTTATCGGTAATGGCAATAATCAGTTTTTGAGCAGCAGCTTTGCCCTGTTGTTCTTCCAATTGAGTTTTAAGTAAGCGGAATGCCAAAGCAGGTTCGGTAGTAGTTCCTGATTTTGAAATGGAAATAATTCCAAACTTTTTTGTTTTCAAAAGTTCCTGCAGTTCGTATAGATAATCCTCACCGATATTTTGTCCGGCATAAACGACAATTGGTGATTTGCGTTCAGTTTGTAACCAATCGAAGCTGTTTGAAAGTGCATCAATAACAGCTTTAGCACCAAGATAGCTTCCTCCAATTCCAATAACTACTACCACTTCACAGTTTTCGCGAAGGATTTTCGCTGTGTTTTCCAAATCGCTTAATTCAGCGTCATTGATGGATGAAGGCAAATTCAACCATCCCAAAAAATCACTTCCTTTGCCTGTGCCGTTGTGTAAAGCAGCATTTGCTTCTGCGATCTGTGCTTTGTAACCGGCAACTTTTTGTTCGGACACAAATCCAAACGCTTTGTCGATAGATAATTTAATATTTTGCATATTTTAAATTGAAAGCTCCTTAAATTCACCCATAGGATTGATTTAAAGGAATGTTTATAACAGTTTGATATTTATTTTTTTACTCCCCCTTTGCGGGTTAGTCCCTTTACTTTAGCTTTTCCGATAATTTTCGTATTTCCATAATAGGCGAAACTCGGTTGTACAGAATTTCAAATATTGAATCAACAATGGGCATGCTTATCCGATAATTCTCATTTATTTCGTGAATACATTTGGTGGCGTAATACCCTTCGGCAATCATTTCCATTTCAATTTGGGCTGTTTTTACAGAGTATCCCTTTCCAATCATAGTTCCAAAAAGGCGGTTCCTACTAAATTTGGAGTAAGCTGTAACCAATAAATCACCCAAGTATGCCGGTTCATTAATGTCGCGGTGAAGTGGGTTAGTGGCATTGCAAAAGCGGTTAATTTCCTGAATGGCATTGGATATTAAAACTGCCTGAAAGTTGTCGCCGTATTTTAAGCCATGGCAAATACCGGCAGCAATGGAATAAATATTTTTCATTACTGAAGAATACTCAATTCCCATTATGTCATCACTTATTGAGGTACGAATAAAATTTGTATTAAAGCGTTGCGCAATCAAACGGGCTTTTTCGCGAGAAGTACAAGCTATGGTCAGGTATGAAAGGCGTTCTAATGCTACCTCTTCAGCATGGCACGGTCCGGCAAGTACAGCAATACTATCTTTAGGGACATTGTAAAATTGTTCAAAATAATCTGTAACAATCATATTTTCATCCGGCACAATTCCTTTGATAGCAGAAACAATAAATTTGTTATTTAATGGTCGTTTTAGTTTTTTGAGGTGTTGCTTCAAAAATGGAGACGGAGTCGCAAAAATCAAGATATCAGACGTTCGAACCATTTTATTGATATCACTTGTGAAATGAATCCGATCCGTATCAAATTGAACGCCGGTTAGATAAGATGGATTTTTGCTGATACGGATAAATTCATCAATTTGTTCCTGTCGGCGCATGTACCATGTAATGCTGTCAGTGTTGGTAAGTACTATTTTGGCTATTGCTGTGGCCCAGCTCCCACCACCTATTACGGCAATTTTACTTTTTTCGTTCATTTTTCTTTAAATTTTAGAACCAAGAACCAGAATTCAAGACTCAAAAACGATTTTCTTGTTCAACAGATTAACCAATCTACTATTTTTCAGCTTTCGCTATCCACGCAGCAACTTCCTCTTTCGATGGATTTGTCAACTCTAATTTATTTTTCTTATTTAATCCGCAAATATCCTGATGGAATTTATTCGGGTTCAACCCCTTTAATCCGTCCACAGTTTGAACTCCTGCTTTTTGAATTACGGCCACCCATGCTTCAGGGATTCCCAGTGCCAAAAATTTCTCGGGACCTTCTTTTTTCGCAGCTTTTTCAGCCTTCATTTGTGGAAAGAAAAGAACTTCCTGTATAGCTACCTGGCCAGTCATCAACATGACCAATCTGTCCATCCCGATTCCCATTCCGGAGGTTGGTGGCATACCGTATTCCAACGAACGCACAAAATCCATGTCGATAAACATGGCTTCATCATCTCCTTTTTCGCTGAGTTTTAATTGTTCCTGAAAACGACCTAATTGATCAATCGGGTCATTCAATTCTGAATAGGCATTGGCTAACTCTTTGCCGTTCACCATCAATTCAAAACGTTCGGTCAGTTCGGGGTTGTCGCGGTGGCGCTTGCAAAGCGGACTCATTTCGCGCGGATAATCGGTAATAAAAGTGGGTTGAATGTAATTTCCTTCGCATTTTTCACCGAAAATTTCGTCAATCATTTTGCCTTTTCCCATGGTGTCATCGGCTTCGATGTGCAACTTTTTGCACACTTCACGAAGTTGATCTTCGTTCATGCCGTTAATGTCAATGTCGGTATGCTCCTTAATGGCATCAATCATGGTGATGCGTTTGAAAGGCGTTTTAAAACTGATAGTTTTGTCGCCAACGGTAATTTCATTCGTACCGTTTACATCTAAACAAATTTTCTCAATCATTCGTTCGGTGAAAGTCATCATCCAGTTGTAGTCCTTGTAGGCCACATATATTTCCATAGCTGTAAATTCAGGATTGTGTGTGCGATCCATGCCTTCGTTGCGGAAGTTTTTGGAGAATTCGTACACGCCTTCAAAACCACCAACGATTAAGCGTTTTAAATATAATTCGTCCGCCACACGGAGGTAAAGTGGCATGTCCAACGCGTTGTGATGCGTGGTAAACGGACGTGCAGAAGCACCGCCTGGAATGGATTGCAGAATCGGAGTTTCTACTTCAATATATCCTTCTGCGTTGAAGTAATCACGCATGGATTGGTAGACTTTGGTACGTTTCAAAAAGATTTCTTTTATGCCTTCGTTTACTACTAAGTCGACATAGCGTTGACGGTAACGTTGTTCAGGGTCTTCAAAAGCATCAAATGCAACGCCATCTTTGTATTTTAC
Organism: Paludibacter sp.; assembly: GCA_031292575.1. Taxonomy (GTDB): domain Bacteria; phylum Bacteroidota; class Bacteroidia; order Bacteroidales; family Paludibacteraceae; genus Paludibacter. Next base: position 148,694 of record JARLGX010000010.1, read on the forward strand.
GATAGGGAGTGGGCGTAGTGCTTTGCTAAGTACCGTTAATCCCTGCGTATGAATGCTTATTTCACCTGTTTGAGTGCGGAAAACAAATCCTTTTATACCTACGAAATCGCCAATATCCAACAGTTTTTTGAATACGGTGTTGTACATTTCGGGTTGTGCTTCGGTGTTGATGTCGTCGCGGCTAACATATACCTGAATACGTCCTTTAGAGTCTTGAAGTTCAATAAAAGAAGCTTTTCCCATAATGCGGCGGCTCATAATACGACCAGCTACACAAACGGTTCGACGGCTTTCGTCATCTTTAAATTCGGTTTTTATATCGGTGGAAAATGCATTGGTAGGGTAAAGTGCGGCAGGGTAGGGGTCAATGCCGAGATTTCGTAATTCATCCAGACTCTGACGTCTGAACTGTTCTTGTTCGCTAAGTTCTGTGCTCATAATCTTTTTTATATACAAATTGCTGCAAAAGTACAAAAACTAATGCATAATGCATAATACATAATTCACAATTATGCATGAAGCCTGCATTTTGATGATTGGAATAATTTTAAATCTATGAGAGATATTAATGAGAAATTATACCGGAGGATTGAAAAGGTCAGAAGATACTGCTTTTATAAAGCCTTTCAAAATGATAAGCACTATCTGAAATGAGAAGTACCAATTACAAAACTGTTTTAGATCGTTAAAAATTCGTACGGTCTAAAACAGTTTCTATGGCTTTTACCAATTAATTACCGGTCAATCATTTTGGCATTGGCAGGCGCATATCTTTCGCCCACCAGTTCTATTTTTGAAGCGGCCTCGTGAATTTGTTGCAGGTCTTCCGGCGTAAGTTCTACCGACACGGAACCAATATTTTCATTCAACCGTTCCAACTTTGTTGTGCCGGGTATCGGTACAATCCACGGTTTTTGTGCCAGCAACCACGCCAAAGCTATTTGGGCAGGAGTTGCCTGTTTTTGGGCGGCAATATCTGTCAGTAAATCCACCAGTGCCTGATTGACTTTGAGGTTTTCGGGCTGAAAGCGTGGAACGGTGCTTCGGAAGTCGGTACTTCCGAACGTGGTTCCGGCGCTGATTTTTCCGGTCAGAAAACCTTTACCCAGAGGACTGAACGGCACAAAACCAATTCCCAGTTCTTCGAGTACCGGCATAATTTCAGTTTCAGGTTCACGCCAGAATAATGAATATTCGCTTTGCAAAGCCGATACCGGTTGAACGGCATGCGCACGGCGAATGTTTTTCACGCCGGCTTCCGACAATCCAAAATATTTCACTTTCCCTTCTGCAATCAAATCCCTTACTGTTCCAGCCACATCTTCGATGGGTACGTTCGGGTCAATGCGATGCTGATAAAGCAAATCAATGGTTTCAATGTTGAGACGTTTCAACGAACCTTCAACGGCCTGACGAATATGCTCGGGACGACTATTCAGCCCTCCTGCAATTCCGCCCACATCAAATCCAAACTTGGTAGCAATTACTACTTTATCCCTATATGGAGCGAGTGCTTCACCTACCAGTTCTTCGTTGATAAACGGCCCGTACACTTCGGCTGTATCAAAGAAAGTGATTCCTTTTTCAACTGCCTCGTGGATAAGTTTTATCATTTCATTTTTATCAGCAGGAGGCCCGTAACTAAAACTCATGCCCATACAACCAAGTCCAAGTTCGGATACTTCCAATCCGCTATTTCCTAATTTTCTTGTTTTCATTTTTGTTGTAAATTTAGTTTTTTAATCCAGTTTGTAATTTCATTATCTGCTCTGCTTACATTGCTGCCCCGAATGGCTAAGCCGGTGAGCACTGTTGCATCCGGACAAAGTTTTTTAATATCACGTTCGCTGTTTCCGATTCCGCTCCCTTCATGCGTACAAAAAGGAATAATTGTTTTTCCTACAAAATCATACGATTCCAAAAAGGTGAATACTGCCATCGGAAAAGTATTCCTCCAGTTGGGATAGCCGAGATAAATTGTGTCGTACTCAGTCATATTCTCAACCGCGGCAGTCAGTTCAGGGCGCGCATTGGCTCTTTTTTCTGCAGCAGCTTCGGTGAGTAATACTTTATTTGTTTCCATACCTGTTTTTTTTTAAAATTCAGTCTCCAATATTTAATCTGAAAATATCGGAGACAGAAGATGAACTACAGTGAACAATTAAAACGCTCTTTCCAGAATTTTCCGGCTTACTTCCAGCGTAATTTTTCCTGTTTCCGAAAGGGCTGTCATGCCGTGTGCTTCGAGTTGAGTTACCACGTCGGCTATCTGTTCGGCTTTCACACCATATTCCGACAAGCGGGTTTTGATGCCTAAACTTTCGAAGAATTCTCTGGTTTTGGCGATAGCTAAATCAATTTTCTCATCATCGCTACCAGTGGTTATATTCCACACACGTTCGGCATATTGCAACAGTTTAGCACCTTTTTGCTCTTTCATTTCGGTCAAAAGTACCGGATATACAATGGCTAATGTTTGTCCATGGTCAATGCCAAAAGCTGCTGTCAGTTCATGTCCAATCATGTGAGTAGCCCAGTCTTGCGGTACACCCACGGCAATAATTCCGTTGAGTGCCATGGTAGCTGCCCACACGTGGTTGGCACGTGCATCGTAATTTTCAGGTTCGGCTACGGTGGTTGCACCAATTTCAATAAGTGTTTGCAAAATTCCTTCGGCCATACGATCCTGAACGCGTGCATCTACCGGATAAGTAATGTATTGTTCGGCAGTGTGAACAAAAGCATCTACAACACCGTTTGCAACCTGAATGGCAGGCAAAGTAAAGGTGTAAACAGGGTCAAGCACCGAGAATTTCGGATAAACCATATTACTCATTACCGGATATTTGCCGTGGTTGTGACTAATAACAGCACCATTGTTCATTTCGGAACCGGTAGCTGGCAAAGTCAATACTACACCAATGGGTAATACTTTCTCAACAATGTCTGAAGTAATAGGCTTAAAACCGTATTTCAACAAATCGGTTGTATCTCCTTTGTAAAACGAAGCCAGCGAAATGAACTTGGTTCCGTCGATAACCGAACCGCCACCTACTGCCAACAGAAAATCAATATCTTCTTTGGCAATGACTTCTACTGCTTTCATAAGCGTTTCGTAACGTGGATTAGGCTCAATACCTGCAAACTCTACTACTTTACGGTTACCGAGTACGGCTTTAACCTTCTCGATAAGGCCGCTACGTTTGGCACTTCCACCTCCGTAAGTTATTAATACTTTTGCATCAGCAGGTACCAGAGTTTCGATACCGTTCAATTGATCTTTACCAAACAAAATGGTGGTTGGGTTGTGAAAACTAAAATTGTACATATTCTTTTTAATTTAAATTGTTGTTGCTTTTTTTTTATTGCTGCAAAAGTAAAACAAAAAGCCGCAGAGAAGGTTTTCTCTACGGCTCAAACAACTTTGTTGAAAAGCTCAATTACAACGATTCGGTTTTATTATGCCAATGCATCGGCCAATACTTTTGCCAACGGTGTTGTAGAGCGACCAATAAGTTTGGAAAGCACATGTGAATCATCAAACAATCCACCTTTCGAAGCACCTGTATCCGAGTCAGCAAGCATTTCAGCTAAGCCGACAGGCAACCCGAAACTTTTCAGAATATCGGCATATTGTGTTTCGGTCAGGTTGTTGTAAGGAATGTTTTTTCCAGTTTGACGGGAAATTTCAGCGGCAAGCTCTGTCAGTGTGTATGCTTCATCACCGGCTAGTTCGTAGGTTTTGTTTTCGTAACCTTCACCAGCCAAGACCACAGCTGCTGCTTCGGCATAATCAACCCGGGCTGCTGATGCTATTTTACCATCTCCGGCATTTCCGATAAATGCTCCTGCTCCAATGGCACCCTGAGCTGAACCGGTATAGTTTTCGGTATACCAGCCATTGCGCAGAATAGTGTAAGTTAGTCCCGATTCTTTTATGGCTACTTCGGTGCCTAAATGTTCCTGTGCTAATCCAAGTGGTGAACTGTCGGCATGTAAAATACTGGTATACGTAATTTGTTTTACCCCGGCTTTCTTTGCAGCTTCAATAACGGCTTTATGTTGCGGTAGACGCTGGCCAAGTTCGTTACCCGAAATCAACAACAATTTATCAATACCTTTTAAGGAGGCGACCAACGTTTCAGGTTGAGTATAATCAAATACCCGAGCTTCTACACCAAGATCTGCCGCTTTTTCGGGATTACGTACCAATGCTACAATCGTTTCTGCAGCGATTTTTTGTTTTAATTTTTCTACTACTAAGCGACCTAATTGGCCGGTTGCTCCTGTTACTCCGATTTTCATTTTTTTGTTTCCTTTCTTTTAAATTAGTATGAATGTGTATTCTTTGTTTTGTCAAATACCAGAAATAAAACAATTTTTATTCTGTTTTGATTGAGCATTCCGGTTAAATATAACCATTTATCTGTCTCGACCGAAACAAGCTATTGATATTATTTCTACTTTTGTTACGCAAAGTAACTAATAATAGTATAGATCCGAAACAGGTTACTTTTTAGTAACCGTGAAAATAGTAGTAACCTAAAAGTAACCATTATGGCTAAAATTAAAGAAAAAACGCAATGCCCCGTTACGGCAACGCTGCAACTGATAGGTGGAAGATGGAAAACCATCATATTGTATACCCTTACCACCGGAACCAAACGTTTTGGCGAGATAGCTGTTCGTATTCCGGATATTTCGCGTAAAGTGCTTACTGAACAATTGAAAGAACTGGAAGCTGACGGACTTATTCTGCGGGAACAATATAAAGAAATTCCACCGCGAGTAGAATACTCGCTTACTGATCTGGGCAAAAGCCTTTCGTCGGTCATTCGGGAGCTGGAAATATGGGGAACCGAGAACGTGTTGGCAAACTGATTATTTTCTTTTATTCTTTGAATAAAAAAAAATCGCTGTGAATGGTTTCACAGCGGTTTTGTTATTTTTACTTACTCGGAGCCATTCCAAACTGTTTTTTGTAGGCATTGGAAAAATGCGACAGGTTTTTAAAACCAACCTCAAGATAAACATCAGACACTTTGCGGTTTTCGTTTTGTATTTTATCGTGCGCCACTTTCAGTCGTTTTTCCATCAACCATTTCTGTGGGGGTAATTCGCTTATCTTTTTAAAATCCCGTTTGAATGCAGCCAGACTACGTCCGGTAAAACCGGCTATTTCTTCAACCGACAAATCAAACATATAATTGTCTTCGAGATAATCGAGAATATCTATTTTCCAGGGTTCGGTAAAGTCGAACAGGGCAGGATAAAAGCGTTTATCAATGCTCAGCAACGAGTAAACCCCTTCCTGAAGCTTTAGTTGCATAAGTTCTCGTGAAGGTTCTTTTTCCGAATTAAAATAGGGGGTCATTGAATGAAACAGACTTTCGACATCGGGGGTTTGAGGCAGCTTTATCACACTTGGTTTAAGTTTTTCGGCTTCAATCGGAAGTTCTTTCTTATCTAATTTCTGATAAAATTCCCGTAAAAAGTTACGCTTAAACATCATAAATATAGCCTGAAACTGTTCGTCACCTTTCGGAAGCTTGTTCATATTTACACGGTTATCGCGACGGAGGAAAACACATTGATGCTTATTCACCACCGTTTCATTGCCGTCTTCCTCTAAAATTAATTGACCCGAATACACATACACCAGCATATGGTCATGAATCATTTTGGTACAGGCAATCTCGTTGTTAAAATAATAGCTGAAAAACACATCGTAATAATTGAATCGCAATGATTCGGAACGTTCGGAAGTCATAGGGATGTTTTTTTTTGCAAAGATAGTGGTTGTTTAGTATTTCAACAACTATCATATCCATGATAATAAAAAGAAGGTTTTTTAAAATAAATTATAGAAGTACTTGTCTTGTTAAATAATAATTGTTATTTTTATGCCCAAATTAGAAAGGTCTAAAGACCCACATGGTATCCGAAAGGAAAAGGTATCTGCCCGAAGGTAAAAGTCATCAGCCCGAAGCCTTCGGGTAGATACCCGAAGACAAAAGGCACCTGCCCGAGAGAAAAAGGCATCTGCCCGAATGCTTGGGGAAGATACCCGAAAGAAAAAGGCAGCTGCCCGAGACCTTCGGGCAACTCATTTGATGGAAAAAAGAGCAATAGAGATACAATAGGCTTTCCCAAACCGGGGAGGGAAACTTATTGCGAGACAATCCCCGAATGTCTAATGATAAATCTTTATGGATTATGGCTACAAAAACCTATGCAGAACAAATTAGCAAGGCGCAAGTAATGTTGTCGGGTCTTAAAGGCAATGCTGAACAGGTAGCACGCCGGGGATTGGATCAGGCATTTCAAGACAAGTTGGGAGCCGACCATGACTTAGCAGTGTCGCTCAACAACGAACAGGAAAAGCTGAAAGCTGACTTGGTTACCAAAACAGCTCAGTTGGACGCCAAACTGGCTGAACTGGCAAGTGAGGTGAGTGAAGCTCAGAAAATTGTCAAGATGGACTTCGACCAAAGTCGTTGGAAAGAATTTGGTATCGATGCCAAACGTTAAACCTTAAAATGAAAAGTGACGGAATTTAAGAGTTCCGTCGCTTGGATTTTGATATTAGTAATGTAGGCAAGTCTATAAAAATAACGAATTAGAATGAAGAAGATTATAAAAATAGGATTTATAATACTGGTCATAATCATTTTGATTTTTACCGTGTTTATTGTCATTGGGATATTTGTTTTAGGCGATAAGACTAAACATATTGATAAAATAGAGAATACAAATTCTAAGTACTCAAACTTAATATCTCAACCTTCTATATTTCTCGATGAACATGGTGTAGTTCGGTTTGATACGAAAAATAGTTAGAAATGATATTGTTTTTCGTCCTGAAAGCACATTATATCCTAGTCCAAGGTAACGCCTTGGGTGAAAAATGAGAAACGAAAATGGCGTCCTGAAAGGACAATATAAAAAAAACATATATCCTCGGCGGCATAATATGTTGGGCTTTCAGCCCGTAGATTGTTGATGTAATCCCTTTACCCAAGGCGTCGCCATTACATGGCTTTGCCGTTGGGCTATAATATACCGGGCTTTCAGCCCACGGGAGATATTTACATTGCCCCGCATACCCGCCGTTTAAAATGATGTTTGTATCTTTGCATCATATACAGAATCAACCAACCAACTCACACATGACCGAATTAGAAACCCTTTTCCAGCAATACACCCACGAAAAACCGCTTTCGATAACCGAGCTTTCGGCCTCCGGTTCCAACCGTCGTTATTTCAGATTGACCGGTGAAAACATTTCGTTGATTGGTGTGGAAGGTACTTCAGTGGATGAGAATCTTGCTTTTATCGAAATAGCCAATAACTTTTATAAACATGGATTGCCTGTGCCGCGCGTATTGGGTCAAACACCCGATCATCGGTTTTATATTCAGGACGATTTGGGCGATACGTTGCTTTTTGATGCTGTTGCCGAGGGTCGTAAAACAGGTGTTTTTTGTGAGCCTGAAAAAGAACTTCTGCGCAAAACCATGCGCAAACTTCCGGCCGTTCAGGTGCTTGGTGCACAAGGTCTCGATTTTTCAGTTTGTTATCCACAACCGGAATTCAACGAACGTTCTATCCTGTGGGATTTGAATTATTTTAAATACTGTTTTCTGAAAGCTACCGGACTGGACTTTCAGGAGAACCTGTTGGAGGATGATTTTTCGAAATTGTCTGAAATACTGATGCGTTCGCGTACCAATACCTTTATGTATCGCGATTTTCAGAGCCGCAATGTGATGATAAAAGATGGTGAACCGTATTTTATAGACTTCCAGGGTGGCCGACGCGGTCCGATTTATTATGATGTAGCTTCGTTTCTGTGGCAAGCCAAAGCCCAATACAATGCTGAACTTCGCGAAGAGTTATTGCAAATCTATTTGGATGCTTTGAAAAAGCTGATGCCTATTGACGAGGTTGAATTCAGGGAACAATTGAAACATTTTGTGCTTTTCCGCACGTTGCAGGTTCTTGGTGCGTATGGGTTCCGAGGCTATTTCGAGAAAAAACCACATTTTTTGCAAAGCATTCCGTTTGCTATTGAAAATCTTCGGGCACTTTTGGGTGATCATCATTCTCAATACCCCTATTTACTGAAGGTTTTGAAAGAAATGACTGCGCTGGAGCAATTTCGTGAAGTGGAAATACACAAACCATTGGTTGTAAAAGTCTATAGTTTCTCTTATAAAAAAGGAATTCCGCAGGATAATTCGGGTAATGGCGGTGGTTTTGTGTTCGATTGCCGGGCAGTGAATAATCCGGGAAAATACGAGCGTTATCAAAGTCTGACAGGTTTAGACAAATCTGTCATTCAGTTTTTGGAAGAAGACGGTGAAATACTAACTTTTCTGGGGCATGCTTTTGAATTGATGGATGCTTCTGTGAAACGGTATATGGATCGCGGGTTTACCCACCTGATGATTAGTTTCGGGTGTACGGGCGGTCGGCATCGCTCTGTTTATTCTGCACAAAAAGCCGCAGAGCATATCAGCTCAACCTTTGGCGTGGAAGTGCAACTTGTACACAGGGAACAGAATATAGAAACGAAATTTGAAAGCAAATAAGATGAGAGCAATGATTTTTGCAGCAGGTCTTGGAACTCGCCTGAAACCAATTACAGATTCAATTCCAAAGGCTTTGGTGTCTATAAATGGAAAGCCGTTGCTTCAATTGGTTATAGAGAAATTGAAGATGTCTGGTTTCGATGAAATCATTGTCAATGTGCATCATTTTCCCGATCAGATTATTGACTTTTTGAAACAAAACAATGATTTTGGAATTCGCATTGAGGTTTCGGATGAGCGTAATCAATTGCTCGATACCGGCGGTGGAATTCGTAAAGCCGCCTGGTTTTTCGACGATGGGAAGCCTTTTCTGGTACACAATGTGGATATTCTTTCAAATGTCGATTTGACAGCGTTGTATCATCAGCATTTGCGTACAAATGGTCTTGCTACGTTAGTGGTTAGTAAGCGGGATACGTTCCGTTATTTGCTTTTTAATGATGATTTGCAGTTGAAAGGGTGGGTAAATGAAAAGACTGCTGAAACAAAACCGAAAGAATTAAAGAAAATTGAATTATATAATAAGTTAGCTTTTTCGGGCATTCAGGTGCTGTCGCCTAAGGTTTTTCAAATCATGGAAACCTTTGAACCCAAATTTCCAATCATGGATTTCTATCTTTCTACTATAAAAAATGAAATTATCTCTGGCTTCGTACCTGATAATTTCAAGATGTTGGATGTTGGAAAATTGGATAGCTTAGATGAAGCAGAACGATTTGTTAGGGCACAATCATCTGAATAGCATTTGGAATAATGCTGATGGCGTAGGGCGAAGTGCCGTTTACAATAATTCCATCGGCTTCCATTAGAGCTTCTTTGTCGCTTTTTACTACCAGATTTTGAGTTTGAAATGATTCAATAATTGGATGTTCAAGTAATTTGCCATTGAATAATCGGCGAAGACCTCCAATAATATCAATGAAAGTTGGCTTTTTAGCCATCATCACGTCTAAAAGCCCATCGTATGGAAGTGCATTTGGGGTTTGTTTCATGCCCCCACCGCTATAACAGCCATTTGCTACATTCATTGTAAACATGCTATCGGAAATTTTTCGTTCTTTCGATTCAATCTTTACTTTGTGTGCCCGATAAGTAAAAACAGCCCCCAACAAGGCAACAGTATATAAAAAAGAATGGCTTCCAACAAATCTTTTGAGCTGATGAGTGATATTAACCACGGCAGCATCCAATCCCAACCCAACTGAGTTGATAAAATAGTGTGTTTGTTTTTCACCTTCCAATTCATAGTCCACTTTACCAATATCGATTGATTGAGTTTTTCCTTTTAAAAATACATCAATCGAATGGTTATAATCGCGAGTTAAACCCCAAAAGCGACCCCAATCATTACCGGTGCCACGTGGTATCAAGGCGAATTTTAAAGAACTTGTATCTTTAATGTCGGAACTAAAAATACCGTTTATCACTTCACTCATTGTACCATCTCCACCTAAAACCAAGAAGTTCTGATATTGTTTCTCGGCAAAAAGTTTAGCAATTTTTGTTGCGTGACCAGCAAATTTAGTAACTCTGTATTCAAAATGAATTTCTGCATGTTTGAGGGTCAGAAAAAGATATTTTCGTTGTTGGCGAAATTTCTTTTTGCCCGATTTCGGGTTGATAATAATCGCCCAGTGCAGCGGTGTGATTTCCATAGTATGACCCCTAACCCCGAAATAGAATTAAATTAGTTGAGTTAAATTAGTTGAAATTTAAAGTCAGTTTTATATCCGAAATTGGGAATCAAGTTCCCTTTAAGGGTTAATGATTCAGATATAAATCCATTAATGTCAATGCAGCCATTGCTTCAACAATAGGTACTGCACGGGGTAAAACACAAGGATCGTGTCGTCCGCGAGCCTCCAATTCCACTTCGTTAGCGTGAATATCTAACGTGTCTTGTTTTTTCGAAATTGTAGCTACAGGTTTAAATAAAACTCTGAAATAAATATCCTGTCCGTTACTAATACCTCCCTGAACACCGCCGGAATTATTCGTTTTTGTTGTTACTTTATCACCATCTTTTACGAAAGAGTCATTCATTTCAGAGCCCTTCAAACTGACCCCTTCGAAGCCACGGCCATAATCAAAACCGTGTGTTGCATTGATGCTGAGCATGGATTGTGCAAGACGTGACTGTAATTTGTCGAAAATAGGTTCGCCAAAACCTACAGGAACGCCTTTAATTACACATGAAATAATACCGCCGATTGAATCTCCTTCTTCTTTTAAAATTTTGATATAGTCAATCATTTTTTCGGCTGTTTCTGTGTCGGGACAACGAACAACATTACTTTCAATCAATGACAAATCAACTGTTTCGTAATTTCCGGGCATAGCTATGTGACCAACTTGTGAGGTAAAAGCAGTAATTTCAATTCCTTGTTGCATTAATGCCAGCTTTGCAATAGCTCCTGCCACAACACGCGAAGCAGTTTCTCTTGCCGAACTTCTGCCGCCTCCACGATGATCGCGGATGCCATATTTTTGCTGGTAAGTATAATCGGCATGTGATGGACGATACACTTCTTTCAGATGATCGTAGTCGGAACTGTGCTGGTTTTCATTCCAAATCACAAATGCAATAGGTGTTCCAGTAGTTTTACCTTCGAAAATCCCGGATAGAAATTCTACTTTATCACCTTCTTTGCGTGGTGTTGAAATGGCTGATTGACCTGGACGGCGACGATTTAATTCCTGTTGGATGAACTCTTCATTAATTTCAATCCCCGATGGACATCCATCCACAATTCCGCCAATACCTTTACCATGGGATTCGCCAAATGAAGTGAATGTAAATAATTTTCCTATTGTGTTCGACATGTTTTTTAATCTGTTTGAATGTAAAATAGTTATACCAAAATTTGAATAAATAGAAGTACAAAGTTATTCAAAAATTTCAAACTACTATAATTGGATGATTCTGTTACAAAAAACAATGGATATTAAATAGTTGTAAACTACTCAATATCCATCGAATATGTATTGAAAATAAGTTAGGGCAGATTAGTGACAACCGCAACCGCTTCCGCAGCTGCCCGAGCTTTCTTCACCATCACCACATCCGCAACTATCATCGTTGCATCCACCTTCGCCGCAACCACAACCGCTGCCACATCCACCACCCATAAGTGATGCCAGTTCTTTGTCGGTAGCTTCACGCACTTCGAGAACCGAACCTTTGAAGTGAAGATTTTCGCCGGCTAACGGATGATTCAAATCCACTGTTACGTGTGAATCGGTAATCGTAACTACTTGAGCATTAATTTTATTTCCTTCATTGTCCATTAATGGAACAACGTTGCCTTCGAAAATCATTTCTTCATCAAGTTTTCCATCAATTTCAAAAATAGCACGATCGAGATCTAATACGCTTTCATCGTCATAAAGTCCGTATGCATCTTCGGTATTGATAACAAAATCAAACTTGTCGCCAACCTGCATACCAAATAAATTTTCTTCAAATTTCGGAAGCATCATACCTACACCATAGATAAAATTCAATGGTTGTTGTTCGGTAGCTTTTTCCATTAATTCTAATTCTCCTTCTTTGTCGCCATCAACGTATAACTCGTATTCTGCCGAAACTGATTTGTTTGCTGTAATTTTCATTTTCTATTTATTTTGTTTAATAATTTCATTTTTCCCAGTCAATCTATAAATGTTTTTGTTGCAAAATTGTTCATTTTTTCCCAGTTAATTCGTAATTATCATGTGAATTAATACCAAGTAATTGGAGTTGTTCCGTAGCCACTCTGTTTGTTATATTTCAAATCCTGTAGCATACTTGCGTTTACTCCAATCCTAAAATTATAAGATTTGTAAGGACCAAACGGTACAATACTTGCAGTCATTGTCCAACAGTGTAAGTTTCTTATAACGTTTACATTTGTGTAGGTAAATTGATTTGCATGAAAGTCATAAGCCGTAGTTGCAGATATTTTCCAATTTGTTGTCAGTGCAATATTCCCCGAAAAACTTAAATTGTGAGTTAGAGCCATATCGTAAGCAATTTTTTTGGGATTCCAAGTTCCTTGTCCGTACATGACTGAATAATTAATGCTTAAGCTCCATGGAATTGTTAGTTTCTGATACCCATCGATGTCTTTATCTATTGCTTTTTTATCTTTTTCGGAATCGGTTTTTACTTTGTTGTTAAATGTACTGTCGTTTTTAGTAGGAAGAACTTGATCGGGAGAATTATTATTTACCGTAGAATTGTTCTTTTTATCCGATTTCTTTTTGAAAGTTTCATTGCTTAAGGTATAGCTGTATGAGGTACTTGTGCCAAGAAAGCGAGGCAACTTTCCACTATTCCAAAGAAGTCGGTTTATTCTAACTCCTCCGTTGCCTGCTGCGTTTGAAACATAAACATATGGATCAAACGCACTACTTAAACTTAAGGAGTAATTTTTACCAAGTTTCAAACGTATACTTGCATTAAAATTCTGCCATTGCATCGAATCTGCAGCCATATTATAACCACCAGTTATTGATAAATTGTCAATTAAACTTTTAATTATAAATGGTTTAGTGCCTGTTGTGTCTTTATCGTTTCGTACTTTCATCTCTACGTTATTGGTTAAGGAAAATCCAATGTTTCCAGATTTGCCAACACCGGGTGCCTGATATAAACTGTTTTGATAATGTGAATATTGCACAACTTGATCGTGAAAAATTGCTGGGTTCGAAATGTCCGAAACAGATTTTACATAAGTGCCATAATAACCCCACATTGGGTCTCCAAAATTAGGTGCATAAGTGAATGATATAGATGGAGTTAGTACGTGACGGATTCTGTCAATCTTATCCCCGAAAATTGCTCTGCTTGGAATGTAAAACCCATAAAGTTTTGTTGAAGCTGAAACCCCCATGTTAAAATCGAAAACACGATTGAACCCTGAAATAGTGTCAGTTACCAATTTCTGATTTTTTTTATCCCACGATTCATTTATCGACTGAAACAACCATCGTTCGGTATAATTTATACTTGGCGATATAGTAATGTATTTCAGCAAATTGAAGTTTGCAGTAACAGGAATATTATGTATCATTCCATTTTTCCAATCTTTTGTAAACGAAGAACTTAACAGCTTATTTTCTTTCGTTTGAATACTATTTTGAAATGAGCCGGTATATGAAAATGAAATCTTTTCGTACCAACGGTCTTTTCCTATCGCATCTTTTCGTTTGAATGGATAAATGCTGCTCATTGATATACTGAGATTTGGCAATGATAAATTTATTGTCGAATCCGAAGTTCGTTGAGTAACATTCATACTTCCATTTAAACTAAACGGACTATCAGGAAATCGTTTCGTGAAGTTTACGGTTGAACTTTTAGTGTTATTTGAGTTTATCTCAGGCCTATAATAATTATTAATATTATTTTGATTGTAGCCTGATGAACTGTAGTTTACGCTGGAAGAAAAAGTAAAAAACGGATTGGCCTTAGCATCTTGAGAATGCGACCAGGTAATATTCATACTCGGTGAACTTTTATAATCAGGAAGCCCTTTTTCGCTAATTACATCGTCGCGGTAACTGAAACTAAAATTTCCACTATATTTGTAACGTTTTATATATCTGGAGTTTGCTGTAAATGCCCAGGTTCCTTTTGTATAAATATCAGCCTTCAAATCGAGATCCATATAATCGTTAATGGCAAAATAATAACCTCCATTTGTTAATCCAAACCCCCTTGTTTGTTCGTCCTGAAAAGTAGGCATCATAATACCCGAAGAGTATTTATCTGTAAATGGGAAAAACCCGAAAGGAATTGCTATTGGCAAAGGAACATCTTCAATAACTAAATACGCAGGCCCTGTGACTATGTATTTTCCTGTTTTTATTTTTCCACGCGTTAAATCCAGATAAAAATCGGGATGTTCATGGTTATCGCAAGTTGTATATTTCCCATCGGTAATGCACAAAATGTCATTGCCCACTTTCTTTGTTTTGTCGCTTATAACGTACCCTTCACCTTGTTTTGTAACTGCCTGGCGAATATATCCTTTTTTGGTTCTTAGGTTGTAAGTAAGTTCTTTCGATGAGTATTCTGTTTTTCCTTCTGTGAAAACAGGTTCTCCAATTTTTTTGCCAACACTATCTGTTCTTCCTTTTGCAAAAATTAAACTGCTGTCCATTTTTACACGAACAAATTCAGCTTTCAATTCTATATTTTTATATTTTACATCTCCTTTGCCATGCAGAAACCCCGTACCATTACCCAAAAGTACAATTGAATCCTGGGCTGTATAATCAATTTCAGCATCTATTTGGTTCGACTTCGGCTTTTTTAGTGATACTGAATCCACAGTATCTTTTTTGTTTATCGAGCTATTAACTATCTGTGTTTTAATATCTTTATTTTTGGGTATAGGTTTCCCTTGCCCCATACCCCAAATGGGGAAAGCCATCAATAAAATCAGAAGCAGGATCAAACGTGCTTTATTGAAATATAATCGGTTACAGATTTGCATCCGCTAAGGGGTCTGGTTTTTTAAATTTGGTTGCAAAATTAGTGAAAATAAAGTTGTCTCTTTTAGATATATCCTTTTTTTATGATTAATTTGAAATTTACTCTTACATTTCGCGTTATAAACAAGAGAAAAACATTACTTTTGCACTAAAATACTCAATTAATTCTATTTCATTTAGAGAATTTTTTATGAAATTTACAAATAGATATTTCCTTGTTTCTCAATTCATATTCATTTCTGTTGGAGTTTTTTTTTGTTCGCCCATAGCTGCGCAGGATTCAAAATTTACAATTGTACTCGATGCAGGACACGGTGGACATGACCCCGGAGCTTTGGGTTCAATTGCGCGCGAAAAAGATATAAATTTGGCCGTAACGTTGGATTTAGGTGCGTTAATTGAGCAAAATTTTAAAGATGTAAGGGTTGTATACACACGCAAAACGGATAAATATCTTACTTTGCAGGAGCGTGCTGACATTGTTAATGATCATCATGCCGATTTATTTATCTGCATACACACTAACTCATCTCCAAGTCCGGCAGCTTTCGGAACAGAAACGTTTACACTTGGATTGGCCAAAACAAAGGCTAATTTAGATGTTGCCATGCGTGAAAATTCGGTAATTTTACTTGAAGAAGATTATCGGTCTAAATATAAAGGCTTTGATCCTAACTCAGTTGATTCTTACATAATGTTTGAATTTATGCAGGATAAATATTTAGATAGAAGCGTAGAATTTTCCTCTACAGTTCAAAATGAGTTTGTTAACTATTGTCATCGCACTGACCACGGTGTCCGTCAGGCAGGATTTTGGGTGTTGCATCGTTCTGCTTGTCCGAGTGTTTTGATTGAGCTTGGTTTTATTTCCAATGGACCCGAAGAGAGGTATCTGACTTCTGAACAAGGACAAAAAGAAATGGCTACCGGAATATACAAAGCAGTAGTTGAATATAAAAGAGCACATGATAAAAAAACAGGTCGTCTATTAACTTCATCCGTTTCGAGTGCTGAAAAAGAAGAAAAAAATGATGAGCCAAAACAAGAACAACCTGCAAAAAGAATTATTGAAAAGACAAGGTTTAACAATGGGGATATGAATAAAAAACCCGTTGTAAATGAAGATGAGAAAAATACATTAAAAGAAACTGTTCAAAACTCTGATCAGAATCCTGTTTTTAAAGTTCAACTTTTTGCAGCAAGAAAAGCCCTAGATCCAAATGCAGCTGATTTTAAGGGAGTTTCAAATGTCGATTTTTATGTAGAGCGAGGCTATCATAAATACACATTAGGTGCAGAAACTGATTATTCAAAAATTGAAAAAATAAGAAGAGAGATTCTCTCGAAATTTCCAGACGCTTTCATAATCGCATTTGTTGGAGATAAAAAATTATCACCGCAGGAAGTATTAAGATTATCGAAATAATTTTAAAATTTTAGTTTGAAAATCAATAATAGTAAAGAATAAAAGATGAAAAAAAAATATTTTACTCGTGAAGTTAAAGTTGGATTGATGGCATTTGTCGCCATTTTTTTGTTGTATTTTGGATTAAATTTTCTGAAAGGTATTGATGTTTTTTCTTCAGTAAGCTATTATTATGCCCAATATGAAAATATCGGTGGTTTGGTTCCATCATCGCCAGTATATGTAAAAGGTTTCAAAGTTGGTCAGGTGGAGAAAGTATATTATGACTTCTCAAAAAAAGAATCATTTGTAATAAAAATATCTGTCTCAAAGGATATAAAATTACCTAAAGGAACCGAAATTGAATTGTACGATGATGGTTTAATGGGTGGAAAAGCCATACAATTGATTTATGCACCAACAACTGCTTCGGAACAAATGCATTTGCCCGGTGATACTATTGATTCGAAAGTTGGAATTGGCCTTATGGCACAACTTTCGGGCGATTTAGTTCCAAAAATTCAAAGCATATCAACTCAGGCAGATTCTTTGATTCGTTCAGTGCGTGTTCTGGTTGAAAATAAGAACTTAAATAAAAGTATGGCTTCAATAGAACAAACTACTTCAAATTTAGCTGCCAGTTCGTCTCAATTGAAGAAAATGATGAATACAGACGTTCCACAGATTCTCGGAAACGTTAACGAAGTTACTTCTGACTTTAAGCAAATCAGTGGTAACCTAAAAAAAATAGATTATGCTGCAACATTTGCAAGCATCAATCATACCATTGCAAACTTGAATTTAGTCTCAGACAAATTAAATAGTTCGGAAGGTACAATTGGGATGCTGTTAAATAATAAAGATCTTTATGTCAACCTCTCTAATACTGCTTCCAGCGCAGATAAACTGTTGATTGATTTGCAGAAAAACCCTAAAAGATATGTTCATTTTTCTTTATTTGGGAGTAAATCAAATTAGATCCATTATTTGTACGGATTCTAAATAGTAAAATTAACGAATATTTTTTTGTTTAATAATTTTCACAGCCGAAACCTTTTGTTAACAAGAGTTTCGGCTTTTTTAATACCTCTTTATGCAATTTCGCTTTCAAATTGTCAATAGCTTTAGAATCAACGATATTACAAAAGTGTTACAATTAATTCATTGAAAATCAGATGAATTTTATAAAGTTCTGATATTAAAAAAGATGCTTGATTGAATAGCAAATCAAAATTAAACAAATTTTTTTATGTCAGAAAAGTTTTAGAATTTTGTAGGGTGGAAAGTAGCCCATTCAAAACATCGGCTATTTTTATTTTATGTTTATATGTTTGTGTTACTCGAAGTCAATAATAATCTTTTTTTGAACTAAAACCGAAATGTTGAATAATCACGATCAATTATGGAGCCGCTGCCTTAGCGTTATAAAAGACAATATAAGCGAAGCATCGTACAACACTTGGTTTGCTCCCATAGTTGCTTTAAAATACGAAAATAGTATATTTGTATTGCAGGTTCCAAGCCAGTTCTTCGTGGAATATATTGAAGAAAAATATATTGATTTGCTGAGAATGACTCTTTATCGTGAAGTTGGAGTAGGAACTCGATTGGAATATCGTGTATTGATTGATAAATCAAGTGGCAAAGGCACTCAGATTCCTAGTGTAGGAGAGCAACAGACTAAGCCAAAGAACGTCGCGAATAATCCGTCGTACATTAACCCATATCATAAGCCCCAGTTGCCGGAAATTGATCCACAATTAAATCCTGCGTACAATTTTAATAACCT
The DNA here is from genome assembly GCA_031292575.1 of Paludibacter sp. GTDB lineage: Bacteria > Bacteroidota > Bacteroidia > Bacteroidales > Paludibacteraceae > Paludibacter. Next base: position 166,962 of record JARLGX010000010.1, read on the forward strand.
AATTGAAGGTAACAGCAATAAGTTAGCCCGTACGGCTGGTATAAGTATTGGCAATGAACCCGGCAAAAATATTTTCAATCCGCTTTTTGTTTATGGGCAATCAGGAGTTGGAAAAACTCATCTGGCAAATTCTATTGGAGTGATGACCAAACAATTGCATCCCGAAAAACGTGTTTTGTACGTTTCTGCTAATACTTTCCAAATTCAATATACAGATGCTGTTCGAAGTAATACGGTAAATGATTTTCTGAATTTTTATCAAACAATTGATGTATTGATTGTTGATGATATTCAAGAATTTGCAGGTAAAACAGGGACGCAAAATACTTTCTTTCATATTTTTAATCATTTGCACCAGACCGGCAAGCAATTGGTTTTGACTTCTGATCGTTCACCCATTGTGATGGTAGGCTTGGAGCAACGGTTGCTCACACGTTTTAAATGGGGTTTATCGGCAGAAATAGAAAAACCTGATTTCGATTTGCGTAAATCTATTCTTCAGAGTAAAATTTATCACGATGGATTAGAAATTTCGGAAGAAGTGGTTGATTTTATTGCAGAGCATGTTGTGGATAATGTCAGAGATTTGGAGGGTGTACTTGTTTCGCTTATGGCACATTCAACATTAGCAAATATGCCTATCGATGTGGTTTTAGCCGAAAAAGTGATTAGCCGCATTGTGAACATTACCCGAAAAGTAAATACAGTTGAAAAAATACGCGATGTGGTGTGTGAGTATTTTTCGTTATCAATAGATGCAATATCTACAAAAAGTCGCAAACGTGAAGTTGTTCAGGCTCGTCAAATAGCCATGTTCTTATCCAAGCAACTAACAAAAAGTTCATTATCGTCGATTGGAAATACTATTGGGCAGCGTGATCATGCCACAGTTTTACATGCTTGTAAAATTGTTAATGATTTGATGGATTGTGATAAAAATTTCAGATCAAGCGTTCGGGAAATTGAAGAAAAATTAAAGAGATAATAATTTGATATATATAGTTTTAAATAGATGTCATTATTGAAAATTTTAAAAGCTGCTATTTCTATTAGCAGCTTTTTTTGCGGAATATCTTTATTGATATTCTATGGAAATAGGAAATAATGTTGTATTTTTACACCGAAATTAAAACGAACAAACATGGTATATAAATTCACAATCCTATCCGACGAGGTAGATAATTTTGTGCGGATAATAACGATTGATTCGGAAGCAACATTTTTCGATTTGCACAATGCAATTCTCGATTCGGTAGGTTATGAGAAAAATCAGATGACATCCTTCTTTTTGTGCTCTGATAATTGGGAAAAGGGGCAAGAGGTAACTTTGGTGGAGATGGAATCAAGTTCGGAATACGACAATTTGATAATGGAAGATACGAAACTTGAAGAATTGTTGGTTGACGAAAATCAGAAATTACTTTACGTGTTTGATATGATGTCTGATAGAGTTTTCTTCATGGAGTTGACCGATATTATTCCAAGAAAAAATTTAGATAAAGCTGAATGTATTACTTCCGAAGGAGACGCACCGATACAAATTATGGATGAAGAAGGAGTAGTAGCTGCCCCCAAAGTCAATACAGACGAGAACTTCTACGGCGATGAGGACTTTGAACTCGACGAATTGGATGAAGAGGGTTTTGGCGAAATGAACTTTGATGATAGTAGCCTCTTTGCCGAAGATCCTAAATTTTAGTTTTAAAATATATTGACAAAAAGACAGGGAATAAGCAGGAATTATTTTCTGTCTTTTTGTTTATAAGGCCATGCATTAATGAGTAAATCTGACGTTAATACAAATTCTCACCTGTCAAAACCCGACTGCCAACATGAAAGGCCGACTTTACTCGTTCTTTTGGGTCCGACCGGTGTGGGGAAAACGAATATCAGCTTGAATTTGGCCGTACATTTAGGTTGCCCGATAGTTTCGTCTGATTCACGCCAGTTTTATCGCGAATTGAAGATTGGAACTGCAGCTCCAACCGATGAACAACTGAAAAAAGTCAAGCATTATTTTATTGGTTCTCATTCTATTCACGATGAATACAATGCCGGACAATATGAACAAGATGCTATTCAATTGCTTGGCGAATTGTTTCAAAAGCATAAAGTGGTGATGTTGGTTGGTGGTTCTATGATGTATATTGATGCCGTTTGCAATGGCATGGATGATATACCGACAGTGGATGCTCAAACCCGTACTTTTTGGCAAATCCAATATACAGATTTTGGTATTGAATTTATTCAAAATGAATTATTGAAACTTGATCCAGCTCATTACGGCGAAGTTGATTTGCAAAATCCAAAAAGAATTATTCATGCCCTGGAAGTTTGCAGCATGACTGGAAAACCCTATTCCGACCTACGAACCGGACAACGAAAATTGCGCAATTTCAACATACTGAAAATAGGTTTGAATCGTCCGCGTCCGGAACTTTATGATCGCATTAATACCCGTGTAGACGAGATGATGGACGAAGGGTTGCTTCTTGAAGCTAAGCAGTTTTATCAATTTAGAGAGCTTAATGCACTGAATACAGTTGGCTACAAAGAGCTTTTTGAGTATATGGATGGTAATTGGACACTGGAATTTGCTGTGAATATGATAAAACAAGATACACGTCGATATGCAAAACGCCAACTGACTTGGTTCAATCGGGATAAAGAAATCCTTTGGTTTCATCCCGAAGAGCTTGAATCGAAAATTGAATTAGTGGCTCAAAATTTAAAGTAAATGAAAACAGCCTTACAAATTTCCTTACTTCCTTACAACACTTTTGGCATTGATGTCAAAACTGATTTTTTTATTGAGTATGATTCGATAGCTGAATTGCAGGTAGCTTTGCAATCAGATATTGTGAAACAGAATCGCATTCTACATATTGGAGGAGGAAGTAATTTGTTGTTTTTGAAAGATTATAAAGGTGTCGTGCTTCATTCTGCTATTAAATCTATTGAGAAAGTGCGTGAAGATAGTGATTTCGTTTATCTGAAAGTTGGCTCGGGAGTTGTATGGGACGAATTAGTGGCGTATTGCGTCGAAAACGATTTGGGAGGAGTGGAGAATCTCTCGCTTATTCCGGGTGAGGTAGGCGCGTCGGCAGTACAGAATATCGGGGCTTATGGGGTGGAAGTGCAGGAGGCAATTGTGGAAGTGAACACTGTAGACGTAGAAACTGCCGTGATTCGTACATTTCCGAATCTAGCATGTTGCTACGGTTATCGCGATAGTATATTTAAAAATGAATTGAAAGGCAAGTATATCATTACTTCTGTCTTATTTCGGTTAGACAAAAAACCAAATTTTCGACTGAGTTACCAGCATTTGGAAGAAGAAGTATTGAAAATTGGAAACGTGAATTTGCAAAATGTACGTCAAACTATCGTTGCCATTCGCGAAAGTAAACTTCCAAACCCTAAAATAAGTGGGAATGCCGGTAGCTTTTTTATGAATCCGGTAATTTCAAAGAAACATTTCGTTTCGCTACAAGAAAAATATCCCAATATCCCTCATTATTATGTTTCTGAAACAGAAGAGAAAGTTCCTGCCGGATGGTTGATTGAACAGTGTGGCTGGAAAGGGAAACGTATTGGAAATGCCGCCGTTCACGATAAGCAAGCATTGGTTCTTGTAAACAAAGGTGGTGCGAGCGGCTCTGAAATTGTTTATCTTGCAGAGCAAATTCAAATCTCGGTAAATGAAACATTCGGAATCGAGTTGAAACCAGAAGTAAATTATATTTAAAAACCCCTAACCTCTGACTAAAATAACTCCGTTTCCCTTTAGGGGATAGAGCTTTTTTTAATGAATTTTTCTTTCGTCAAGTTCTTTTCGGTATTTCTTAGCATTAACCTCATGTTCTGCCCAGGTTGTAGCAAATTTATGTTCACCATTCAGGGTTTCGGAAGCGCACATGTAAATATATTTGTGATGAACATAATTCAACACTGCGTCAATTCCATTTTCGGTAGCTACCCGAATTGGTCCAGGGGGTAATCCTGTGTTTAAATACGTGTTATAAGGTGATTTGGTGCGTAAATGACCAAACAGAATGCGTTTCAACCCGAAATCATTCAATGCAAATTTTACAGTTGGATCGGCTTGAAGCGGCATACCTGCTTTCAGGCGATTAATGTAAAGTCCGGCTACCATCGGGCGGTCGTGTTTGTTGTTAGTTTCTTCTTCCACAATAGATGCCAATGTGGTTACCTGAGTTGGTGTAAGTGGAATGGCAGCTGCTTTGGCTTTTCGTTCGTTTGTCCAGAATTTGTTATACTCTTTATCCATTTTAGCAAAAAGTTCTTTTGCGTTTATATTCCAAAAAACTTCGTAGGTATTTGGAATAAAAAGTGAGATGGATGTGTTTGGATTCAGATGGTACGAAGCCAGAAAAGCCGTATCGTTCAGCAGTTTTAAAATGCTGGTTGAGTCGGCCATTAATTCCGATCCTAGTCGGGCAGCCAATTGTTGCTTTGTGCGTATGTTGTTGAATGTGAGTTTAACTGGCGTTTGTCTGCCGCTTCGTAAAATGCGTATCAACTGGAAGTTATTCATGCCCAACCGGAGTGCATATCGGCCTGAGCGAATTTTTCGGTCATAATGAAGCAATTTTGCCACTTGTCGGAACGATGACACATTAAGTACATTGGCATCTTTTTCCAAAATTTTTGTCACATCGTTAAACGTACTGCTATCGGGAATACATAAGTAAGCTTTTTCATGGGATCGGGGAAAGATATTAGGTGCAAACAAAATATAAGCAAAATACAGGAAAATAGCTAAACAGGCATAAATAAGCCATTTAACAGGTTTATTCATAGCTTTGTTTTGTTTTTTAGTTTTCTTTTTAGGTGTCATGGTTTTTTGAAAAGTTTCGTTTTATTTTAGTCTACAAAAATACGGATTTGTTTTGAAATAACTTAATGGAAATTTTTTAATTCAATCTATTTCAGTGTAAAATGCAGAATGTCAATTCAAAATAATTTTGAATCACGAATTGAGAATTATGAATTGAAAAAACGGTTTTGATAATCGAAAATTCCTTCCTATATTTGCACCCGCAAAAGCGAAGTATGGAAGTTTGGGTGAGTGGCTGAAACCACCAGTTTGCTAAACTGACGTACGGGCAACCGTACCACGAGTTCGAATCTCGTAGCTTCCGCCAAAACGTCGAAATCCAATGGGTTTCGACGTTTTTTGTTAATGTGATCTGACTCAATTGGGAATCAAATAATTGATAATTGGGAATTAAAAGCGTATCTTTGCAACATATTAATATATTTTCAATGAAATTTGACGAACTTCCTCTTTGCGATGCTGTGTTAGACGGCTTGCAAGCTATGAATTTTAAAGAAGCCACTCCGGTTCAGGCCGAAACTATCCCCGTAATTTTACAAAAACGCGATGTAATTGCCTGCGCACAAACCGGAACAGGTAAGACAGCAGCTTTTATTTTACCACTTTTGCATAATTTGCAATCGGTACCTCACGCCGAAGATAAGGTGAATGCCATTATCATGGCTCCAACCCGCGAGTTGGCACAGCAAATTGACCAACAAATGGAAGGCTTTTCGTATTTCACTTCGTTCTCGTCGGTAGCTGTGTATGGCGGTAATGACGCATCGGCCTGGGATACCCAGCGACGTGGATTGCAAAAAGGTGCCGATGTGGTTATTGCCACTCCGGGCCGACTGCTTTCGCATATCAACCTCTACGATATTGATTTTTCGCAGGTGAAATATTTTATTCTCGATGAAGCCGACCGTATGCTCGACATGGGTTTTTTCGACGACATTATGCAGGTGGTAAACCGCTTACCAAAAGACCGGCAAACTATTATGTTCTCGGCTACTATGCCTCCAAAAATCCGTTTGTTGGCCAAAACCATTCTGAACAATCCGGTTGAAGTAAAAATAGCCGTTTCCAAGCCGCCCGAAAGTATTATGCAGACTGCTTATATCTGCTACGAAGCCCAAAAACAAGCTATTATCCGCCATTTGTTTGTCGACCAGGAAGCCACGAAAGTGATTATCTTCTCGGGTTCTAAACTTAAGGTAAAAGAACTTTTCAAAACGTTCCGCCAAATGGGACTTTCGGTGGGCGAAATGCACTCCGACCTCGACCAGGTGCAACGCGACCACATAATGCACGAGTTTAAAAACAATCGTGTAAGTATTTTGGTGGCAACTGACATTGTATCGCGCGGTATCGATATCGACGATATTTCGCTGGTAATAAACTACGATGTGCCTCACGATGCTGAAGATTATGTACACCGTATCGGTCGTACAGCGCGGGCCAGTGCCAAAGGGATGTCTATCACATTTGTATCGGAAGAAGAACAATATAAGTTCAAACAAATAGAACAGTTTCTCGAAAAAGACATTTATAAAATCCCGATGCCGGTAGAGTTGGGCGAAGCACCTGAATATAATCCGGAGAAAAATCGCTTTGGTCATAAAAAATTTGCTAAAGGAAAAGGGTCTTTCAATCGAAGAAAGCCGAATAAGTAAATTTACACAATTTCGATAGATAGAATGATTCAAAATCAGTCTGTCTATTGTTTTTATAAACTTTGTGTAACTTTGCGACCTCAAAGGATACAAAGTGCAAAATGACAAAAGATTTCCCCTATAAACTGCTCGATAAGCAACAACTTTCTGAACAGATAAACCGTTTGGCTGCATCCGGTACTCCTTTTCTTTTTGTTATTGACTACAAAGCAGAGCGTGGCTATGTTATCCGGCACGATGAATTGGATGAGCGTTTTATTCGCTTTCAGTTCCTATCAACTAATCAGCTGATTAACCAATCAACCAATCAACCAATCAAATGGCAGGTCAACCCGCTTACTATCGAAAGCTATCAACCCAAATTCGATTATGTAGTTGATCAGATTCGAAAGGGTAACTCATTTTTGACAAACCTTACGCAGCCCTCAGAAGTACAAACAAACCTATCGCTATTAGATTTATTTCAGATAGGAACTGCAAAATATAAACTCTGGTTCAACGGATTGTTTACGGTGCTTTCGCCCGAAATATTTGTTCAAATTAACGGTCAGACCATTTCGTCTTTTCCTATGAAAGGTACTATCGATGCTTCTTTGCCAAATGCTCAGGAGCAAATTCTGAACGATCCTAAAGAGCGAGCCGAACATGCCACCATTGTGGATTTGATTCGAAATGATCTCAGTCTGGTGGCTACCAACGTGAAAGTAAAGCGTTACAAATATATCGATAAACTGACCACAAACAAGCAGGACTTGTTGCAGGTAAGCTCTGAAATAACCGGACATTTGCCAGAGAATTTTCGTGAGCAATTGGGAGATTTAGTGTTCCGATTGTTGCCGGCTGGCTCTATTTGTGGAGCACCCAAACAAAAAACACTTGAAATAATTGAACACGCCGAAGGATATGAACGTGGCTTTTATACCGGTATTTGCGGTTGGTTCGACGGTAAAAACCTCGATTCGGCAGTAATGATAAGGTTTATTGAACAAAAGGGCGATAAACTCATTTTTAAAAGTGGGGGTGGCATTACCTCCCAAAGTGAACTGATAAAAGAATATGAAGAACTAATTCAGAAAGTATATGTACCTGTTCGTTGAATCAATCAAACTAATAAACGGAGTATTTTACCGTCTTAAATTACATCAGGAACGCGTAAATAAAGCATTTGAAACTTGTTTTCCTCAGTGCGAACCAATAAATCTTATTGAAAATCTGAGTCAATATGGTATTCCGCAGGATGGAATTTACAAATGCCGTATAGTTTACGATGAAGATATTCATTCGGTGGAATTTACACCTTATGTGCGCCGCGAAATCCATTCGTTGAAATTGGTAGAAACTGAACTTGAAAGCAGGATTTACAAACTGGAAGACAGAAGTGGGTTTAATGCTGCCTTCGCTCAACGGGGCGACTGCGACGATGTGTTGCTGGTGAAAAATGGGCTGTTAACTGATACTTCTTATTGTAATATAGCCCTTTTTGATGGTGAAAATTGGTATACCCCACGCATTCCTTTATTGTATGGAGTTAACCGTACAGAATTATTATCACAAAAACTGTTGATAGAGGAAGATATAAAACCTGATGACCTTGTGAACTTTCAGCGAATCAGATTGTTTAATGCTCTGATAGAGTTTGGCGAAATGGAGTTGGATGTTTCAGTAATTCATTGATAATATTATTAAAGTCGTCAATTTTATAGAGGTTTGATTTAGAATTGAAAGAAAAATAATATAAAAAATATCACTTTGTATTTGTGAGTTTAAAAATTTGCTGTATCTTTGCAGGACTTTAAAAAAGAACAATGAACAAGAATTTCTTACATATCCTCCTACTCGGTATTATTATTCTCTTGCAGAACAAGTAGAAGTGAGTATGGTATGTAAATAATTCAATGAATATATATAGAGCCTTCTCACTTCGGTGTGGAAGGCTCTTTTTTGTAACAACCAACTCCTAAAGAGGGAACGAGGTTAAGAAATAAAAAATACGGTTACAAATTTAATAACGAGGATCTTATTCCCCTTTAGGGGGTAGGAGTCAATTTTAAAATAGAAGAATATGGATAGATTATTTATCTTTGACACCACTTTACGCGATGGCGAACAGGTTCCGGGTTGCCAGTTGAACACTATTGAAAAAATTCAGGTAGCAAAGGCACTCGAAAGTTTAGGTGTAGATGTAATTGAAGCAGGTTTTCCTATCTCCAGTCCGGGCGATTTTAACTCGGTAGTAGAGATTTCGAAAGCCGTTACCTGGCCTACGATTTGCGCGTTAACACGTGGTGTGCAAAAAGATATTGACGTAGCCGCCGAAGCACTCCAATATGCTAAAAACAAGCGAATTCATACAGGTATCGGCACATCGGAGTTTCACATTAAACATAAATTTAATTCCAATCAGGAGGAAATTCTTGAACGTGCTATTGCTGCAGTAAAATATGCAAAGAAATACGTGGAAGATGTCGAATTTTATTGTGAAGATGCTGGTCGTACGGATAATGTATATTTGGCCCGTGTGGTGGAAGCTGTTATTAAAGCTGGAGCTACGGTGGTAAACATCCCTGATACAACAGGATATTGTTTGCCATGGGAGTTTGGCGATAAAATCAAGTTTTTGATGGAAAATGTGAAAGGAGTTCACAATGCAATTATCTCCACACACTGTCATAACGATTTGGGAATGGCTACAGCCAATACTATTTCAGGTGTCATGAATGGAGCCCGTCAGGTGGAGGTAACCATGAACGGTATTGGTGAGCGTGCAGGCAATACTTCGCTCGAAGAAGTGGCTATGATTTTAAAATGTCACAAATCATTGAATATCGAAACCCAAATTAATACACAAAAAATATATTCTACCAGTCGGTTGGTTTCAGGTTTAATGAATATGCCTGTTCAGGCAAATAAAGCCATAGTTGGTCGCAATGCTTTTGCTCACTCGTCCGGAATTCATCAGGATGGTGTGTTGAAAAATCGTGAAAGTTATGAAATTATGGATCCTAAAGATGTTGGTATTGATCAAAATTCGATTGTATTGACAGCCCGCAGCGGACGCGCAGCGTTGAAACATCGGTTAAGTGTTTTAGGGGTGGAAGTTGAAAACGGTAAATTGGATGAAATCTATGAAGGTTTTTTGAAACTTGCCGATAAGAAAAAAGATATCAACGACGATGATGTATTGTTGCTTGCCGGAATGGAACGTGCCGAAAAACAACGTATTAAACTGGACTATTTGCAGGTAACTTCCGGAGTGGGAGTGAAGGCTGTTGCAAGTATCGGGTTGATTATTGCAAATGAAAAATTTGAAGCTGCTGCTTCCGGAAACGGACCTGTAGATGCTGCCATAAAAGCGTTGAAGGAAATAATCAAACGAGAAATGACTTTGCAGGAATTCACCATTCAGGCTATCAATAAAGGAAGTGATGATATGGGCAAAGTTCATATGCAGGTTGAGTATAATGGTGCTGTTTACTATGGCTTTGGTGCTAATACCGATATTGTTGCTGCTTCTGTGGAGGCTTATATAAATGCTATTAATAAATTTGTGAAATAAGTAATATGAAAACATTATTTGATAAAATCTGGGATGCACATGTAGTATCCTCGGTAGAAAATGGACCCACTCAGTTGTATATTGACCGTCATTTTTGTCACGAGGTGACAAGTCCACAGGCTTTTAACGGACTACGAGCTCGCGGTTTAAAAGTTTTCCGCCCTGAAAAAACAACATTGACAGCGGATCACAACACGCCAACCATTAATCAGGATCAACCGGTTAAAGATCCAATTTCTAAAAATCAGTTGGACACTTTTGCTAAAAATGCAGTTGAATTCAATTTGCCATTGTACTTCCCGTTAGGGCATATTAAAAATGGTGTGGTTCATATTATTGGACCAGAAAACGGTTTTACGCATCCGGGTGCTACGATTGTTTGTGGCGATAGTCATACTTCTACTCACGGTGCTTTCGGTGCTATTGCTTTTGGTATTGGTACAAGCGAAGTGGAAATGGTTTTGGCAACTCAATGTGTGCTTCAAACCCGTCCGAAAACAATGCGCATTACATTTAATGGTAAATTTGGTAAGGGTGTTAACGCCAAAGATTTGGCGCTTTATATGATTTCGAAACTTACTACCGGTGGTGCTACGGGTTATTTTGTTGAATATGCAGGAGAAGCTATCCGCAATTTATCGATGGAAGAACGTATGACTGTTTGTAATCTTTCCATTGAAATGGGTGCGCGTGGCGGTCTTATTGCTCCCGATCAAACAACATTTGATTATGTAAAAGGGCGCGAATTTGCTCCAAAAGGCGAAGAGTGGGATACAAAACTGGCTTATTGGAAAACGTTGAAAACCGATGAAGGTGCTGCTTTTGATAAAGAACTTACGTTCGATGCAGCTGATATTCAACCAATGATTACATACGGAACAAATCCGGGAATGGGGATGGGGATTACCGATTCAATTCCTACGTTGGATCAGGTTGACGAAGCCGGACGAATTTCTTTCCAAAAATCGCTGGAATATATGGGCTTTGAAGCTGGTGAAAAACTGGAAGGAAAAGCTATAGATTATGTTTTCCTTGGAAGTTGTACCAATGGGCGAATAGAAGATTTTCGGGCATTTACAGCATTTGTAAAAGGCAAGAAGAAAGCCGAAAACGTTATAGCATGGTTAGTTCCCGGAAGTTGGATGGTAGAAAAACAAATTCGCGAAGAAGGGCTTTATGATATTCTGACCGAAGCAGGTTTTGCTTTACGTCAACCAGGATGTTCAGCTTGTTTGGCAATGAACGATGATAAAGTTCCTGCAGGTAAATATGCAGTATCAACATCAAATCGTAACTTTGAAGGTCGTCAGGGTCCCGGAGCACGTACCATTCTGGCCGGACCGCTTGTGGCTGCTGCTGCTGCGATTTCAGGAAAAATAACAGACCCACGTGCATAATGTGCCAATAAGCAAATATGCCAATGTGACTAATGAGAAAAATTAAGAAATAAAGTATCTGAAACATTTTTTTATTTATGGGTGAACTGCCAAAAACAGGAAATAGGATTGTTGATTTATCTTTCGGTTTTGCCTTAAAGATTGTAGCTTATACAGAGAAATTAGAAGAACTAAGAAAATATGTTATTTCTAATCAACTTTTAAAGAGCGGAACATCAGTAGGTGCCAATGTAAGAGAAGCTCAAAACTGTGAAAGTAAAGCAGACTTTATTCATAAATTTAAGATAGCTGCAAAGGAAGCCGATGAAACTGAGTATTGGTTGCTTTTGTGCAAGTACTCTGATAATTATCCTTTCGAAGAATCCTTATTGGATGACATTAAAGAAATACAGAAAATTATTAACAGCATAATAAACACATCCAAAAGTAAATAAGTCTCAGCTAACAATAATTAGCATATTGGCATATTTGCTTATTGGCAAATTATATTTTATGGAAAAGTTTATAAAATTAACTTCAAGTGTAGTTCCACTTCCAATTGAGAATGTGGATACTGATCAAATTATACCGGCTCGCTTTCTGAAAGCTACAGACAAGAATGGTTTTGGTGATAATCTTTTTGCCGATTGGCGTTACAATAAGGATGGTAGCCCTAAAGCTGATTTCGTTTTGAATAACGCAACGTTCAGTGGTTCAATCCTTGTTGCCGGTAAGAACTTCGGTTCAGGGTCGAGCCGCGAACATGCAGCATGGGCTATTGATGGTTACGGTTTTAAGGTCGTTGTGTCAAGCTTTTTTGCAGATATTTTTCAAAATAATGCATTGAACAATGGTGTACTTCCTGTAGTTGTATCTGCAGATTTCCTTGCAGAAATTTTTGCCACCGTTAATGCTGACCCAAAGGCAACTTTGACAATTAATTTAGAAGAACAAACTGTTACCAATAATTCAACAGGAAAGTCTGAAACCTTCGTAATTAATGCTTATAAAAAGGAATGTTTACTCAACGGATTGGATGATATCGATTATCTTTTGAGCAAAAAAACTCTGATAGAACAATTCGAAAAATCAATTAAATAATATGTTAATATGCCAATTGGTTTATTGGCATATTGACATATTGGTTAATTAGCACATTGAATATGATAGAAATAATGGATACCACGCTTCGCGATGGGGAACAAACATCGGGAGTTTCTTTTGCTGCGCAAGAAAAATTGAGCGTTGCTCGTCTTTTGCTCGAAGAATTGTGCGTAAATCGAATTGAAATTGCATCGGCGCGAGTGTCTGAAGGTGAATTTGCATCTGTTAAACGTGTTGCTCAATGGGCGCGGACACATGGGCATATTGACCAAATTGAGGTATTGGGATTTGTTGATGGTCGATTATCATTGGACTGGATCAATAACGCCGGATGTACAGTGTTAAATTTGTTATGTAAGGGTTCTCTCAAACATTGCATTCATCAATTAAAGAAAACGCCTGAGAAACATATAGAGGATGTTAAGCAAGTATTAGCAAATGCTAGGGAAATGGGTATTACTGTCAATGTTTATCTCGAAGACTGGTCAAATGGTATGCGGGAATCGGAAGAGTATGTCTACTTTATGGTTGATTCGTTGAAAGATGAATCAATAAAACGATTCATGCTGCCTGATACACTTGGTATTTTAAACCCAACAGAAACATTTGATTTCTGTCAGAGAATGATTGCACGATATCCTGACTTGCATTTCGATTTTCATGCTCATAATGATTATGATTTTGCGGTTGCTAATGTGTTTGAGGCAGTAAAAGCCGGCGTAAAGGGAATTCATGTTACGGTAAATGGCTTGGGAGAACGTGCCGGAAATGCACCATTGTCGAGTGTTTTAGCTGTTTTGCATGATCACCTGAATATACAAACAAACCTCCAGGAAGATAAAATAAATTCCGTAAGTAAAGTTGTAGAAACATATTCAGGTATCCGAATTCCTCATAATAAACCTGTTATTGGTGAAAATGTCTTTACTCAGGTGGCTGGTGTTCATGCCGATGGGGACAATAAGAAGAATCTGTATTACAATGATTTATTGCCTGAACGATTTGGTCGTGAACGTCAATATGCTTTAGGAAAAACATCCGGCAAAGCGAATATTCTGAAAAATTTGCAACAACTCGGAATTGAACTCGATGATGAGACAATGCAGCGCGTTACAGCTCGCATAATTGAATTGGGAGATAAAAAAGAAATGGTGTCTTTGGATGAGCTTCCATACATTGTTTCCGATGTGTTGAAAAATGAGCAGGAAGAGCAAGTCGTAAAGATGATAAATTATTCTTTATCATTAACTCATGGGCTCCGGCCAATGGCTACTGTGAAGATGGAAATACATGGGAATGTTTATGAACAATCAGCTTCGGGCGATGGGCAGTATAATGCCGTCTCAAAAGCTATGTGGAAAATATATAAAAGGTTAAATAAACCAACCCCAGAATTGTTGGATTATGTTGTGGTAATTCCTCCAGGTGGTCATACAAATGCATTTGTACAAACTATTATAACCTGGAAGTTCAATGAAAAAATTTTTAAAACCCGAGGTTTGGATGGAGATCAAACAGTTGCAGCAATTAAAGCTACAATAAAAATGTTAAATATAATTGATTAACTGATATTTATTGAAAACTTTTTTGATGGAGTATGTAAATACTAAAAATAATAAATAAAAGTATTGATATTGCAATTACCATAGCTTTGAACAGAAAATGATATTTCTGATTTCTATTGATTGAATTAAAAATTGCTGTAGTGATAATTGACATAAATGCTCCGATGGCAACTAGTAAGTAAATCATTCCTGTTAGTTTTAAGGTGTTAATTTTGCAAAGATAATAATATTCGTCTCAAAAATAAAAAAAAACTGCTTAAAAATTATAATAATCAAAAAAATAAATATGTTTATATGTCTCACATTATCAAAAACGTCAATAAAATGGGTTTAAAAGACGAAAATGTTATAGAATTAAAAATAGCAGTCCTTCCGGGAGATGGAATCGGACCAGAAATTGTTGAACAGGCTTTGAACGTGGTCAAAGCTATTTGTACCAAATTTGGCCATAAACTTACATACGATTATGGAATCGTTGGAGCTTGTGCAATTGATTCAGTTGGAGAGCCATATCCAACGGCTACACATGAGCTTTGCATGAATTCCGATGCAGTGCTTTTTGGCGCAATTGGTGACCCGAAATACGATAACAATCCTTCTGCAAAAGTGCGTCCAGAGCAAGGATTATTGAAAATGCGAAAAGACTTAGGTTTATATGCAAACATTAGACCTGTAACAACTTTTCCATCGTTGATACATAAATCTCCACTTCGTGCTGAATTGATTGATGGTGCCGATTTTATGTGTATACGCGAATTGACAGGCGGGATGTATTTTGGACGTCCTCAGGGAAGAAGTGAAGATGGAAATACTGCCTACGATACATGCGTTTATACACGACATGAGGTTGAAAGAATTCTACATTTAGCTTATAAATATGCTGGTCAGCGAAACAAAAAAGTAACGATGGTGGATAAAGCAAATGTGTTGGCATCTTCAAGGCTTTGGCGACAGATTACTCAAGAAATTGCACCACAATATCCAGATATTGAAACTGAATATATGTTTGTAGATAATGCTGCCATGCGTATTATACAGTGGCCTAAAAGTTTTGATGTGTTGGTTACAGAAAATCTTTTTGGTGATATATTAACTGATGAAGCATCAGTCATAACCGGTTCGTTGGGTATGCTACCTTCAGCATCAATCGGCATTCACACTTCTGTATTCGAACCAATTCATGGCTCATACCCTCAGGCAACAGGTAAAAATATTGCTAATCCTTTAGCAACTATTCTTTCTGCTGCTTTAATGTTCGAATATGCTTTCGGTATGACGAAAGAGGGTGCATTGATTCGTGAAGCTGTGGCGGCCAGTATGAATGCAGGCATTGTTACTGAGGATATTGCCAATGATACAGTAGCCTATAAAACTACCGAAGTCGGTGAATGGATCGTAAATTATATTTCTAAATAATTAGTCTATTCAAAAAAATGGGTATCTGAACTTACAGATACCCATTTTTTTGTGTCTTACTTTTCAATCAGGATTTTAATCTTACTTTATTTGTTTTCTTTATAATTTTAAAATTATTGTAGTGAACTCATTTAAAAGTATTCTAACTTTTTAACTTAACTACTTTGTACAGATTATATCCTATTTGTAAATCATTACCAATACAATAAGTACCAGTAAATAGCTTGAAAAAAGTAAAATCGCTGTTTTCATAAACGATTTGAAATTGAATGTTTTCATAACATGATGGTTTAAAGAAAATATAAATTTGATCAGAATTGGAATATCAGTTACTGAATTATCATATTGAAATATTAGTTTAGTTGTTCTCTTAAATGTGGTATATTAACTGAATTACGAGACTATTTTGCTTTAGTGAATAAAATTTATATAAATGAAATCCGTTTATTCTTGCATAAAATTGCAAAATATATTTTGAAAAATTGGTATTTAAATATCTAGTTATTTTGCTATTAAATGACTTTAATGAATAACTTCTTAAGTTCAATCAGCTAATTTTATCCATGCATACATGCAAGTTAACCCGATTAAAAAAGGTTAAGCTCTTTAAAAAACGGGCTGTAAAAGTAGTTATATATTTTTATTAATGACAATAAAAAAGGGTTTTTATAAAATAAAAACCCTTTTTTATATTTAATTAACTTTGTAGGCTTACTTTTCACTCAATAATTTCAAAATATCGTTAGTTATATCCTCCGGTCTTGTAGTTGGAGCATATCTTTTTATAGGATTGCCTTTTCTGTCCAATAAGAATTTTGTGAAATTCCATTTTATTTCATCTCCCAAAGTTCCGTGCAAAGAAGTTTTTAAATATTTATACAAAGGATCTGCATTTTCACCATTTACATCAATTTTCATAAACATGGGGAAACTTACACCATATTTTAAGGTGCAGAACTTAGAAATTTCTTCAGCACTTCCTGGCTCCTGGCTTGCAAACTGATTGCATGGAAACCCAAGTATAACTAATCCTTTGTCTTTATATTCTTTATACAACTTTTCTAATCCTTCATATTGAGGAGTAAAACCGCATTTGCTGGCTGTATTGACAACTAAAACCACTTTACCTGCATATTCTTTCATGCTGATTTCTTTCCCTTGTAAAGATTTTGCTTTGAATTGATAGAAGTTCATGTCTGACATATTTTCTTTGGAATATAAGGAGTTAACCGAAAAGATAAACAGAAATAATATTACAATGTTTTGTTTCATATAATTATGTTTTAAAGATTTGAATTCAAAACAATGGTACTTCATTATTGTTTGAAAACTTGGATGTTATTAGTAAAAATTTAAATTCAGGCACAACTTTTTGACTTGATCCAACTTTTTGACTTGATCCGTACTAGTCTTAACGCAAATAATACGTATAAAAAAACCACTACGAAAGTAATCGTAGTGGTTTTGCTCTCCCTCTTGGACTTGAACCAAGGACCCTCTGATTAACAGTCAGATGCTCTAACCAACTGAGCTAAGGAAGAATTTACTTTGTTACATTTTTTTGTCAAATGCGTTGCAAAAGTAATAGGATTTATTGAAATATGCAATATCTTTGCACAAAAAAACAGACAATTTTATGAAAAAAATATTGGGAATGGGTAATGCCTTGACTGACATTTTATTGCAAATTGACAATGATGAAGTTTTATCTTCATTGAATTTGCTAAAAGGTGGAATGCAGCTCATAAATACTGAAAGATCGGATGAAATTAGTGATGCGGTTAGCAATTATACTAAAAAAATGGCTACTGGAGGTTCTGCTTCCAACACTATTAACGGAATTACCCGTTTGGGAATGAAAGCGGGATTTGTTGGAAAAGTTGGAAAAGATGATATTGGGTTATTTTTTACTAACGATTCTGTAAACAATGGTGTTGAACCGCATTTACAATTGAGTGAAACGCCCTCGGGTCGATGTATTGTTTTAGTGTCGCCCGACAGTGAACGTACACTTTGCACTTATTTAGGAGCTGCTTGTGAATTATTAGCCGAAGATTTAAAGCCTGAAATGTTTAAAGGATATGATGTATTCCATATTGAAGGTTATTTGGTGCAAAATCATGATCTGATTCGTTCTGCCGTTACATTGGCTAAGCAGGCGGGTCTGAAAGTGTCTATTGATTTGGCAAGCTATAATGTGGTAGAAGAGAATCTTGATTTTTTACACGAAATAATCAGTGATTTTGTTGATATCGTTTTTGCCAATGAAGAGGAAGCCCGCTCGTTTACTGGCAAAGAACCTGAAGAAGCTTTGAATGTAATTTCCAATTTGTGTGAGATTGCCATTGTAAAAGTAGGAAAAAATGGTTCGTTTATTAAATCAGGGAATGAAACTGTTCATGTTAAACCACGTGTTTCGAATTGCATTGATACGACAGGAGCCGGTGATTTGTATGCTTCAGGTTTTTTATTTGGACTTTCAAGCAATTTTTCGCTGGAAGTTTGTGGTAAGATAGGATCATTAGTTTCGGGGAATGTTGTTGAAGTGCTAGGCGCTAAAATGTCTGATGAAGTTTGGACTGTTATACATCAGGAAATTAAAAAAATAGTTGAATAGTTTATAAAAGAATCGCGTTTAATACCAAATACTTTTTACTATCAACTGATGTTTAAATCATTCAAACTTTATGCAGCCATTGTTTTGGCAATGATTTTTTGGTCATTTTCGTTTATTTGGACGAGGGTGGCCATACATTCATTTCATCCAATGACGCTTATCACGTTGAGGCTCCTGATTGCTTCAATTCTTTTATTTGTTGTGACAAAATTAACCGGAAAAGCTCAAAAGCTTCGGAGAAAAGATTTTAAATGGTTTATTTTGCTTGCTTTTTTTGAACCGTTTTTATATTATGTGGGCGAAACCTATGGATTAACAACGGTTGAATCGACACTGGCTGCCGTAATTGTCTCTACTATTCCACTTTTTGCCCCTGTAATGGCTTTTGTGATTTTACGCGAACGAATTGGTTTGATGAATATAACTGGCATTTTGGTATCGTTACTAGGTGTTTTCTTTGTGATTTATGAACCTGGGAGCGGTTTTAATGCCAATCCCGGTGGAGTTGCTCTAATGTTTTTGGCTGTCTTCTCCGCAATTTGTTATACCACTGTGTTGAGAAAAATCCCAAAATATTATTCCAATATGAATGTGATTTTCTATCAAAGTTTGTTGGGGCTGATATTTTTCATACCTACATTTTTCCTGACGGATTTTCCTACCATACAAAGTATTCGTATCAGTAACGATGCACTTTTAGCCTTATTTATGCTGTCTATTTTTGCATCTGTGCTTGCATTTGTTTTATTTGCCGGAGTTGTAAGGAAAATTGGAGTTACAAAAACGAATGTGTTTGTAAATCTTATACCTGTTTTTACAGCTATTTTTTCCTGGATTATTTTGGATGAAATTCTTTCAATCAGTAAATGGTTTGGAATATTAATCGTTGTAGTTGGGCTTTTTGTCAGTCAATGGGGAAAGAATAAGTTTAATAAAGAAGTGGAAGAAGTAATTTGAATTCATAATTCAAAACTACTTAGTATAATAACCCGTAGTGCATTTAGACCACAAGTGATTTTAGATTGTTGATATTTCTGTTTAATAATTTGTTTATCATTTGAATAACCGTTACAGCGGTGATTTTTGATAGTATTCTTGTTTTATATCCGTCAAAAGACTTAGC
>JARLGX010000011.1 GCA_031292575.1 Paludibacter sp.
TACTGAAATAGTCAGATTGAATTTAGTCTCTAACTCTTTGAGGTTGTTTGATGAAAAGTACCCGGATGCAAAATTTTCAATTGAAAAAAAGTTAGAGTTTTTGTTTTTGGCATTTGATAGAATTAACTTTCTTGAGGTATCATTCCCTGAAGAAGACAAAATCCTCGATGAGGAAAGTCTTTCTTTAAATTGAAAAGGTAGGTAGAATACCTGCCCACGCAGGTTTAAACCGAATAGGTAAAGCGGTCTTCGTCATTCCGCCACTTTGTTCACAAAAGCATACCCACAAGGGTAAACAAGCAACCTGTAAAAAATCTCCACACCTCGCTACGCTTCGGGTAGTATTTTTTCGTCTGCCCTTGTGGGTAACGCTTCCACACTCATTCCTGCGCTCCGGTAGGTGCTCGTCATGGCGTGTTAGCTTGTTTTGTTCACCACGTTCTGTCATTCCTCAGTCATGGTTGCACCTGCCCCCTAAACCCCTTTAAGGTATTCGCATACGCTCATAATATTTTTAATAGGGGTCAGACACCATTTAGAGTTTTGCTCGCCTGCGGTCGCTCATGCTGTTACAGTTTGTCACATTTTTTGCAGCTCACTTTTCATGTTGGCTAATTGCCGTATTCGCTCAGTCTTTTCGTTCATTTAATTCTCTACACTCCTTCACTCATACCGCAACGCCAACCCCACGCAAGAGCTGTCATTCATTCACTCATTTCGTTCCATTCCGCTACAATCACTTTCAGGGGTCTATGTTTTTTCCCAAGCTATTATCCTTGTGGTTGCAGCATTGTTCCGTTTCACTCCACAAAGCTTCACCACCGCACACATAAACCCCTTATCGTTCTTTTCGCTACAATCCACTACATTCACTCATTTCTTTCAGCCCTTGCCTTTTCCAACGCTAACGTTCGAGCAAAAAAATGCGCCAAACTGGCTGCCGGCAGCACCCAGCCACCGCGCTCTGCGCTTCCTGTGTCTGGGGCATTCGCTCCACTCGCAGCGGCTCGCACACAACGCACAGGCTTAATACTTCATTCCGTTTCTCTTCATTTCGCTTTTAAGCCTTGCTATCAACGCTAGCTCATGGCTGTTTTTACCATATCTTAATATCGGTTTAAACCTGCTTCTCCCACGCCAACCCCCGACCACCCACCCCTAATATAAATGCAGTTGATATTTATCAAAATTCAAAATAAAAGTGATTGACAGTTCGACAAAAAAAATGTTCACAAAGATAACAGCAATAAAATAAGTCAGTAAAGGTCAAGCCCTACGGGTTTTTGCCACAATCTCCACACCTCGTTTCACTTCGGGTAGTATTCTGCCAAAAAACCTTGACAGCCTTAACGCTTCATTTCATTTCGCTTTTTATTGCAGTAAGAGGGTGTTTACATTTTCTTTTTCCCTTTTTGCTTTTTCGCGAAGAATTAGCATTTGCAGGATTTGACCATGTATAATCACCCTTTATTCTATTGGCTTATGTGTACCTTTTATTTGAAGTCTTTCAATCCAAAAGACGAAATCTCAAAACCACACTTCTTTATCCTAAACAAAGGAAATAACAGCGGAAAACCGCTTTTATCTTCCTGTCCGAATTGCTTTACAATCCAATTCAACAATAACGATGACAAAGAGCAGGTGTACTGGTTACTTTTCTGTTTATGGCAGTCTAACACATTTTATCAGTATTTGCGTGGTTCAGTTATTCCCTTTATCGTTCTTCGGGATATAAAATCATGTATTCAGGATGGTTTAGATAAATCGTTTAATAGCCCGGAACAGTTTAAAAAAATGGTTTCTTCATTTCAGTCCATTAATAAAGTCGAAAACCAGCTCAAACAAAATTTACAGGCAATCCAAAAAGCAAAAAAACTCATTCTTTACAGCTTCATTCGGTGAATAAGTCCACCATATCCCTATCATAAAAGCCATATGAGCGCACCAGTTAAGTATTTGATGCAATACTCCATTTAATCTCAAGAGTTGCTTAAAATTAATTTAAATAAGTTATGTGGTTATAAAAAGATAATGCATATCTTTGAGGGTTGAAAAAGGTGGGAATGACCTTCAAATATCTTTGAAGAAGTCGCTCAAAGTGATTCCGAAATAATCACAAATTGATCCCTTTTCGAATTAACCGGTAGTCTTTTTATTAACCAATATAAAATTATACTGTTATGTGTATTAGACAACTTAACGATGATGAAAAATCTGATTTTAAAGAAATTATAGATAAAGGATGTTTCGTAACTTTCAATACTGAATACAATGTTTATGTGTTTAGCTGCAATGGGAAAGTAACTAACTTAGGAGGTGGTACATATGATCCAAGATATTTTATGGATGATGTCACTAAGGAATTAGGTATAGAGTAGATTTAATTAAACGAAAAAAGGGTGTCCCAACGGAACACCCTTCATTTTTTAATCAACCAATTATTAAAAAACGTTTTGAATTTTTAAAGCATTACCGGTACTGAACAGGTAATAATTTGCACCTACCTTTTGATAAAACTCAATACCAATCGAATTCAACACAGTTACGTCAGCTGTCAGCGTTGGACTTCCCGGAAGTGTACTTGTCAATGAGATTGCACCAGGGATAGTTGCATTCAGATCCATGTATTCTGAATATTCAACGTTTGAAATCTCATTTAAAGCTGAATCCAGAGGCTCATAAATGCCCGTAGTAGCGTTAAAAGCGAAGTCTGAAACCACAGACACTGCATTTATCAAACGGAAATGTGTTGCTCCTGTTGGAGCTTTAATCGCTTCTCACGGCTTGAACTCTAAAACTTCTACTGTTGCACTATCACGCTCAACACTATTTGTCAAAGTAAATGGAGCATAAAATACACTATCAAAACTGATATTTTTGTTGAAATTCAATCCTTGCAAGTATTTACTCTGAGTTGATATCAAAATAGCACGATAACCACGAGCTTCAGATAGATCTTCCAGATTAATCTTTTTCATTATTCCGGTTAATCTTCCAGTCAATTGCGGATCGCTCATTTGCTTCATAAGCATATTCAATCCCACTCGAACAGAGCGTCCTGCATGAGCACAACCTCCAAATTCGTTCATATTCTCACGTGTACGTTGAAAAGCAGCGTCATTCTTTATCTGCTCACCTGTAGCACCACCTTTTAATCCGGCAAAGTTGCCAGTTAAACCTTTAATTTTAAAATGTCGGATATCACCGATAGTTCCACCGTACTTAATTGCACCTAATTGTCTTGCCATAAATTTTATGTATTATTTTAATTATGAATATAGACAAAGGTATAAAATTAACGGCAATTACACAAGTTGAAAAGTAACGCAAATAACTGAATTAGAATGTAGTAGAAGTGATAATATCTTTGAAATGTAGTTGGATATATCAGAATATTTTGTATCTTTGCATTGTACAAAGGGAATGCCTTTTGTTAGAACTCAATTTATTAACTACTTCTTGATTTAGCGTTGTAAGTAAAACTGACAGTTAAACCAGCAGGAGATGAGTAAAAAAGCAAACTTGTAATTATCTTATAAATGAGCACTTTAGAGGTGCTCGAGTGGTTGAAGAGGCACGCCTGGAAAGCGTGTGTACCCCAAAAGGGTACCGAGAGTTCGAATCTCTTCCTCTCCGCAAAAACTGGTGCAAACAGCAAGTGTTTTATTTACACCTTTTTTCAATTTAAAATAAGAAGTTGATTATTTAATTTTGAGTTGATTTAAGCTCAAAGACCCCATTTATTAAATATACAAAACGAGAAAATCTTTCATCTTTTCAATGGAATCCTATCATAATTTAGCAATCGACTTGCCCAAGGTATGAAAAACTGAAAGTTAGGAGCATCTGTATGTCCGCCATCGTGTTGCCGCCAGGCTAATTCTCCATCCAACAAACCGGTAAGTACTGGTGGCATTTTTTCGTTCATGTAATCATTAGAAACACCTAGATCTTTTACTCGCAGCAATTTAAAAACCACACCAGCTGCAACTGTGGCCATATAGCTCCCCTTGTGATCTAACCAATTTGCATCACCTTTCCCCGGCACACCATAACTTATAAAAGTAAAGCGAGGGGCGCATAGTGCTATCAGCTCATGCGAATCAACCGGTAAATCACAGCCTGATTTACTTCCAAAACTGGCTTCAGATGCACCATATTTCAAATAATTGCCTGTCATCCAATGATATTCGCCGGCACTGGTAAGGCTTTCAACAGCTTCGCCAAATATGCGACGCTGCAAAGTGGCTCCACCTTTACCAGAAGAGCCAATTAAACCCACAGCAAATCGAGGTTCAAATGCAAGTGTAACCAATGCAGCCTTTCCATAACGTGAAACTCCTTCTATTCCAACCTTTTTTGTATCAACTAACGTATCGGTTTCAAGATAATCCAGCGCACGAGCCGCACCCCAAGACCATGCTCTTAATGCCCCCCAATCATCGGGTTTACGGGGTTGACCTTTATTTACCAGTCCGATTATACCTCTGGTAAGTCCGGCACCATCATCAGCCTGAATGCTGTTTGGATCTATTGTTGCATATCCCCAACCGGCTGCCAACAATTGTTCGGTAGGTGATGAATTTCCATCAGGTGCAGGTGCAAACCAATTAGCACCCGCTAACCTCGTAATAGGTGTATATGCCGGATACTTTTCAAATACTGCCTGCATATCTGGACTGCTTTTAATCATCATTTCTTTAAATGCAGTATTTATTTTTTCCATATCCTCAGGTGATGGCTGAGCTGGCGATGGCAATGAAGGATAACCAAACATCATTAAAAACGGAACGGATCCTTTTACGTTGACAGGTAATACCTCTATCATTTTGATGTCAACATTAATCAAAGGGTATTCACTATTATCAACATGTCCAACCAGCTGTTTTGCAATTACAGGAATACGACCAACAAATTCTCTATCAATCATTTTAACAGTCCAAGTTACTTTAGGCGTTTTTTTTGGCAAACGTCCATACATTTCCCGTTCAAAACTTTCAACCAGTTCCGGTCTACGAAGTTTCCACCACATATCCGCTGAAGTTACTTTTTTGCCATTATTTAAGGTGAGAACGTCAGGCAATTGTGGACACGGATTTGCAAGTGATTCATCATAATTTGCATGATTGGGCACATTTTCGTTACCACTTGGCCCCGGTCTTAAACTTTTTATAACCAATTGTTTCATCATATTGTCATGGTCTTGCTGTGCCGTAAATATTACTGGCTTTGGATACTTACCACTATCAATTTTTTCA
Source organism: Paludibacter sp. (assembly GCA_031292575.1). Taxonomy (GTDB): domain Bacteria; phylum Bacteroidota; class Bacteroidia; order Bacteroidales; family Paludibacteraceae; genus Paludibacter. The sequence goes on from JARLGX010000011.1 coordinate 5,259, forward strand.
TTTTGAGCATAAACTGCTTCTACGAAAATAAACATCAAAAAGAATATAAATATTTTTTTCATAACAATTAGATATTAAGCGGTTTATCTCTTTCTGTTATTCTTCTTAGTTATTTGTAAATTTTATATTTCAATACAAATACGGCATCAGAATTCTTTAGAATTTTCAAAACCCACGGGAGTATTTTATTCATTATCTATCTCCATATTCATTGGAATAAGTACAACTATTTAAAATGATTATAGCTTTCAGGTGGTCCTAAATAACTTGGTTTCAAACCTCCCATATTTACAATAATTTTTTCTAAAACAATTCCCGGATCAATCATCCAAACCTTCAAAGTATGATATCCTGATTTTGTAATATTGAGGGTTGCTTGGCAATACCGCGCCTGATTTACTACTGTTTTAGCCCAGTTTGAATTAGGACTATCTAATTTGAATTTATCAGGAACATTGGTTATGTAATGAGGTGCTTCGTCATCAATCGAAACAGCTAATTTGATATCCCGCCCCGGTATAAAGTTTAAAAGTGGAGAAGTAATAAGAATAATTTGAGCACTATCTTTTGAAAATAAGTACATTGGATATTCCAAATGTGGAGCATCCTTACCGGGCGTTGCTGCCGGTGCATTGGCCGGTGCTGTAGCTCTCATCCCTGATAAAGTAAGGCCATAATCTTCAATTTTAATCCACTTTCTGTTACCTTGTTCGATATTTTTAGAAAAATGTTCAGCCTCGATTGAGATAAGACCACCACTTTCAACAAAGCCTTTCAGGTTTTCTCTGCTAACCTCAGTTGGGTTAAACGCACTTACTAAAATTGAAACGTCTTTACCCGCACCTACGATTTTAATTATACCTTGTGAGTGGCCTTTAGGCAATTGAGATTCATCCAAATTCACTAAAATCCGTTCGTCTTTATTGCTTATCGTCCCTATACTTTCATTAAAAGTAAGCCAGGGAACGTTGGCTGTTATAGTATACTCAAATGACACATTTCCCCTGTTGAAAATTTCGATATAATGTTGTCGACCATCAAAAGTGTCAAATTCAGGCAATGTTGCTTTATCGGCAGAACCAGGCCAGCTTGATTCAGTCCCCTCTAAACTCACTCCCAATATTGCAGAGTCCGGTACTTGAATTTTTGTAAGTTTAATGGCATTCAGATTGTTGACTTTTGGAGGCATCCAACTGGTATAACCAATGTGGGTCTCATCCATAAAATGATTCCATTTTCCTCCGGCAAACTCCCTATTGTAATAAGCCATTAAGTTTGTATCTGCTTGAAAAAAAGCCTTGGTTTGGATTTCCATATCGTTGGCGCTGGCACGTTTTTGGCTTGCATACAAGTTGTTTTTTGCTGCAGCTAAATATAATTCATTAACATTAGCACTGGCTTTTGTTGGAAATAATACCATTTCATAAAAAGCATTGCGTTTTTCTTGAGGCAATTTGTTATAAATAGCTTCCGCTTGAACCGTAATTTTATTAAATTCAGAAACGATGTTCTCGGCTTCATTGTAGTTTACCAAACTATAAGTTCGGGGTGATAGTGATTCAGGCTTACGCCGTCCATTAAACTTTGTGTATTTTGAAATAATATCTGCAATTTCAGTAGCATAAGTAGAACCAAACTCGCGGGTAGCCCACAAGCGGGTATATTCATTTATGTTGGCGTTTGTCCATTTATCTGTGTTCCATGCAAGGCTCATAAAATACTCCATGGGTAATTCATATCCTTTAAAATGTCCGACATTAACAATCCATATTTTATCGGCTCCATATTGTTTGGCAAGTGACATTTGATCCCATATCTTAGCAATCGGATTCGTGTTAATCCATTCGTAACTGCGTGGGCCACCATGATAATCAAAATGGTAATAAACACCTGATCCTCCGCTTCGCTTACGCTCATCAGGCGTAGGCAACCTGCGAATATTTCCCCAGTTATCGTCCGACCATAAAAGAGTTATATTATCAGGAACTCTCATCCCTTCGTTGTAATAGTCCATGATCTCTTTGTACAAACACCACACTTGAGGAACCTTAGAGAGATTCGGATTCATTTCCTCGCTAATAATTTTTTGTTGTTCGCTTACAATATTTTCAACCATAGCTATATTCGATTTCAAGTCTCCGCCTATCTCAGAATCGTTTGCTCCCCGAAGCCCCATAGTGATAACACTTTCGTAGTTCTTATTGCGCCGAACGCCTTCTCTCCAGAAATTTTTCAAAGTGTCCGGATTTTTGTTATAATCCCAGTGACCAAGAGTTTTATAATAACGCCTGTCCCATTCCTGCTGGGAACGTATCATAGGTTCCTGATGCGAGGTACCCATTACAATTCCATATTCATCGGCAAGACGTGGGTTTTCAGGATCATCTTCATTAAAGGCATTGCCCCACATGGCAGGCCAAAGATAATTGGCTTTTAATCTAAGTAATAACTCAAAAATTCGTGTGTAAAACTCATGTCCATAATTTACAACATTGCTACCTACAGGTGGATTTTGGCTGGGTTTGGCAAATCCATATTTTTCTCGAATCCAATTAGTTAAATCTGGGGCCTCGTCATTTATGAAAATTCCACGGTATTTTATACTTGGATGTTGAGTGTAAATTCCGGGCTTCACGAAAAGTGCTTCTTTATGCTCGATTGGTACATCGGCCCAAAAATACCATGGAGAAACCCCAATTTGTTCAGACACATCGTAAATACCATAAATAGTTCCACGTTTGTCACTTCCAACAATTACCAGAGCTTTATCAATGCCCGGAAATGGTTTTTCAATAGTCTGGATGCTAAATGCTTCCCACTTGCCTGCAATATCTTTGATGTCAAGTTTCTTCTTTTTTACTAATTGATCAATAACCGAATTTTTGCCTAAAGTTCCAATTATTACTACTTCTTTTTGGTGCGGTAATTTATCAAACACAATGTCCGGTTCGTAGTTTGTTACTTTGCCAATATCGGATTTTAAATCTTTAATGGCTCGGATTACACCGGGATAATCTTTTGAATTAATACACAACGCCGTTGATTTTCCAGATGAAGATAATGGAAATAAACCTATGCCGCTGGACGTTGAAATGTAGTTTGGACCTCCAATAGCTGAAACAGTTGCGGGTAGCAATAAAACCATTCCCAGATAAATCAGGAAAACAAATTGCTGTTTCAGCAAATTGTTTATTTTAAATTTTAACATGGCGTAATATTAATACAATTTTGGGGTTTATCTACAGTTATTGAATGATTAATTTTATCGATACAATGCTTTGTGGAGCGAGTCCTATACTAAGGGATTTTTTATCGCTGCTTACTGCCGTTGTAATTAATTGCATATTCTTTGAATCATCCGTTTCCACTGCTGATGCAGAACTAATTGTAGATGGAGAGCCTACTTGCAAAATAACAGGAGTAGTTTTGTTATTTATAACAACAATGGTCATATCACTCACCCCTGCATAAGCCGTTGCCAATAAATCGGCATCCTGCAGTGTTATTCCAATACGCGTTCTTCCAGTAGCATATTTAGCATAATGGGAAAGAATAAACCCCCTTTTTGTCATTTCTCCTACTGCCACAGTACTTCTCGCATCTGTATCTGCTATCATGGAGTAATACCTCTTTAAGTACCACCATACATAGGCATTGTAATTAGCCTCCATGCAATCATTTATTTCCTTAGCGAATTTTTGCAATGAAGAAGCCCACAACCAGTCATATCCAGTTTTTTCATCATTCCAAAGATGCTCGGTCATCCAAACTTCTTTGCCTTTTTGACGGGCCAATGGATAATCATTTAATCCACCCCCATAAATATGACCCCCAACAATATCAAAATTATTTACAGTTTCGGTACTATTCAAAAGTGGATCTGTATAGTCCCAATTAAAGTGAAAGGATTCGGCGGCTATCGTTTTCACATTTCCTAATTGCCGTCCATAATCTCTAACAAAATTGTAAATCTCTGATGGAGTAAAGCTGCACCAATTCATGTCAGGTTCATTTTGGACTGATATAGCATACAGATTCAATCCTTTAGATGCTGTATAATCAACAAACGCTTTGAGATGAGCGGCATAAGCTTGATAATACGCCGGAAGTAAGTAAATCGTAGTTTGAGTCGGATCAAAAGTTGAAGTACGTGTGCCGGTCATATTGGCTGGAGGAGACCATGGAGATGCAAAAACAATTGCACCCAAATCCTGAGCTTTTTTTGCAACGGCTATATCTGTATTCCAAGCAGTACTATCAGGGTATACCATCATTCGGATAATATTGTAGCCTAACCCGGTCGGACTGTACATCTTTTCAATTTCAGCAAGTGTAATCTGATTTGCAGAACCTACCCAACCAGGAGGGTCGAGCATGCCACCGAAACCTGTTATTTTCTGATAAGTTATAGCAGGATTGAGAGTCATACTAACATTTGTAGCTATACCCTGTATAATTGCGAGTTTAATTGTCGCTCCGGTAGAGATATTTGTTACAATAATATTCTGAGTTCTCGAAGCTGATGTCAGATTTGAAGAGAGATGAATCGTTACATCGGTATAACTATCTGATTTAGTTAGATTTCCACCTATAGCATCAGAAAAACCAGTGATAAAATCAGTTTCTTCAGACGATATCTTCCATTGTGATTGCGACCATTCTACACGAACTATAACACTGTCGGCTAAAGCCGAAACCTGCGCTTCCGTACTAATAAATCGGACATAAGATAAATTTTCATCCTTACAATTGGTAAAAATAACAGTGCAAATAACTGCAAAAGAAAGCTTTGCTAATAAGTGTTTCATATTTTTTTAAATTTCTCTAATTGTTTTTTTACTCTAAAATTAAAGAAGCATATATCTATTTCGTTCTTATGCTTTGTATTGCAATAGTCGCATCTATCAAGCCACTTGACGTTGCTTTAAGTTTAATTATGCCCGATTCTCCAGTCTTGGAACGAACAATCACCAAACAAAGTCCATTAAATGCTTTACGCTTTTTAGAAGAGAATGAAACCATGTTTGTTGCGTCACCATTATCCGTAGCTACAATTTCACCGGGTCCTTCAATGCTAAAATCTATCTGGTTATTTGATTGTGGCACAACAAGTCCGTTTTTATCGGTTACCTTCATTGTTATAAAAGCCAAGTCTTTACCATCGGCATAAATACTTTTACAATCTGCCGATGCCATTAACTTCGCAGGTTTGTCAGTAGTTTTCACTACTGTTTCAGCCCATTTTTCCCCATTTTTGTATGCTATCGCTTTTAATTCGCCCTGTTCATATTTTACACTATCCCAGCAAAGACGATATTCGTATTGTCCTTTCTTCTTACGACCCAATGATTTTCCATTAAGGAATAGTTCAGCCTCGTCACCTGAAGTAAATATGTGCACAGGAGTTATTTTCCCAATACGTTCAGGCCAATTCCAGTGCGGCAAAATATGAATCATTGGAAAATCAGGTCGCCAATGCGATTGATATAGATAGAAACGGTCTTTAGGGAATCCTGCCAAATCAATAATGCCAGTATATGAACTGCGGGCTTCGTAGTAGGGCGTTGGCTCGCCAATGTAGTCAAATCCGTTCCAAACAAACTCTCCGGCCACAAAAGGATGCTGATCTAATGCGCTAAAAACCTTGTCGACACTTGATCCAAAGTCAACAGCATAGAGCTCATAAGCACTAACCTGACAAATTTTCGAATCTCCTCCTTTACCATCTCTTATTGGTGAACTAATTTCATTTGAAACAGGAAACAGGTAAATTCCACGACTACTTGCAGCCGATGCAGTTTCGGTACTTAGAATTGCTTTATTTGGGAATTTAGCATGGAAAGCATCGTATTGAGGGGCAGTACGAATGCGATCGGTTCCTTCAAATTCAGGTGATTGACGAATCCCTTCGCCCTGATAATTCAGACCAATCACGTCAGGAACCTCAGGCAAGTCCATATCTGGTTTTGCATAGTTCATGGCAGTAATAGTCGGTCGTGTTGCATCTTCTTCTTTTACAATATTATTTAGTCTTTCTCCAATAGCGGCACCTTCTTCGCCGGTGTATTGTTCTCCCACTTCATTCCCCAAGCTCCACATAATTATTGAAGGACAGTTCTTATCTCTCCGAACAAAGGCACGGGCATCCGGTTCGGACCAATCGGGGAAAATAAGATGAAAATCAAGTGGCGTTTTTTTTAGTTCCCACGAATCAAAAATCTCGTCAATTACAAGAAATCCCATTCGGTCTGTTAATTCGAGTAGTTCGGGTGCAGGTGGATTATGCGACATTCGGATAGCATTACACCCCATTTGGCGTAATATCTCCAATTGGCGTTCGGCGGCACGGGTATTGAATGCAGCACCAAGAGCACCCAGATCATGGTGTTGGTTTACCCCCTTTATAAGTATGTGTTCTCCGTTAACAAATAGGCCTTTGTTAGGATTAAATTCCAGTGATCGGATACCAAATCGTGTTTCGTAAGTATCTATAGGTTTGCCATTTTGCAGCAAAGTTGTTACAGCAATATAAAGATTTGGTTGCTGGGTTGGAGGTGGTCCCCATAATTTTGGATTTTTAAGTATGACTGAACTTCTAACTTTAGCACTTCCTCCAGCGGTAATCTTTGAATTGATGGGTTCAAAGTTAATAATCGAGTCCTCTCTTTTTTGCCCTTTAGCATCTATTGTATAAATACTTGTAACAACCTCAACATTAGCATTAGTCTTTGAGTTGTTATCAATGGTAACCTCCATATTGATTGTGGCAGACGATCTGGAAACATTTTTAGTCGTTACACAAGTTCCGTACTGACCAACGTGGATATGATTAGTTTTCATTAACCAAACATTGCGATAAATTCCTCCACCTGGATACCAACGAGATGAGTTATTTGGATTGTCCAATCGTATAGCTAACTGATTTACACCACCCGGAACAACATACGGTGTGAGATCCAATCGCCAGGAGTTATAACCATAAGGCCAACCACCAACCAAGTTTCCATTCAACCATACAATGGTATAAGACATTGCTCCATCAATATCAAGGAATATTGACTTACCTTTATCAGAGACAGGAATGTCGAGTTTTTTACGATACCATGCCACGCCATTGCTTGGTAAACGACCCATTCCCCCACCTACTTCCGGATTTGAGCCTGTCATAAAAGGTCCTTTGATGGCCCAATCGTGAGGCAGATTCACTTTTTCCCATGAATTATCATCAAAGTTTCCCTGAACAAATGGAAAATCACTCCCCGGATTTCCTACAGGACGAATATGTTTTTCACTCTTATCTTTAATAAAACTGTTTCCAGAAGGTAAAATCCACGGTTTAAGAACTTTTTGAGAAGTTTTTATTTCTATCGCTTCAGTAGGCTTAGCATCAGCAATTATATACTCGTTACTTCCTAAAACTTCGGGGCGAACATCGTATATCAGGTTGTCAACTCTATCCAGCGAATTATACTTATAAAACCGCCACCCTTCATCAATGGAAATTCGTTGTCTAACTACATTGTTAGTCAGCTTTGGCGATGTTTTTGCCTGAATAGGAGTGTGTACAAACAAAGAAACATATAGTAAAACAGTCAAAGCTTTTAATCCTTTTAATGCGAATTTTCTCATTTTTTATTTCTCTCTGAATAGATATTTAAGGTTGTAAAACGTTATGCTTTTCCTGAATTGCTTTAAAGTGTAATATAATTACACTCCACTGAATGAGCTAAATCCACCATCAATTGGCAATACGACCCCTGTGATGAAGCTGGCAGCCTGAGAACACAAAAATTGTACAGCACCATTTAATTCGTCGATATTTCCAAAACGATTCATTGGTGTATTGGCAATCACTTTCATACTGCGATCGGTCAGCGTACCGTCAGGATTAATAAGTACCGCACGATTTTGATCGCCAATAAAAAACCCCGGCGCAATAGCATTGACACGGATACCATCCCCATATTTCATAGCCATTTCCATCGCTAACCATTGGGTAAAATTACCAACAGCCGCTTTGGCTGCGGAATAACCTGGCACACGAGTCATTGATTGTAGTGCAGCCATTGAAGATATATTGACAATGCTCCCCGATTTTTGATTAGCCATAACTTTGCCAAACACATAACTTGGATAAACAGTTCCGTTCATATTCAAGTCGGTAACCTTATTCCAATTTTCAATTTTCATGTCGAAAAAACTCTGGTCGGGCATCAGTGTTGCTCCGGGAAGATTTCCACCTGCGATGTTTAGCAAAAAATCAATATGTCCCCATTTTGCAACAACATCCTGAGCAATAACTTCGAGACTTGGGATATTAAGCACATTCCCAACATAGCCCATTACCTCCCCACCAAGTTCAGCAAATTCCGCAATAGTCTTATCCAATTTATCCTGATTGGTACCTATGGCCACAATTTTTGCTCCAGCCTGGATGAAACTGCGGGCAATACTGCCACCCAACACCCCACATACGCCAGAAATGACAGCGACTTTACCTTCAATACTAAACGTGTCGTTCATATTATATTTTTTAAATTCAGATTTAATTCACAAAAAACACTTTTAATGAAATATTATTTCATCATTTCATTTCTCACAGTTGCTATAATCCCTGAAAGCTGGGCTAATGCATACATACGTCCCAAAAATGAGTAGCCTGGATTATAGGATTTATTTACGTCATCAAGCATTAATTTTCCATGATCCACGCGCATTGGTAAAGTTGGATTCTCGCGCTCGAAAATACGAACCAATTCAATGAGATGACCTCTGCCTTCTAAGTGCGAAGCTTCGATAAAATTTCCAGCCTCACTAACATCGGTGCTACGTAAATGCACAAAGTGTGTCCTTTTTGCAAATCTTGAAGCTAGTTCAGTAACATTATTATGCAACCCGGAGCTCAATGAGCCCGCGCAAAAAGTCAAACCATTATTTGGGCTATCAACTGCGTTCAGAATCCAGTCAATATCCTCTGCATTGGTTACAATACGTGGCAAGCCAAGTACCGCTGAGGGTGGATCATCTGGATGTACACATAAATTAATGCCATGTTCTTCAGCAGTGGGAATCACACTAGAGAGAAAAAACTTCAGGTTTTCACGTAATTGGGTTTTATCTACTCCTTTGTATAATGCCAATAACTGATTAAACAATTCAACTGGCTTTTGCACATTTCCTTTGAAATTTTCATTGACAAAACCTTGAGTTTTTACAATGATGGTTTGTATTAGGTCATCCTTTTCAGCAGATGTAATAGTTTTATCCAGTTCATTAACCAGTTTCATTTCCTCAACTGAATAATCTTTTTCCGCTCCCGTACGATTTAAAATGTAGCAATCGAAATAAGCAAAACGAATCTTATCGAAATACAAAGTGTAGGTTCCATCTTCTAATTTTCGATGTAAATCAGTTCGAATCCAGTCAATAACCGGCATAAAATTATAGCAAACAGTTTTAATTCCTGCTTTTCCCAAATTATTCAGACTGATTTTATAATTTTCAATTAACTTTCCTCTGTCAACTCCAGCATATTTTATACTTTCCGAAACAGGTAAACTTTCAACCACTGACCAATGCAAACCTGCATTTTCAATATATCCTTTTAAATCATTAATTGCTTCCAGTGTCCATATTTCTCCATTCGGCACGTCGTGTAAAGCCGTAACTATTCCCTCAACACCTATTTGACGCAGCATATCGAGCGAAATCGGATCTTTCTTTCCAAACCATCTCCATGTTTTTTCCATATTGCTACTCCTAACCCCCAAAGGGAAGTTTTAATTAATTATGATCTTTCAAATTAAGTTTAATTTTCATCAAATCGTCCAAATCGTGAACCGGTCTTTCAATATCGTATGGTATCGGACGTTTCGAAAACTGTTGAAAATAGAGTAAACAGCCATCTTTCCAAATTTGTGCATCGCGACACTGACGACGTAATTTACTTTGCACTTCAAAAAAACGCTGTGAATCAACGTAGGGTTCTACTTTGTCCCATGTTTTCTGAAACTGTCGTACTTCGTTTAAACCTTTTTCGTAGGTGTAACACAACTCATCCCAGAGTATCCGACCGTCTTTCATTTTATAATCCCAAGGCAAATGATGAAACCAAAGTAAATAAATTTCAGGGCAAGTATTTACATCATTAAACTCCGAACAAAGTGGTTCGTGATATTGACTTACTGCATCGCTTCCTGAATGAGTTCGATCAAATCCAATTCCAAAAGTATCTGCTTTATGATAATAAGGTGGCGTCCAGTCAACTCTGACTCCTTTTGGCGCCCACCATGGACCGGGCCCATAATGTGTGTTGTTAAGACCGGCAAAAATATGGTGAAGTCCCAATGGCATTGAATAATGTATTGCAGCCTCACGGCTCTCTAACATGATTTGCTTTACAGGAGTCAGAAAGTTTTTTTCCCAATCCGTATTAGTGAAGCTCGCTGCTTTTTTTTCTTTTGGAGAAAACGTAAGCCTTAACCATTCATCTGCAATCTGGTCACTTGTCAATTTATTATTCCATGCCAAGCGACCAAAGGCATACCAGTTTGCCTGAGCAAATTGGTGTCCACACCAATTTGAGTCTAGTCCGATATTAGCAACACCAGCAATTGCTGTATACTTTTGAGGGAAAATACTGCCATCGGTAGTGCGTGCAACTGTACTTCCAATGCCTTCCTGATAAGTATCACTTTTTAAAAATTCCTCCCACATTGTGGACAGATATACAAGCTGAATTGAATGCCCAAGATATTCCTGTGTAATCTCAACTTCAGGCATCAAGGATGTTTTTTTCATAGCTCCAAATAAAGGGCTGAATGGTTCTCGCGGTTGAAAATCAATCGGGCCATTCTTTACCTGTATTATCACATTATCTTTAAATTGACCATCGAGAGGTACGAATTCATTATAAGCCTGTTTTGCCCTGTCATCTTTCGATGCACTGTACACAAAAGCACGCCACATCACAATTCCACCATGAGGTTTCAGTGCATCTGCCAACATATTGGCTCCATCGGCATGCGTTCGTCCAAAATCTTGTGGACCGGGTTGCCCTTCGCTACTTGCTTTTACTAGAAATCCACCAAAATCTGGAATCAGTTTATAAATTTCATTTGCTTTGTCATTCCACCATTTTTTTACCATAAGATCTAATGGATCCGAAGTTTTTAATCCACCAATAGTAGAAGGGGAAGCAAAGTTGATAGAAAAATATACTTTGATGTGAAACGGACGCAACTGATCTGCAATCGCTTTTACTTTTTGGAGATACTCAGGAGAAAGTATTTTAGGCGAAGCATTCACATTATTCAAAACAGTGCCATTGATTCCAATAGAAGCGTTTGCACGTGCATATTCTTTGTAAAGAGGCGAAATTACGTTAGGCAATTCATCCCATTTCCAAATGGAGCGACCAGCATACCCACGTTCCACACTTCCGTCTAAATTATCCCAATGATCCAGCACCCGAATTTTATAGGATGGCTTTTCAACTATATCGATATTATAAGAGAACTTATCGATTTGAATCAACCTCAAGAGATGAAATACACCATAAAGCAAACCACTTTCACCTGCTGATGCAACTATGGTTACAATCTTATTGTTTTGATGAATGGTTTTTATGACGTAGCCATCTTCACCCAGTTTCATCAATTCATTTTTCAATCCGAAAGGTCTTATATTTTTATCATTCAAAGTCCCAATTATTAATAAACTGTCAGTTTGAGCATTTACCATTGGAAGATATTTGCCAGTCATTTCATTCCAGTCGTGTTGAAATTCATTGACTGCGAACTGATTTTTATCCCCAATTATTCCGGAGAAAATTTGAGAATCAATTTTAGTTTTATTAAAACGCAGCCATAATTGATGGCCATTTTCGGCATTCAAACCCGAAACGGCTAAAAGCAAGAGAATGTAAAATAATAAATTTCGAATCATTTGTGAATTTTTACTTTGATTAAATGGTATCGGACAACACAAATATACGCATATTGATTGATGAAAATCGTATATTTCTTATTAATCCTTACCACCGCCATCAATTGTTTTTATCGTGCCGTCTTCGTTGTATTCCAACTCAACCACCTTAATGCTCCGTAACCATGTTTTTCCTCCCGACGGTACGCTATCGTGATGAAAGAGATACCATTTGCTTTCGAACTCAACAATGGAATGATGCGTAGTCCATCCCACAACCGGCGTCAGAATTACCCCTGCATAAGTAAACGGTCCGTATGGATTATCGCCGATAGCATAACATAATCGATGAGTATTTCCTGTTGAATACGAGAAATAGTATTTACCGTTGTATTTATGCATCCAAGGTCCTTCGAAATACCTGCGGTTATGATCACCTGCTTTCAGAGGTTCTCCGTTTTCGTCCAGTATCAACACATCACGTGGTTCTTCGGCAAACTCCAGCATATCTTCACTTAGTTTGGCTATGCGGGCACACAAAGCCGGTTCATCATCGGCAGGTTCTGCTGGGTTTTCAATGGCTTTATTGTTGCGGTATCGTTGCAACTGGCCGCCCCACAATCCACCAAAGTAAATATAAAAGTCTGTTGCATTATCTTCTAAAACAGCTGGATCGATAGTATAGCTGCCTTTGATCGGATCATTTTGGGGAACAAACGGTCCCTCGGGTTTATTGCTGACAGCTACACCAATGCGGAAAATGTCATTTTTATCTTTTAAAGGGAAGTAAAGATAATACTTTCCATTTTTACAAGCTACATCGGGTGCCCACAATTGACGACCTGACCACGGAATATTTTTCACGTCGAGCGCCACACCATGATCGGTTACTTCGCCATCAATGCTATCCATAGAGAAAACATGGTAATCGCGCATATCAAAATGATCACCATTATCATTTTCGGGGATGCTCGACTCAATATCGTGCGAAGGATAGATGTAAATTTTACCGTTAAACACGTGAGCTGAAGGATCTGCTGTGTAAAGATTTTCGACTAAATATCTTGGAGTTTTCATATTATAAGAAGTGAATAAATGGACGATAAAGCTAATAATAAACCAGTCAAATCATCAATTATTTTAAATTATTAGTCTTTAATTCTTAATTTCTTTTGCTTCTTTGATAATGGTATCTACAATTGGTTTTGGCTTGTAATTGCGGTCGAAAAGTAGTGGATAGTCACTTCTTCCGGGAACAGGCCAGTTGTTTCTCCAGGTCTGTACATCAGTTACTCCCCATAAAGTGACACGAATAATTTTATCATGATGTTTCAAAAAAAGTTTAAAAAAGTCATTCATACGATTATTCCATCTTGTTGCCACTGAATCAGGCAAACCATTCGGATATGGATTCATCTCCTTTTTGTATTTATACGACGTAGATACATCAGCACCCACATTTCCTTTTGGTGATGGGAGTACTGAAAGGTCAAGTTCGGTAATCATTAATTTCACTCCCAATTTTGAAAATGCTATAATGCTTTTTTCCTCTTCTGAAACTGTTGGATAATCCATGGATAAATGACCTTGCATTCCAATGCCATCAACTTTTATTCCTTGTTCCTGTAGTTTTTTAATCATTTTAATTACACCTTCTCTTTTACCCGGATTAGCCATGGAATAATCATTGTAACACAGTAGAGCATTGGGGTCAGCTTCGTGAGCAAATTGAAATGCCAAGCGAATATAATCTTCGCCAATAATCTTATAAAATTTACTCTGCCTCCATGAACCATCGTCATTTATAGCTTCATTCACTACATCCCAGCTCTTTACTCGACCTTTATATCTGCCTACTACAGTGCTGATATGCTTTTTCATTCTTTCAATTAACACTTCGCGCGTTACGTCTTTACCTTCTTTATCTACAAAAAACCAAGGAGGTGTTTGTGAGTGCCAAATAAGAGTATGTCCCACAATAAACATATTATGATCTTCACCAAATTTAACATATTGATCTGCTTGAGTGAAATCAAATTTGTCTTCCTGAGGATGAATAACTTCACTTTTCATGCAGTTTTCAGGAGTAATTGAATTAAACTGCTGTTTTACTATTTTAATTGAGGCAGTATCTTTTCCAGCTGCCTGATTAGCATTAATTGCAACTCCAATCAAAAACTTTCCTTTCAAAGCATCTTTTAACGTATCGGAAGAAAGTTGAGATTTATTTATTGAGCAAGACACTGCTAAAACAGTAACAAGAATTATGAATATTTGTATTTTGATTTTTGTTTTCATCGATATGAATTTTACAATTTAGATTTAGCCTAATTATTCTTCAATTAATATTTTTTCTTTATAAACAGTTTTAGTCTTTGATCTCCTTAATTTTAGGGCTTCTTCAATTTCAATTTCTTTCTTCTTGTTTATTTCATAGAAAAATAAACATGAAGCTGCCAATAGAAACGTAATAGTCGGAAATACACTTACAGATAATTTAATCCCCTGAATTGTACTTTCAGATTGAACTGCAAGTTGTTGGTTGTAACCAAAAAAAGCTAAAATTCCTGCAACCAAAGCACCACCAATACTCAATCCTGCTTTCAAACCAAAAATCATGGCAGAAAAAATAATTCCAGTTGCACGACGATTGTTTTTCATTTCTGAATAATCGGCTACGTCGGCAATCATTGCCCACAAAAGCGGAATTGTGAGTCCGTAGAAAAAACCATGAAATAATTGAGCAATAAAAACAAGTCCAATGGATTCTTTAGAGAAAAATAAAAACGCAAATAAGCAAATGGTTGATAATAACAAACCACTAACAAAAACATCGCGCTTACCATACTTATCTGCCAATTTTTTCGAAAACGAAATTCCCAAAATCATAAAAATGATTCCACCACCATTAAACAAACTAAAACCTGATGTAGCGGCATCTTTTGGCCAAACAAAACCCACTAACCCTATTTTAGTCAATATTGTGTTTAAACCATCAATAAACCCGTTAAATCCAATATTTTGAAGAAATGCCGAAAGTTGTGCTTTATTCAGATAGTTTTCGAAATAATAAACATACATTCCTCCTTTAAGCGACAAAGTAACAAAAACCAAAATGGTAAGAAATAACATTGCTATCCAGGGTTTGTTTTTTGACAAATCCTTAACATCTTGTTTTAAACTTGATTTTTGCTCTGGTTTTGGAATAATTCTTTCTTTTGTAGTAAGGAATGTGATTATAAAAAATATTACTCCGGTTATTGCAAAAATTGTCATAACTTTTTCAAATCCAACAGTCTTATCACCTCCTCCAAATATCAAAACTAATGGCAACAACAATGCCTGAACAATAAACTGGGCTACCATTACAGCAATAAACCGGTATGATGAAATACTATTACGTTCAGACATATCGCCAGTCATAACACCACTTAGTGCAGAATAAGGCAGATTATTGGCAGAATAAATTAATACCAAAAAAATATACGTAACAAATGCATAAATGAGTTTCCCTTGAGGACCAAAGTTTGGAGTAGAAAATGTTAACAATGCAATTATTCCAAAAGGAACGGAAGTCCATAAAATCCATGGGCGAAATTTACCCCAACGAGTTACAGTTCGGTCAGCAATCGCACCCATTATAGGATTAAAAGATGCACCAATCATACCACCGGCAAAAATAATAATGGAAGCTGAAGCGGGCGGGATTTTAAAAACGTCAGTATAGAAAAATGCGATAAAAGTCATTAAGGTTTGGAAAATAAGATTTGCTGCCAAGTCACCCAAACTATAGCCAATTTTCTCAATGATAGAGACTTTTTGCGTTGTTGATTTCATTTTATATTTTTGATTAATTTATACATTATTTCCAGCTATCAGTTCTAAAAGGCGAAGCAGGTAAACCTTCTTTATTGTAAAGATTGGCATTCTCAGGATTATCAGCCCAGGCATACCTGACTGCAACAGGATTAGCAACTTTATCACTCCAAACCACAATTCTATTATTTACAATTTTAGATGAAGCCCACACAAATTTTTTGTCTGAACCAGCTATTGAAATACAATTAAGATGCCTGCCTCTTTCAGCTATTAAACCACTTCCTACTCCTGCGAAAGAAAGTATTATGCTGTCTTTTTCAATTTTCATACTTTGGTACAAAGGACCCGAACTGACAATATTCTTATCACCATAAGCTATTTTTTGTGCAATAAGAGCAAGTCTGTCACCTACAGGTTTCTTATGAACCGGATGAATATCATTCCATTCTCCCAAGTCTATTGCCACTGCCATGCCTGTATTGGGAACAGATAAAGTTTTAAATTGAGATTCCCTGAGTAAAGCCCAGCTACTTTCTGTCGGAACGTTCGAAGATTTCATAAAATTAGGTAACTGAACATACAAAAAAGGAAGTTTCTTTTGGTTCCAACCGTTCCTCCAGCTTTGAATCAATTTTGTAAGCAGAGCTTGGTATTCAATGGGTTTACCTGTATTGGACTCACCCTGATACCAAAGAACTCCTTTAATCTCATAATTTGTCAACGGGGCAATCATCGCGTTATAAAGTCCGGCGGGCTTCCATCTTACAAAAGTCTGCCCTGCTAAAGGATTCATCGGTGTTCCTTGCTTAAAACTCCAGTCTCCTGTCAGATTTACAGAATCTTTATCAGTCACAATGGTATATAGTTTTTCTGGAACAAAACCACCTTTACCAATATTACTTACTACCCTGACCACGATGGTATTTTCACCTAACTTCAATAAATTTGCAGGGATAGCGTATCTTCGCGGTGGATATTGATAGCTGGTCGTTCCCACACATACTCCGTTGATAAAAGCAGAATCGGCATCTACAATTCTACCCAAAATAAGCGTTGAAGGCTTTCCAGTCATGATTGCAGGGATATTAAATTTTCTTCTATACCAAACAACTCCATTTTTTATTTCGGAATAAATATCAGACCAATATCCGGGGACTTTTATTGTTTTCCAGTCTGACATATTGACATCCTTTTTTGACCACGGAGCATCGGATGAATTATATCCTTCATCATTTTTATTTACAGTCGAATACCAATTTGCTATTCTAACGTTATCATCATGTTCAATCTGCTTTATCAGCTCTTTGTTTTTAAATCGTTGTAGTTCATTGTAATAATCTGGAAAAGCTTTCAAGGCATCCTCGCTAAGCCAGGCTTCGATTGGAGAACCTCCTAAACTGGCATTAATAATTCCGATTGGCACATGATATTTTTCGTAGATATTCTTGGCAAAGAAATAAGACACTGCCGAAAAGTCAAGAACATTTTGCGGGTTTGCACTTTTCCATAACCCAGATTCTAAATCCGTTTCTTCATTATTAAAATTATATTTTTGCGGAACATAGAACTGTCTGATGTACTTACATTCCGAGTTTTTTATTTCCTTTTCATAATATGGACTCACCCTTCTCATCGGTAATTCCATGTTTGATTGTCCAGATGCAAGCCACACGTCACCAATTAAAATATTATTAATCTTAATCTCATTAGCATTGCCTTTAATCAACATTGTATAAGGACCTCCTGCAATTTGTTTTGGCAGTTTAATTTTCCATTCACCCTGTTCATTTGCAACCGTATTATAGCTTTTATCTAAAAAGATAAGTGTAACTGTTTCCCCTTTTTTGGCCCAACCCCATATATTCAAGTCCACATTGCGCTGCAAAATCATTCCATCACTTATCAGTTTTGGCAACTTCACCTGAGCAAATAACTGAATTGTAAAAAGTAGCGTAATAACCAGAAATAAATTCCTGTGACTCATTGTATTTTTTATTTTTATCATTCGAAATTTTGATAAAGAATTTACTATTTAAATATATTATTTCTTTCAATGTTAACAAGGCAAATAGATTTTATCTTTGTTATAATCCAGATTATCAAACGATAGTCTAATATATTCACACAAATATATTAAACAAATCACTTTGAGTCACTGAGAATCATTTTTTAAAATAAGGAATTAATCAAGTCTGGAAGAAAGGTAGAATAAGTAAACAAGTGATAAAAACAAGAATATATTGTGTTGTTTAAATTTAAAGACTAGCTAACCGTTACTCTGGTTAGCCAGTCTTATCATTGATTAATAAACAACTTTTTTCATTTAACAAACAACTTTTCTCTTATACAATACCAAAGAATAACATTCTTGGATGTATTAACTTTGAAAAACTAATGTTCTAATTAATATCCTGGATTTTGATAAGCTGCTTTTTGAGCATCTGTCATATCCATACCATCGAGCTGACTTTGAGGAATAGGACGAAGGTAGTTAGCAGGTAAAATAGTACGTGTAAAAACTGCCTGCGAATGGTCGTTCCAGTTACTATAATTTGTTGCACCACAAATAGAATAAGAGCCACCATATTGTGCCCATTTTTGTGTACGGACTAAATCGTACCAACGATAACCTTCACCATAATATTCGCGCGAACGTTCTGCCAAAATATAGTCAATATCTATAGTTGCCGGGGTAGCAGCAGTCATAGCAGCACTATTGTCTACAATTTGGGCGACATTGTTAGCATTATTGAATTTCCATTTACCCGCACGGGCACGAATCACATTAATCAATCCTCGGGCAGTTCCATCGTTTGCGTACGCACCGGTTACAGCAGCTGGAGTAGCACCTTTTACAGCAGCTTCAGCTGCAATAAAGAATAATTCCGAGAATTTAGCGATGTTCCATGGGCGTGTACTACTACCATTCGGGTTTCCTAATCCAGTACCATTGTCGGTACGATAAGGTCCAATTTTCCAGTTTCCCGGATAGCATATCCTGCTTATATCATCAGGTTCTATTACAAAATCGGATCTTGTTGGCAATACACCTCCACCTACAGAACTGTTATATACTGCATTCGAGTAATCAACGCCCGTTGTATCGTTTTTCAGAAAAGTTATTATTGGAGAACCTTCGGCAAGTGGTAAATAATTTGCACCATAATATTGAGCTTTAAGACCAGCTTCAAGAAAATTAGCACGGTAAACAGTCACAAAAGTTCCGTCGTAGCGTGAATCATTCGTTTTATCAGCAAAGGTATTTTTAAACACACCCAAAGGAGGAGCCAGCATAGTCCATGGACGTCCCAGAGGTTGTGTAGATGCACGCTGTACAGAATTTACAGCAGTCCATTTTGTATTACTTGAAGAACTTTTTACACCCGTATAGTTAAACTGTTCAAACCATCCGGCAAAGTTGTCAGTGGAGAAACCACCACTACTATAGCTAAGGTCTCCACCATTATACGTTGCACTTAACTGCGTGTGGTCAGCATACAAAACTATTTCATTATTGCGGTCATTTGGGCCAGCATTCACATCATAAAATGATGGTTGTAATCCAAATGGCCCTGGATTGGCAATAGCTGCTGTTGCTACATTGTATGCCTGCTGATAATACCACGCTGCATTATGTCCATCAGGATCGGTTCTGGTACCTGTAAGCCCTGGATATGGATAAGTTGGGATGTTGTTTGGGTTTTCCAACCACCACCCGTAAGTCAGGTAAGCTTTGGACAAAATAAGACTTGCAGCCGTTTTGGTTAGACCTCCTGTTATACGTGCTGTTGCCGGCAAATCATTGATAGCTTGCAGCAAATCCGGAAATATGGCTTTTGTATAAACTGTTGTAACAGAATCACGCACTGAGGTTCTCGAAGCAGTTATATTAAATTTTAGTCTTCCAGCACCCAAATCCAACGGCACACCACCGAAAGTTTGTACCAGTAAGAAATAGTCGAAAGCACGGAAGAATCTAGCTTCGGCTATCAGAGAAGCCGGAATAGTTCCAACTTTCACGGCATTTTCGATTACGCCACTACATGTATTAATGTTAGGGAAACAAGTGCCCCAAATTTGACCTGCATTGCTATTGGAAGATGTAAGTGCACCAACACCCGAAAAATCTGCATTTTTAACATTACCATCAGAATTCTGTCCCCAAGTTGACTCATCGGTTCCAATTTGGCTGATATTTAAAACATATCCGTTACCAAACATATAACGATTGGATGCATACGCCGATGTTAATCCTCCTAATACACCTGCTTGGGTTTGAAAATAACCGGGTGTAAAAATACTGCGTGGTTGTTCTTCCAAAAGGTTGGAGCATCCCATCAGGAACAACGCCATAAGGAGTGTTCCTATAATAGTTTTTCTATATATTCGTTTCATTATTATCTATTTTAGAATGTTATGTTAATACCCATTATGAAATTATGTGTTTCAGGCGTGTTATACCCTACAGTGAGCAAACGACTCAGCCCTGAAACATATGGCACAGCTGAATTTGAACCATCGTTAGCATACGAGTTAGTTTCCGGATCCATACCTGATTGTTTGTAATAAGGCGAGAACAGCACAAACGGAGCCTCTATAGTGCCGTATAAACGCAATTTGTCTATACCGGCGTTTTTAAGCCATTTCTTGTTAAAGCTATACCCAAGTGTGATGGTTTTTACCTTCAGATATGAAGCATCGAAGTAACCAAGAGTTGATCCATACTTTGGATTGTTACTATCTGTTACGCCACCGGGTAATGGATACGTACCACTGGTGTTTGTAGGTGTCCAGTAGTTTACCTGAATTTGTCCCCTGCGTCCATCATTTATATTGAGGTAGCCGGCCGATCCGTAAAGCGTGCTGTTAAGGATCCCACCACCTTGAAAAGTACCTACAACGGTCAGGTCAAATCCTTTGTACCCTACACGGGTATTGAAACCACCCTGAAAATTAGGATCACAGTCTATAATCTGACGGTCAGCCGGTGATATTGCCCTTGTAGGGCTGCCATCGGCGTTATAAGTACCTGTATATAACACTTTGATCATACCTGGAGCCGAAGCAGTTCCTGGTTCCAATATACTCAAATATTTATCAGTAGTTTGCCAAATTCCAACTTTCTTATAATCGTAGATTACATTCAGTGAATGACCTACAAATAACCAGTTATCAGTATCCACTGTCCGACCTGAAGAAAGTGCCACTATTTTGTTTTTGTTGCTATACACGTTTACTCCGGCATCCCATGTCCAGCCATTAACATTGTCCAAAATCACGCCGTTAAGCGAAAATTCCCAACCTTTGTTTTGGGTTGCACCTACATTTGATGTGATGGTGTTTACACCCGATGTGACAGGCAAATTAACACCATAAAGAAGATTTCTCGTATCGGTTATATAGTACTCAACTGTGCCCGATAGGCGGTTTTTCAGGAGAGAGAAGTCCAAACCTAAATTCTTTGTTTGAGAGTACTCCCATCCTAAATTAGGGTTAGGCAGTTGGTATACAAAATATCCCGTGGCAGTTGTTGCACCAAAGTTGTAAGGTCTTGTACTTAAAAGTCCAAGTGTAGAGTATGGAGTAACAGATTGGTTCGAAGTTTCACCATAACCTGCACGCAATTTCAAGGCATCTATCGCTGTGATATCTTTCATAAACGATTCTTTCATGATATTCCATCCTATTGATACTGCAGGATAGGTATGCCACTGGTGACCCGGAGCCAACCTGGAAGAGGCATCGGAGCGAACTGTAGCACTTATCATATAGCGGTCGTCATAAGAATACATGACACGTCCCATATACGATTCCAAACCGCTAATCTGATAGCCCTGATAAGAAGGGTTAATATTTATATCATTACTATTGGAGGTAGAACTTTGCGCCAAATTGTAAGATTGGAAGCTATCGCCGGCAATATTATATCTCTGAATTGACGAACTGTAGTAAGAAGTTTGCTCAGCAGAGTACATGGCTACAGCATTTACCCTATGTTTTCCGGCAAACACTTTATCGTATGTCAGCAGGTTTTCAACCGCCCAATTGGTGGTAAGCGAGTTACCGACAGTAGCAGTATTATTGTTAGTAGGGTTATAACTAAATACTCCCACTCCTGTATAGTTTTGAGTGTTAGACATACGGAAGTTAGCACCAAGGTTAACGCGATATTTTAAACCGTCAATACCCGGAATTTTTACTTCAGCATAGGCAGAGTTATAAGATCCAAACGCCTTGGTTTGATCTTGCCATGAGTCTCCTAAATTTGCCATAGTACTTCTGGTATATACCCATTGTTCATCTTGTGGCATCTTTACTGTTCTTTTCAATGTTCCATCTGTATTATAAGGGGTAGCAACAGGAGACATACTTAAAATACCGTACATACTTAAGTCTTGACCATTAGTTATATTAAAATTACTATTCGTCGTGAAACCTATACGAACATATTTGCCTATTTCATGATCAAGGCTGGAACGTATGGAATAACGGGTATAATCCGACCCTGGTACTACAGATTGATCATTGTAGTAACCTGCACCAAATTTGTAACTTCCCTTTTCGTTACCGCCCGAAACACTTAAATCGTGGCTTGTAACAATACCGGTTCTAAAAAACAAGTCTTGCCAATTTGTATTTGCCGTATAGGTTATTGAACCATCAGCATTTGTAATATAAGGTTCATCAGTTCCCGGTCCATTTTTTTTAGCTAATATCCTTAGTTTAGCATATTCGGGGCCATTCATCATAGGGTATTCAATAGCAGTTTTCACTCCATAATACCCATTGTAGTCAACCTGTGTTTTTTGTCCTTTTGTTCCGCTATTGGTTGTTATCAATATAACACCGTTGGCACCACGCGAACCGTAAATGGCTGTTGCAGAGGCATCTTTCAAAATATCAATACTCTTGATGTCGTCAGTACTGATATCAGCAATTGTTCCTGCAAAAGGTATACCGTCAAGCACAATCAGTGGATTATTATCGGCAGTTATTGAACGTGTCCCGCGGATACGTATTTGCATGGTAGCTCCCGGTTTAGTTGAAGTTTGTGCCATTTGCACACCTGCTACACGTCCTTGCAAAGCCTGAGTAATATTGGACGCTGGAACTTCACGGATTACATCTCCTTTAACAGAAGCTACTGAACCTGTTACAGCTTCTTTCCGTTGAGTACCATATCCTACAACTACAACTTCATCCAATGATTTGTCCTGATCTTTTAATGTTACATTGATTACAGTTTTACCATTTACGCTTACAACTTGTTTTTCATAACCCAAATAGGAGAAACTCAACGACGAGTTTGCAGACGTTTTTACTTCATACATCCCTGATGCATCGGTAATCGCCCCATTGGATGTTCCAACTTCCATTACACTCACCCCTATTAGTGTTTCACCATTTACGTCCTTCACAACTCCCTTTACGGTTATTGTTTGTGCAAATACACCTAGAGGGAATAAAAAAAATAAGAATAAAAGGCTTAAAGGCCTAATTAGTTTTTTGTTCTTCATGATTAGAATTCATTTTATTAGATTTTTAATTACTTGTTTTGATAATCACTTAATAATTTTCAGGTTTTCATTTTTTTATATTTATGGTTAGACATGATGAATATTTCTTGCACAAACTTACCTATTTATATAATATTTACTCGTTGTCAAGGTTACAAAAACTTTTCCCTGCGTTACATCAATACCCTATTAGTAACAAAATTTATTCTCTGCGCTACAATTATGGTTCTAATTCTAAATCTCATAAAAATTTCACAAAGACTTGTTGAAGTTTTTTGATTTGGAATTATTAAATTAGTGCGAATTAAGTGTAAAAAAAATCACTAACTCGCTGAATTATAAATAATTTAGCGAGTTAGTGTCCCAAATTTGCTTGAAATGCAACAATTCTGATAGAGTCAAATATAAAATCATACAATTATCCGCTATAAATATAAGATTCCTTTGGAATCAACCTAAATCAACTAATTGTATTTCAATATAATATATTGAATAATTTAAAACAGAACGCATTAAATTATATACAATAAAAAACAGTCAGTGAAATCCCTGACTGCTTTTTCAAAACATTTCAATATGTATTTCAATCACTTTTTTTATTCTCATTAACATGTTGGGCATATTCTTTGGGAGACATACCATAGAACTCACGGAATGAATTTGAGAAATGAGACAAATTTGAGAATCCCAACGCATAAGCAAGTTCCGAAATGCCTGTTTTTTGAGTTGAGAGCAATTCGGCAGCTTGCTTGAGGCGAATTGATTTAATAAAATCCCGAGCAGACTGATTGGTTAGTTCTTTCAACTTTCTATGCATATGCACACGGCTCATCCCTACTCCACTTGCCAAAAATTCAACATTTAGGTCTGGATCTGCAATATTATCGTTAATAATTTTCAGGATTTTTTCCAATAAAACCTGGTCCGAAGAACGCATCACGACCGTTTTTATGTGTAATTTGTTTTCATCTGCATCCGAAAGCTTCATTTCCAGTCGCTTACGATTTCCCAACAAGCCTGCAATCCGTTTTTTCAACAATGCAATATTAAATGGTTTAACCACATAAGCATCGGCTCCTATATCAAATCCTTCGGCTTTGTCTTCGTCGGCCGATTTGGCAGTGAGGAGTATAATTGGAATATGATTTACATTAATGTTCGATTTTATTCTTTTGCATAAGGTAATTCCATCCATCTCCGGCATCATTACATCACTTATTACCAAATGCGGCTTTTCTTTCAGGATAAAATCCAATGCTTCCTTCCCATTCCTGCATTCGGAAATCATATACATATCTGATAATTCGGTTCGTATATATTGGCGGATTTCATCTTCATCGTCGACCACCAAAATACGATACTTCGTTTTTGATTTTATTTTGGGTTCATTTTCGACCGTCATTTCATCATAAAGCACTGCATCGGGAGTATAAAGAGCTGTTTTTTGACTTGGTTCGGCACTATAGTTTTCAATTTCCAAATCATTCAGATGCGAATGTCCCATCGGCAAACGTACAACAAACTCACTGCCCTGTCCATCTATTTTATTACGGGCAAGAATAATCCCATGTTGCAGTTCCACCAACGAACGTGCCAGATGAAGGCCTATTCCTGTTCCGAAATTTGATTTTGTCTGATCGTTATCTATCTGGTAAAACCGTTCAAATATTCGTTCAATCATTTCTTCTTCTATACCTATACCAGTGTCGGAAATAATAATTTCAAAATAACTTCGTAAAGGTCCTTCTACATTTTCGTCCACTCCGGTACGAAGTGATACAATTATTTCACCATTTTCCGGGGTATATTTAAAAGCGTTGGAAAGAATATTCAATAATACTTTATCAAAATTATTTAAATCTATCCATACATTCAACTTTGGTTCGGCATGTATAAATTCAAAATAGATATTACGCTTATTCGCCTGGTAATCGAATGTTTGCATCAAATCATCCATAAACCCGACAATATCGGTTTCTCTCATTTTCACAAACATTAGTCCCTTGTCAATTTTCCGGATATCCAATAACTGGTTAATTAAGCGCAAGATTCGTTGTCCGTTCCGATACATCATTTTATAGACCTTTTGCTTTTCAATATCGGAATTTTCCGAAATAAGCTTCTCTAATGGACTAATAATCAATGTCATTGGGGTTCTTATTTCGTGCGAGATATTGATAAAGAACTGTAGTTTGGCTTCATTAATTTGTTCTGCATGTTCGCGTTTCATCATTTCTTGCTTATGTTCTATCTGAATTAGAATATATCTGGTAATTCCATATCCCAGAAGCACAACCAGAATAAAATAGATAGTTTTTGCCCACCACGACAGATACCAAGGGGGAGTGATAATAATCAGGTATTCCTTTTCGGGTGACATATTATTCTGAATGCAAGCCATTACCTTTAATTTGTAGGTCCCATAACTTATATTCGTAAAGTTAATGCGGCTTACACCTTGTTCGGTATTTACCCATTCAGAATTTAATCCTTCCATTTTGTATCGATAATAAACACGTTCTGAATTTCCAAAATCGAACGTTGAGAATTCGAGACTAAACATATTGTCTTTATAGCTCAAATGGATAGTATCTGCATCAGATATAAATCGGGTAATTATTTTTTGATTCTTTGCACCATACTGTCTTTCCTTGTTTAAGGGAACATCCATAATATACAAATCGGTGAGATATACTTTTAATTTTTTTCTTGAATCATTGATTTCTTGTGGATAAAAATGACTCACACCACTTATTCCTCCAAAAAACATTTCGCCATTACTTGCATGAAAAGTGGCACCTTTTGAGAATTCATTTCCTTGTAAGCCATCGAAAGCGTAATAGTTTATAAATTTATTTTCTCTGATAATTAATTTAGAGATACCCATGTGCGTGCTCAACCAAATATTTCCTTTTTCATCTTCCAATATGCCACAAATAACATTACTCGGAAGTCCATCAACCATTGTATATAATTTTGATTGATTCTTCTTTTTGTCGTAACAAGCTAAACCTTCAGTAGTTCCAATCCAAATATTGCCATTATGATCTTCGAACATCGAATACACGATTAAGCCGGGCAATATATTGTTTTTGGTTGTAAAATTTATAATTTTATTTGTTTCAGGATTTATTTTACAAACTCCACCAAATGTGCCTATCCATATAAATCCATCCCTGTCAGATAAAACACAATTAATACCATCATGTAATATTTTTCCATTATGCCCACCAACAAGAGCATAATGTTGTTTATAAGTATATGTTTTTAAATCAAAAGAATACAAACCTGCACCATTTGTTCCAATCCACAGATTTTTTTTCTTATCTTCAGTAATACACATTACCTTATTACTCAGCGAATTGTTCCCTATGCTTGGCGAAATCTGATTATAGTATGTACAAATGCCATTATTCTTATTAAATTTAGCGAGCCCATTTAAATAAGATCCCAACCAAATATCGTTATTACTATCCTGAAAAATGCACATGATAGTATTTGAAACAGAATTTGGCGTGGTTCGTGAGTAATGCTTTGCTTTTCTTCCATTCTCAACACCATAAATCCCATCATTATCAGTACAAACCCATACAATATTATCTTTATCTTTCAATATAGACATTACACAACTTGAGCCTATAATATTCTTATTGAATGATTTATAGCCATAAATTTTAAATTTATTGGGATTATTGGGAGTGAAATAAACTCCCTTTTGAAAAATACCTGTCCATAAGTTACCGGCTTTATCCTGCAAAATAGAATGCACCTTCATTTTAGAGAAATCAAACAAAGATGATTGAATCTCAATATCTTCCAGGCAATTTTTTTCGGGGTTATATATTTTCATACCCATGCCATCAGTTCCCACTAATAAGTTCTTTTGTTTATCAACAAACAAACATTTTACAGGTAGTCCTTGCTGAGATTGGTGATAAATAACCGGTTCAAACTTATTGGTGACTCTATTAAATTTAAAAAGTCCGGAAGTAAGCGTGCCCACGAAGATATTGCCAAAGTGATCCTCACATATAGCTGAAGTTTGATTACTCCCTATCTGAGTTGGCGATTTATAAGTATAAAGCTTTTTTGTGCTTGGTGAGTATCTGTTCAACCCCTGATCATCGGATAAAATCCAAAAATCTCTTCTCGAATCTTGAAATACTGCTACTAAAGAACTGCTACATAATAACTTTGAAAATTTCGAATCAAAGTGATACGAATCTGTATTAGAGTCTATAATTAAAAGACCCTGATCACTGGTAACCCAAATTTGGTGTGTGTTGCTTTCAATAATTGAAGTAATGCTAGGTTCTATATTTGCTCCATTTTTGAATAGTTTAATTTGTTCAAAAGAATCTTCAACCCTATTGTAGAGCATAAGTCCATTAATACATCCAACCCAAAAGCGACCGGATGAATCTTCAAAAAGAGTTCGCACGTAATTATTTCTAAGTGTTTTTGGATTCCCTTTTATGCTTTTATAAGTCGTGAATTTTACTCCATCGTACTTATTCAAACCATCCTCAGTTGCAATCCAAATATAATTTCGTTTATCTTGATAAATTGCATTTATCAAGCTGTTGGAAAGTTCTTTATCAGTAGAGTAAAAAGTTCCGATTTGAGAAAAGACCAGAGACAGTTGACCTAAAATGAATAGAAAAAAAAAGGCGTGATTTCGTTTTTTCATGAATCCGACAAATATAAGGTTGTATT
Source organism: Paludibacter sp. (assembly GCA_031292575.1). Classification (GTDB taxonomy): domain Bacteria; phylum Bacteroidota; class Bacteroidia; order Bacteroidales; family Paludibacteraceae; genus Paludibacter. The sequence goes on from JARLGX010000011.1 coordinate 33,236, forward strand.
TCAAAAGACAAAGTTACTAATAGTTTGATAACAATTTTTCGAATAAATGCGTTTTTTCAATGAACTCAAGTGTCTTACATGATTAAAAAATAAGGAAAAAAGAAAAAATAATGACATTACCTGAATTACAAGTTCCGTAATCAAATTGTAAATATTGATAAATTTACGAATGCTTAATATATGGAATAGATAATTTTTAATCTTTCAAATTCATGCTTTAGTAAAATGTCCCGAAATACTATATTAGAATTTCGGGACAACTTTTCAAGTTACTTACAGGAGAAGTGTTTATCTTATTTTCTCCACAATTTGCTCATATCTTCCAATGTTTTTCCTTTGGTTTCGGGAACCATTTTCCAAATAAAGAGAGCAGAAAGAACAGACATTACACCGTAAAGCACGTAAGTAAATGTAATGCTGAATGCTTCCAGCGATGGGAAAGTAGCCGAAACGATAAAATTAGAAATCCATTGAGCCGCCACGGCAATAGCGATGGCTTTACCACGAATGGTATTCGGGAAAATTTCAGAAATAAGCACCCAAGTAATTGGTCCCCACGACATCATAAACGAAGCCGAATAGATAACAATGAAAATCAGTGTACTTACTCCGATAATATGAGAATATGCCAATAAACCAATGGCAAACATACCGATAGCCATACCCACCGAACCGATAATCAACAGCGGTTTACGTCCGAATTTATCAACCGTAAAGATGGCCACCAACGTAAAAATAATGTTGATAAAGCCCATGATAACGGTTTGGTACATGGCGGCATCATTTCCAAATCCAAGTCCTTTGAAAATGGTCGGTGCATAATAAAGCACCACATTGATACCAACAGCTTGTTGAAATATAGATAAAAGAATACCAATTATCAATACCTTCCAACCATATGCCAGCACCTTTTCCACCTTTTCGTGAGCAGAATCTTTAATGTCTTGTAGAATTTCTTTGGCTTTGTTCGAACCATTGATTTTTCCAAGAACATATAATGCTTTTTCTTCCTGACCAACTAGCGCCAAATGGCGCGGAGTTTCAGGAACAAAGAACAATAATAACCCAAACAAAGCTGCTGGTACTGCATTGGAAGCAAACATATAACGCCATCCGGTAGCATCAATCCATTCCTGTGCCTGACCTTTTGTAATAAAATAATTAACGAAATAGACAATCAACATACCGAAAATAATGGCAAATTGATTCCACGAAACCAATTTTCCACGAATTTCGGCCGGTGCAATTTCAGCAATGTACATAGGACTGATAGCCGAAGCAAGGCCAACACCAATTCCACCAATTACTCGATAAAGATTGAATGCAATTAGCACCGGAACAGATCCATCACCTTTGTGAAAGAAAAAGAATTCGGGATAAGACGCTCCTAAAGCCGACAAAAAGAACATAACGGCTGCAAAAAGCAATGAATTTTTACGTCCCATCTTCTCTGCAAAAATACCTGAAACAGCACTACCGATAATACAACCGATAAGTGCACTTGCCACTGTGGCGCCATGTATAGCAGCTGCAATTTTTTCACTACCAAAAGTTTCAGCATTAATGTGAAAAACAACTTTCAATGAATCGACAGCACCCGAGATAACGGCTGTGTCGTATCCAAAAAGTAAACCTCCCAGTGTGGCCACCAATGTAATACCGAAAATATAAAGTTTACTTCCGCTGTGTGTGTTCATATTTATTAATTTAGAGGTAAGGAGTAAGAGGTAAGGGGTAAGAAGCAAAGTACTTGCCTTTAACCTTCTTACCCCTTGCTTCTATTTTTAAATGTACATATTTACAATTGCTTCGTAAAGTTCTTGTTTACCGCTGATTTGTGCAGGTTCGTCTTTCGATTTTGCATAAGCAACTACATCTTCGAAAGATAATTTACCTTCTTCAAATTCTTTCCCTTTTCCGGCATCGTAAGATGCATAACGGTCGGAAACCATTTTTTTGTAAGGAGATTCTTCTAAAATTGCAGCAGCAGTTTCCAACGCACGAGCCATAACATCCATGGCAGCAACGTGTGCAATAAATAAATCATTGTTATCGGTAGAGTTACGACGAATTTTAGCATCGAAGTTGGTACCACCACCTTGCATACCACCACCTTGAAGAATAACAAGCATAGCCTGAGTCAATTCAAAAAGATCGATAGGGAATTGGTCAGTATCCCAACCGTTTTGAACATCACCGCGATTAGCATCGATAGCACCAAGCATTCCACGATCTACTGCACATTGCAATTCATGTTCGAAGGTATGACCGGCCAACGTAGCGTGATTAACTTCAATATTGATTTTGAAATCATTTTCCAAACCGAATTCTTTCAGGAAGCCGATAACTGTTTCAGTATCTGCATCATATTGATGTTTCATTGGTTCCATTGGTTTTGGTTCAATCAGAAACACACCTTTGAAACCTTTTGCACGGGCATAATCACGAGCTTTAGTCAACATAATTCCCATGTGTTGTTTTTCGCGTTTCATGTTAGTGTTCAACAACGACATATAACCTTCGCGCCCTCCCCAGAATACGTATGCTTTTCCACCTAATTCGATCGTTGCATCCATTGCATTCTTAATCTGAACCATAGCCCGGGCAGCTGCATCAAAGTTAGGATTTGTACTGGCTCCATTCATATAGCGTGCATGCGAGAATACGTTGGCAGTACCCCACATTAGTTTGATACCTGTTTCGGCTTGTTTTTGCTTTGCATAAGCAACAATTGCTTTCAAGTTAGCTTCATATTCAGCAATGCTGCTGCCTTCGCTAATTAAATCGGTATCGTGAAAACAGTAATATTCGATACCAACTTTCTGCATAAATTCAAAACCCGCATCCATTTTATCTTTTGCAGCCTGCAAAGCATCAGCAGCTCCTACCCATGGATGAACTTGTGTTCCTCCTCCAAATGGGTCACCACCTTCGGCACACAAGGTATGCCACCAAGCCATACTGAACTTAAACCATTCTTTCATTGATTTACCATAAACCACTTTTTCAGCATCATAATAATGAAATGCCAATGGGTTTTTACTTTCTTTACCTTCGAATTTGATTTTTTCCACTGATGGGAAATAAACTTTTGTACTCATAATTTAATTGTTTATTTAGTTATTTGAATATGAATTTATTCTACATTAAATACTTCTGATACCGGGCTTGGTGCACCTAATCTTTGGGAAAGTTCTGAAGGTGAGCTACCGGAAATATATACTTTGAAATCGCCAGACTCAATTACTCTTTCGCCGGTTTCGGTTACAAGTTCCATCATTTGAGGTGTAACTTCAAACGAAATCTCTTGCGATTCGCCCGGATTAAGTTTTATTCTTTTCATTCCTTTAAGTGCAAAAATCGGAGTTTCCACGCTTGTTCTCAAATCAGTTATATAAAGTTGTGAAACTTCTTCGCCACTTGCTTTGCCCGTATTTGTAATCGTCGCTGAAACCTTTACCGACTGTCCTTTTTTTATTTTATCCTTATCAATTTTCATATTGCTGTATACATAGGAAGTATAACTTAATCCAAATCCAAAAGGATAAAGCGGTTCTTCGGTCATATAACGATATGTACGTCCTTTCATACTATAATCCTCAAAAGCAGGTAATTGACTGGCTGACTTTGGAAAAGTAATACTCAACCTGCCTGATGGATTTACATCTCCAAATATTGCATCGGCCACTGCACGGCCACCTTCCTGACCAGGATACCACACAAAAAGAATGGCGTCGGCAATTTCTGATAATTCGGGAGTGCAAATCGGGCTTCCGCCTGTAAGCACAAGAATAATCGGTTTTTTACATTTTTTCTTCAATTCTCGTAAATAGTCAAGTTGATTTTGAGGCAAGCCCAAATCCAAACGATCGCCTCTTGTAGTAGAAGCTATTGACTCGCCCTCTTCACCTTCAAAAATTCCCGAGATTCCAAAAACAGCAACAACTGCATCGGCCGCAGCAGCTTCGCCTAATGAATAATTCATCGAGTTTTTATTCTCTGCACTTGGCTCTACTCCCATTCTATAACTTACTGAAGTTCCAGCACTTACTTTGCCTACAATAGCTTGCATAATTGTGGTAAGTCGGTCATTAACACCATTATAGTTACCAAGCAAAATATCCTGGCTTGCAGCATAAGGGCCTACAATAAAAAGTGATTTCAGGTCTTTCTTCAAAGGTAAAATACTCTTATTATTTTGCAAAAGCACCAACGATTTTGCAGCAGCTTCGTAAGCCAAATCAATATGTTGCTGATCCCCAATCACATCTTCCTTAATTTTCGAATATGGGTTTTGATTTATAGGATCGAATAATCCCAGTTTAAATCTTGTTCTTAACAGCTGGCTTAATGCCGCATCAACTTCTTTTTCAGTAACAAGTCCCCGTTTAACTGCTTCGGGCAAACTGTTAAACTCATCACCGCAATTTAAATTCACACCACTTTTTATAGCTAACGCACATGCTTCAGCGGCATCTTTTGCAGCTCCGTGAGATTGGTAAAAGTCTCGAATAGCCATGCAATCAGTGGTTACATATCCTTTAAAGCCCCATTGTTTTCTCAATAAATCGTTCAACAAGTAAGAACTACCACAGCAAGGCTTTCCAAAAGTGCTGTTATATGCACACATTACGCTTTCCACTTTCCCATCTTTCACCAATGCTTCAAACGCAGGAACATAAGTTTCCATAAAATCTTTCATTGGCGGTTCAGCATCGAAAGAGTGACGCAATGCTTCAGGTCCGGAATGGACTACATAATGTTTTGCACAGGCTGCTGTTTTCAGATATTTCGGATCATTACCCTGCATACCTTTTACATATGCTACTCCCATTTTTGAAGTTAGATACGGATCTTCGCCAAAAGTCTCTTGCCCACGTCCCCAACGCGGATCCCGGAAGATATTTATATTTGGAGCATAAAAAGTGATACCTGAATACTGTCCGTAATTTTCAAGTCGTTGAGCAATATTGTATTTTGCCCAGGCTTCATCTGAAATAGCTTCGCCAATTCTATAAATTAAATCAGGATCAAATGTTGCAGCAAGTCCTATATTTTCGGGGAATACAGTTGCTCTACCAGTACGTGCCACCCCATGCAATGACTCGTTCCACCAATTATATGGAAGAATTCCAAGCCGTTTAATTGCAGGTGCCTCGTTTAGCATCTGAGCAGCTTTTTCCTCCAAAGTCAACCGCGAGACCAAGTCTGTTACACGTTCATCAATCGTTTTGCTTGTATCCTGAAACGGATACTTTACAATATTTTCTGCAGAAATTAAGCTGCAAACAATCAATAAAATAATCAATAAACCATAAGATTTTCTCATAAAAAAAATTCTTTTTAAATATTAATCCTATATATGTTTTACCCATTTATCATAAGCTTCGAGACTTGCAGCTATGTTCTCCTGTTCCGGTGTAACCACAATGATTTTCTTTAAAGTAGCAAAAGCTTCTTCGGCAGTTTTATATATCCCCGCTCCTATTCCTGCACCACGTGCTGCTCCAACAGAACCATCGGTATTATAAAGTTCGATGGTTGCACCAGTGATATTGGCCAAAGTCTGACGGAAAATAGGACTCAGGAACAAGTTGGCATGACCGGCACGAATCGTCTTGGTCTCAATACCCATTTTATTCATTATATCCATGCCATATTTAAATGAGAATGCAATTCCTTCGTGAGCTGCACGAGCTAAATGCGCTTTGGTATGACGGTTGAAATTGATGCCGTGAATGGAACAATTCGGTTCCTGATTTCCAAGTACACGCTCTGCTCCGTTTCCAAAAGGAATTATGCTAACACCATCGCTTCCAACCGGAATTTGAGCAGCCAGTTCATTCATCTCAGCATAACTGATTCCTTCTGGAGCCACGTTATTTTTAATCCAGGTATTCAGAATGGCAGTTCCGTTAATACAAAGTAGCACACCAATACGAGTAGCTTCTTTGGTATGATTCACATGTGCAAATGAATTAACTCTCGACATCGGATCGTATTTGGCATCATCGTTCACACCATAAACCACCCCCGAAGTTCCACCCGTTGCAGCAATTTCACCCGGGTTTAAAACATTCAACGACAATGCATTATTCGGCTGATCGCCCGCACGGTATGTTACGGGAGTTCCGGCCGCTAACCCAAGTTCTTTGGCAATTTCATCCGTCAAATTCCCTTGTTGTCCAAATGTTGGAACAATCTCAGGAATTAAATTAGTGTCAAAACCAAAATAATCGAATAAGAATTTTGCAGGAGTATCATTCAGAAAATCCCATGAAATTCCTTCCGATAATCCCGAAGCTGTGGTGCAAGCTTTACCCGTCATGCGCATGGCCAAATAATCACCCGGCAACATATAGTATTTTGCTTTTGCAAAGTTTTCCGGTTCATTTTCTTTGACCCAAGCCATTTTTGCTAAAGTAAAATTACCCGGAGAATTCAGCAAATTCGAAAGGCACATTTCGCTGCCAATTTCATCAAATGCTTTTTGTCCGTAAGGTACTGCACGGCTATCGCACCAGATTATCGAATCGCGGATGGCTTTTTGATTTTCGTCCACAAGCACCAACCCGTGCATTTGATAGGAAATTCCTATGGCTTTGATGGACGAAGAATCGGTTCCAAACTCAGCTAACACAGCTTCTGTAGCCAATTTCAGGTTTGTCCACCATACTTCAGTATCTTGTTCTGCCCAACCAGCTTTTACCGACTTAATTTCCATTTCCTTCTTTGGAAAAAATGCTGACGAAATACATTCACCCGTGGTGGCATCCACCAAACTCGCCTTAACTGACGAGCTACCCAAATCATAACCAAGTAGATACATATAGAAGAATTAAAACAACCCCCGACCCCTAAAGGGGAGGAAGAATAGTTAGTATTATTATATTTAAAAATCTATTTAAAAACTATTAGAAACAAAGCTATCTAATTTGCCCTTGAGGGGTTAGAGGTGGTCTTATTTCTTATATTTATACAATCTTGCCGCACGGTGCGGAACTCCATCTTCAACTTCGTCGAGCATAACTAAATAAGACATTTGTGCCACTTTCTTTTGAAAATTACGAACGTCAGAACGTGTCTGATGAACAACATCATTCAAAATTCGAAGTTGGGAGATTGTAAACTTTTTAGGTAATAATTCAAACAACAAATGTGGTTCAACATCTAATTGATGGCGGATATGATCCAATCCTTTTTTTATAATTTCAGCATGATCAAATGCAAGATTCATACTTGCCATCTCATTCAAATCGTACCAGTTAGCTTGAGTATTTTCATATTTAACCTGAATTTTACGGTCAATTTTAATCAACGCTACATAAGCCACCGTAACTATACGTCCGATTTTCAGTTGCATAGTATTTTCTAACCACAGTATATCACGCGGATTTTTAGTTCGATCCGGTCCGCCAAAACTTCGAAACTGACTTAAATAGATATTTTTAAGACCCGTTAGTTCATTCAATACTCTCGAAGCAGCTTCATCTAAATTTTCATCCTGAAGAATGATACTTCCCGGAAGTTTCTTGTCGTTATACAGTTCATTTTGTTCTGTGATATTCCGTTCAATTAGCAAAACTTTCAATCTTTCGCCATCAAAACCAAACACTACACAGTCGACAGAGACATGTGGGTTATATATATTTTCATTCGACATGCAAGTACTTACTTTGTATTTTACGTCACAAAAGTACCCATTTCATTCAGTTTTATTACACACAATATTCATGTTATAAAACACATTACCAATCATTTGAATACTGTATATGATACAATATGTACACTTTTATTATTGTTTAAAATACAATAAGATGATTATGCCATAATTTGCTAAATTAGTTTAGATAAACCGATTGAACCATTCGTACATATTACTGTCTTGAGAATATTAATACAATAAGTAAGGACTTATTTCAAAAATAATTTTTAAACTAAAAAAAACAAAATTATTAAAATGCCATTAGAAAGCATAATTACATTTAAAACACTGATAAATAGACACTATTATCTTTAATTTACAACAAAAAAGGTTTAATAGATCCGTTTTTCTAAACTCCTATACCCCAAACATGAACTTGTTTTTACAAACGATTATTTTTTTGTAATTTTGCACCCCTGATTATAATATGCTAATGTGCCAATACGTCAATCAACTAATAATTGAAAATTGGGAATTGAATAATTCATTGTAATGAAAAAGTTTAAAGAATATTCCGGACTAAATTTATCAGACATCAATAAGGAAATGTTATCGCATTGGAGCGAACAGGACATTTTCCATAAAAGTATTGAAACCCGCGAGGGCAAACCATCTTTTGTTTTTTACGAGGGACCGCCTTCTGCAAATGGACTACCTGGTATTCACCATGTGATGGGACGTACTATCAAAGACGTATTCTGCCGGTATAAAACCATGCAGGGCTTTCAGGTAAAGCGTAAAGCTGGTTGGGATACACACGGGCTTCCGGTGGAACTGGGTGTAGAAAAAGCACTTGGAATTACAAAAGAAGATATTGGTAAAACCATCAGTGTCGACGATTACAATGCCGCCTGCCGCAAAGATGTACTTAAATACACCAAAGAGTGGGAAGACCTGACCACCAAAATGGGTTATTGGGTGGATATGAACGACCCGTACATCACCTACGACAACCGCTACATCGAAACACTTTGGTGGCTACTCAAACAGCTTTACAACAAAAACTTATTATACAAAGGTTACACCATTCAGCCTTATTCTCCGGCTGCAGGGACCGGTCTTTCCACACACGAACTCAACCAACCGGGTTGCTACCGCGATGTGAAAGACACAACTTGTGTAGCACAATTCAAGGTAAAAAACGAAGAGAACACATTCTTTTTAGCTTGGACAACAACCCCATGGACATTGCCTTCAAACACTGCATTGTGCGTTGGCCCATCAATTGATTATGTGAAAGTAAAAAGTAACAATCCGTACACTAAACAAGAGTGCAGCTTGATTTTTGCTGAAAGTTTGCTCGAATCGGTAATGGGGAAAAATGAGTATGAAATCATTGAAAGAAGAAAAGGTTCTGAATTAGCAGGAACAGAATACGAACAACTTATTCCGTGGGTAAATCCGGGTGAAGGAGCTTTCAAAGTTATCACCGGCGATTTCGTAACGACAGAAGACGGTACGGGGATTGTACACATCGCTCCTACTTTTGGGGCTGACGATGATCGTGTCGCCAAACAAAACGACGTTCCACCTTTATTATTGATTGATAAAGACGGAAACCGCCAACCAATGGTGGACAGAACCGGTAAATTCTTCAAAATAGAAGATTTAAGTACTGAATTCGTTGAATCAAACGTAAATGTAGGTTTGTATTCCGAATACGCAGGACGCTATGTTAAGAATGCCTACGACGATAGTTTAACAGAAGATGATGCTACGTTAGATGTGGATATTTGCGTGATGTTAAAGCAACAAGGTTTGGCTTTCAAAATAGAAAAACACACGCATAATTACCCGCATTGCTGGCGTACAGATAAACCTGTATTATATTATCCGTTAGACAGCTGGTTTGTAAAAACAACCGCTTGCCGTGAGGAAATGATGTCGTTGAACGACACCATTAACTGGAAACCGCAATCAACCGGAACAGGCCGTTTTGGAAAATGGCTGGAAAATCTGCAAGATTGGAATCTGTCACGCAGCCGCTACTGGGGAACTCCCCTTCCTATCTGGCGCAGCGAAGATGGAACGGAAGAAATCTGTATTGGTTCAGTAGAAGAATTAATTTTGGAAATTGAGAAATCAATTTCAGCCGGATTTATGACCGAAAATCCATATAAAAACTTCAAAGTTGGAGAATGTACTGCCGATAATTATGCGGTAAAAAATATTGATCTACATCGTCCTTATGTGGATGGCATTATACTTGTTTCAACAAGTGGCAAAGCCATGAAACGAGAACTTGACCTTATCGATGTTTGGTTTGATTCGGGTGCAATGCCTTATGCTCAATTGCATTATCCGTTCGAAAATGCAGACCTGATCGACAAAAAAACATATTTTCCAGCCGATTTTATTTCGGAGGGCGTTGATCAGACTCGTGGTTGGTTCTTTACCCTACATGCTATCAGCGCCATGGTCAAAGGTTCGGTTGCATTTAAAAACGTTATCTCGAACGGTTTGGTCCTCGACAAAAACGGCAACAAAATGTCGAAACGACTTGGTAATGGGGTCGATCCATTCATCGCCATTGAAAAGTACGGTTCCGATCCATTGCGCTGGTACATGATGACAAACGCTTCGCCCTGGGATAACTTGAAATTCGACGTGGAAGGAATTGAAGAAGTACGCCGTAAATTTTTCGGTACACTTTACAATACTTATTCGTTCTTCTCACTTTACGCTAATGTTGATAAATTCACTTACGCAGAGGCAGAAATCCCAATGGAGAGGCGCCCGGAAATTGATAAATGGATTATATCTTTATTGAACACATTAGTAAAAGATGTAACAGAGTATTATGAAACATATGAACCTACACGGGCGGGGCGGGCGATTTCAGATTTTGTGGGTGAAAACCTCAGCAATTGGTATGTTCGTCTGAATCGCAAGCGTTACTGGGGTGGCGAATATGATCAAGATAAAATATCGGCTTATCAAACGCTTTATACTTGTTTGGAAACAATTACACGCTTGATGGCGCCAATTGCGCCATTCTTTGCAGACGAATTATTCTTAGAGTTGAATAAGGTTACAGGTAAAGATGCAAGTGAATCTGTTCACCTTGCCACTTTCCCAACTTATAACGAAACTCTTATTGACAGCAATCTGGAAGCATGTATGCAGTTGGCACAGCAAACTTCGTCTATGATTCTGGCATTACGCCGCAAAGCTGACAAAAAAGTACGTCAACCATTGACAAAGGCAGTTGTTCCTGCTCCTGACGATGTCACTTTCAATCAATTGAAATATATTGCTGATCTGGTAAAAGCAGAAGTAAATGTAAAGGAACTGGAAGTTATTCCGCCTGATAATGACATGGAGAATCTGGTAAAGAAAATAAAACCAAACTTCAAAACGTTAGGTAAAAAATACGGTAAACAAATGAAAGAAATTGCACAGGCAATGAATTCCTTTGGTGCCCACGAAATTGGAGAAATAGAACGCTACGGACAATATATCCTAACATTACCAACAGGCAAGGTGGAACTTATGCCCGAAGATGTGGAAATTATCACGGAAGATATGCCAGGCTGGTTAGTTGCTAACGAAGGAAAGCTCACCGTGGCGTTGGACATAACAGTAACTGATGCTTTAATTCGTGAAGGAATTGCCCGCGAACTAGTTAACCGCATTCAAAACATCCGTAAATCAAACGGTTACGAAATTGTGGATAAGATTTCAATTGAAATTGAAGGACGCGACGAAATAAACGATGCTGTTAATGAATATGCTGGCTACATTGCCTCGCAAACATTGGCAAATTCGGTAGATTTAGTACTGAATTTAGACGACGCAACCGAATTAGAATTTGACGATTATAACGTTAAAATATCAATTAAAAAAACGTTATAAAACTTGTATAAAATAAAACACAAAAATAATTGTCCAACTGAAACTAATTAGTTATTTTCGCAGGCAATTTTAAAGTGAGGAAATAAGCACAATCAATTTCTAAAAACCCGTTAAAAGATTACTATCATGACTGAAAAAACAAGATATTCAGATGTTGAACTGGAAGAGTTTCGGGAATTAATTACCGAAAAGCTTGAAAAAGCACAAAAAGAGTATGAAGCTTTGCGCAACGGTATAACAAATTTAGATGGAAATGATGTGATGGATACTTCACCTACATTTAAAGTACTTGAAGAAGGTGCCGCAACGCTTTCGAAAGAAGAATCGGGTAGATTGGCCCAACGTCAAATGAAATTTATTCAGCATTTACAGTCAGCTCTGATTCGTATTGAGAATAAAACCTATGGAATTTGTCGCGAAACAGGCAAACTAATTCCTAAAGAACGGTTACGTGCAGTTCCACACGCCACTTTGAGCATTGAAGCAAAAAACGATAATAAAAAATAGTCGAATAAAACTCGCACAATTCGGCAACACGGCAGACGATGTCGGTTGCCGAATTTGTGTTTTATACACCTTGAATTAACAAAAACAATTCCAGTACATGTCAATAACAAAAAAATCAATTTCACTTATATTTCTCATATTATTTGTAGATCAAGCAATTAAAATTTACATTAAGCTGCATTTTGCTCTGGGAGAGCATATTAATGTATTCAGTTGGTTTCAAATTTATTTCATTGAAAATAATGGGATGGCTTTTGGAATGGAACTTATCGGGAAGTTGTTCCTTACAATTTTCCGTATAATTGCTGTTGGAGCGTTGGGCTGGTATATTCATCTGTTAATAAAAAAACAAGTCAGAACAGGATATATTCTAACTATATCATTAGTATTAGCAGGTGCAGCAGGCAATATTATTGATTCACTTTTTTATGGGCTACTTTTTACCGATAGTTACGGACATATAGCTTCATTTTTACCCGAAAGTGGCGGATATGCATCTTTATTTTATGGCAAGGTTGTTGATATGCTCTATTTTCCGATAATACAGAACAGCGCTGGCGAAACTATTTTCTTCAGTCCGGTGTTTAATATCGCAGATTCGGCTATTAGTGTGGCAGTTATTATAATACTACTTTTTTATCGTAAAGAATTAAATGAAAGCCTCGAAACAAAAAAAGATAAAAATGTTGCTCAAGCAGAATAAATTTTTCTTTCAAATTGCTTGCATCCTTGCATTCATTCTTGTTTTATCGGCTTGCGATGGAAGACCAAGTGGCGTTTTAAGCCAAAATAAAATGACAAAGGTATTGACCGAAATGCATAAAACCGATGCTACAATGTCAGAAAAAGGCATGTATTACGGTATTTACTCAAAAAAATCGCCTTATTATAAGTTTATATTAGATAAGTACGGAATTACACAAGCCCAGTTTGATTCATCTTTAGTTTGGTATACAAATAATCCACTTAAATTTGAGAGAATTTATGATGATGTTATATTAAATTTAACCAGCCTTCAAAATGATATAAAAAAAGGGAAATATCATAAACTCGATTCTATTGATTTGACACATTTAAGAAACAATATTTGGTATAAACCAACTCATTATACATTTACAAAAGATTCTGCGAGAACCCACTTAAACTTTGAAATTACAACTAATTTACTCTATGGCGATGTATATGTGCTTAAATTTTTACAACGCATTGCACCCGAAGATTCGTGTAAGAAACAAAGGATTATTTTCAGGATAAATTATGCAAATGGGAAAGTGGACAGTATTTATAAAACGGCTTATAACGATAGTTTACTTCGCCGTTATACATTCAGGTTCCCTGCAAAGCGAAAATTGAGAATCAAATCGATTTCAGGAGAATTACTTGGAAGCCTGAGTTATAAAGGTACATTTAACGCTCAACTGGATAGTATTTCTTTGTTCCGTGAATTTAATGCGAAAAAGCAGGACAGTTTGCGCAGAGTTGTTGAAAAAGCTGATCCTACTCCAAAATTATTCCAAAAGAAAATGAATTTGGATTCGCTTAACAAACTCAATAATGCATTAAAAAAGAAACTTTTACACCCGGTATAATGATACGTATTGGAAGTCAGTTAACTTTTTGTTCTCCACAAAATATTATTAAAAGAACCGTCGTAGAACAAGATGAACAAAACAGGGTAACAAGTATTTTCAGCTTGGATGACATAAATGTTGAATCTGAACAAACTGTGTTTTATGATGGGATATTATCAGCTGAAATTATTTCTATTAAACAACATACTTCGACTAAAGATATAGAATCATTAGTGGCAAATTACAACTACTTTGATTTTTCGGAGCTTATTCCTGATTGCAAAATAGCACAAACTGATAAACAATTAGTTTTAGATTTTGGAACAAACTCATTTGACAAAACAAACCGTATTTTATCACAAATAATACCTTCGCTAAGCACTTTTTCAATATTTGAAATAATTGCTGCCTGCACTTATTATCCGGCTTCAATACTTGGAATTAAGCCTGAACTTACTGAAAACAGGTGCACTAAATTATCACTTTGGGAAAATGTAGATTTAATAAACAAATGTCTCACCCCCGGCACTAAAATCAGACAAATAAGTTAATTATGCGCTCCCTTTGAAAACAAATTTCAATTAACAGTGTTATTAACTAATTACATATATTAATCAAAACCATTTAGAAAAGATGTGGCAAATATTTTTAGGAAGTATTCTTTTAGGGGTAATTCATCCTTTATTTCCAAATCATTGGATACCTTTAATTGCTATATCAAAAGCCGAAAAATGGTCGAATAGAGAAACTGTTACAGCCACTTTAATCACCGGATTTTCGCATACACTTAGCACCATTATCATTGGCATAATAGTTGGTTTTGTGGGGATTAAGTTATCAGAAAACTACAGTTATATTACCAAATTTGCAGCTCCGTTAGTGCTGGTCTTAATTGGAATAATATATCTGTTTTTGGATTTCAGGAAATCTCATCACCATCATCATTTTGAACTAAATGATGAAAATTTAAAAAGTAAAAGATCAAAATCTGCCATCATTATTACTTTATGTATTGGTATGTTTCTTTCTCCGTGTATAGAAATTGAAGCATATTATTTTCAGGCTGCTACGCATGGTTGGTTAGGAATTCTTATCGTTTCAGCTGTTTATCTGGTAATGACCCTGATGATTATGGTAAGTTTGGTTTATCTTGGATTAAAGGGAGTTAATAAATTCAACTTCCACTTTATGGAACATCACGAAAAACTTATTACAGGCGCTATTTTAGTACTATTGGGTATGCTTGCATACTTTGTAGAATTCTAAAATTTCCAAATTTAGTTTGATTTAAAGTGTTTCCAGCCTTACATTTAATCCCCTTTGAAATAAAATTTGTACTTTTGCGCCACAATCTAAATGAAATTCAGGGTAGTCAATTCTGCAATTTTAAGTGCAACTATTTAATATAAATCTGTAAAAATAAATTGTTCATGAGTGTTGTTGAAAAAATAAGAAGCGCTAAATCAACCGCTTTTTCGTTTGAATTATTGCCTCCATTAAAAGGAAATGGAATTGAAAACGTGTACAGAACAATTGATACTCTTCGAGAATTTGATCCTAAATACATCAATATAACAACTCACCGCAGCGAATTAGTTTTCAGGGAAAATGCACAGGGACTTTTCGAACAGGTTGCCGAACGTCATCGTCCGGGTACGGTAGCAATTGCAGCTGCAATCAAAAATAAATACAAAATTGCAGTAGTTCCGCACGTTATTTGTAGTGGATTCACACGTGAAGAAACCGAGTACGCATTGATTGATTTACAATTTCTTGGTATTACTGATTTGCTTTTGTTACGTGGCGACAAAGCGAAACATGAACGTGAATTTTCTCCAACAGGTCATAAAAATGCAACTGAACTACAAGCTCAAGTAAACAAATTTAATGACGGGTTGTTTTTAGATGGTTCGAAAATGAAGTCACATATCGAGCATTTTTCGTATGGCATGGCTTGTTATCCTGAAAAACATGAGGAAGCTCCGAATATAGAGTCCGATTTATTTTACGCTAAGCAAAAAGTTGATGCCGGTGCAGAATATCTTGTAACTCAGATGTTTTTCGACAACCAAAAATATTATGATTTTGTAGAGAAATGCAGGTCGAATGGAATTAATGTGCCAATTATTCCCGGGATTAAACCCATTACATTAATGAATCAACTGACTGTGTTACCTAAAATTTTTCATACAGATATACCGGAAGAATTTGCTATGGAACTGCGTAAATGCAAAACAGATGCTGAAGCCGTAGAAGTTGGAGTGGAATGGTGTACGAAGCAGGCATCTGATTTAATAGCTCATGGCGTGCCAAGTATTCATTTTTACAGTATGATGGCTACCCAAAGCGTAAAACGGGTAGCACAAAATGTTTTTTAATTATTCATTGAGATTACACATGTTAAGTTTCCTTCTTTTTATTGTCATTTTTGTTTTAGTAATCGGGGTAGTTATTATTTCGACTGTCTTAGGATTTATACGTTCCATTTTCAGCTTTGGAAAACGCAACAATCAGGAACAGTCCGATACTCAATATCAAAACTTTGAACAACAAACTTCAAAATCGAAGATATTCGAAAAGAATGAAGGGGAATACGTTGATTACGAAGAAGTGAAGTAAAAGTCAAGCTTTTAAACCACAAATTGAACCTCTTTAAAATAAAAACCTTTACGCTCACCACTTTCGGTTTCCAACTCTAATCGTCCATCCGGATAAACAGATATTATTTTTGCACGAAAAGATAAATCATCGGCAGTAAAAACGTGAATACCACTTTTTCGATATAATGCCTTGGCATAATCCGAATGAATTTTTTCAACCTCCATTTCCGTATACAATTTAAGAATTTTTTGTCTTATTTTTTCTTGCAGTGCTTTTCTATTCTGTCGCTTACCGGTTATTTGCAATAACGAAACCGGATTAGGCGCATCGCTAATAAATTTTTTCTGATTGACATTCAATCCAATACCGACAATTGAAGTTTTAATTTTATCTCCCTGCAGCGAGTTTTCAATCAAAATTCCACACAATTTCTTGTCATTCCAATAAATGTCATTTGGCCATTTTACGGCAATGTTATCTGCATATTCGTCTAAGGTTTCTTTAATTCCAAGACTTACCAGTTGCGAAAGTAAAAACTGATTATCAATCGGAATTCGCTGTGGATAAAGCACCACGCTAAAAAGCAGATTCATTCCAGCTTCCGATTCCCATGAATTCCCAATTTGACCTTTACCTGCCGTCTGAAAATCAGTTCGGACTGTAAATCCTTCAGGCAATGATTTCTCTCGCATCATTTCCCAAAGCAATGCATTAGTTGAATTTGTTTGTTTAATAAATGTAATATCCTTCATGATGGTCAACTAAAACCTAATTCTGATTATTATTTTCTGACACTTGCAGCAGGAATTTCTCCATTTTTCGCTTCACAGCTTCTGAACTTCCGTTGGCATTATTCACCAACAAAGCAAAAACATAATTTTTACCATTTGCATTAATGTAGCCGGCATATGTTTTCACGCGAGTTATTGTTCCGCTTTTTGCATGTACTTTTCCCTGCAAAGCAGTATTTTTGAGCAAATTTGCCAAGGTTCCACTTTCTCCTGAAACAGGAAGTGATTTAAAAAAAGCTTGTTGACTTGAACTCTTGTTGTTCATATATATCAGTAAATCAACAAAAAAATCAGCAGAGACAGCATCCATCGGTGACAATCCGCAGCCATCATACTGAAATAGTTGATCAACAGGTAGTCCTTTTGATTTCCAAAATAACTTAATAACTTTTAGAGCGCCAACTACAGAAGCGACAGGATAGTCTTTTAATGCCAGGTAACGAAAGATTTGTTCAGCGTAATGATTATTGCTTTTAATGTTTGTTTCTCTGACTATCTCGCTCAAAGGTGGCGAAATTTGTGTGTATATTTCTTTACAGTTCTTCCCACGAGAAGGAATATCGGTTGCCTGTCCATGAACCGTAACCTGATGTTCTGTTAGTGCTTTTTTAAAGTCTTGAGCCAATAATAAACCCGGATTTGGAATATCAACTTTGACAATAAACTCAGACCGGTTAGCCGGAATTTCACCGTAGATTGAACGGGTATTAGAATGTGGAGCACCATGAAAATAGCAACTATCAAAAGCTATATTCGAACTCAGCAAATGATTTTCAAAAGTCAGTCCAGGAATCGGCGGGATAGTTCGGGTTATTTCAGGAGTGGTTCCGGCTTTTCCTGAACGAAACAACACCTTGCAGGAATTATCCAGATATGAAATGCCGTAAACACCACCTGCATAATAATTACCAATATCTTCCCACGTCCAAAATGGATTTACACCTTCATCGTTGTAAAGGCTTGCATCGGCAATGATATTTCCCTTTACGGTATTTATGCCGGCATGCTTAATTGCATCCACCCACTTATCCAAAAATCGCGCATCTCCAAGTTTTTCCGATCCCAATGTTGGGTCACCACCACCACGAATATAAATATTTCCTATCAACACACTGTCTCTTGTTATTGTGCCATCAATTTCCAGTTTTGTTTTAAAGCAAAAATCAGCTCCGAGCCATTCCAAAGCCGTGGCAGTTGTAACCAATTTCATGGTAGAAGCCGGAGTTGTACTATTATTTGAACGAAATTGGGAAATCGTTTTATTGGTTTCCAAATCTTTGACCAGCAAACTGATATTTGCATTTTGCAGCAAAGGATTATTGATAAAATCGTCAACTGGATTGCCCGCAAAAAGATTAGTTATCAACAACAAAGTGTAAAGTAATACTGATAATTTCTTCATGATAAAATAGTTTTATTGAAAGTAAACGTTCTGAATCTTTGATTATTTGCAAAATTAAAGAAAAATCTATCTTTTAATCACATATCAATTAAAAACAATAAAGACCATCTCAAAAAATGAGATGGTCTTTAATTTATTTCAATCTGTGACCGCAGCAGGATTCAAACCTGCAACCCCCACATCCGTAGTGTGGTACTCTATTCAGTTGAGCTATGCAGCCGTTATTTTGTTTAGCGAGTGCAAAGATAGGGCTATTTTTCAAATAAGCAAAGGAAAAAAGACAAAAAATGAATTCCAAGTTTCAAACTTCAAGTTTCAAGACAGTTGAGTGTTGAAAGCTCGCTCTTATTTATTTGAGATACTCTTGTGGTGCGATCATTTTTAAGATAAAACAAAATCCAAGTGTTTTTTGTCCAGATTTGCTTTTTCCCACGACTTCCCGGAGATGCACATTAAATGTATAAAATCTGTACACTGCCACTGAGAACCAACGGTCAGCGTAGCTAATTGCAATCACAGTTCTTGTATTCTTTGGATTTTTAATCCAGTAACATATCCAGTTTTAAAGCGGATTTCTTTATCTCGGATTACAAATCCTTATAATACAAAAAGGTGGGATTAAAAAAAATCCCACCAACCAGCACTACCTTTTACTAATTTGATTAAGTATATATCCGGCACGACGAGGGTGTTGAAAGCTCGCTCTTATTTATTTGAAATGCTCTTCTGGTATAATCATTTTAAGCTAAAACAAAATCCAATTGTTTTTTGTCCAGATTAGCTTTTGCTACTTTAACCGTTATTTCATCGCCAAGTTGATATTTCTTGTGAAACCTGCGCCCTATCAAACAATAGTTTTTATCATCAAAAGTGTAGTAATCGTCATCCAAATCACGAATTGGAATCATGCCTTCACACTTATTTTCAATAAGTTCTACATAAATTCCCCATTCGGTAACACCTGAAATAACACCATCAAACACTTGTCCCAATCTGTCGGACATGAATTCCACCTGTTTGTATTTTATGGAAGCACGTTCTGCATTCGAGGCCAATTGTTCCATATCGGAACTATGCTGACAATATTCTTCCCATTCAGCAGCATTCACGCTACGGCCACCGGCTGCATATTTTTCGAGTAGCCGATGTACCATCATATCGGGATAACGGCGGATAGGCGAAGTAAAATGCGTATAGAAGTCAAATGCGAGTCCATAGTGACCTAAATTATTTGTAGAATAAATAGCTTTAGCCATGGAACGTATTGCCAAAGTTTCTATCAGGTTTTGTTCTTTCTTTCCCTGAACTTCGTCCAATAATGCATTGATAGAGCCTGAAACAGCAGCTTGTTTTCCTGTAGTTTTGAGGTTATACCCAAAGCGTTTAATGAAGACGGCAAATGTGTTTAATTTATCAGGATTTGGAACGTCGTGAATACGGTATACAAATGTTTTTGCTTTTTGTCCTTTGCCAGGTTTTCCAATATGTGTCGCTACCGTTTTGTTTGCCAATAACATAAACTCCTCAATCATTTTGTTGGCATCTTTTTGTTCTTTGAAAAATACGGATGTAGGTTTTCCTTTCTCATCTATTTCGAAGCGGACTTCTACACGATCAAATGCGATGGCACCACTTTCAAAGCGCTTTTCGCGAAGAATTTTTGCCAATCTATCGAGTGTAAGTATTTCGTCTTTGTAATCGCCTTCGCCTGTTTCAATAACCGTTTGGGCTTCTTCGTAAGTAAACCGCCGGTTACTGCAAGTAACGGTTTTTGCAATTTCGTAATGTTGCACTTCAGCTTTATCGTTTATGTGAAATAGTACCGAATAAGTCAACTTATCTTCGTTGGGTCGCAGGGAGCAAATGCCGTTCGACAAATGTTCAGGAAGCATGGGGATTGTTCTGTCAACAAGATAAATTGATGTTGCACGTTGTTGCCCTTCTTGTTCAATAATACTATCGGGGCGAACGTAATGTGTTACATCGGCAATATGAACTCCCACTTCCCAAAGTCCGTTATTTAATTTCCGTAATGATAAGGCATCATCAAAATCCTTTGCATCGCGGGGATCGACTGTAAAGGTGGTCACGTTTCGCATATCAATTCGCTTAGCAACTTCTTCGGGAGTAATTCCTGCATCTATTTTTTCAGCTGCAGCTTCTACATCAGCCGGATATTTATAGGGCAACCCAAATTCGGCCAAAATTGCATGCATTTCAGTGTTATTATCTCCTTTATCACCCAGCACATCAATCACTTCACCAACAGGATTCTTAGCATTTGGTTCCCAATCAAGTAATTTTACCACAGCTTTTTGCCCAGTTTTCCCGCCATTCAATTTATTTTTTGGAATAAAAATATCGTTGGTCATGATACGATTATCCAACGTTAAAAAAGCAAAGTTTTCAGAGACATCTAAAATACCTACAAAAGTATCTTGTGCCCGTTTTATAATTTCTACCACTTCACCTTCGGGCTGCTGACCTTTGCGACTGGCATAAAGAAAGACTTTAACTTTATCGTTTAACAAAGCATGGTTCGTCTTTCGTTCAGGTATAAAAACCATTTCGCCACCATCGTCGGGGATAAGAAACGTTTTTACACCCTGACGCTCAATTTTTCCCTCAATATAACCACCTCGCGAATTCACTTTAAATTTGCCCCGTGAAATTTCCACCAAGAATTCTTCATCCAATAATTCGTATAACAATTGATTGATAAAAATCCGTTGAGATTCGGATTTAATGTCGAGTAAGGTGGATATTTGTTTGTAATTAAACGTTTTCTCGGGATTTTCATTGAAAATATTAGTAATATTACGAACCAATTCTTTTTTATTAGTGCGTGTACTTTGGCTGGAACGTTTCTTTTTTGACATGATTCGGTGAATTTGAAAGGTTACTATTTTTAAGAAAAATTTCGACGGGCTGTTACTCCACTTGCAAAGATACAACAAAGTGTTAACATGAATAGTTCTTTCATGTTTAATACATTCAATTTTATTAAATATTTAACAAAAGTATATGCTTAATTCCACACAACCATGCGTATGATATTATATTCGAATCTTGAAAAACGACAAATTATTTGTAATTTCGCCCATCGAATATCAAAAACCATCCAATGAAAAAGAAAATAGCCTTTATTATCAATCCAATATCAGGAACAGGGAAAAAACTGGAACTACCTGTGTTGATACAACAAGAATTGGATGCGAGGTTATTTGAACCTGAAATTATTTTTACTGAATATCGCGGTCATGGAACAGAGTTAGCCAAGGAATTTGTTGAAAAAGGTTTTCAGATTGTGGTGGCAGTAGGTGGCGATGGAACCGTAAATGAAATTGGGAAATCACTTATTCATACCAAAACTTCACTGGGAATTATCCCGATTGGCTCAGGAAACGGTTTAGCCCGTCATTTGGGCATTCCAATGAATACAAAGAAGGCTATACAGCAATTAAATGCATCCGAATCAATTTTTATGGATTATGGGTTAGTAAATAACCGACCTTTTTTTTGTACTTGTGGAACCGGTTTTGACGCATATGTCAGTACAGAATTTGCGAAAGGGAAAAAAAGAGGCATAATGAGTTATATAGAAAAGGTAATCACAGGTTATTTTACATACAAATCCCAAAATTATCATTTAAAAGGCGAAGGAATTGATCTCACTGTAAAAGCGTTTGTACTTACCTTTGCCAATGCCTCTCAATGGGGTAATAACGCTTACATTGCACCTCAGGCAAGTGTTCAGGATGGGAAAATAGATATTTCCATAATGAGTAATTTCCCTATTATCGCCATACCAACATTAGCTTTGCAACTTTTTGCAAAAACTATAGACAAAGATTTATTTATGACTACTTTACGCTCCGATTCAATTATGCTTATCAGGGATGAATCGGGACCATTCCATTACGATGGTGAACCTTACGTAGAAGGAAAAGAAATTGAGATAAAGACAATTGCTGACGGACTGAAAGTTATGGTTAAAAAGCGATATTAAATATTATTAAACTTATCAATACGAATCCAGCTTTATTTCGGAAGTTTCTGCTGGGTTTACGGGCATCTTTGTTCCACCAAGTGTTACATCTTCAAAAGTTACATTCTCCACATTTTTCATAATGTATGGAATTTTACAACTTCTCAAAGAAACATTTTTCAACTGAATATCTTTGAGCGGATGATTTGCCAACCCCACGGCATAAAAACCACAATCACCCGAACTGTCTCCTTTGACGTTTTCAATCAGAAAATTTTGAAAAAGTGTAGGATAAAAACCACCTCTGCTCCCGTGGTAGTTTGTTTCGAAACGAATTAAAGCTGTCCTCACACTGTCGCATTCCACATTCCTGACCCATATATTGCGGATAAACCCTCCACGATCGGGGTTCGATTTAAAATAAATGCCGCTGAGACAGTTTTTCACTTTCACGTTTTCCATAAAAACATTTTGCACTCCCGCCGACATTTCACTGCCAATGCACAATCCATTGCATTTTGAATTTAATACACAATTGCGGATTATAATATTTTCGGTCGATTTACCCACTCTCCATCCATCCTGATCTCTTCCTGCTTTAATAGCAATGGCATCGTCGCCCACGTTGAAAGTGCAATTTTCAATCAGCACATTCAGGGTGTATTCAGGGTCGCAACCATCATTATTCAGGTTATAGCTGTTTATCTCAACCCCACGGACAGTTACATTGTTGCAAAGAACGGGATGGATAACCCAGTATGGCGAATCGACAATACGGACATCGCTGAGTAAGATATTATTGCACCCAACAAACTGAATCATGCTGGGAGGAAGATTAGATTCCAATCCAAAATTTCGCTTAGCCACCGGCATCTGATCTATTCCCATCTGTCGAAGCCTGTTTTGCAACACGGAACCTTGTGGACGCCACGTTGCAAACACCTTTGAAGCACTTCCATTCAATGTTCCTTTCCCTGTAATGGCGATATTGGAAACCTGATAGGCATAAACCAGCGGTGAATAGTTGTATAACTGCGTTCCTTCCCAATTTGTAAGTACAAATGGAGTATAATCTTTCGGGTTAGAACTGAAAATAATCTCAGCACCTTCCTCCAAATGAAGGTTTACGTTACTCTTCAGAATAATGGAACCTGCTACATAATACTTCCCCGAAGGTACAATGACAGCTCCGCCATTTTGGTTGCTGCACACAGTAATTGCTTTATTAATGCTGCTGCGTGAATCGGTAACACCGTCATTCAATGCACCATAGTTCGTAATATTGAAATTCCGATTCGGGAATGTGGGTGCAACAATGTTTTTTAAAATGTTTTTAAAGTTGACCAATTGTGCTTTCATGGGAGCAAAGATGAACAAACCTACAATCGAAACAACAAATATCAAACCTTTTCTATTCATTCTGTTTTGTATTATAATTACGATTGCAAATCTACTGATTATTTGTTTGTATAGCGCATAAAAAAAGAAGTTGTACAGGAATTCCTGTACAACTTCTTTAATAAATTGAAATCGTTATCTTATTTGTTTACTTTCGCTATTCTGCTTTGTCCGTTTACAATCGTTTTAACAACATAGATTCCACTTGGAATAGCCTCTGCATTTACAGTTGAAGTATTATTTGCAAGAATCAACAAACGTCCATCGGCATTATATACTTTCACCTGATCAACAACTTCACCAAGTTTGATTATATTATTTACACAATAAATACTATTAGACATACTTGAATTATTCAATCCTGTTGGAACAGAGAACAATGCATTAAAAATAGTAGCACCAGTCACAACATAATTGCTACCACTTGTTATCGGTGTAGTATTAGCTGTAAGACCATCAGCTTCCAGCACATAACCACTGGCTGGAGTAGCTGTTACGGTTAAACTTGCTCCTACTGGAACAATATCGCCACTGTTTACAACTGTAGAACAATTTACAACAGATAGTGCGCCATTAACCGGAGTTGCAATTGTAGTTGCAAAAAATACATCCGATACTATTGTAGGAGTTGGCAACCAATTATACGAAAATGCAGTATTCGTGTTTTTTGAGAATATATTAGCTATTGTATAATTCAGTGCTTGTGCATCAGTTAATTGAATTCCTGGATAATTTACATTTGTTGAACGGCTTGTATAAGTTGATCCAGGACCAGAACATTGATATTCAGCAAAAATAGGAGCCAATCCATCTGTCATATTTGTCCATCCGGCAGCATAAATTGTAGCAGGCTCTACACATTTTATATAAACTGCTTTTGGATTATTTTGCCAGGGACGACCAAGATAATAGCCTACCATAGCTGCTCCATTAAAATCAAGTGCACCTGAAGCTAAAGAAGTTAATGTACAGTTCATAAAAACATATCCAAATGAGGACGCAGCATCTGTATTTGGTGCACAATTAACACCGCCATTTCTGTTTTCGTATGTAGTACAGCTATCTAATACCATAACTCCATTACCAAAGATAAAGTCAACACTTCCTGCGATATAACATTTTCTCATATAGATACGTCCATTGCTGTTTGTGTAATAAGTATCCTGATAACCTAACAATTTACAATTATAATATTGTTGACGGTCACCTTTGGTACGTAATGCAACAGCCTGATCGCCACCACTTGAGTAAGTGTTTGTACCTGTATTCTTAATTGTATTCCGGAAAGTAATGTTCTGTGCGTAGAAATCACTTGCATCAATAGCAACACTATAAGAATTATTAGTACCCAATGTACCACCTCCACTTGGTTTGCCAGCATAATCATCAAAAGTAACAATACAAGAATCTACATTTTGACCAATTAAAAAAACATTCGGTTTAGTAGCTGCAAGCAGACATTTTTCATAATACGTTCCATTTTTCACGTAAATAATCCAACGTCCCGTGTAATTGTCAGGAACCGCATTAAATGCAGTTTGAATAGAACTATAATCGCTGCAACCATCTTTTCCGACAGTTTTAAATACGTCAGCAGCAACAGCCTGAGTAGTAAAAGTAACTACCGGTCCATAACCAGTACCAGTACTATTTGTTGCAAAGGCAGCAACATAATACGTGGTAGATGGCAGTAATTGACTTAGAGAACCAGTATATGATCCAATTCCATTGCCGTTTGTACAAATAGAATCGGCAATCGTAGGCACTGCATTTACTGCACTCCAGCAAATACCACGGACTGTAACTGAAGAACCACCCCAATCTGTAACAGTTCCACCTCCCGAAGCTGTTTTAGCAAGTATGGAGGATATTGCTGTTGTGGTTAATACAGGAGTGGTAAGAGCCGCCATTGTGCTAAATGAAACAACACTGCCATAACTTGTTCCTGCTGAATTAATCGCATAAGCACATGCATAATAAGTAGTGCCTGCAATCAGTCCTGTAAGTTGAGTTGTAAAAGAACCCGAACCTGATCCGGTTTGAACTTTTGTATCAGTAATGGTTGGTGTTGTATTTGTTGAGCTATAAACAATTCCTCTATCTGTAACTGCTGCACCACCGTCTGAAGCAACTGTTCCGCCTGTAGTTGCAAAAGTTGTAGATATACTTGTAATTGCTGCCGTTGTAATAGTTGGAGGATCGGCAGTAACACCGGTTACTTTACCAAATACAGCGATGCTGTCTAAACCAACCAATTTCCATTGATCGCCTGATAAAGCAACTGAATAAGGATACAAGCGAAGGTAAAGGACTTGTCCGCTATTCACAGTTTGACTAAGAGCAGATACAGTTTTGGTAAAAGTAGAATTTACCGTAATATCACTTCCCAGCTTAGTGCCTGTCGACAAATCGAATGTTGGACTAGTTGAATAATAAACTGAAACCCGAAGATCATTCGATGCGTAAGCTGCTAATTTCATTCGAATGCTATCAAGTACCAATGTTCCACCCGATTTTGGAGCAGCTGCAAATTGAATATATCTACCATCTACCGGAGCACTTTCGGCTTGCCATGCTACACCTGTATAAACGGATTGAGCTGCTTGACCGCCATAAGTAAGACTTCCATAATTCAACAAACCGCTTCCCAAAGTTGTAGCTCCGCCTGACATCATTGTACCGGTAGTTATGCTTGAAGTTACGTTTGTTATACAAGGCCAAGTAATTGAAGAAGAAGTAGGTAACGGGTCGGTAGAGCCACCTATAACTACATTTAATAATGCAATGTATTTACCACTTGACTCTACTGCAGAATCCCATGCATAAACTCGAACATAAATGGATTGTCCCGGATTTAAAGTGATTCCAAGAGAAGTGAACTTCACACGTGTTAAGGCTGATGAACTTAAAGCGTAATCAGATCCTAATTGTGTTCCGCCAGCAGCGAAAGTTGAATCAGTTGAATAATAAATTGCTAGTTTCATAGTATTTGATGAAACAGCACCGATTGACATGGCAATAGAATCGACATTAAAAACACTACCTATTTTAGGTGAAGCTGCAAACCTGACATATAAAGAAGTATTTTGGGTTGTTCCTGGCCATACACCGTTGTACTTTATACTTTGTATAGGAACAACAACTGATTTGCCAGAACCATACACTAAATTTGATCCAGGAGCCAACAATTCGGTAAGTGCACTAACTTGCCCAGAAGTTGTTGCATTTATGTTGTTCGCTGTACCAGTTACACAAGGCCAAACTACCGAGGCCGGTGTTGAAGCCTGTAATGTTTGAAATGACCATATTGCCCCTAAAAAGAAAGCAATAAAAAGAAGTACACTTTTTTTCATAATGTATTATATTTAAAAGGGTTATTTATTGCTTCCAAAAATAAATAAAAATGCAAATGCCAATGTGCATTTATTCTCTTTTAAAGTGGATAAATCAACGGACATAAAAAAAGCATTATTCCATTTAAGAAATAATGCTTTTGAATTTTAATGATATGATTATCAGTGCTATTCTACACTAAGTAATCTGCCTGTTTGTGGATCAATATGTATTTTTAAATTTGGCTGTTTAAATATACTTTCAGGAATTGAAACTATTTTTCCAAATTGAGGAACAAAAAAAGTATTATTATACATTGTATTTATGCCATCGTTAATCGATATTTGAGTTGAAACCGGCAAAACGTAATAAAGCGAAGTATCACTGTTTTTTAATTTTGAATTGTTTGACGAAGCCAAAGAAACTGATGGAATTATATTGATATAATAAGGCACACCACTTAAATCGCTGGAAGAAACAATTCCTTTTAGTTCAGACAAACGAAATAAAATTTCATTTGTCATTGGAGCTGAGGGTGTTATTGCAATTGTCTGTGTTTGTATTTCAATAATCTTTTTTCCTACAAAAAGTTCCGTCAGCTTACTTTCCAATTTATTTAAACCATTTAACATCGTTTTAAAAGACTCACCATCGGCTGGTAATTTATCAACATCGGCCGTAAGTAAACTAATCCGGCTTTCGCGAATATGGTAAATTTGTTTAGCAACCCCTTCGGCCAATTTAGCCTCCGAACCTGCCATCATATATTCTTCGCCAAGCGGAAGCAAATCATCACTGCCCACATTATCGGTTACAAGCGTATCACCGTCAGCACTAGTTGAAAGAACTTTGGGTCCGTTTACATTAACTCCACACAAAATCCCTTCAGAATTTAAAGTTAAGCTGCAATTTTTTGAATTATTATTAGGTTCGAATGAATATGTTCTATTCGGATCTTGAATTGCCGTTTGCTTTACTATAATTCTCTTTAATTTGTAAGTCGTTTTCTCTTCAGTAACAACCTTATTAGTTGCAAGATAACGTTCGGAATAACGGTAAAATATTCCAGGTTTTTGGGTAACTTTTTCTGTCTGGATTTCAATATTAAACACAGTTTTAGGCAATGAATATACTAATGCAGATTCACCATCTGAAACAGAAGATTGAGCTTGTACATTGTTAGCCATCAGGCTACTTACAAGTACTATTGATATAAAAATTAGTTTTTTCATCTTATTTTTTGTAA
Source organism: Paludibacter sp. (assembly GCA_031292575.1). GTDB lineage: Bacteria > Bacteroidota > Bacteroidia > Bacteroidales > Paludibacteraceae > Paludibacter. Next base: position 61,633 of record JARLGX010000011.1, read on the forward strand.
ACACGTCAACAACAAAAAGGAGTTAAAATAAACTATAGTACAACTTTCATTTTTTAGCTTTTGCTTTTGTTGTTTTTGACGTTACTTTTGTCTTTGTTTTTGCTTCAGGCTTTGTTTTCTTTTCTGGTTTTGCAGCAGCTGCTTTACGTCCAAAAGGCTTCTTTTTATTGGCTGCCTCTGGTTGAGAGGCTATTAATTCCAAACATTTTTCGTGGGTAAGAATTGTTGGATCTGTCCCCTTTGGAATTTTATAATTTATTTTATCGCAAGTAAAATATGGTCCGAAACGTCCGTTCAGTACCTGAATTTCGCCGTTTTCGCCAAGTGTTTGAATAATGCGATTCTTTTCAACTTCGCGTTTTTCCTCAATAATCTCAATGGCACGTTCTGTAGTCACATCCATTGGATCATCGGTTTTTGGCAAAGAATAGAAAGACGCATCATGGCGAATGTACGGTCCGAAACGTCCAATAGCTACTGTCATTACCTTTCCTTCAAATTCGCCAAGTTGACGCGGCAATTTAAATAACTCAAGGGCTTCTTCCAGACTAATGCTCTCAATCGATTGTTCTTTTCGAAGAGAAGCAAATACAGGTTTATCTTCTTCGTCAACAGTTCCAATTTGAGCAAGTGGCCCATATTTTCCAATTTTTACCGAAAGTTGCCTGCCACTTTTAGGATCAATTCCCAAAATTCGCTCTCCTACCTGACGTTCAGAGTTTTTCATGGTATCTTCTACAATTGGGTGAAATCGTTTGTAGAATTTATCAATTGAAGCTGTCCATTTTATTTCACCATCCGCAATACTATCGAATTCTTTTTCAACATCGGCAGTGAAATTATAGTTCAAAATACCTGGAAAATATTCAGTTAAAAAATCATTTACAACGATACCAATATCTGTCGGAAAAAGTTTTGATTTTTCTGCTCCTGTATTTTCTTCTTTAATTTTATCAGTAATTTTACCTGCCTTTAATTTAAGTACGTTATATTCCCGCTTGTCTGCCGGTCTATCGCCTTTTTCAACATAAGAGCGGTTTTGGATCGTAGAAATTGTTGGAGCATACGTTGACGGTCTGCCTATTCCAAGTTCTTCCATTTTACGAACTAAACTGGCCTCGCCATAACGTGGAGGTTTTTGAGAAAATCGTTCTTGGGCAATGATTTCTAAAGGTGAGAGTTTTTCTCCATTATTCATAATTGGCAATAACGATTCATTTTCTGTATCTGACTCATCGTCTGTCGATTCCATATAGACTTTCAGAAAACCATCAAATATAATTACTTCTCCAGAAGCTACAAATTGCTGTTTAGTGCCGGAAATACGAATATAAATTGACGTTTTTTCTAATTCTGCATCAGCCATTTGCGAAGCAATTGTTCTTTTCCAAATAAGTTCATAGAGGCGTTTTTCCTGAGCCGTTCCTTCCACAGTGTGAACATTCATGTAACTTGGTCGAATTGCCTCGTGAGCTTCCTGCGCGCCTTTTGTTTTGGTGTTAAACTTGCGGGTGTGTACGTATTTCTGTCCGGCCATACTGATAATTTCAGCCTTTGAGGTTCCCAAAGCCAAATCGGACAAATTAACTGAGTCAGTACGCATATAGGTTATTTTACCTGCTTCGTACAATCGCTGTGCAACCTGCATTGTTTGAGCTACAGAAAAACCCAACTTACGCGCAGCCTCTTGCTGCAAAGTAGAAGTGGTAAAAGGTGGTGCCGGAGATTTTTTGGCAGGTTTGGTAATAATATTATCAACGTTGAACTCCGCATTTTTGCATATTTCTAAAAAAGCAAATGCTTCGTCTTTGGAGGCGAAGCGTTGCGATAATTCAGCTTTCAATTCAACGGGTATTCCATTTTTATCAACAGACGTAAATACTGCATTCACGCGATATGAAGCTTCTGGCACAAACTGGTTAATTTCACGCTCACGCTCCACAATCAAACGAACTGCGACAGACTGGACACGCCCTGCAGAAAGAGATGGGCGGACTTTGCGCCACAAGATTGGCGATAATTCAAAACCAACAATTCGATCCAATACCCTGCGGGCTTGTTGTGCATCAACCAAATTTATATCAATATTTCGGGGTGTTTCAATCGCATGAAGTATAGCCTCTTTTGTGATTTCATGAAATACAATGCGGCGTGTATTTTCTTTTTTAAGTTTTAGTTCTTCGTATAAGTGCCACGCAATAGCCTCTCCTTCACGGTCCTCATCGGAAGCGAGCCAAACAATTTCTGCATCTTTACTTGCCTTTTTTAATTCAGAAACCAACTTTTTTTTATCTGTGGAAACCACGTATTGCGGTTCGTAATTATTTTCAAAATCAATTCCAATTCCCTTATCCGCCAAATCACGGATATGCCCGAAACTAGACATTACATGGTATTCTGTACCAAGAAATTTTTCAATTGTTTTAGCTTTAGCCGGTGATTCTACAATAACAAGATTTTTTGACATACAGATTCGTTAGGAATTTATAATTAAAGTTTAAATGCTTGTTTCATTCTTTCAAAATGAACAAACAATTCTATTAATCAACATTAAACATTTTACAATAGATGTATAAGGTTTTATGAATTTGGGTGCAAAATAACAAAAACAAGTAGGTACGAGCCAAATTTTCAGTGTATTATTTTTGTTTTTTATTGTTTTTGGTCGAAAAATGGCAGTGAAAATCAGGAATTCATAGTTATTTAGCACGTATTTGTAACTAAAATTTCCTCTTTTTTGAAAATAAATTATTGCTTGTTCATCATGTTTAGTTCCTTCAGCAGTTTTTCCGATTCAGTTCCTTCCCAACCCAATTTTTTGGATAATTCTTTTGCTTTTATAGCCATTTGAGTTGCATCCAACTTATTGCCAAGCTTCAGATAAATCCTTGAACTAATGAGATAAGTATCGTATTCTTCATCCAACGCTAACGCTCTTTGAGCCCAACCTTCGGCTTGTAACAAGGCTTTTGTATTGCTAATATTTTTCAAAAAATTATTGGCAATATCGCTGAGCAAATCTGGATTTCTCCATGCGTAAATTTGGGCTGATTGTACCGCAGTTACCTGATATGCTTTCCAATTATTTGTAGATTCGTAAAATTTCAAATCAAAGGTAAAAACTAATGAATCTGTACTAAACGAATGAATTTGCAAAGCAATTTTTCGCTTTATCGGATAATTTATTGTATCAGTTAATTCAATCAACGGATTAAGAAGATTGTTTACCTCAAAGTTTAATTTTCTCCTTACCCTTTCAGGTGAAGTTATGGCAACAAATTCTTTTTGATGCTTTATTACAAACTGCAATTCGCGGGAATTTAAGTCTGAAACTCCGTTTGTTATGATTCGCCAGTTAATTTCAGAAAGTAATTGTTTATCACTTTGAGTATTAAAATATTGCTTTATAGCATTTGAAACATCCAATCCTGCTTTTTTGAGAGCCCTAATATAAAAATAGCAATTACTGGAATTTGATATATCCTTTTCAAACTCTTGCTTTAAAAAAGGTAATTGTTTCCGAGGTGTCAGCGCATTTTTTCCTTCTTCTATAAAAGCTGAAGGTTTAAATTCACCTTCAACCCGATAAACCATTTTTCCAGTTGGATTATAAAAAATAAAAGTTGGAAATGATCTGATTTTCAAGCTATCATTGAGCTTAATCCCATCTTCATTTTCCATATCCTGAGACACGCAAATAAAGTTTGTATTATAAAAATTTGCCACTTCAGTATTTATAAACACAGTACTTTTCATGTGTTTGCAATGCGGACACCATGTGGCATAACACCAAAGCATAACCGGCTTATTTTCCACTTTTGCTTTATCAAATGCCGCTTGTAAACCTTCTTCCGAAAAGGATATGGACGACTGTGAAAAAGCCATTTGCGCATTAACCAGTAAAAATAAAAGTACAAAATATCTAATAGTTTTACTCATTTATTTGAAAAGTGATATTTGCGTTTTAAACAAAAAAACCGCTACATAAGTTTGCAACGGTTAAAAAGTTTACTCTAATAAATTATGTATTAATTATTTTCCTTGTTCTTTAGCCCAACTATCTTTCAACGAAGCTGTACGGTTGAAAATCAGACTTTCTGGTTTTGAATCCAAATCCACATTAAAATATCCAATACGTTGAAATTGGAAATGATCCAAAGGTTTTGAATCTTTCAGAGAAGCTTCAACCCTGCAATTAGTCAATACTTTCAACGAATCAGGATTCAATAAATCACGGAAATCACGTTCATCAGCTGAAGGGTTTTCAACGCTAAAAAGTCGGTCATACAAACGCACTTCGGCAGGCAAACAATGAGTTGCTGATACCCAGTGAAGTGTTCCTTTGACTTTCCGATTTGCTTCAGGCATTCCGCTCTTGGTCAATGGGTCATATTCGCAGTAAATTTCTTGAATTAGTCCGTCTGAATCTTTTTTGTAATCGGTACACTTAACAATATAGGCACTTTTCAATCGTACTTCTTGTCCGGGAGTCATGCGGAAAAACTTTTTAGGAGCTTCTTCCATAAAATCTTCCCTTTCTATATACAATTCTTTCGAAAATGCTATTTCACGCGTTCCGGCCGATTCATCTTCCGGATTGTTCACTGTTTCGAGCATTTCTACATGATTATCAGGATAATTTGTAATAATCAGTTTAACAGGATTAAGTACTGCATTTACACGGGTAGCTGTCTTGTTCAAATTTTCGCGAACTGCATGTTCCAACAGTCCTACATCATTTTGTGCTTCGAATTTTGTATATCCGATTTTGTCAATAAAATTATGAATTGATTCAGGGGAATAACCGCGGCGACGTAATCCACAAATAGTAGGCATCCGTGGATCGTCCCAACCACTTACTAAACCTTCTTGCACCAGTTGCAACATTTTTCGTTTGCTCATCACCGTGTAAGTCAGGTTAAGCCGGTTAAATTCTATTTGTCGTGGTCTATAGTCCGAATCTTTAAACTGATCGATAAACCAATCGTAAAGAGGACGATGAACCTCAAATTCCAGCGTACAAAGCGAATGTGTAACTCCTTCAAAATAATCCGATTGCCCGTGAGCATAATCGTACATTGGGTACGCTTTCCATGTCCATCCAGTGCGGTGATGTGGATGCGAATTAATAACACGATACATCAAGGGGTCACGGAAATGCATGTTGGAAGAAGCCATATCAATCTTGGCACGAAGCACCATTGCTCCTTCGGGAACTTCTCCGCTATTCATTTTATTGAATAACTCTAAATTTTCTTCGATTGGCCGATTACGGTATGGGCTTTCAGTGCCGGGAACAGTTGGAGTACCTTTTTGTTTAGCTATGGTTTCAGCAGATTGTTCATCTATATAAGCTTTTCCTTGTTTTATGAGTTCTATAGCTAAATCCCAAAGTTGTTGAAAATAGTCTGAAGCGTAATATATGTTCTCCCATTGGTAACCAAGCCATTGAATGTCTTCCTGAATGGAATCTACATATTCAACATCTTCTTTAACCGGGTTTGTATCATCAAACCGTAGATTACAAACGCCGCCATAATTGTCTGCAACACCAAAATCGAGACAAATTGCTTTGGCATGACCAATATGCAGGTAACCATTTGGTTCCGGCGGAAAACGGGTTTGAATCCGTCCGTCGTTTTTGCCTTCTTTCAAATCTTGCTCTACAAAAGCTTCTATAAAATTCAAGCTTTTTTTAGGAGCTTCTTCGCTTTTTTCCACATCCATAATATGCTAATTGTTTGTTATAGGAATTAAGAGGTAAGTATTTGATAGTAAAAGGTCCAACTAATAAATTTCACTTACCTCTTATGTCTCTTACTTCAGTTCTATTCAAAATATCCTTTTATAATTCCGCGTGGGGAGTTTTTAATAAATAGCAAAATTTCGTCTCGTTCTTTAGTAGCCGGAAGTTCAGCCTGAATACGTTCTATCGCATGCGTAGTGTTCATTCCAGACAGGTAAATATAACGATAAACATCTTGTATATCACGTATTTGCTCGTTCGTGTAACCGCGACGACGAAGCCCAATAGAGTTGATTCCGGCATACGAAAGCGGTTCACGACCAGCTGTAATAAACGGAGGTACATCTTTCCCTATTTTTGAACCACCCTGAACCATAACATGCGATCCGATTCGGGTGAACTGATGCACCAACGAGCCTCCACCGATAATGGCATAATCATCGATCTCCACTTCACCAGCCAGTTGAGTGGCATTGGACATAATCACATTGTTTCCAACTACACAATCATGAGCCACATGGCAATATGCCATAAGCAGGCAATTGTCACCAATCACTGTTTTGCCTTTTGCAGCCGTTCCACGATTAATTGTTACAAATTCACGAATGGTAGTGTTATCACCTATAATTGCTAATGTATCTTCACCTTTAAATTTTAAATCCTGTGGAACTGCCCCAATTACTGCTCCCGGGAAAATTGTGCAATTTTTACCAATCCGCACACCTTCCAAAATGGTTACGTTCGAACCTATTCTTGAGCCTTCACCGATAACAACATTTTTATCAATAGTAACAAATGGTTCGATTACAACTGATGGTGCTATTTTCGCATCCGGATGAATATAAGCTAAAGGTTGTTTCATTTTTCTAATTTTTCAGTTTTAATTTTATATAAGTCAACGTTATCAATGTACTTAGGCTTTTGTTTTATTTGTTTTTTACAATTTGAGCCATAAACTCTGCTTCAGTAACAATTTTTCCACCTACAAAAGCACGTCCACGCATCAATGCACAACCTCGGCGTATTTCATCGGTCATTTCTAAATGAAAAACCAGCGTATCGCCCGGAACAACTTTTTGGCGGAATTTTACATTATCTATTTTCAAAAAATACGTAGAATAGCGATGAGCATCTTCCAAACCATGTAATACGAGTAAACCTCCTGTTTGCGCCATGGCTTCTACTATCAAAACTCCGGGCATAACAGGTTCTTCGGGGAAATGACCCATAAAAAATGTTTCATTTACAGTTACATTTTTCACACCAACGATTACTTTATCACGCATTTCGATAACTTTATCTACCATCAGAAAAGGCCAACGGTGAGGCAAAAGTTTGCGTATAGCATTCACATCCAATATCGCAGGAATGGTATCATCATAAATTGGAGCCTGAACTTCCTGTTTTTTAATTTCTTTACGAATAATCTTTGCAATATCCGTATTGATTTTATGACCAGGATAGGTTGCAATAACTTTTCCTCGCAGAGGTTTTCCAATCAAAGCTAAATCGCCAATTACATCCAATAATTTATGTGTTGCAGGTTCATTGGCAAATTTAATACCACCGTTCAAATAGCCCAATTTAGAAGCATCTTGATGAGGTTGACCCATTAAGTCGGCCAAATTATCAAAATCTAATTGTGGCATTTGTTTATCGTAAATAACGATTGCATTTTTGAGATCTCCGCCTTTTATCAGATTCATCTTTACCAGAGGTTCTATTTCACGGACAAAAACAAAAGTTCGTGCACTCGAAACTTCCTTCACATAATTATCTAATGACGAAAGGCTTGCGAACTGGTTACTTAACACATTAGATTGAAAGCCAATATGAACATCAACACTGAAAGTATCGTCGGGAAGTATCACAATTTTTGCTCCTGTTTCAGGAACGCTATATTCTATTTTTTTTCGTACAATATAATAATCTTTTTCGGTAGTTTGCTCTTCTATTCCAGCATTTTGAATTCCTTCTACAAAATATTTTGCACTACCATCGAGTATTGGAAACTCAGGGGCATTTACTTCAAGCAGACAATTATCGACTCCTAAGGCATATAAAGCGGAAAGAACATGTTCAATTGTACTAACCTGCACTTCTCCTTTTTTAAGTACAGTTCCACGGGTAGTTTCTGTAACATATTCAGCTAATGCTTCTATTTCTGGTTGTTCCGCTAAATCAATTCGTTTGATTTTTATTCCATGATTATCCGGAGCGGGTAAAAAAGTCAGGGTAATTTCCAAACCGGAGTGTAAACCTTTTCCGGTGAGTGTAAATGCCTGTTTGATAGTGTTCTGTTTCGACATGCTTTTTTTGGTTACAAGTTATGAATTAGTTATATCCAACTTGTTTTAAATTATTATTGATAAACTGAAATTGAAAATTATTTCATCTTATTTTCTAATTCTTCTATTTTCTTTTGCATAGAATAAATCATTTTCTGAAGCTCAGGTAAATTTTTATATACAACTGAAGCTCTTTGAAAAGTCATGATAGGCACTGCTGGATAACCTTGCAGAGTTTGATTTGGTTTTTTGATAGAACTTGGTACTCCTGTTTGTGCACCAAAAATAGTTCCATCGGCTATATGTAAATGTCCAGCCAACCCAACTTGTCCGGCTAAAACGCATTGTCTTCCAAGTTTTGTTGACCCCGAAATACCTGTCTGGGCAGCTATAACCGTATTCATTCCAACTTCAACGTTATGAGCTATTTGTACTAAGTTATCAATTTTAACACCTTGACGAATAATAGTGCTGCCTAAAGTAGCTCTGTCAACAACTGAATTTGAGCCAATTTCAACATTGTCCTCTAAAACAACATTTCCCATTTGGGGAATTTTTTTGTAACTACCATCGTCAGTTGGTGCAAAACCGAAACCATCCGACCCAATTACTGACCCTGAATGCAGTGTGCAATTATTTCCAATCACACAATTATAATAGATTTTTACTCCAGAATACAAAATAACATTCTCTCCAAGTTGAGTACCATCTTCAATGCTACAATGAGCTTGCAGACTAACATTTTTTCCAATAGTAACATTTTCTCCGACATATACAAATGGAGCAATATAAGCATTTTCACCAATGACTGCAGTCGGAGAAATAAAAGCTAAAGGTGAAATTCCAGTTTTTTTAGGTTTAGTCTGATCAACTAATGTAAGCAATAATGCAAGCGATTGATAAGCATCATCTACCCTGATTAGAGTTGATTGGATTTCCTTTTCAGCTTGAAAGTCTTTATTTACAAGAATCACGCTCGCCTTACTTTCATATATAAATTGATTATATTTTGGGTTTGATAAAAAACTCAGCGTTCCGGGTCTGCCTTCTTCAATTTTGGAGAAATCAGATACCGTTACCGAAGGATTTCCTTGAATGTCACCTCCTAAAAAATCTGCAATTTGTTGAGCTGTAAACTCCATAAGTAATTAATAATTAATAACGAACAATTAAATATTGAGCATCAATGCCAACCATTATAAATTTGAAGAACTCATTTTCCAATCAAATTCTTCTATAACTTATTAAAAAATTGGTTGCAAAAGTACTAAACAATTTTCAATTGACCATATTTTGGTCAAATTAACTTGGAAAACAAGTATAGAAATCACCCCTGAAATGTGTAAAATAGATTAAAGTTTTGCAACGAGTTTACAAGCGGAAATAACAAAAGAAATGTTTCTCTACTTTTTTTGTCAAAACAGTTATATTCAGCATATCCGAAGCATCGGCAATATCTTTTATTGTTCCGTCTTTATACAATATGTTAATATTATCATCTTCGGGGCTGTAAGTATCTGTACTCACTGTTTCATCACCCATAAAGTATTCAGCCTCAGAAACTGTAACGCCAAAATGACTTTGGTATTGTTTCAAATATTCTTGACGCCTAAATTCGTCAATTGTTTCTGCATTGATTTCAACTTTAAATAATCGTCTGTCTGTAAATGCTTTGCATAGAGTTGACAAAACAGTATCTGAATGATTAGACCACACTTTAACGGCGCAAATAACATCCGAATCGTCGAGCATTACAAAGTGCTCCAAAGCATCCAAAGAGCCCAAAAAGTTTTGTTTATTAACCTCATTATAAAGAAAATAATGCAATGCCGGTGAAGCAAAAAGCTCAATATTTTTACTTGCAAGCTCTTTCGCTCTTTTCAGAATATTCATCAACATTTTTTCTGCGGCAACAGCTGTTTTGTGTAGATAAACCTGCCAGTACATTAGCCTTCTGGCTACCAAAAACTTTTCAATAGAATAGATGCCTTTGGCATCAACAACTAATTGGTCGTTATGAATGTTTAACATTTTGATAATCCGCGCAGAGCCAATAATACCCTCACTTACACCGGAAAAAAAACTATCGCGACTCAAATAATCCAGTCTATCCATATCAAGTTGACCAGAGACCAATTGATGTAAAAATTTTTTTGGATATTTGTTGGTAAAAATATCTAATGTCATATCCAGTTTCCCATCCATTTCACTATTAATTTTCCGCATCATCCACAGTGAAATCTCTTCATGATTTACACCATTTACCAAGCTATGCTCCATGGTATGTGAAAATGGTCCATGTCCAATGTCGTGCAACAAAATACAAGCCCGAACAGCTTCGGCTTCATCATCGGTAATTTCCTGACCCACAAGTTGCAACTGGGCTATGGCTTCACCCATCAAATGCATTGCTCCCAACGAATGTTGCAAGCGTGTATGTTGTGCTCCCGGATAAACAAACGATGTTAACCCTAATTGTTTGATTCGGTTCATCCTTTGAAAATAAGGATGTTGTATCAAATCATACAAAAAATCGTCTGGAATATTAATAAATCCAAAAACAGGATCATTGATAATTTTACGCTTATTGGATATTTTCATGTCAAACAACAAATGTTCAAAAAGTTATAACCTGAATAAATGGAGAGAGCTTTTATCATTTGGTAGCCAATATGTCAACTAACCATTTCCAACATTTTTGAGTGGATGAAATGCTCAATCGTTCGTCGGGTGAATGAACGCCATACATTTGAGGTCCTATGGAAATCATATCCAGATAGGGATATTTTTCGAGGAATAATCCGCATTCCAAACCGGCATGAATTGCCCGAATTTTTGGTTGTTCGGCAAAAAGTTTCACGTAACTTTCCTTTGCTATATTCAGAATATCCGATTTTAAATTTGGTTTCCAACCCGGATATCCATCACCGTGTGTTACTTCTGCACCGGTCAAAGTAAAAACAGCATCTACTTGCTGCTCAATATCGTATTTAGAAGATTCAACCGAGCTTCGTTGACTTGTGGTAATAAGAATTGTGTCGTTTTCTCTCATTTTTACCGAAGCAAGATTCGTGGATGTTTCCACCAAACCCGGCATATCCCTACTCATTGCAATAACTCCATGCGGACAAGCGTAAAGGACATTCAATAAAGCATTTGAAGTATTTTTGTCGATTACTGTTTCTGGCAAAGTTTCAGATTCTAAAGTCAGTTTCATAGTTGGCTCCACATCGGCAATCTCCGTTTCTAAATCATTTAAGTAATGGTTGAAAAGAACTCTCACGTTTTCTTTCTCCGAAAAAGGGACACAAGCTACAGCAAGAGCTTCACGAGGGATAGCATTTCTCAAATTTCCTCCATCGAAACTATGCAAACGCAAATCCATTTTTTTATTCAACGTCCACAAAAAACGGTTCAGTATTTTATTGGCATTGCCACGTCCTTTGTCAATGTCATCGCCCGAATGACCGCCGGTTAATCCTTTAATTGAAACAGTGAATGCAAAATAGCTATCAGGTGTTTTCTCTGATTTATAATTAAGCACAGCAGTAGTGTCAATTCCGCCAGCACAACCCACAAAGATTTCGCCATCATCTTCTGAATCAAGGTTTATTAGAATCTCTGCACTTAAAAAATTTTGTTCCAATGCAAATGCTCCTGTCAAACCGGTTTCTTCATCAACAGTAAATAAGCATTCAAGTGCCGGATGTGACAAATTATCAGCAGCAAGTAACGCAAGCATCATCGACATACCAATGCCATTATCAGCCCCCAATGTTGTTCCTTTGGCTTTCACCCAATCACCATCAATGAAAGTTTGAATAGGATCAGTATCAAAATTAAAATTGACATCGCTGTTTTTTTCGCAAACCATGTCCATGTGAGCCTGCAAAATAATTTTTTTACGCATTTCATAGCCACCGGTAGCAGATTTACAAATCAGCACATTGCCAGCTTTATCTATTTTAGTTTCAAGTTTATGTTGCTGTCCGAATAATTTTAAAAATGCAATTACACCTTCTTCTTTTTTTGAAGGGCGAGGAATCTGGTTTATCTCATGGAAAAAATGCCATAAAGCAGATGGTTCAAGAGTTTTCATATTGTAAAATAATTAAGTTATTTTTTTTTTGCAAAAGCAGGTAACGACAAAGATACATAAAATGTCAAAAGGAGTGTTTATCGTTTAACTATAATTGTTGATTAGCCCCACATTACTCTTATATTTACAAATATAAACCGTATTAATCATAACAAACCATATAGAAATCTACACCACAAATTCACTAAAGCAGCTTCATTTCTGATATTCCTTTCTTTTTTGTATATTTGCACTTCATCCGAAATTAAACTGGATTTGTAAAGTACATCTATGTTTTTCGCCGAAATAATTGGACAACAAGAAGTTAAAAGAAATTTTATTCGAACGGTAACCGAACAACGAATACCTCATGCTCAACTTTTACGTGGACCTGAAGGTGTCGGAAAACTCGGCTTAGCGATAGCTTATGCACAATATATCTGTTGTGAAAATCGTTCTGCCAACGATTCTTGTGGCGTATGTCCATCGTGTGTAAAGTATAAAAAACTGGCACACCCCGATTTGCATTTTGTTTTTCCGATTATAAAACCACCAAGCAAATCAAGTGTGGTTTGTGATGACTTTATTTCTGAATTTCGTGAAATGGTATTGAGAAATCCATATTTCGGCGTGAACGAATGGTACGCTAAAATTTCGGGTGATGCTAAACAAGGTTTAATATATTCTAATGAAAGTGAGGAAATTATACGCAAGCTAAGCTTAAAAACCTACGAGTCGGAATACAAAATTATGATTATTTGGCTGCCCGAAAAAATGCATGGAACTTGCGCCAACAAACTTTTGAAAATACTTGAAGAGCCGCCCGAGAAAACAGTTTTTTTAATGGTTTCAAACGAGCCTGATCAAATCATTACAACGATTCTTTCACGCACACAACACATTTTCATTCCCCGTTTAAGCGATATTGACATAACAAATGCTTTACTTACTAACGATGAATTGGAAATAGAAACCGAAGATGCAAATTATGCTGCCCACATTGCGAACGGCAGTTATCTGAATGCAATAAGTGTTTTAAATGATGGAGATGAAAGTAAAATCAATTTTGAACGTTTTACAATGGTAATGCGTTTAGCCTGGCAAGTTGGCAATAAAAAGGATCATGCATCGCTTAAAACATTAAGAAAATGGTCGGATGACATGGCCGCTGCGACAACAGGGCGTGAACGACAAAAGAATTTTCTGAGTTACTCGCAAAGAATGACGCGTGAAAACTTTATTCGCAACATCCAGCAACCAGAATTAAATTACTTAACATCAATTGAAACTGAATTCTCAAATCGGTTTTCACCTTTTATTAACGAACGGAATGTTGAAGAATTAATGAATGAATTTTCATTAGCCGAAAAACAAATTGAACAAAATGTAAATGCAAAAATGATTTTTTTTGATTTAACATTAAAAATCATCATGCTACTGAAAAGATAAAGTCAAACCAAAACTTTCGAAAATTCAAACTCAGATAAAAATGGATTATAAACTAGATATTGGCGGCTGCCAAATGAATAAGAAAGGTTGCAATCGCAACTCTACCCAAAAACTCAGCACATTCGATTGGATGTGCGATTTGCCCGAAACACAAAAAGATACTGATTTCGTAGAAGTTCAATTTAAAAATACACGCAAAGGATACTTTTTGAATAGTACTAAAATTCCACTTGAAAAAGGGGACGTAATAGCAGTAGAATCTTCACCAGGCCATGATATTGGCGAGGTTACCCTCGTTGGTAGATTAGTTTTGTTACAAATGAAAAAATACAATGTTCACCCTGATAAAATAGAAGTTCGCAGGGTTTACCGAAAAGCAAAAGAAACTGATTTGGAGAAATATCAGGAAGCCAAGGGTAAAGAACAGGAAACTATGATTAAAGCACGCCAGATTGCAGAAAGTTTGAAGTTGAATATGAAGATCGGTGACGTTGAATTTCAAGGTGACGGCAACAAAGCTATTTTTTATTATATTGCTGATGAGCGTGTTGACTTTCGTCAATTGATTAAAGTATTTGCTGAAACATTTCGTGTTCGAATTGAAATGAAGCAAATTGGAGCCCGCCAGGAAGCTGGACGAATTGGAGGAATTGGTCCTTGCGGAAGGGAATTATGTTGTTCGGGTTGGATGACAAATTTCAATTCAGTTTCAACCAGCGCCGCCCGATATCAGGACATTTCGCTTAATCCCCAAAAGCTTGCAGGTCAATGTGCTAAACTCAAATGTTGTATGAATTTTGAATTAGATTCATACATGGATGCCATTAAAAATTTTCCCTCAAAAGAAATTCAGCTTGAAACAATCGATAATACTTATTATCATTTCAAAACCGATGTATTTAAGGGACTCATCTCCTACTCTACTTCGCAAAACTTTGGTGCTAACATAGTTACAATTTCTGCTAAACGTGCTAAAGAGATAATTGCACTGAACAAAAAGGGCTCTAAACCAGAAATACTTGATGATCATTCTGAAGATGAAGAAATTAAGCCAGTTCCAATCGATTACGAAAATGGAGTTGGGCAAGATAGTTTAACCCGTTTCGATACGCATAAAAAAAGGTCGAACGGTAAGCCAAACAAACGGCCAAACAACAAACCACAATTTTCAAAATCTGAACAGTCTGAGAATAAACCAACTACATTGAGATTTCAAAAACCAATCAAGAAAAATGACACTGATACCACTAAAAAAGATGCATAAAAGCTTTTGGGTAATTTTTATTTCGCTTTTAGCCACCGCTTGCACAAGTAACGATATTTATTTTCAATATAAATCAATCGCTCAAAGTGGGTGGAATAAAGATAGTCTATACAGTTTTGACATCTCTATAAAGGATACATCATCAATTTACAATATATATGTAAATGTCAGAAATAGAGGAGAATATCCTTATCAGAACCTTTGGTTATTTTTGAACAAAACAACTCCGGATTCCATACAAACTAAAGATTCAATTGAATGCTATTTAGCCGATCAACGAGGCAAATGGCTCGGTTCCGGAATTGGCTCAATCATGGAAATGCCAATACTTTACCAACAAAAAGTACATTTTAAATCAATCGGGATTTACCATTATAAAATTGTTCACGGAATGAGAGACTCTGTGCTGACTGGAATAAATGATATTGGAATGAGGGTTGAAAAAATTGTTAAGTAGTTAATGGCTCTATTACACTAAAGAACTCTAATTCATAATTTTTAATTGTAAATTTACAAAGTGGGTAAAAATAAATTGGCAAAATTTGCTGATATGGAAGAATTTCCGCATGTTTTTCAAGTCTCGTCTCATTCTATACGTGAAGGCAATTCTTTTGAAATGAAAGGAAAATGGAACGAATTTTTTTTTAAAAATAATCATCCAATCGTGTTAGAATTAGGTTGTGGAAAAGGTGAATATACTGTTGGATTAGGCCAACTTTATCCGGAAAAAAATTTTATTGGTGTTGATATCAAAGGCGCTCGTTTATGGACAGGTGCGAAAGATTCGTTTGAAAAAGGAATGAAAAATGTTGCTTTTCTACGCACAAATATAGAAATGATACATCACTTCTTTGCTGAAAATGAAGTAAGTGAAATCTGGCTGACTTTTCCCGATCCTCAAATGAAAAAAGTAACCAAACGCCTGACTGCTACTAATTTCATGAAATCCTACCAACAGTTCGTAAAACCCGAAGGTTTAATTCATTTAAAAACCGACAGCAATTTTATGTTTACCTATACCCGCGAAATGATAAAAGTTAATAATTATCCTGTCGTATTTCTGTCTGATAATTTATACGCTTCCGATTTGCAGGATTCAATTTTAAAAATTAAAACTTATTATGAGCAACAATGGTTGGATCGTGGACTGACAATCAAATATATACAATTTTTACTTGAAAAACGGACTAATTTTATGGAACCTGAAACTGAAATAGAGCACGATGCCTATCGAAGTTTTGGTAGAAGCAAACGTCATAATCCGGAGCTTTAATTTTTACTAAGAATAACGATAAAACTTTTAAACTAGAAACTTGTTACAGTTGAATTCTAACAATAAATATAACTTCAATGATAATCAATTCAAAATTAATTTTTGCTGCGCTTGAACATGTTCGCTATCCTGGAACTGGAAAAGATATCGTTTCATCGGGCATGGTTCAAGATAATATCCATATTGAAGGGAATAAAGTTTCTTTCTCATTGGTTTTTGAGAAAGCGAATGATCCCTTTGCCAAATCAGTTGTAAAGGCTGCCGAACAAGCCATTCTTACTTATGTAAATGAAAGCATTGATATTAAAGGGAATATTGATATCATTACTAAAGAAGTACCTAAACCACAACCTGCTTCAATTTTACCAAATGTAAAAAATATCATTGCAGTTTCATCGGGTAAAGGTGGCGTTGGAAAATCAACTATTTCTTCAAATTTAGCCATAGCTTTAGCTGGAATTGGCTATAAAGTAGGTTTGCTCGATGCAGATATTCATGGACCATCCATCCCTAAAATGTTTGGTGTTGAAGATGCACATCCTGAAATTATTGAAAATGCTGGCAGACAATCAATTATTCCAATTGAAAAATATGGTGTTAAACTCCTTTCAATTGGTTTTTTTGTTGACCCGCAGAATGCATTGGTTTGGCGTGGTCCGGTAGCTAGTAATGCTTTGAAACAACTTATTACAGACGCTGACTGGGGTGAATTAGACTTTTTTGTAATGGATTTACCACCAGGAACCAGTGACATACATTTAACCCTTGTACAAACGCTAAGTATTACCGGTGCCATTGTGGTAACAACTCCCCAAGATGTGGCTTTAGCTGATGCTCGAAAAGGAATAAACATGTATACTGGCGATAAAATTAATGTACCGGTTCTGGGTTTAATAGAAAATATGGCTTGGTTCACACCCGCTGAATTACCTGAAAACAAATACTATATTTTTGGCAAGGATGGTGGAAAACGGTTGGCAGAAGAGCTAAACATTCCTCTTTTGGGACAGATTCCATTAGTGCAAAGCATTCGTGAATGTGGTGATGCCGGTAGACCAATTGCTTATGATGAAAATAGTATTACATCTATTGCGTTTAAAGAATTGGCATTAAACGTGGTGGAGCGCGTTAAGTACCGAAATGAAAATTTAGAGGCTACAAAGAAGGTCAAAATGGTAAAATAGATCAATATTAATTTGATTTACCAGAGTATGAATATTCGATATTTCTAAGGAATAGAGCCTGTTAATGGCTGTTTTTGGCAATAAATTACTTAAATTTGACCCGATAAAGTGCTAAATCTTCGTTCGTAAAGGCTCTAATTTAATTTTTACAAAACGTACTTATATACTTATATATAATATGATTATACAAATTTAGAAACCAGCATGTAATAAAATGTAATATTACAAAATATTTTATGAATCATAAAAATCAAATATATTATTAACTTTGACCCATGTTTTTAGGAGCTTCAGGAGTGTTAGTCTATTAATATGATCTGAGTTTTAATCCTTTCAAATACATGAAAAGATTTTTAATATTTATTTGTTATATATTCCTTACAATAATAGTTTATCCGGAAAATAAGGATTTTTCGAGATGGTCATTTTCACCTGAAGTTGGAATTAATAGATTTGATGGAGATGCCGTTCAACAATTAACAGATCCTTTTGTAAGAACGGACATAAATCTAACATATGGACTAAGCTTAGAATATGCAATAAATCCAATATGGGGACTATCTCTCGATTATTTAAACATACCATTTAATGGGATTTACACAAGTCCGCTGGATACTTTTAAGACAAAATTAAGCAATGTAAATTTAAGCGTCACAATAAATTTTACACGTTTAATTTTCCCCAACACTAACTCTAAATTTTACATTTCAGGCTCATTTGGACTTGGCTTAGCTTATTATAATTTTGATGTAAAAACTGTTCCTAATACTACAGCACTTTCACCTCCATACGGAAACGCCGGTTCTATACCGGTAGCTATGACATTTGAATATAATGTCAGTAAATCTTTTTCACTTGGATTTAGAGCACGCTATATTACATTTACAAAAGACAATCTTGAAGGCGTAAAAGCATACCAAGGTGTTACAAATGATCGCATTGCAATGGGGTCATTATTTCTTACCTATAAACTAAATGCAAAAAACAAAGATCATTTAAGAAATTTAAAAATGAATGATTTTTCACCGGATGAGGGATTGCAATTAGCAAAACTAAATAATGAGAAAATCAGAAAATTAGATGCTGATTTACATAAATTAGACAAAAAGGTTGATAATCAGAGTAAAAGGATAGATTCAATTGCAAAAATTCTTTCTAACGACGGTCCTGATTCTGATGGCGATGGAGTTCCAGACGTACGAGATATGGAACCAAATACACCTCCTAACACAGCTGTTGATTTCTGGGGTAGAGCTTATAAACAGAATCCAATAAGTAATGGGAATTACACTACTACGAACAACAATAATAATACCAACAACACTATTTGCGATGATGTGCCTTCGGTATATTTTGACTTTGACAGAATTGACTTAGATGACAATGCGCTGATTGCCATAAGCAAAATCGCAAAGAAAATGAAAGATGAACCAAGCCTATTTGTGGAGGTCAGAGGTTATTGTGATTATATTGGTAGAAATCCATATAATGAAACCCTTAGCAAGAGGCGTGCAGAAAGGGTAAAGACTGAATTAGTTAAAATATGGAAGATTCCCGCAAATCATATAATTGCAAATGGAAAGGGAAAAATCTTGGAACCACGCATCAGATATAAACCAAACAGGAGATGCGATTTCTTCTTCGGGACTCCATAATTTTCAGATAATTTACTAACAATATAAGCCCGCATCATAGCGGGCTTTGTTGTGTGTTCCAGAAAAAACAGAAAATTTAAAATGAGTTTTTGAAAAAAATAATTATCTTTACAACTGTTTTTTAGAAGTTTACTGAATCAGAATAACTAAAGCTTCTAAATTTTAAAACTAAAAAGAAGTATATTAATGAAGCCAACAATTATCGATTTGCTGAACTTAAGCGTTGAAAAATATGCCGAGAATCCTTTTATTTGGGAAAAAATAACGACGGAATTTGTACCTACCACCTATCATGAAACAAAAATACAAACACATTTATTAGCAGCCGGACTAATTCAGTTGGGGGTTGAAACCGGAGATAGGATAGCACTCCTTTCGGAAGGTCGAAATGCATGGATTATAGGAGAACTTGCAATACTTCACGCCGGATGCATCAATGTACCTTTATCAATAAAACTGGAAGAAAGCAACGATTTGGTTTTTCGGTTAACGCATTCCGAAGCCAGTTATATTCTTGTTTCAGGGAGTCAATTGAAAAAAATCAGGACAATTATAAAAGAATTGCCTTTAGTTAAAAAAGTTGTAGTATTTGATGAACAACCCGATTACGAATCAACTGAAGTTTCGCTGATCGAATTAATTGAAAAAGGCAAAGGACATTTAAGTAAGTTCCCCGATGTAGTAAGCAATAGAGCTAAAGCAATAAAGCCAGATGATTTAGCAAATATCAGTTACACCTCAGGAACCACTGCCGATCCAAAAGGTATTATGTTGACACATCGAAATTATACTGCAAATGTGGAACAGGCATTGACCTTAATGAACATACCCACCACATACAGAACTCTTTTGATTTTACCACTCGATCACTGTTTTGCACATGTTGCAGGGTTTTATAGCTTTATGGCATCGGGTGCCAGTGTTGGAACAGTACAAAGCGGAAAAACCGGAATGGAAACACTAAAGAATATCCCAATTAATATCAAAGAGTTAAAACCAAATTTATTACTCAGTGTGCCGGCTTTAGCCAAGAGTTTTAAAAAAAACATAGAAGGAGGTATTCGGGCACAGGGTGCGGTGGTGAACTGGTTATTTAATACAGCTCTGAAACTATCCTATTCCTATAATAAAGAAGGATACAATAAAGGACAAGGATTCCAAATTTTAAAAAAACCTTTATTGAAATTGTTTGATAAAATTATCTTTTCAAAAATCAGGGAAGGTTTTGGAGGTGAACTTGACTTTTTTGTCGGAGGTGGAGCATTGCTCGACATTGATTTACAACGGTTTTATTATGCAATAGGTATTCCTATGTTTCAAGGTTATGGGCTCTCCGAAGCCACTCCCATTATTTCTTCCAACGGATTAAGAAATCACAAATTAGGTTCGTCGGGATATTTGGTAAAACCAATGGAGCTGAAAATTTGCAATTCGGAAGGAAACTCATTGCCAAATTTTGAGAAAGGTGAGATTATCATCAAAGGCGAAAACGTTATGGCAGGCTATTTCAAAAATGAGAAAGCAACTTCGGAAACAATCATTGATGGTTGGTTGCATACAGGCGACATGGGCTATATGGATAATGATGGATTTTTGTATGTTGTAGGTCGCTTCAAGAGTTTGCTTATTTCCGGTGATGGAGAAAAATATAGTCCCGAAGGCATTGAAGAATCACTTGCCGACAATTCTCATTTTATCGATCAGGTAGTTCTTTATAACAATCAGAATCCATATACTGCCGCTTTGATTGTTCCAAACAAAGAAGCCCTTAAACGTTATGTAAAACGAAAAAAACCTGAACTGAACTGGGATTCACCAGATGCAAAAGCATTGGCTTTAAATAAACTTCAGCGCGAAATTAACGAATATCGCAACGGAGGTAAATACGAAGGAATGTTTCCTGAGCGGTGGTTGCCGGCTGCAATTGCCGTTATTGGAGATGCATTTACCGAACAAAACGGACTGGTAAACAGTACCATGAAAATTATGCGGGGAAAAGTAGAAGAACGATATGCCACCCGAATTGAAAGTTTGTATTTACCGGGTGCAAAAAGCATAGAAAATCAAGAGAATATTGATGCTTTGAAGTAGAAAGCAAGTCATTTGAAAATAAAAAATGCCATTCCATTGAAGAATGGCATTTTTGCTTTATAATATAGTTGTAATTATCCTACCAACCTTTTCCAAATAATAAACATCAGTCTCATCGAGTACATCAAACCTTTCGCTGTCAACGTCCAACACTCCTACAACTTTATTCTCTTTATCAAAAACAGGAACCACAATTTCGGAAACTGAACTGCTACTACAAGCAATATGACCGGGGAAAGCATTTACATCGGGAACCAGCAAACTTTTTTCAGCCTTCCATACAGTTCCGCAAACACCTTTTCCAAATTTAATTCGTGCGCAGGCAATCGGACCCTGAAAAGGACCAAGAACTAATTCATTATTTTTTATCCAATAAAAACCTACCCACCACCAGCCAAATGTATTGTGCAATGCGGCTGAAATATTGGCCAAGTTAGCAATTAAATCTGTTTCACCCGAAACGAGTGAACTCAGCTGTGGTAGCAAGGTCTCATACATTTCATTTTTCCCTGCACCGGGCATTATAAACAATTGTTCAGACATAGTGTTTTTATATTTTAATCGACAAAAGTACAATTTAGCAATTAATAATTTGCTATATACAAGCGATAGTTTGAGTTTAAAATATAGATAAATTGTTGGTTCGATTAAATAATTATTGGCAAATAACAAATTGATTTTGTTAATTCAAAAAAATTACTTTTCTTTGTATGACAATTAACACAAAAACATTATTCCATAAAACAATCAACTATTTAAAAATTAAATTATGAAAAGAAATCTTTTTAGATTGATTTCCTTATGCTTATTGCTGGCAGCATCAGCATTTGTAGGAGCTCAACAGTTTCAACCAATTCCGATTGACCCGAAGGTACGTTACGGGAAGTTAGATAACGGCCTAACGTATTACATTCGCGCAAATAAAGAGCCAAAACAGCGAGCCGATTTTTACATTGCTCAAAATGTTGGCGCAATTCTCGAAAATGACGATCAAAATGGACTGGCACATTTCCTGGAACATATGGCTTTTAATGGCACAAAAAATTTCCCGGGAAAAGGTATAATTAATTTTTTGGAAAACGTTGGCGTTAAATTCGGAGCTGATATTAATGCACATACAGCATTGGACGAAACGGTTTATAATCTTTCGGATGTTCCAACCACTCGTGAAGGCATTGTTGATAGTGCATTATTAGTTTTGCACGATTGGTCGAGTTATATTTCATTAGAAGATTCTGAAATTGATGCAGAGCGTGGAGTAATACGTGAAGAATGGCGTCAGGGTGCAGGAGCTGAACGACGGATGTGGAAAGAATCGAATAAACTGAAATATCCGGGTTCAAAATATGCCATCCGCGATGTAATTGGTGATACTGCCATTATCAATAACTTTAAACATAAAACGATTCGTGATTTTTACAAAAAATGGTATCGTCCGGATTTACAGGCAATTTTAATTGTTGGAGATATAGATGTTGATAAAGTAGAAGCAAAAATTAAAAGCTTATTTTCCGACATATCTAAAAAGGAAAATGAAGCAGAACGTACAATTTTCCCTATTATAGACAATCAAAAACCGATTGTTTCAATTGTGAAAGACAAAGAAGCTCGCGTAACAAGAATTGAGCTTGAATACAAGCACAAGAAACTACCAGACGAAGTAAAATTGTCGATGAACGGGTATGCATTCAGCACTCTTAATAATCTTATTTCGTTAATGATGGGCTACCGTTTCGAAGAAATTACTCAACAAGCAGATGCTCCATTTGTGGCAGGATATGCCGGATATGGTGAATTGGTAAAATCCGAAGATGCATTTCAATTAATTGCAATTCCAAAAGAAGGTAAGGAATTGGAAGGACTTAACGCCATCCTCTTAGAAGCAGAAAAAGTGAAACGTTTTGGATTTACCAACTCAGAATTGGAACGTGCAAAAATTGACTATCTTAAAAATCTTGAGAAAGCTTATAACGAAAGGGATAATCAAAAAAACAATGATTTAGTAGAGGAATATGTTCGTAACTTCTTGAATCAGGAACCAATTCCAGGAATAGAATGGGAATATAAAACTGCACAAATGATATTACCTCAATTGAAAATGGATATGGTAAATCAAGTGGCAAAATCATATGTAACTGATACAGATATGATAGTATCTATTATGGCACCCGACAAAGAAGCTGTAAAAATACCAACCGAAGACCAAATTCGTGCAGCCATTGATAATTCAAGAAGAGTTCAATTAACTCAGAAAGTAGAAGAAACCTTAAACAAACCGCTGATTGAAAAAGTTCCTGTGGCAGGCAAAATAAGTAAAATATCTGAAAATAAGTTACTCGGAACAACCGAATGGGTATTAAATAATGGTGTGAAAGTTGTTTTCAAACCTACCACATTTAAAAAAGATGAGATTCTATTAACTGCATTTGGCGAAGGAGGACTTTCAAAAATAAAAAATATAGCTGACCTTCCTTCCGGGACACTGGCAGCCGCTATAGTACAAAACAATGGATTGGGAAATTATAACCAAATAGATTTGGACAAGATACTTACCGGAAAAATTGCAACTGTTACCCCTTCAATTAGTGGTTACGAAGAAGGTTTCTCAGGTAATTCTTCGGTTACAGATTTTGAAACTATGTTACAGTTGATCTATCTTAATTTTACCGCTGTACGAAAAGATGATAATGCTTTTAAAGCCATGATGAATATGTACCGGGCAAGTTTAGCCAATGGAGCTAGCGATCCTCGTAAAGCCTTCTCTGATTCAATCAATTTAACAGCTACTGACCATAATCCACGAACAGTGATTATGAGTTTAAACACTTTGGATAAGATTGACCAGGATAAAGCATTAGCTATTTTCAAAGAACGATTTGCCACCCCGGCTAATTTTACCTTTATTTTCACTGGCAATATCGATCCTACAAATGAGAAGGTGAAAAATGAAATTTGCACTTATTTGGGTGGGTTAAAATCGACAAAAGGCAATGAAAAATTTACCGACAATAATATACGTTTCCCAAAAGGCAAAGTGAATAATCATTTCACCAAAGAAATGAAAATTAAAAAAGCATCAAACTTCATTTTATTCAGTGCAACAATGCCCTACAATGTTGCAAACAGAACAGCAGTAACAGCTATTGGAAATATCCTGACGATACGCTACACCGAAAGTATACGCGAAAAAGAAGGAGGATCGTATGGAGTAGGAGTGCGTGGCAGTATAAATAATACACCTATAGATGAAGCAACATTAATGATGCAGTTTGACACTGACCCTGTTAAACAAGAAAAACTAATAGCAATTATTTATTCTGAAGTGAACGATATTCTGACAAAAGGACCGCTTACAGATGATTTACAAAAAGTAAAAGAAAATATGTTGAAGAAATATACCGAAGATATTGCTGAAAATAGCTGGTGGCAAAGTACAGTGCAACGTTACTATCAGGACAAAATTAATCTGGTAAGCGATTACAAAGCATCAGTTGAAGCTTTAACTTCTGAAAAAATTCAGGCAACACTGAAAAGTATAGTTTCACAAGGAAATGTGATGGAAGTAGTTATGAAACCTACGGAATAATTTTATTTCAACTTTTAAAGAGGGGCAATTTTAAAGAATTGTTCCTCTTTTTTTTCAATCCGCTCTGGTGCACCAACTTATATTAATTCTTCTTTTTACAATCTCAGTAAACCGGATGAAATATGACTACTGAAAATTCATTATACTCCTTTGCCCTTAAAAATTATTTCTAATGTATATATCAGAATTTTTATATCAGTCATTAACGACATGTTTTCAATATAAATAACATCGTAATTTAAGCGTTCAATCATCTTTTCAACGGTATCGGAATACCCAATTTTTATTGGTCCCCAAGAAGTTAATCCTGGTCTTGCTTTATAAAGCAAACAATAATACGGAGCTTGCTCCATAATTTTATTAATATAAAATCGCCTTTCAGGGCGAGGTCCAACCAGACTCATATCACCCTTCAAGATATTCCAGAATTGAGGAATTTCATCTATTCTATACTTACGTAATACTTTTCCTATTGGTGTAATTCTATCATCGTTTGCACTGCTCAACTTCGGGATTCCACTTTCGGAGCCCAAATACATTGTCCTGAATTTTAAAATTTCAAAAGGTTTACCGTATTTACCAATTCGTTCCTGCTTATAAAAAGCAGGACCTTTGGAGTCCTTCTTTATCCTGAAACCAAAGTAGCAAAGAAATGGAGAAAGCAGAATCAGTGAAATTAACGAGACGACGATGTCAAATAAACGTTTTATACTTACTTGCCAATCCGACATTGATGACTTTGTTATGTTCACCAATGGACTTAATGCCACATTATTAATCTGCGCACTTCCAACTAATATTTCAAACAGGCGCGGAGTAAATTGGATATCAACATCAAACCGATAAAGCAAATTTATGACTTTAAAAAGATCTTTTTCATCTGCATCATTGTCGAGCACAACTATTGTTTCTTTAATATCATATTTCTCAATGATTGAGGCAATTTGAGATATGTTACCAAGAATTTTAACTGTCGGCACACTTACTTTTTTATTTGTTGAAACAAATCCAATTATGGTGTTTTGAAATGAATATTGTTCAATGTCATTAGCAATTTTCTTGGCATTATCCCCAATTCCAACGATGAGTGTGTTAATCGTCCATTTCTTAATTTTGTAATTATGCTGCATTTGTGAATAAATTAAATTCCGAAACAGGAATGTAAAACAAAATATAAGCCCAAATAACACTAATAATGAGAAATAAAAATATTCGTAAGAAACAGTAACATCCCTGAGTTTAAAAATAAAAAAAACAGAAAATGAAATAATTGCTGAGGAAGACAAAGTGCTAATAATAACACTTATTCTGAGTTTTTTATGTGGATTTAAATAAAAACCCGACAAATAATGAATAAAAATACAATAAAACGGAAAAAGAATTAGACTGCTGAAATAATCGTAATTTGGGAAAAATACGTTTATTCCATCAAAGCTATAAATGTTATTTATTGTTTTCCTGAACACAACAAAACCCACCCACACCAGAATGGCAGCTAACATATCGAAAAGAATATATTTCTGAATGAGTAAATTTTTATTCATAGAATTATTCTCTGATTAATTGGAAAACATTTCCTTTTCCCAACTTAATAATGGAAGATGGCTTCGGTTCTGACACATCATTTTGTCGAAAATTTACAATATAATCCACGGCCAACTTAATTTCATCCGAAATCTGTTTGAAATTTAATGGAGTTGCATTTCCAGTCACATTTGCCGAAGTGGAGACTATAGGTTTTCGAAATTGCGCACAAAGACTTTTTGAAAAAGGTTCGTTGGTAACCCGAATTCCAATTGATTTATCATCACCAACCAAATTGGATGCCAAATTTTTGGCTTGTGGATATATGATTGTCAAGGGCTTTTCACTCATTTCAATTAAATCCCAGGCCATATCAGGGATTTCTTCTACATATGATTGCAATTTAGCAGCACTGTCAATCAAAACCAACATTGCTTTGGTATCAGCCCTTTTTTTAATCGCAAAAATACGTTTTACTGCACTTTCATTCGTAGCATCACATCCTAAGCCCCACACTGTATCAGTTGGGTAGAGAATTACGCCACCTGCACGCAATATTTCAATTGTTTTCTTTATTTCTTCTTGCATGTAAATACAGTTTTAAATTTTAACACGAACGAAATTCTATTTTTCGAATCTACTATAACCCAACATAAGTCAACGCAAAAAAATACGAATTATTTCTTCATTATTCAGAATAGATGTAACAAAGATAATATTATTATCAACTCGCTACGGTTTCTGAAATGGTTTGTTGAACATCCAAGTGTTTAGGTTGTAGATTTGAAAAATTTTCTTTACTTTTACAGCATTGAATAAGCTTGTTATTATGTGGTGTTGAATGTTTTTTTGAGTTTGAAAAATAACTGTTTAATCAAGTTGAAGAGTTAATTATCTTCAATACAAAGATGAAAAATATAACACAATGATAAATATATGGTCTTACAGATCTCTCACAGAACAACAAATTGAAATACAAAAACGATTAGCAGAAGAACTTAGTATTAGTCCCTTACTTTCCCAATTGTTAGTTCAGCGAGATATTCTGACCTTCGAAAATGCACGCAGTTTCTTTCGACCTGATTTGAATGACTTGCACGATCCTTTTTTAATGGCCGACATGCAAAAAGCAGTCAACAGATTGACAACGGCTATGCAAAAAAACGAGAAAATTCTTGTTTACGGTGATTATGACGTAGATGGAACTACTTCTGTTTCATTAGTTTATAAATTTCTTAGACAATTCTACATCAACATTGACTTTTACATTCCTGATAGATATAACGAAGGATATGGAATTTCTATACTGGGGATTGATTATGCCGCAACCAATGACTTTAAACTAATTATTGCACTCGACTGTGGTATTAAAGCTATTGAAAAAGTCACTTATTCAAATAGCTTAGGCGTTGATTTCATCATTTGCGATCATCACACCCCTGATGAAGTTTTACCGCCTGCTGTTGCTGTTCTAGATCCAAAAAGAATTGACTGTAATTATCCATACAAACATCTTTCGGGCTGTGGAGTTGGATTTAAGCTGATGCAAGCATTTGCAATTACCAACAACATTGATTTCTCTCAGCTCACTCCCTTACTCGATTTATTAGCTTTGAGCATTGCTTCGGATATTGTGCCAATTACCGGAGAAAACAGAATTTTAGCTTATTATGGACTAAAACAAATCAACTCAAACCCGAGTGTTGGACTGAAAGCAATCCTCGAAGTATGTGGATTGGCCGATAAAGAAATTTCTATCAGTGACATCGTTTTCAAAATAGGACCGCGTATCAATGCTTCTGGGAGAATGAAACTTGCCTCTGAAGCAGTAGAGCTGTTGGTTTCAAGCGACCATATTTTTTCTAAAGAAAAAAGTGATACAATTAACGAGTACAACAACGACAGAAAAGATTTAGACAAAAACATCACCGACGAAGCCATTGCACTCATTGCAGCAGATCCGCGTTATAAAAACCGGAAATCAATTGTGGTTCATAAACCCGACTGGCATAAAGGTGTAATTGGAATTGTTGCCTCACGCCTGTCGGAAGAATATTACAAACCCAGTATTGTGTTGACAAATTCCAATGGATTAGCATCGGGGTCTGCACGTTCTGTCTTGGGCTTCGATATTTACAAAGCAATAGATTCTTGCCGCGATTTGCTGGAAAACTTTGGAGGACATATGTATGCGGCTGGTTTGTCCATGAA
The DNA here is from genome assembly GCA_031292575.1 of Paludibacter sp. Taxonomy (GTDB): domain Bacteria; phylum Bacteroidota; class Bacteroidia; order Bacteroidales; family Paludibacteraceae; genus Paludibacter. The sequence continues at coordinate 89,982 of JARLGX010000011.1, forward strand.
GGAAGAAAACGTAGCAGCTTTCACAGAAAGATTCGAACAATTTGTTTCTGAAAATATTCTATTGGAACAAACCTACCCACAAATTGATATTGATGCTATTCTTGAATTTAAGGACATTACACCCAAATTTTTCCGTGTTTTAAAACAATTTGGACCTTTTGGCCCGGGAAACATGAAACCAATTTTTGTTTCAAAAAAGGTGTTTGATTACGGCACAAGTCGCTTGGTTGGCAAAGAGCAAGAACATTTAAAACTCGAACTCATAGATTCGAGTTCCGAAAATGTTATTAATGGAATTGCATTTAGAATGCATGAATATAACGACCATTTAAAAGCATTGAATCCGCTTGATATCTGCTATACCATCGAGGAAAACTCATTCAATGGAAATTCCTCTATTCAGCTAATGATCAGAGATATAAAAATTGACGAAAAATAAGACAGAGACTACTGCAACTCTTAAAAGAATGAGTGAGTTTATTTAAACCTCGGTTTTTGTTATTTGTTCCACAGTAGCAACTTCTTTTTGTACAGGATTATTTTCATCTAATACAAAACGTTTGTAATACGAAATTACAAGTGTGGTAATAGGCAAAGCAATAATTAACCCCACCATTCCCATAAGTGACCCCCAAATTGACAGTGAAAGTAAAATGACAGCTGGATTCAACCCAGTTACTTTTCCCATTATTTTGGGCGTAAGAATCATATCTTCAATTGATTGAATAACAACAAAGACTATTGCTATGCCTATTAAAATGGAACTAAAACTCTGACCTGTTTCTGCAGACTGAAGCAAACCTAATATTATGCTTGGAATAATAGCTGTAATTTTGAGGTAAGGGACCATATTCAAAACTCCGATAACAAGCCCCATCACAATTGCCATTGGAAGACCTACTATACTAAATCCTATAACAAATAAAGTTCCAACTATTAACGCAATTAAAGCCTGACCTCTAAAATACCGATTCATCCCAGTTTCTAAATCAGTGATTATTTCTGTAATTAAAGTTTTATATTTTGAAGGAATAATTCCGAGCATGCCAGCTGAAATCTTCTCATAATCCAACAATATGAAAATCAGGTATAAAAATACAATTATCACAACTGCAAACCCAAGAACAAAATCCAACGACCCGTTTATAAAATCCCACAATTGAGGTGCAAGTTTTTTAATAGCCGACACCACATTTTCATCTTTTAAAAGAGTTTGAACATCCAAATGGGCAAGATAGTGCTGAATTTGATATTGCCAAGTCACCGGCAGGAAAGAGTTTAAACTAAGACTCTGGCTATAAATACTTATTAATTTTGAAGCCTTTTGAATTTCAGCACTTATGATTGGCGCTAACATCCAAATAATTCCGGATATTGTTCCAAGAAAAAGAATAAGAGTTGCAATTATTGATAGCACACGGCTTTTAAATTTTAATTTATGTTGAAAAAAAGACACAAAAGGTTGCAATAAATATGCTAACAACCAGGCTATTAAAAATGGCAGCAATACATTACTTAAACGTGTAACTAACAAAAATATAAAAGCAAGAATTGACAACCCAATTATCATTCTCACTACTCGGTCAAAAGTATAAGGCTTTGATTTCATATTCAAAATTTACATTTAATCAGTTTGATAAACTACAAATTTAATAATCCTTTAAACAATATAAAAATAAACAATCAACCTTTTGTTTTGTTGAAACAATCTCTACAGATTGGCTCGTATTCGGCCATTTCGCCCAATAAAACACGTTTATCGCTTTCTACTAACCTGTGTGAAACATAAGCCAACGCGCCACAACGAACACAAATTGCATGTACTTTATAAACGTCCTCAGCAACTGCACAAAGTGCAGGCATTGGTCCAAAAGGCACACCTTTAAAATCCATGTCCAATCCGGCAATAATAACCCTGACCCCCTGATTTGCAAGTTGAGTACAAACATCAACCAGCCCATCGTCAAAAAATTGAGCTTCATCAATTCCAATAACATCAACATCACCTGACATTAATAAAATACTGCCTGAAGATTCCACAGGAGTAGAGCGTATAGTTGTCTTATCATGCGAAACAACATCGTCTTCAGAGTATCTCGTATCAATTTTTGGTTTAAAAATTTCAACACGTTGTTTTGCAAAATTAGCTCGTTTCAACCGTCTAATCAACTCCTCAGTTTTGCCGGAAAACATTGATCCGCAAATAACTTCAATTGTACCACGCTTTTGTTGATTAGGATGGTTTATTTCAGAATAAATCATAGTATTTTATTGAAAATTAGTCCTATTTTATTTCTTTTCTCTATTGATTATTGTACCTTTACAGCGGCTTTTTTGATATTTATTACAACAATCCAAGCTAAGTAATTCCTGCAAAGATAAAAAAATAACAAGCATGTAAAATGTTTTTATAAAAAAAGATATGAACAGAAAATTATTGGTTACATTGCTCCGGAAGAACATTCAGGAACTTGAAATGATTACCGAAGGGTTTATGGAAATGACTGAATTTCCAAAATCCATCATTCTATTGGCTCAACGAAAAACAGATGATATTCAACAATATATTCTACAATTATCTGAGTTCAAACCTGAAGAGATAAAAATTGGAAGCACACCTAAAGTAGATGAAATAACTGAACCTGAAACAAAAAATGCTTTAAATACATTAGTCTCTGAACCTAAAAGCGTTGACACAGAAAGTATTAATTCAGAAGAAGATATCGTTGAAATTCCAGGAGTAATTGAACAAAAATCTGTTTTAGAATATAATGCTGGGTCTGCAGACAAAGAAGTTAAAATTGAATCAGAAAAGATTATACTAAACGAAAAAATTGCAGTAAACTCGCAACTTAGAAATGATTTACTATCAAAAACGGAAACTTCACTAAGCTCCTCACTGGCAAATAAGAAGATAGAGGACATAAAACAAGCACTAAATATAGGCGATCGGTTTCGTTTTCAGCGGGAGTTGTTCCATGGGAATGGTGAAGACATGAATAAAACTTTAAATTACATCAACCAGCTGGCTACATTGGAAGAAGTTCAATCCTTTCTACAATCAAAATATAGTTGGGATTTGGAAAGCGAAACCGTAGAAGAATTCTTGCAAATTGTCAGAAGACGATTTCTTTAATGTCTTACTATAAATGAAAAGCACTGAAACTCCATTTTATCCATTCTAAAATATAAAATATACACTTCTGCATGAAACTATTCGTAGTACCAACACCGGTTGGAAACCTTGAAGACATGACTTTTCGCGCTATCCGGGTGTTAAAGAATGCTGATTTAATCTTGGCTGAAGACACGCGAACCAGCGGTTTTTTGATGAAACATTTCGACATAAAAACTCCCATGCAGTCTCATCATAAGTTCAACGAGCACAAGACAGTTGAAAATATAGTTGAAAGGATAAAAACTGGTCAGATAGTTGCATTAATTTCCGATGCAGGAACGCCGGCTATTTCCGATCCTGGTTTTTTAGTAGTTCGAGCATGTGTCGAAAATGGAATTGATGTAGAATGTTTGCCTGGCGCAACAGCTTTTGTTCCAGCTTTGGTAGCATCCGGATTGCCCAACAACCGGTTTTGTTTTGAAGGATTCTTACCACAGAAAAAGGGTCGACAAACAAAAATAAACGATTTAGCCTCCGAAACTCGAACAATGATCTTTTACGAATCACCTTTTCGATTACTAAAAACCATGACACAACTCTCCGAAGTATTTGGTAATGAACGAAAAGCATCTGTTTCGCGTGAAATTTCAAAACTTTTCGAAGAAACTAAAAGAGGTACTTTATCCGAATTAATCCAATATTTTACCGAACATAATCCGAAAGGTGAAATTGTACTAATTGTTGCAGGATTAGAAGAATAAAATTACCTTTGTGGTTGAAAATTGAGAAAAATCACACAGCTTATTTAACTAATTATAGATTCTCAAAAATTTCATTTTAATATTCGCTTGATTATGAAATCTACATTTTTAATTTTAACAATATCATTAACTTTCCTAACATCTTGCGGAAGACAATCAGCTGATTATAAAGCATTACAAGCTCAAAACGATTCATTACAAAATGCAAAACTGAAACTTCAACAGGAAGTTGACGGTTATTTTTCTGCTATGAATCAAATTGAGCAAAACATAGAAAAAATCAAAAGTACAGAAAATACAATTTCAATTCAACCAGTTGGAAAAGAATTGAATGATGATATGCGAACTAAAATTAACGAAGACATGTCGTACCTGAACGAGATGCTTCAATCTAACAAAGATGAACTTGCGCGCCTAAAATCAAAAATCAAAAAAAGTGCATTCAGATCTTCGCAATTAGAACATACCATTTCGCGTCTAACTAAATCACTGGAAGAAGAAACTTCAAAAGTAGCTCTTTTGCAAGCCGAAATAGCCCAGAAAGATTCAATTATAGTTCAATTAGATAACAAAGTGACTAATATGAATAAAAACATTGATGATATCTCTACCGAAAATAAAACAAAAGACTCAAAAATTAAAGAACAAGACGAAACCATTCATTCAGCCTGGTATGTTTTTGGAACAATGGCAGAATTAAAAAAACAAAATATTGTCACTACAGATGGATTATTCAGTTCGCAAAAGGTTCTTCAACGAGACTTTAATAAGAATTATTTCGTCAAAATAGATTCAAGAAATACCAAATCAATTCCGTTATATTCAACTCATGCCAAGATTCTTACCAATCATCCAAAATCTTCATACACCTTAGAAAAACAAAACGGCAACTTTGTTTTAATCATTGTTGACACTGATAGTTTTTGGAGCATAAGTAAGTATTTGGTTATCGAAGTGGAATAAGAATTAAATACAACATTTAATTTATCGATACAAACAACAATGCGTTTTCCACACCGGAAAGCGCATTATTGTTTTACAAAATAACTCATTTGAACACTACTATAAATTATGAATTATAAAAATATTTTTATCGACTTAGATGATACTCTTTGGGATTTTCATGCTAATGCAAAATCTTCTCTGCATGAAATTTACGACAATAGGAATTTAGGTCAGTTTTTTGATAGTTTTGAACAATATTTCAGCATCTACGCAAAAAAAAATGTGGAACTGTGGGAACAGTATGGCAAAGGCACAATTTCCAAAGAGGCTTTATCTTTAGAGCGATTCCTTCATCCTCTGGTTCAGGTGGGAATAAACAATTCGGAGCTGGCAAAACAAATCGGAATTGAGTACCTTGATATGTTACCTTCCAGAACTGCACTTGTTCCACATGCAAAAGAATTGTTGGATTATCTCTATCCGAAATATCCACTCACGATTGTCTCCAACGGCTTTGTAGAGGTTCAATATAAAAAGCTGCATAGTTGCCGGATAGAAAAGTACTTTGCACATGTAGTGCTTTCGGAAGCAGCCGGAGCTTTAAAACCCGACAAACAGATTTTTCAGTATGCGCTAAAATTAAATAATGCAATTGCTGCCGAAACAATTATGATTGGTGATAGTTATGAGGCCGACATTGTTGGTGCTCAAAATGCTGCAATTGACCAGATTTATTTCAATCCTCAATCAACTCCTGACTCTACAAACAACGCAACTTACCAGATTAAAAGTCTGGAAGAAGTTCTTAATATCCTTTGAGAATATAATATATAAAAGAGCAGCAACCCTTTAGGATTGCTGCTCTTTTATTTAATTGCCAATTATCAACTTATTCTGCTTTTGGTTTTTCTTCACGAGGAGGACGAGGCATCAATGCTTTGCGAGAAAGCTTGAATTTTCCGGTCTTTTGGTCGATTTCCAGCAGTTTCACATCAATCATATCGCCTTCTTTAATTCCAGCCTGATCCATTGTTTCAATGCGTTTCCAGTCAATTTCCGAGATATGAAGTAAACCTTCTTTGCCTGGCATAAATTCAACAAATGCACCGTAAGGCATCACCGATTTTACTTTCGAAGGATACGTTTCGCCAATTTCAGGAATCGCTACGATACCTTTAATTTTAGAAATGGCAGCATCGATAGCAGCTTTATTGTTAGCAGCAATTTCCACACGTCCCTGGTCACCTTGTTCTTCGATAGTGATAACAGCACCTGTTTCAGCTTGCATGTTTTGAATAATTTTTCCACCAGGTCCGATAATTGCACCAATCATTTCTTTCGGAATAAACATAACCACAATGCGAGGAGCGTTTGGTTTCATATCGGCACGGGGAGCTTCCAATGTTTCCTGTATTTTCCCCAAAATATGCATACGACCTGCTTTAGCTTGATTCAGGGCAGTTTCCAAAATTTCGTACGAAAGTCCGTCAACCTTGATATCCATTTGAGTAGCCGTAATACCGTCTTTCGTTCCGGTTACCTTGAAGTCCATATCGCCCAGATGATCTTCATCCCCCAAAATATCAGATAGAACCGCAAAGTTTTTACCTTTATTTTCAGAAATCAATCCCATGGCAATACCCGAAACAGGTTTCTTGATTTGTACACCTGCATCCATCAACGCCAATGTTCCGGCACAAACCGTAGCCATTGAAGAAGATCCGTTCGATTCCAAAATATCGGAAACGACACGCACAACGTATGGATAGTTATCAGGAATCATGTTTTTCAATGCACGTAGCGCCAAATTACCATGACCAACTTCGCGACGACCTACACCACGAGAAGCGCGAGCCTCACCGGTAGAAAATGGTGGGAAGTTATAGTGCAACAAGAAACGTTCTTTGCCACGAATCAATGCTTCGTCAACTAATTTTTCATCCATCTTGGTACCCAATGTAACTGTTGTCAACGATTGAGTTTCACCACGGGTGAAGATTGCCGAACCATGAGTTCCGGGAAGATAGTCAACTTCCGACCAAATTTGACGAATCTCCGTAGTTTTACGACCGTCGAGGCGTTTACCTTCGTCCAGGATAGAACGACGCATAGCTTCTTTTTCAACATCGTGGTAATATTTGCTTATCAATCCTTTTTTAGCCGCAGCAACTTCAGGATCTAATGCAGCAATATATTCAGCTTTTACAGCTTCAAAGTTATCGCTTCGGGAATGTTTGTCTGTATTACAAGCAGTGGCCAATACATACGCTTTATCGTAAGTTTTTGCCCAAATATCTTTTTTCAGATCTTCATCATTTTCTTCGTGGCAGTATACTCGTTTTACCGATTTACCAACCTCTTCCATTAGTTCAATCTGAGCCTGACACTGAACTTTGATAGCTTCATGAGCCACTTTCATTGCAGCCAACAAATCATCTTCGCTCACTTCTTTCATTTCGCCTTCCACCATCATGATATTATCAAGCGTGGCAGCAACCATGATTTCCATATCGGCCGATTCCAATTGTTCGAAAGTTGGATTAACTACAAATTCTCCATTAACGCGAGCTACACGAACTTCGGAAATAGGACCGTTGAAAGGTACATCCGAAACCGCTAAAGCAGCCGAAGCAGCTAAGCCGGCCAATGCATCTGGCATATCAACACCATCGGCTGAGAACATGGTTACAGTTACAAAAGTCTCAGCGTGAAAATCATCGGGGAACAAAGGGCGCAAAGCGCGGTCAACAAGGCGTGAAACTAAAATTTCGTAATCCGAAGCACGACCTTCGCGACGAAGGAAACCGCCCGGAAAACGACCTGAAGAGGCAAATTTTTCTTTATAATCGACCGATAACGGCATAAAATCCGTTCCGGGTACAGCATCTTTGGCAGAACAAACTGTTGCCAAAAGCATGGTATCGCCCATGCGAACCATTACAGCTCCATCAGCCTGTTTAGCCAATTTCCCTGTTTCAATTGAAATGGTACGACCATCACCCAATGTGATAGTTTTTGTAACTACATTCATAAAATTACATTTTTCTTTTTTAAACATCTATTATTTTCGCGCGCAAAGATACGATATTTTTTACAAAACTATAATAGAAGGGGAGTAAATTAGTGATTTTTTGGGGATTGTGGAATGAATTTTTCAAAAAGAAGAAGCATAACTATTAATATAAATTCTACAAAAGCACTATGGGTATAGACATTCCAAGAGTCAGACAAAGCGAGCGGGTAAAATTAGGATTAATTTCCATTTTATTATACGTAATGTCGGTGGGTGAAGTTGTTCCTGTAAAATTAAGTGGTAATCCCTTTACAGTATTATAAGTTGCATCAAATAAACCAACTCTTAACGACACGTATGAAGCCAAATACCAATACCATTTCTTTGTATTATATTTTACTAAAAAAGGAGAAGCTACAAGTAAGCCTATAGAAGCTCCATTACACATATGACCTACAGTTTTCCTATTGCTATTATTTAACGCATCACCCATGGCATTTAAGATAACCGAAGCAGTGTATAATCCGGCAATTTTCACCCATTCCAGATTTTCATTATGATTTTTCTTCTTTTTTAAACCAATGGTCAACTGATTGGATGAAGAAGATTCAAGCATTGTCAAATGATTATCTTCCATTTTGAAATTAGCATAATCACCCATCAAAGTTTTCATTGTGTCAACCCGAACGAAATTATTCTCTTGCTTGGTTTTATTCAAGGTGTTTACATTTATGGTATCCCTGAAAGTATCTGTCTGACTAAAGCAATATACTGATGACAGTACAATTATAGATGTTATCAATATCTTTTTCATAATCTGAGCAACAAACTATAGTTTTAATATCTGTATTCATAATCTAGTTAAGACAAATTTACACACTTATTAAAAACCTTTATGTAAAATTTTATATTACATTACAGTAGTAATTGCCACAAATAAATATTCTGTCCGCTATAAATTGTAAAAATTAAAGATTACCCTTATTTTAAAGAAAAGAACTAAACACGTATTATGCTAATTACATGAATCATAAATACAGAATAATACTAATTAAAAAAAGTAGCAATAATTCTGGTTTACATAAAAACAGTAGTATTTATTTCATTTTAAATAGCTCAATTTTATGCATATATTAGTATTTTTTATATTTATGATACTATAAATAACTTATGCCGACAAGACTTCAATAAATGCAAACTGCTTATGAGCAATAAACAAGTGGGTTGTAGAATCCTGAAAAAGTTCAGGCAAGCATCCAATCAGATTTCTGCAATTCGACTTCGATGACCTGTAACATCAACGAATGTATACAAACTCCAACCGACATTTTTTTTCAAAAGGATAGAACAACAATTCACCAAAAGCATATTTCGTATATTGATATAAAAAGGATAAAAAAATATTTCAAAATGCGCTTATTAAGTAAAATCCTTTTCATATATTTGCATCTAATTAACAATCTGTTTGATCTAATCACCTTATGCTTAACGGATATATGATCTCAATCTCCCGTATTACCCCACTGCAAGCCGTTTGTATACATTCCATAACGCTGGTTAACCAGACGATCACGCTGCAAGCAGCAAATTCAAAAATATCACCTGTTCTACACGCACAACGCCATCCGATATCTTGCAGAATGGCATCTGTCGAGTCCAGAATGACGTCTGTCAAGTGTAGAATGACAACTTTCATCCGCAGAATGACATCTGTCGAGCGTAGAATGAAGACTTTCATCCGCAGAATGACGACTGTCAAGTGTAGAATGACAACTTTCATCCGCAGAATGACGTCTGATAAACATAGAATGAGGCCCGAAAGGCAAATTTTCGCTTTCAATACCGATAATGGACAATTGCAATTACGCAATTTCAAGGGTCTATTCAATAAACTGTGTCAGAAAAGGATAATTAATTGATATTCCATCTTTGTTCAAAGATAATAATAAATTGTGCCATGATTTGCTTCCATCCAGCAATAGGATTATTATTTTCAAGTATTTTTCTTTGTACTAA
>JARLGX010000012.1 GCA_031292575.1 Paludibacter sp.
CCATAATTAGCTGAGCAAAGTTTGTCACTGGTGGGTGGGATTTTCTTTTTAATCCCACCGTTTGTACTATGAGGAATTGTATTCCGATAAACAAATTGGTTTTTAAGACCGCATTACAAATGCTAAGAATACAAAAGTTGGAATTGAAATAAATCCCAACAACAGTGCGCAATTGTTTACATTTAAAGAATATATCCAGAAGGACTTAGCCATTCACCGAACATCAGGAATTAGAAGACCTTCTCACGCGCGATTTTATCGCGTGGAAAATTGTCTGAATCCGGATGAAGCTGATGAATCAGATAAAAACAGCTATTCTGAAATCTGCTAAATCTTTAAATCTGATTAAATCGTGGTTCAGACTGTGACAAGTGAATGCCAAACAAAGAACAATATGCACGCTGACGCAAGTTTCTTGGTAAACCAAGCGGCATAGCCGAGCGGTAACTTGTGTCTTGTTTTGAAAAAACAATCTATTCTTCTTTTTTGCTATAACGAGCAACACATGATTACAAATCGGCACGAACATGGGAGGTATTGGTAAGTTAGTATAACATATACCGTGCCTACAGCACTCTTTTACGGTTTGAGTGGTCGTTACACCGGGCTAAAGCCACGGTGTTACAAAACTAAATCGTGCCTCTGGCACTACTTGTCAAAGCCTTACTTTATATCGTCCCATAGGGACCCATTTTGTAACAACGGGTTTTAACCCGTTGCAGGAAGTAAAGAAAACAACTGGAGTCCCGTAAGGACGAAACATATAAAATAATAGGGCAAATACTTACCATCAGGTGTATACACAAGCTGGTTTTGCAGTGAAACACAGCTATTCTGAAATCCGCTAAATCATTTAATCTGATTTAATCGTGGTTCAGACTGTGACAAGTGAATGCCAAACAAAAGTGCAACACGCAATCATCATACCCGTTGATGGTTGCGTTTTTCATCCTTGATGCTTAAAAACACCACATTTTTATACATTTTTTTGTCAAAAAATAAAGATGTCCAAAAATAAATGTAATTGCATTTTTAATTATCTGAAAAACAAGAAATTAAAATAAAGGGATGTCCAAAATTAATTTATTGAAAATTTGGTTGTTACTAATTTAAGTATTTATATTTACAGCAAAAATTAACTCGTTTTAAAACCAAGTCTTAAAGCTTACGAAGACATAGAGCTAACCCACTATGCAGAAAAGAATAAAAAACTACCTGAACGAACCATCCACGTTATTTTTATCCTACACAGAAGGAAAAATCTATTTTATCTTATTGATACCGATACTGGGCCTTTCATTAAACATTCTCCAACCCATGGGGCTCGTTAATTGGCACGAGTTTCACAAAGACTTGATTTTAAACTGCTACAGTCTTAACTTAGTTGGCACTTACGCTGTACTATACTTCGTTTACTCCCGGCTTCGCCCAGCCTATTTCTGTCGCGAAAGCTGGACAAAAGGCAAACAGCTACATCTTCTAAGCATTTACATCCCCCTGGCGGCTGTCAGCAGTTGGGTATTTGTAGCCTTCCATACTCAGGAAGTTGAGTTCAGCCTAAATTCATTTTTAAATATACAGGTTTATAATTGCATAGCAAGCTTATTCATCATTCCCGGTTTTAGCTATTTTATTTCTCACAAAATCAAACCTGTAATCGAAGAAAAAGAAGAATTCACTCCCGAAAACAATGAAACATGGGAAAGCACTGAACTTCCTTCCGAAATGATAATAAACAGTATACCATTGGTTACAGATAATATCAGTTATATCGAAAGCAAAGGGAACGATTTACATTTTTGGGTACTACATAACGGGGGATTAATAGAAATCATTACGCGGTATACATTGAAAAAACTTCAAAGTGATTTAAAAGAATATGTACAGTTTTATCGCTGGCAAAATTCATTTATTGTAAACATACATCATGTAAAAGACTGGGATATAGTTGACGGAAAGATGATTATTCATCCTAAATATTGTACAGTAGAAATCACAGTAAATCGGAAGAGGTCGGAAGAAATAAAAGAATTACTCCGTAAAAATTACATATTCAGAGCAAAGTAATGAAGTCGTCTTGACTTTTTGATGAATATTAGAGATTATAAAAGTTAGTTTTTTATTGACCCCCAAACCCCCAAATGGGGGCTTTATGACCAAGTATGTAAAATTCTCTTTAATGATATTCTTTTCTTAGAATCACTCTTGAGCCCCCATTTGGGGGTTTGGGGGTCATAACAGAAAAAAAACGTCTACTATCTTGGAATTCGAAATTATAAGGATTGTAACTTATATAATGCCTATTATTAAATAGACTTTATTGACCTGTGTAGCTTATAATGTCGCTCCTACGGAGCTTAATGGCAACAAATGAAAGACTTTTTCTACCTCCCGATAGCTATCGGGAATCGCTTCTCCGAAGCTTACAAATATAAGAGTTCCGTTAGGAACGTTAATCTGGTAGAATTTGTATACCAGTACAAAATGAAAGCTCCGTAGGAGCGACATTATTGTAAAGTCAGGATGAATTTTCCACTTCTCTCCCACCCTTACCCAAAACAAGTTATCACACTATCCTGCAATTTATCACAGAATCCTGCAATCCATCACATTGTTATTTTTAACCTGAAATGAAGCCATTATCTTTGAGCCGTCGAAAGACAGAGATAATTTTCAATTTATAAATTCATAATTCAAAAGAGACTATGGCAGCAGGAGCAAGAATTCCTCGCAGTATTAATGAGTTCGGTAATTATATAGTAAAAACAAACGGCTATATCAGCACCGGCGACCCTGTAACTAACGGTGAAAGACTGGGACTTTTACCTGTTGAAATAACACAATGGAAAGCATTTGAAACACAATGTACTCCATTACTTGCGATGTATAATGATATTACCAACAGCCGTACACGCGCTATTCGTAATAACATAATACAAATCATTGATAATACGATTGCATATGATCAGTCAAACCATATTCTTGATCGTATAGCCGCTTCGCCCAATGCAACAATTTATGATTTGGGTATATTTAATATCAATGGTGGCGTATTACCTAAAACAACCCGTACAATACCTACGGTAGCTATCAGGGAGTTGGTGTCGGTAACTTTTCAAATACTTGGAGGTGCAATGTTGGGTATAAAATGTTACAGTACCACCGGTTCACGGGCAGCTATATTTGGTGAGGCTGATTGTGTGCAGATTCTCTATCAAACAGGCACTACGCCTCCTGCATCCACAAGCGACGATACATTGAAGTCGGGTATTTCTACCAAGGCATCGTTTAATCTCACACTCAATCCCGAGACTAAGGGAAAGTATCTTTATATTTACTTTCGGTGGTACAATACCAAGCACCCTGAACTGGCAGGACCCTGGAGTGAATTACAGTCTACGATGATTATGTAAACATCCGGTAGTAAGGTGTCACTGTAAGAAAAAATAATGCAATTATCGATTGAACGGTAATTGTATTATTTTTTTGTATAACCATCAACTCTTTCAAGTAAAGGTCAGAATATATTCTTTGCAAGCAAAGCGAACAAGTTCGAGCGATGGTATTTAAATATTTCATTCTGCCCCTCGTTTGCAACGAGGGCTAATTGGTTAAACGTTTTTAAACTGATAAGTGAAATATTAGCGGCTACAAAAAAATGCAATTGAAATTTACAATGATAAAAGAATTCAGTTATCTTTACATTTTAAAACACCAAATTACGTCTATAGTAACAACTAAAATTATTGTTTTAACCTGTAGCCATATTTTAGGACAAGACAAAAAAAACAAAAACAGTAGACATCTAAATACCGAGTGTCAAGAATTAACCATCCTAAATAAGAGGAATGATTTTGATTCTAAAAAAAAATAGATTATATTTGTAAATCAACATTTTAAAACAAAGGAATGATACTTTCTATAATCATAATTTTTATTATAGGATATATTGCTATAGCTTTCGAACATAGCATTAAACTAGATAAAGCCGCATCGGCTTTGATAACAGGTGTTCTTTGTTGGGTAGTGTTTATTGTTTTTTCACCTGATAAACACAATGTGAATGAACAACTTGTTGCACATCTTGGAGATGTTTCGGGCATTTTGTTTTTCCTTTTGGGAGCAATGACTATAGTTGAACTTATTGATGCACACGAAGGTTTCAATATTATCACAGCCAGAATAACAGAAACGAAAAAGAAGAATTTGATTTGGATAATCGGGCTGATTACTTTTTTTCTATCAGCTGTATTGGATAATCTGACAACGACAATTGTAGTGATTTCATTATTGCAGAAACTGATAAAAAGCAAAGACGACCGATTAATGTTCGTGGGGATAGTAATAATTGCTGCAAATGCTGGCGGTGCATGGTCGCCTATTGGTGATGTAACGACTACGATGCTATGGATAGGCGGTCAAATAACCACTTCAAATATTATATTGAAACTGATATTGCCGAGTCTGGTTTGCCTGATTGTACCACTAATATTGGTAACATTCAGATTAAAGGGAAATGTAGAAAAACCGTCTGCCACTAGTTTACAATATTCTGATATTTTGTCAAAAAAACACCAATATATCGTTTTGATTTCGGGTGTTTTGGTGTTAATGATGGTTCCGGTTTTTAAAACTCTTACTCATTTACCACCCTATATGGGAATATTATTAGGATTGGGCATATTGTGGATAGTTACAGCCGTACTAAATAAATCGAAAGCTGTTGAGCATAAAGAGAAATTCTCTGTATCTCAAGCACTGAAAAATATTGACATCCCGAGTATTTTGTTTTTTCTGGGAATTTTAATTGCTATTGCTGCGATGCAATCTTCAGGAATTCTGACCGGTTTAGCCGATAAAATGACAACCAGTATTGGGAATACAAATATTATTGTTATGTCCATCGGGTTACTTTCAAGCGTAATTGATAATGTGCCGTTGGTAGCAGCGGCACAAGGCATGTATGGTTTACATCAATATCCTGTTGATCATTATTTTTGGGAATTTCTGGCTTATTGTGCCGGAACGGGAGGAAGTGCTTTGATAATTGGTTCGGCAGCCGGAGTTGTGGCTATGGGAATGGAAAATATGAGTTTTATGTGGTATTTGAAAAAAATCAGCTGGCTTGCATTGATTGGTTTCTTTTCAGGAGCGTTAGTTTATATTATTCAAGATTATTTATTCTTCTAACAATCTGTTATCAATGAAAAAAATAGCTGCAATCATCTTAGTATTTATAAGAGACCGGTTCAACTTAAGTCATGAACAGGATGACTATCAATCGACTATTCTTGCGATAGAAAAAGGGGTTGATTTTAGGGGTGTGAATGTGTGGACGCTCATTTTTGCAATTTTTATTGCTTCTATTGGGTTAAATGTCAATTCTACAGCAGTTATTATTGGCGCTATGCTTATATCCCCGTTGATGGGTCCAATTATGGGATTAGGACTAAGTGTTGGGATAAATGACTTTGCACTACTAAAAAAATCGCTTAGAAACATGTCGATTGCCGTGGTAATAAGCATTATCACTTCAACCATCTATTTTTATATAAGTCCTTTGAATGAAGCGCAGTCGGAATTGCTATCAAGGACTACACCTACTATATATGATGTTTTGATTGCTCTTTTTGGTGGTTTTGCAGGAATTGTTGCCGGATCAACCAGAGAAAAAGGTACTGTAATTCCCGGGGTAGCTATTGCTACAGCTCTAATGCCTCCACTTTGTACTGCGGGATTTGGAATTGCAACCGGTCATTTCTTTTATTTTATAGGTGCAGCCTACTTGTTTTTTATTAATGCTGTGATGATAAGTTTATCCACATTTTTGTTTGTGCGGTTTTTAAAATTTCCGCTTAAACAAGAAGTTGACAAAGCTCATACTGTCAAGGTAAAAAGATACATCTATATTGTGGTTACCATCACTGTTTTACCAAGTATTTATTTCGCCTATCAGATTGTTCAACAAACTATTTTCAAAACAAATGCAGTTAAATTTATTAATAAAGAATTGGTTTTTAAACAGAGTCAGGTTATCAATACAAGATACACATACAACAGAACAGATAGTGACCAGATAGAAGTGTTGCTTACTGGTGAGAAAATTGATCAGGCAACCATTGAAAAATTGAAAAATAAACTAAAGTACTACTCGTTAAATAAAGTTCGTTTGGTTATAAAACAGGGTTTTAATAACAGTTCAAGCTTAGACATGAGCCAATTAAAGAGCGGAATAATTGAAGAAATTTATCATAAAAATGATTTAGCACTTGTAGATAAAGATGAACGGATTAAAGTATTGGAAAATGAATTAATCGGATCTATAAATGTTCGTTACCCAATAAAAGACATTACTGAAGAAATGAATGCTATTAATCCTAAAATACGGTCGGTAAGTGCCAATCAGCTTGTTTATTATAACTTAGATAACCAGAAAATGGACACCACAATCACTGTAAACATAAGATTAAAATCCAGACTGAGCTTGAAAGAACACCATACGATACAGAAGTGGTTATATAAGCGACTTAAAAATGGAAATGTAAAAATAATAGAAGAATAATGAGTTTAATAATTCCTTATTTTGACATCAAACAATAATCAATAGCAACGATAGTGAAATGAATAATTATTGATATTTATTTATGATAATCGATACAAATTCAGAAATAATTATATCTTTGCAATCTCAATTTAATCTGAATTTAATACTCCACTTCAAAAGTAAAATCATATAAATATATAAATCGCTATATATTAAGATTCTAATTCTTTTGATATTCACCCGAAACCATTCATCTTAATAACTAATATTAATGTGAATATGTATCAACTCGACTTTTCGATTATGGGACAATGACTTTTTAGTATAATACTAATTAGTTTAACTATAACCATCACCCCAATACCGTACTAATTAAAAAATCAAATAATTGATTAGGATTAGAATACATCAAAAGGTATGTATTATTGAAGACAACGAATGAACAATAATGACTAAAAATTTTATTAAAAATGAAGATTGCAGTACCCACAAAAGATGACGAACAAATTGCTGATCAATTTGAGAATTTTGAATTTTACACCATCTTTTGTATTTCGGACGATAATGAAATTATGGCTGAGACGATTCTTGAAACTCCTAATGATGGTTGTAGTGAATTCCAAATTGCCAATGATTTGGCAGAAATGGGAGTAAATATAATGTTTGTCTGTCAAATAAACAACTTACTAAGTAGGGAATTGGGTTCACACCATATCCATTTAATTTGCAACTGTGAAGGTAATATTTACGAACTGGTAGAAAAGTACCTGACAGCTTAGTATTTTTGTTGATGTTATATATTAGATTATGGAAAATAAAGGTTGGTATTTGAAAATGCTTTCTTGGCGCGAAGCCCATATTAAGGAACGTAATTTCATTCTTATTTTGAGTTTTGTAGTTGGTGTTTTTGCTGCTATTGCTGCATTTCTTTTAAAATCAGTAATACATACAATTAAGTATCTACTCACTGAAGGCTTTAGTCACTACACTGTAAATTATTGGTATCTTGTATTTCCTGCTATTGGAATTTTTATAACTTCCATTTTTGTCCGTTATGTAGTAAAAGATGATATAAGTCACGGTGTGACGAGGATTCTGTATGCCATTTCTCAACGTAAAAGTATTCTAAAACTTCACAATGTATGGACTTCTATAGTAGGCAGTTCTATTACCATTGGATTTGGTGGTTCTGTTGGAGCTGAAGCGCCTGTTGTGCTTGCAGGTTCGGCCATTGGGTCGAATTTAGGGAGATTATTTAAATTGGACCAAAAGACACTTATGTTGCTGGTAGGATGTGGTGCTGCCGGAGCGATTAGCGGAATCTTTAAGGCACCCATTGCCGGTTTGGTTTTTACGTTAGAAGTGCTTATGCTGGACATGACACTTACAGCTCTTGTTCCACTCCTCATTTCATCCGTAACGGCCACTGCATTTTCTTACTTTTTCTCTGGAAATACGTTCACTTTTGAATTCGATAAATTTGAACCATTTGCCATTTCACGTATTCCATATTTAATTTTGTTGGGCATAGTTTGTGGGCTTGTATCACTCTACTTTACACGTGGGATGAATCGTATTGAAGGTTTTTTTCGTCGATTTAAAAACCCATATTCTAAATTAGCGATTGGTGGTTCTGTGTTAAGTTTGCTTATTTTTATTTTTCCACCTCTTTACGGAGAAGGATATGATACTATTATTGCCGTACTGAATGGACATTCGTTGACCACATTAAATAGTACTTTTTTCATGGGAATGGGAAATAGTCCGTGGGTAATAATTATCTACTTCTCTTTAATTATTATTTTTAAAATATTTGCTTCCGCTTCAACAAATGCCGCCGGTGGTGTTGGAGGAATTTTTGCTCCAACCCTGTTTATAGGTTGTTTAACCGGTTTTGTTGTAGCTCGAGTTTTCAATTATTTTGGTTTTACCATGCCAGAAGCGAATTTTGCTTTGGCAGGTATGTCCGGGCTTATGTCGGGGGTAATGCACGCTCCATTGACCGGAATATTTCTTATTGCAGAGCTAACAGGAGGCTATAATCTTTTTATGACTTTAATGATTGTTGCCACCGTTTCGTATCTGACCATCATTATTTTTGAGCCACACAGTTTATATGCCATGCGGTTGGCACAGAAAGGCGAGTTGCTTACGCATCATAAGGACCGTGCAATATTGACTATGCTTAATTTTGAGAATTTTATTGAGACCGATTTTGTCGAATTAAACCCTGAAATGTATATGGGTGAATTAGTAAAGAATATCTCCCGTTCCAGACGAAATCTTTTTCCGGTTGTAAATCCTCAATCTCGTGTTTTAGTTGGGCTTGTAATGGTTGACGAAGTACGCAATATCATGTTTCGACCAGATTTGTATGACCGTTTTAAAGTACAAAAACTAATGACTTCCATACCAGCAATGCTTACCCCTGACATGCCTATGGAAAAAGTTATGGAAGTTTTTGAAGATACACAAGCATGGTATTTACCTGTAGTAGATGAAAATAAAGTTTATTTAGGCTTCATGTCAAAATCAAAGATTTTTGATTCATACCGACATGTACTGGCTCATTTTTCGGAAGAATAGATTTTCGACTCATTGGTCTATACGCTGCAGTTGAAAAAGTATAAGATAAAAACAGAAACACCAAAAATGAAAGAAAAAAGGAGATACTATTAGTATCTCCCTTTTTCTAGTTTAAAAATCAAAACAGAACGGTAATACCCGGACCGATCAACCAAAACATTGTTTTTGCAGAAAATAAATATCCACCACCAAAGTAAAGGGAAAAAGAGAGTTTTCTGTCAGTGTTTACCGGATTTAATGTCCCTAAAACAACCCGGTTAAGCGTAGTGAGTGGTCTTAAGTTTGGACAAGCGTCTTCCCCAGCCTAGCCCAGATGATTAATTGTAAACTACTTATAAACCTGACCAATTGTAAATGTATCTACTGTTGTAACATTTCCATGTGGCAGTAAAGTAATTCACCACTATGTTCATCGCGGAGATGCAAGCCATTTCCTTCACAATACCTATAGGATTTACAGTTGGCGCATTTCCCTGTCCGTGTCCACGAGCGGTCACGCATGTTTTGATACCGGTTGTTCCACACATCCCAAAAGTTGTCAGTATAAATATTGCCCTGAATATAATCAGCCCGCAAGCTGGGACATGCACTGATGGATCCATCCACCAGTACCGACCCGATATGAATTCCTGCCTGACAGAAGAAAGGGCTGTCGCGTACTTCCATTTCATAATTGCCCAGAAAACCTTCACAACCATAAGAGGCACTAATCAATCCTCCTTTCCTGGTTTGTTTGATAAATTCCATTAAACGTATAAAATCCTGTGTCGATAGTTGCAGGATAGGGTTATCTTTGGCCCGCCCCTTTGGAAAGACAGTAAACAACCTCCAGCGTTTGACTCCTTTGCTAATCAATAAATCACGGATAGCTTCCAGGTCATCTATATTTTGTTTATTCACGCAGGTAACAATGTCATACATCAAATCCTGCGTGTGAGTGACAAGTTCAATGGCAGCTATGGCTTTTTCCCACGAACCGTTTTTACCGCGAAACATATCATGTGTTTCCGGATTAAGTCCATCCAGGCTAATGGTAATGGATCGCAATCCGGCATTTAATAAAGAATTGAAACGGGCAGGTGTCATTCCAAAACCGTTTGTGACCATTCCCCACGGAAAGCCACGTTTGTATATTTCTTCGCCGCATTTCTCCAGGTCTTTACGCATTAACGGTTCGCCCCCTGTAATGACCACCATGGTTTTATTCGGATTGACACGCGTAGCAACAGAATCGAGTACTTTCAGGAAATCTTCCATGGGCATATCGGGCGACATGGCTTCTTTGGAGCAGTCGCTCCCGCAATGGATGCAGTTCAGGTTGCAACGAAGTGTGCATTCCCAAAACAGGTAGGTCAGTTCATGGAGTTTGCTTTGATTCCTTTTATGTTGCTGAAAAAGCGAAAGGATTATTTTCTTTTTAATATTCATCCTTTCTTATTTCTTTTTGAGTTTAAAATCAACTGTTTTTAAGGCATGACCATCATACCAACCTCCGGTTGCATTGGTCAGATCAGTTTGCCGAAACACAACATCTTTAGTCTGTGAGTTAAAATCACCACCGTTAGCAGTACCATCTATGTCATCCACTTTTACATGAAAAATAATCGAGTCTGAAGGAAAATGCGTAATTAGTATGTCATACTTTCCTGAACTGTCGGTTTCTTTGATTGCCAGTGTATCAATAGTCGGACCTACTAAATCCCCATTATTTTGAATCTGGGAAATAATAACCCGTATGTTTTGTACAGGCGAAGAAGTGGTGCTGTCGGTAACTGTTCCTTTCATTTCATATTCAGCGTGCGGTACTCCATATTCTACCAAAGGAGGATGGATGACATTGCAGCCCGTTAAAAAGCCAATAAACCCAAGAATAACTATAATAATTCTGTCGTACCGTTTAAGTATCAGATTTTTCATGTTAGTTTTTGATGATCGGTTTGTTGAACTTTATGGATAGTAATTGTTTTGGCAGGTAAAACACCATAAAGAGGTTTAACCCCATAAGCCGGAACAGGTTCATCCGGTTTGCAGGATGCTAATAAAAAAATTGAAAATAATATCCCGACAATCAGTTTGTCATATAGTATCAAGGTAATCTTTTTCATTTCTGGTTATTTTTAGTTTGATATTATATAGATGCAATTTGATTTACAAACGTTGCATGAACCTTCATAAATCTGCAAAATAATTAAACTGACTGCCAGCTTTCGAACAAACGGATTTCATGCTACAAATATAAAAATTAAATTTCTTTATTTCTACTTTACCAAAATAAAGAACCCTAGCTCCCGCGCGATTTTTTCGCGTGAGAAATTGTCTGAAGCTGGATAAAGCTGATTAATAAGATAAACACAGACACTCTGAAATCTGATTAATCATTTAAATATGATATAATCGTGATTCAGACTGTGACAGTGAATGCCCCCATGTTGGTGTGAGTTTGCAACCCGTGCCAACAATAAAAGAAAAGTAACACGGGTCACAGACCTGCGCCAGCTGCCGTTTCAGACACATCGAACAATATTAAAATAAGATTGTTTAAATAATCACTGAATACTTTTGGATAAAATTTAAACTTAAGTATACTAAGTACATTCAAATAATTCTATTAAAAAAAGGAGGAAACAATGGGAAATATTGTTGATTTTGTAAATGTATCTTTAACCGGCCTGGAGTCTTCGCCTGTTTCGACAGCACTTGCAGGTTTACGTGCTAACGAATCAAGATATTTTAAAAACAAATACAATCATGATTTTATTGTTAGCCCTGCAACCGAAAGCAAAGATATACTTGACTATGTTAGTAATATTCTTCTGGTTGAACGTGATATTAAGATTTCATCAAAGCCTCTTGAAACATCTGAATTTGTGGTAGACGATATAAAATGGACCTACGTATTCTATGAAAGCGGACTTTCAATCAACGTTTTGTATACACTGAATAATCCCAAGAAAAGAGCTGTAGGCTTTAAACTTTCAGAGGGTATGGAAGTACCAAAGGAGCTGGAGGCTAAATTCAAGTTTGCAAGACAAAAGTCAAAACTCGCAGGAACAATTCGAGGTTCATTTTTTGTAATTAAGGGAGAATACTAAAAACATTCAATTCCTCAGGTTAGTGCCAGGGTACTTAGAACGGATACCCGATGGCTATATTCAATACAAGGTTATCACTTCTCCAGGTACCACTTCCGAAGTTAATCTGATTCACTACCCATTTTTGGTTATCCGGCAACCAGGGTTTGCGTAAAGGCATGGCCACATCAAACCGCAAGACAAAGAACGAAACATCAAATCGCAATCCTACCCCTGCTCCCACTGCCAGTTCATTCATAAAAGTGGAAGCTGCAAACGGAGTTCCAATGTTTTCGGCATTTGATTTCTGTAACCAAACATTTCCGGCATCAACAAACAATGCTCCTTTCACAAAGCGATAAATACCAAAGCGATATTCCGCATTCGTTTCAAGTTTTATATCGCCACCAAGTTGCAAAAAAGCATTGGTATGGGTATTCTGAAGGTAAGTTCCCGGACCGAGAGAGTTAATCTGAAATGCACGGATACTATTTGGTCCTCCACTGAAAAACTCTTTGCTATAGGGCAAAGTCGACGAGTTTCCATACGAATTTGCAGCTCCGGCATATACCCTGAATGCCAGTTTGTTATTATCCCTGAAATTGTAATAAGCACGGCCATCAACACTTAACTTTATGTATTGCGAAAATGGGGAACCTACAATCTTTGACGGATAATCGGGAGTTGGCTTTTTACCTGCAACTAATTCGGCTACATAAAAGAGATTCCCTGCTGTTTCTGCATTAAAATGAAAATAGTATTGGATTGTCTTATTTGGAATTAGCTGTTCGTTATAGAGAAATGAATAATTTGCTCCGGCAATAAACTGTTCTTCGTAGCTTTTTTTCAGAAAAGGATTTAAAGCCAACAAGGCAATAAATGCAGGTGATTGGTTCCCAATGGACGTATAACTTATACTTACCGGATTCAATTCCTGTTCAGTCAGGATGTTTTCTTTCCACTTAAACCCATATCCAAATTGGAAAGTATTCATATTAAAAAGGTTGACTCTTTGTAGAAAGTTGTATGAAAGAGTGAAATTTGTTTTTGGAATATAAATACTCTTCGATGGTTTGATATTAAAAGGAACCAGAAAGCGCGGAAATGTCAGTTCCACTTGTGGATTTAAGGAATAAGAAAATGAATTATTATTTTGTCCCAATTGTGCTTCGAACGATCCGGCCATAGTCAGATTTAAAAGCTCGGCACCTTTAAAGGTATTTCTGTTCAACAAACTTAAATTCATCCGTGGTCCGGTATAGTTGTTTGATTTAGAAACCATATCGAGTTCCGCTTGAAATGTGTGTTTTGTCATGGGGGTCATTAAAATAGTTGCATCTAAATATCCCGTGGCGGTTGTATCGCCTTCGGAGAATTTCACCTGTACAAACTTGAATTCACCCATCGACATTAACCGATTCAAAGTTATGTTATGATTTTCCCTGGAATAGATCTCATTTTTACGAAGATAAACCGATTTCAATATTACTTTCGGATAAATATTCATGTCTGATTTTTTACCCAAGAATATTGTATTTTGAACCATCAAAGTATCTTTAGTACTATCGGCCACTCCATCTTTTAATGAATAATTCTGATCGATATACACATTACGAATATGGTAAACCGCCAAAGCTCCAGCCGGAATGCTATCTTTCAACGTAAGTTTCAACGAGATTGTATGATTTACAGTTGACGTATCTGCTTTAAAAAGTAAATAGTCGGGATTAAAATAGAAATATCCCTTGTTTTTCAGCAAGGCATCGATGCGTATCCGTTCGGCTTTTAATCTGTCCAGGTTATATTCATCACCTGCTTTAATAAAACAATTTGCTTTGTCAGAAAAAATTATATGACTCAAACTATCATCCGATATATCATAAGTTATATCTTTAATGTCATACGGCTTATGAACATGACTGGTGTAAAGAACGCTTGCCGTGTGTTTTTTTTCAATGATTTTAAATTCCGTATAGCTATTGAAATATCCCATATTGAAGAGCTTTGCATCAATTACCGCAGATGTTGCTTTTGGGTTAACACTACTCATCAATACGGGTGCTTCTCCATTTTTTCTGAGCCATTTATCAAATTTACTCTTGGGATTTTGTCCGGCAGACATGTATAGCCACAATTGAGGCTGTAACCCCAAATAGCTTTTATTTGGAAGTGGACGGACAGAAGCCTGGGCAGCCGCTTTAATACTTCCTTTGTTTACTTTCTCTGTTGACACAACCTTTATTTCAGCACCGGTATAAAGCTTATCGCCTGCGGACAAATGTTTTGTAACATTACATGCTGCAAGTAGAAAAACAAGAAATAAAATACACAAAGACCCCCTAACCCCTTTAGGGGAATTTGAAAAAACTCCGAACCGCCGAAGGGGAACTGAGTTATGTTCACTGTGTATGTTGATCTCTTTATTCATTTTTTTCTTTGATTTTAATAGTCGATACTAATTTAGTTCCCTTTAGGGATTAGGGGCTGTTTTTTTCTTTATTGTTTTCGTAAAAAGGTCTTTCCATTCGTTGAAATCATGGACATAAACAACCCCAACTCCGGTTTCAATTAACTGTCCGTCGATAGGATCTTCGTAAAGATTATGTCTAAACCCTTTTAATAGAAAGCGACCATCTTTCGTCATTTTGTAATCTACAGTAATATCGCTGGTTACATTACTTGCCGAATTCTGTGTTGCAGCTCTTCCTTCTACATCCACAGTTCCACCAAGTTGCACGGTTAACCGGTTATTGAAAAGTTGTTTTTTCAAGCCTATCTCCACTTGTGTTCTTCCTTGCGCCTGACCTGTTTGATAATCGTTGTACGACTGAATATCAAAATTCAATCCTACACCCGGAACTAATTTCGAACTCAACTGGTTTAATTGTGTCGATAAAAAGTTTCCAACTGTTGAGCGAAGCAAAGTGGAAGTCGGGTCGGTTTCAGTTTGCAACGGGTTGTCCTGAACAAATCTGCCTAACACTAATAACGCGAAAACCTGTTTGTTTAAAGAAGATGGATCCTGGTTCAGCAGGTTTAATTCCTGATTCACAGCACCACCCAAAATTCCTTTATCTTCGGGAGCTAATTGTATTTCGAAACTAATTTCGGGTTTTAAGATGGCACCGGTTAATTTCAGTACGACCAAAAAAGGATAGGTTTGTTTATATCCGTTTTGATCGGCTGTACTTAATCCCGCCATTTGATTAGCCACCAGGTCGTAAGGTGCTGCTCTGACAGAATAGCTTGCATTGATAGTAATATTGGCATCCAAGGGAGAACCATTCCATATAATTGTACTTCCGGTAATAATATTGAATTTCCGTTTCAGAACTGATTCCAAAGACATCAAATAACTTCCATCATTCAAATTATAAGCTCCTGTCAGACTCATTTTTCCACTACGGTCCATCGTAAAACTTAACGCTGCATCGCCTTTAACCACTAACGAATCGGTTGAAGTCGGATCCATCAATAAACGCAGCGTTGCTTCTTTATCAATTTGAATAACAGAAGAAAGGTCAAAACCTGTAAGACTCGACTTATCAATCACTTTTTTGTTTGTTTTGTATAAAATCGAATTCATATTTTGTTTCGTGTTGAATTCCACCACATCTTCGCCTTTGTCGGTAGTAAGTTTGTCTTCGGGAACTGCAAAGGTAAAGTTAGAACCCTTTTTCATCTTCAATTTAGCATTCACTACAGGAAAAGCCATTGGTCCGTTCACGTTAATTTTGCTGTCAATAACCATTCGTCCGTAAAATTCCTTATTATCCTTCACCGTGGTGTTGAAAAGTAAAAAGTCTTTTGTATTCACCTGCAACCCATAAATATAATTGGAAAAGTTCTTCATTTTTACAAAACCATCAATTACAGCTGTATGTTGGCTTGGATCTAACAAGGTAAAGTTCGTAAAATAGATTCCATCCGATTTCAACTGCACCGTTTCATGTTTTAATTCATACCGGTTATTGAGGTAAGTCGGATTCATAAAGGCATTATTAAACGTCAGTTCGCCAGTTATATCAGGAGCAGCAGTACTTCCGGCCACTAAAAAGCTTCCGCTGACAGTGCCCGAAGCTTCTGTAATTTGTCCCATCGAAAAAGCCTGAACGGTTTTCATCGAAAGAGATTGAACATCTCCCTTTATGTTGAGTGAATTAGGACCGCCCTTTGGAACAAAATATCCATTCATAGTTAGGTTATTATCTGCGCCTGCCAGTTTGGCATCAATGTCAAACCGCTCGGATGTTGGATTGTCGGCTTTCAAGGCTAAGTTTCCAATGGGAGCATTCTTAACAAACAGGTTTGTGATGGTAGCATCGGCAATGATGCCGTAGGAGTTGTTTACCCTTTTGAGTAATACATTTCCATCCACATTGCCCCGCACTAAACTACTGTCTTTTTCCACAATTTTGGAAAGATCCTCCAGCTTGAAATTTTTAATGGCAATATTCAAATCATCATGAAAGGTATCATGCACCGAAGCAATATTCATCCTACTTTTTGCACTATTCATAAACAGATGATGAATCAGGAAACCCTGGCTTCCAAATTCAATATAATTATCGGCGGCAATGTCCCATCGGTTATTCATCAAATAGAATCCGTTGGGATCAAGCGTAAGTTTGTAGTTGGTTTTATCTTTGGTAATTTGTGCCTGAATAACCAGCTTTTTATTTTTATTATCAATCGAAGATAAATTAGCCCGTATTTTATTATCAGCCAGTTTCCCTTCGAATAACAGATTAGCAAAGTTTATTTGGGCGTTGGAAATTCCGGAACTTGAAACACTATAATTCAAAGCCGTAGAATCGGAATGTACATCAAGCATCAGGTCGTTAATTGCAGTTGTTCCATACAATATATGTTTCATGGTGGCATTTAGTTTCAATTCGTTTTTACGGCTATCAAAACTTCCGGTAATGATTCCCGGCTCAAATTCTTTCAGTTGAGGCAATAGCACTTCCGAGAGAATGGGATGATTGCGAAGTTGTATTTCGAAATTGAACTTGGAACTGTCGTTTTTCTGTTTAACCGGTTTAGTGTCCGAAAAAAGAAAGAATTTATTTATAAATTGAGAAAGTGCACCGGGAAGTGAAGCCGGAGAAAGTGTGCCGTTGTACTTCAACCCCATAAGTGCACTGCTAAAATTGAGTTCACTTTTATTCGGTTGATTTACCGAGGCAACCATAACTGAATCGAGCACATATTTCTTGCCGTTGTGTGTAAGTATCAGGTTTGTAATTCCGGCTATTCCGTTTAGGTTATCAACGGTTCCTCCTTTAAAGTCGGCAGTTGCGTCCATGCCAATGCGAATATCATCTTTGCTGAAATTGAGTTTTTGAAGGTCGGCTCCCTGCACATTCAAATGAAATTTGTATTGTTCCTTATTGGGTGTCATATTTACCAACCCATCAAAATCCAACACCGCATTTTTATCATTCAAATTTACTTTCCCTGCAAATTCTTTTCCACTGGCTGTTCCATCAATACGGAGATTATGATAAGTATATTTGTTAAGATAAATTTGCAACACATCTGCCTTGATTTGTGCGGTCAATGTTTGTGGATTAAGTCCATGCCCATTCACTTGAGCGGATAAAGATACCGGACCATAGATGCTGTCGTTTTTCAGCAAGCTTCCCACGTCGAAATTACTAATATCCACATTCCCATTGAAATTTTCATTGGCATCGATTGTTGCAAGCACACTGGCATTGCCATAACTGCTGCTCATGCCCATGCCGGCTTGGAAAGATTTTAGTTTTCCTTTAAAATTAATCAGCAGCGCGATGTTTTCAGGAAGATTGATGTTTGATGGAACAGCAGACCCCGCCATCATCATGATATCTTGCTTACCCGAGGTCAATTTCATATTCGGAAAAATATAATAAGCCGTTCGGGCATTGGGCAATCCGTCAATGCTGAAATCGGTTTTTAAGCGCGTATTAGTGCCTGTTTGAATAACTATATTTTCCCCTTTCAGATTATTTATCTGTCCATGTATCTGACCTGAAGCAGTGGTGGTATTTGTCTTGTTTTGAAAGAATGGTTGTGAACCAAGTTGCGGATTGAAATAGAGAATATCGGAGTTTTTGATAAGTGCTTTTTTTAGATTGATAGTGAGCATCAACGAGGGAAGCGAATTTTTCAACGATTGCAACGAAGCGTATTGCATGTTCACATCGGCATTTATGGAAGAATTAGCCGTGTTGGCTTTAAGCTTTTTGGCCGTGATGGAGTGATTATCCATACTGAAATCAGTTTCAAACCGACTGATGGCAAAGTTGTTTTGGTCAATGGCACTGAATTTAGCAACGCTGACTTTGGTCAGGTTGGTTGAATAATACAAATCATTGGCTATGAGCGTAACCTGATGATACTGGATGTGTGAAGCATCAAAAGCATGCTGCACTTTTGGTTTGTTTGATACCTGGTAGGATAGCGAATTATTCTCAAGATTAATCTGCTTAATGCTTACTTTCCAATCGTTTGGAATTTGTGATACAGGAACTTTTGCACCTGATTGTGGAACAGATGCCAATTCGCTTGTCAGGTATTGAACATTGCTTTCCGACAAGATTATGTTGTTCGATGATACTACTTCGTTTTGCAAATCAACTGAACCATCTTTTAATTCAAACTGCTTTATGAGTGCATAAACAGATTGATTATTTACAGCATCTCCAAAAGTCACCGTTGAATTATTAATCCGAATGTTGCCGGCTGTAATTTTTGGTAAAACACTTATAGACTTCTTTGTTGCAGTTTTTCCCGATTTGGTCAGTTGCACATTGGCTTTTAATTTATCAACCAGCAAATCGTTCAAGTTATAGTTGGAATTCGGAAGATCAAGTTTATTGATTTTCAAATTCAGTTTTTCGAGCGAAGCCGATACATTCATTCCACTAAACTCATCGTTGTAACGAAGCCGGATGTTTTTCAGGCTTACATTATCAATAGTAACTGTCCATGGAGATGTTTTTTTTGCTTTGGCTGTGTCTACCTTAGCGGTATTGGCAAAGGCAGTAATCAGAAAATTATAGTTGAACAGTGAATCCGTTTTGGTGCTGTACAAGTTCAGGTTCAGGTTTTCAAAGGCTATAAAATTGATATTTATCTTATTGAATATTAAATCATAAAGTGCTATGTTCGCTTTTACTTTGCCGGCATACACTAAAGTATCTTTGTTCAAATCGTCCAGGAAAAGTCCTTCGATCACAACCGACTTAGGAAAGGAGATACTTATGTTTTTTATCTCAACACGCGTATGTGTTTTGTTGCTCACAAAGGAAGTGGCAGCATGAATAAGCTTGTTTTGAACAGCAGGGATTTGAATTATTCCGGCTATAATGAGGAATAAAAGCACGAAAACACCAACCACCCATAACACAGCTTTGAAAGTTTTCTTTAAAATGGAACGTACTTTATTCATTTAAGTAGCAGGATAAATAGATTGTCGTATTTATTTCGATTAGATAACCCTTTCTATATTTTATATTTACTTAGTGAAACTTCGTGTTTTTGTGGCTTAGTGGCTATTTTTCTTGCCACAAAGGCTCAAAGAAACACAAACAATTAACAATATTGTTTGGTTCCACTTACTTATTTCAATATATTGGAAAACACGCTCTTTCGGGGTACCACTACCATTCTTGCGGGTCTTAACCCCGAACTTTGGTATCTTAATCCCGAAGTTTGGTATCTTAATCCGAAAGTTCCGTATTTTAATCCCGAAGTTTGGTAGAGCTCTACCAAAGTTCCATATCTTAATACCGAAGTTCGGTAGTGTTCTCGTAAAGTTTGGTAGATCTTTACAATTATGAGGGGTTATACCCTGAGGTGTTTAAAAGACTTGTTTCGTTCACATCCATACCAAGAATATGAGGAATAACCGGTAACAATTCATAATTATGAATCAACAATTTATTCATACAACCCCAGCTTGTTTCGGAGGAGTGTAAGCTCATCTTGCAATTCTGTTATTCGTCCCAACAAATGATTGATGGTTTCAATGCCTTCAAGATTAATGTCCAATTCATAATAAAAACGAATGAACTTTTCCAACTGCTGAAGTTGCTCTGTGTGAATATACCAACCATCTTCAATCGTCGTAATCTCAATCAATCCGATTTGTTGTAACGAACTGACAAATGATAGTTCAATGTCGTGTTTGGCACAGAATTTATCGATTGCTATTAAATTATCTGTCTGCATGGTTTATGATTAGTATTGTCTCATATATTTCTAAAATACTTAAAAACCACTCTTAAGTCTCCCTTCGGGGGACTTAGGGGGCTTTTACTTACTATTTCTTAGTTCCTCAAACAATTCTTTTTGTTTCTCTGTCAGATTTGTCGGCACTTTAATGGAATATGTTACCTGTAAATCGCCAAACTGTCCTTCATTTTTATACACAGGAAATCCTTTGCCTTTCAACTTCACTTTCGTGCCATTTTGGGTTTCGGGTTTTACTTTCAGTTTTACTTTTCCGTCCAGCGTATCGAGGATAATTTCACCACCCAACACGGCCGTATAGATATCCAAATCAACCGTGGCAAATACATTATTTCCCAGTCGTTTAAAATTTGGATGGTTGGCTACCGAAAAGGTTATATACAAATCGCCATTCGGTCCGCCATTTGTTCCTGCTCCACCATGTCCGGGTATTTTGATAATTTGCCCGTTTTCAACTCCGGCAGGAATAGTGATTCGGATATTATTTCCGTTTACCGTTAAGGTTTGTTTGTGGGTTTTGTATGCATCTAATAAGTCCAACTGAATCTCGGTGGTATAATCTTCGCCCCTGAATTTTGTTTGTCTGCTTCTACCGCTTCCGCCAAACATCGATTCAAAGAATTCGGAAAAATCGCCTGTAGATTGTCTGCCTGAGAAACCTCCTCCGGCTTGTGAACCGGCATATTGCGACTGCTGTTGTTTTTGTTTTTCAAACTCATCGGCATGTTGCCAATCCTTTCCGTACTGGTCGTATTTCTTCCGTTTCTCAGGATCGCTTAATACTTCATTGGCCTCATTAATCTGCTGAAAATTAGTTTTAGCATCCTGATTGTTTGGGTTCAAATCGGGATGATATTTTCGGGCAAGTTTCCTGTAAGCGTTTTTGACATCTTTGGGCGATGCTGACTTGTCTATTCCTAATATTTTATAATAATCTACGAAATTCATAATTGAAAGTTTAATCAGGATTATTGGAAAAATCTGAGCTTGTTACATTCAAAATATAAATAAGTATGTCATCAAAATTAGTTTATATTATTTCTATTCATCCGACAAACTGCCTGAAGCGGTTGTTTTGCCATCACAACTCTGATCGATTTGCGGTCTGAGTCATAATAATGCTGTATTTTAATACAAACTAATTTTTACTACGTACTTATATCTATTAGTCATCCCTCATTGTTTGTATCAAATTAATACCTGCAAAAAAGAATATCAGCCCAAGTATAGCGAAAATGATAATTTCTTTAATGGTATGAGTACTACCCGATAAATTTATAAACAGGATTGCCGAGTATACTAAACTAACTATTCCCAGTACAGTTAGTACAGCTCCAAAAATTCTTTTGATATTCATAATTTCTAATACTATAGAATGTAACCCAAATGCATACTAACCCAGCATGCATACTTATACAAAGATGAGATTTTTGCGGAACGTTGCTGTTACACAATTACAAGAAAGAGTTACAAAATTCATTGTTTCAGTTCCGGTGCAAAGTTGTTAGCCACAATGTCAATGCCTTTTCTAACCGGCAACTTCATATTGCCATTAACTGTAATCGGGATAATCGGTATAACCTTCGCCAGCGGCTGTGTAAAACAAATCCATCTTCAATATTTGCGATAAAGGCCAGTCGTTTTTCAACCGTTCAACTAAATTTGGATTGTTGATAAACGGGCGACCAAAAGCAATCAAATCAGCTATTCCACTTTCAATATCGGCTTCTGCACGTTCTTTGTCGTATCCTCCCGAAAGAATAATTGAATTTTTAAAACGGGTACGTATAATGCCTTTTATTTCAAACGGAACTTCAGGATTACCCATAGCCGAATGGTCTACTAAATGAAGATAAACTATTCCCAGTTTGTTCAGTTCTTCTGCCAGATACGTGTATGTTTCATCTATTTCAGGGTAGAGTGGCATATCACTGGCAACTCCATAAGGTGAAAGTCGGATGCCTGTTCTTTCTTTTCCAATGGTTTCGGCAACAGCAGCAACCACTTCGAGCACAAACCGGCAACGGTTCTCAATGCTTCCACCGTATTTATCTGTTCTGATATTACTGATGGGCGACAAAAATTGTTCGAGCAAATATCCATTGGCAGCATGAAGTTCCACCCCATCAAAGCCTGCTTCAATAGCATGTCCGGCAGATGCAACATATTCTGTCAGGGTAAGCAGCAGGTCATCATCATTCATTTGTTTTGGAATAGGAAAATCCTGCATTTGTTCGGAATCGGTCCACATTTGTCCGGCAGCCTTTACAGCCGAAGGAGCTATAATCTGTGCACCTTCGGGCAAATTGAGCACATGGCTTATTCTTCCCGTATGCATAAGTTGAAGAAATATTCTTCCATCGGCTTTGTGAACGGCTGTTGTTGTTTGCTTCCAACCTGCTACCTGCTCTTTGCTAAAACAACCCGGAATGCGTGAATAGCCCAACCCGTTAGGCGACGGTGAAGTACCTTCGGTAATTATCAATCCGGCACTTGCCCGCTGCCCGTAATACTCGGCCATTAAGGCATTAGGCACATTCCCAATAGCACGACTCCGTGTCATGGGTGCCATCACTATTTTATTTTTCAATTCTAAGTCACCTAACTTTGTAGGTTCAAATAATTTATATTCCTTCATTAGTAGATAATTGCTTTAATAAGTAGTTGATAATAAATAATAACAATAGACAGGTAGCTAAAGTTACATGCTGAGCTCAAATTAACCTGCTTTGACCGGTATTTCTTTCTTCGCAATTTCAGTGGGTAAAACTTTTCCTGAAAACATGTTGGCATAAGCATGGGTAAATTCAGCTCCATAAAGCACAATCATGGATGAATATGTGACCCAAAGCATGATTAAGATGATAGATCCTGCGGCACCGTATCCTGTTCCAGGATTTGCTTTGCTAAAATATAATCCCAAGGCATATTTTCCTATTTCAAACAGAAAAGCCGTAACAAATGAACCTATCCATACGTGTTTCCATTTTACTCTGGCATCGGGTAATACTTTAAACATAAGTGCAAACAATACGGTCAGAATGCCAAATGATAAAGCTGTGTTGAGCACTTGTAAGATAAGTAAAAACGAATCGGAAAAGTGGGCTGTCAACCAACTTCCAAAAGCCGAAATCATTGTCGACACAATCAGTGATACAATTAATAGAAATGAAATGGTAATGATTAACCCGAACGAGAATAACCGCACCCGCACAATCTGCCAGATACCCGATTTTGTTTTATCCAGTTTTACTTCCCAGATAGCATTTAATGCCATTTGAAACTCGGCAAACACACCGGTTGCACCAACCAGAATCGTAATAACTCCAATGATGGTGGCGATAAGCGAATTTCTAAGTCGGCTGGCTTGTATGATGATGTCTTGCATTTGTTTGGCGGTATCGGCTCCCAGGGTGGACGTAAATTGAGCTGCCACCTGGTTATCCACTGCTTCGCGTCCAAAGAAGTATCCGCCAAGTGTCATGATAACCACTAACAATCCCGGTAATGAAAAAATGGCGTAATAAGCTATGATGGCACTTTCGCGAAACGGATCTTTATCAAACCAGCCTTTGAAAGCATTCTTTAAAACAGTAAAAACTTTTTGAAAATGGGTTCTCATCCGATTTTTTGTTTCTAATTCCTCTAATTTAAAATAATACACTACCCGAAGTCAGCAGCCAACTTCTAATCTTGCTTTTTGGTGGGAACAATGTAAAGTGGCAGCGTAGTTTTCTTTAATACATCTTGTGCTTCACTTCCCAGAATAATGTTTTCCAACCATTTACGGCTGTGCGAACCCATGACAATAATATCAGCCTTCAAATCTTTGGCTGTACCCAAAATAATGTCAGCAATTTCTCCATATTCCAATACAGTCTGAATGGATTCATCACCAAGATGTTTTTTTACTTTATCCAGGTACTTCTGTGTTGCTGTCTTTAAATCGCCCATAACATCAACCTGCAATTCGCTCATATACGTGTAAGCTGAATAATAAACCGGTTGTTCGGAAATGACATGCAGCAATACCACTTTTGCATTCATGGCTTTTGCCAATGCAAAACCTTGTTCAGCTACTTTTTGCGATGTTTCATCATAATCAAGTGCTATCAATACTTTTTTAATTACTGTTGTTTTCATATTCATTTATTTTTAACTGATTATTTGTATCCATATTTAAGGCAAAGTTCCATACTTTTTGACTTATATGTGTTACATAGTTTTTGAATAAAGTTACATGTTTCACACTTTTCTCGCTCCCCTTCGTTCGTAGAGACTGCATAAAACTAATTCAAGTACATTCTTTTTGAAAAGGTCTTAAAAGCAATCTTTTTAAGAACATATCAACCATTTAAATGTTAGAGAATAAATATTATAAGCTTGAAACTTATTGCATAAAATTGAAAGTAAAGTAGTAAAACAGATAATCATTAAAAATAACCGGTATGAAATTAGTTTTGATACGTCATGGAGAGAGTCAATGGAATAAAGAAAATCGGTTTACAGGTTGGACCGATGTTGACTTAACAGAGAAAGGAATAGAAGAAGCCAAAAATGCTGGAAAGCTTCTTAAAGCAGAAGGTTTTACTTTCGACATTGCTTACACTTCGGTGCTGAAAAGAGCCATCCATACACTTTGGAATGTAATGGATGAAATGGATCTTGCCTGGATTCCGGTATATCGTTCGTGGAGACTGAACGAAAAAAGCTACGGTGACCTGCAAGGATTGAACAAAGCCGAAACTGCACATAAATATGGTGATGATCAGGTGCTGCTTTGGCGGCGAAGCTTCAATGTTCGTCCTCCCGAATTGGATATATCTGACAAACGACATCCTGTAAACGAGCTGAAATACGGCGCAATTGACAAATCGTTATTGCCTGCCACCGAATGTTTAAAAGATACTGTCGACCGATTCTTACCTTATTGGCATGAAACAATCCTACCTTCTATTCTTCAGCAGCAAAAAGTTTTAATTGTAGCGCATGGTAATAGTTTAAGGGCGTTGGTTAAGCATCTGGATCGTTTGTCGGATGAAGAAATTCTGGACGTTAACATCCCAACCGGAGTTCCACTGGTTTATGATCTCGACGAAAACCTGAATGTAAGGTCAAAGAATTATCTGGGAGATGAAGAAACTATTAATCAGTTAATGAATGCTGTAAAAAATCAGGGAAAAGCGTAATGAGTTTTAATTGTACGTTCATGCCGAAGCCAGTAAGGATATTTTATATCCTTACTGGCTCGTTTGTGTGAACAGTGACATTCTCTATCATCTCTTTTCGCTCAGATTATAAATCAGGGCGAGCAGGTTGTTTTGTTTCGTAGTGAAGCGCAATTACTCCGCAAGAAAATGTTTTTGTTTCTATAAGGTTCAGTTTAGTCGTTTCGGTCATACCTTTATATAACGGAATGCCGTGTCCAAGTAAAACCGGATTAATAAATAACCAAAACTCGTCAATTAGTCCTTGGCTTAACAATGCATGTGAAGCGGTCGGACTTCCGAAAATTAGGATATTTTTCCCGTCTTGTTTTTTTATTTTATTTATGTTGTCTGCAAGTTGGTCGCTAATAACTTTGGTGTTTTCAAGACCTTCTTCGCTTATTGTCTTTGATAAAACTACTTTTGAAACTTTGTTGTACCAAGCAGAATGTTCTTTGTCGTGTTTTGATGCCGTTGGTTGTTCGCCGGCAGTGGGCCAGTAACTCTGCATCATTTCATAAGTTACTCGTCCATAAAGCGCAGTGTCTGCTTTGTTTGTCATCGTGGCAACAAAGTCAAACATTTCTTCGTCTATATTTATCCAGTCCATTTCTCCATTAGGTCCTGCCACAAAACCATCAAGTGAAATGTGCATAAAGAAGATTAATTTTCTCATTTTGTTCTTTGTTTAATTATTTATACTATTTGTTATCCTTACTAGCTCGTTTCTGTGAACAGTGACATTCTATCATCTCTTGTTAGCCGTAGTGTATGAATTCTGCACCCAACGTTCGGCATATGGCTCCAGCCTATGTTGCTGCTAAAAGAAAAGCTCCCGCTTTTCATAGTATATTTCAATCTGCAAGGCAAAGCCTTGCTTCTAACTGCGACCAAGCGAAGACTCTTGGCCGAACTTAAGACCACTACGCTCAACCGGGATGGATTAAGTACAGTAATTTACAAGTTAACAGTCAATTTTAATACAGTATTAATTCTTGAGACATTATCGGATTTAGTACTAGAATGGTTATTTAATGTAAGTTTATCATAGTATCCGGGCAAAATTGAAATGCCTGCACCAACATCTATTATTTTCGATATATGATAATTAATTTCAGTACCCAGTAAAACATCAAAAATACATTTGGTATATATATCTTTCAGGTAAAAATTCTCCATTGGGCTATTCTTACTAACATAATACCATTGAACTCCCGGTGCAATTTTCCAATTGATATCTAATTTACTATTTGAAAGTTGTTTTTTATGTATTAATTCAAGTCCGACAAAATCAAATCTTGATTTATCCGTCAAAGTACCGCTAACAAGTATTCCACTTGCATATACATCTTCTTTATTAACCATCGTTGAAGCATTATTAGAATATAAGTTGGAAATTATTCCTAATCCAAAGGAATTAAAAAATACTCCTGCTTCGAATTCATTTACAACACCGGCTTTAAGTTGATTAATCAAATATCTATCCATATTGTCAGTAAATATGGTAGCTTTAAAAGGTAAATAACTTATACCTATATTATAACTTCCAAAGAATGTTACTTTATTAGGTTCTGCTGAAAATAATTTTCCCACAAAAATTAAAATAAAAATTGAAGTAGATATAACTTTTCTCATTTTACCTTGCTTTTTTCATTTAATCATATATTCTAAACTTTCTCTGGTTCACCGTAGTGTATAAAACCTGCAATTCCCAACGTTCGGCATATGGCTCTGCCTTCGTCGAAGCTAAAAGAAAAGCCCCGCTTTTCATAGTATATTTCAATATGCAAGGCAAAGCCTTGCTTCTAACTGCGACCAAGCGAAGACGCTTGGCCGAACTTAAGACCACTACGCTCAACTGAGGTTTGAGCCACATTTCGGGCATCTAATTTCAGTTTCTAACATAATGTTGGTTTTAAAAATTCGAATAATTTTAAAATTGATAATATAATTGCTAAAACACTTCCAGTTTTAATTACAATATTCCAAACTTTATTAAGTGTTATTTTTCTTTTGTAATATTTCTGCCAGTGATTAAAATATGCCCAATCTTCACCTGTTGATTTAAAATCATAAATCGTATTCTTACGACTTTCATCTAAACCGAAAGTTGCAAGTAGACTTCCGCCAGTAAACATTTTTCTCACTTTAGTTTCACTGTAAAGATTAAATTGCAAAGAATTTAATTTTGCTTTTTCATTTAACTGTTTTGTCGTAGTTTTAAATGCTTCATTGATTACGTCAATGTCTTTTTGATTATAATTCTCTTCTTCAAAGTTTAGTCTTAGAAAGTAACCATAGTCTAGCTTACAGAGCAATTTTTTAGTATCGTCATTCTCGAAATTTAGATTACTTTTCATTGTTTCATTAGTTTTATTTTTTAAGCCTACCGCTAACGACCGAGCGTGTATTAGCGGTTAGGGCTTTAATTGTTTTCTTTTCGTACTATTCGTAAAGTGATTTTAAATCGTGTTTCCCAACATTTATTGCAAAGCAATCCATTGGTCGGATTAATTTCTTTTTCGTCAAATCAGTAGGTTTTTTAATATCGCTTTCATCATAAAGTTGAACTATACATCTGCATTCGGGACAATTGGGTGGAAAATATATATCCCAAAACTCATCATCAACTGATCTAACAATATTGTTCAATTTTTTACAAGTCGTACATGTTGTTTCATCAGTAATTGCGTTGTATTTTAGAAAGGGTAATATGTCTTTATTTCTTTGGATATATTTCCATGTTGAATAATTATCTGCCATCAAAATAAAATTATCGCTCTCTATTTTCAAAGTATCAACATCATAGTCAGGAATTCTTTCGAGAATCAACTTGACGAATTCCTTTTGAGTCATTGATTTATAGTAAAGTTTCTTAACTGATTCTGAAATAAAAATCGCATTTTCTTTAGTTTTAGCTTGAGTAAAATATCCAATCTTGTTGTTTAAGAAGTAGGCAATACTGTCATTCGCTTTTTCAGATTCTACTTTATTCGAATTGTCCGAATGGAATTCAATCAAATTACCACTTTTCTGTTTTCTTAATTTGATTAGCGTCAAAACTATCAAAACCAAAACAACGATTATAATGATTTGCATAGAATTAGAAATTGATTGTAATACAATTAGAGAATATTGAATTATATAGTTGAAATAAAGAATAGACACCAGCAGCAACAGCTCCAAAAACAAGTAGGATTTTTTCTATATAACGAAGTTGTCTCGTGTTTTTTATATCCTTTTCTTTCTGATAAAAACCTCCAGAATTTTTGAACATTCGGCCGGCATAAGTAATATAGAATCTGTGATTAAGGCGTTTGTTTTCAACGTATTCTCCAGAAGTGTTTTGTTCAATAATGTTGATGTATTTTTCTTCGGTTGAAATAAGTTCGTCCTTTAGAAGCTTATCCATAATTAGCCAAAGCTCAAATTCGTCATACTCTAAACCGTTCTTTTTTAGCCCCTCTTTTAATTCATAAAACTCTCGAAAAGAGTTTGGTTGTTGAATTGTCGCAAGATATTTTAAAACATTGTCAAGCTTCGTAATTTCAGCAATTTTCATAGTTTGTTTCAAGTTTTTTTTTACAATAACCACCTACAATTTATATTGTCACCTTGGTAACCATATATAAACTTTAGAAATTGGTTTAGTTGTTATTAGTTGTTTATTAATTAGTATTTTATAATTTAGTCGATTGTTTAACATAGGTGCTCATACATGAATTTAACCAGTTGCTCTTTTATAAATGTT
The DNA here is from genome assembly GCA_031292575.1 of Paludibacter sp. GTDB lineage: Bacteria > Bacteroidota > Bacteroidia > Bacteroidales > Paludibacteraceae > Paludibacter. The sequence goes on from JARLGX010000012.1 coordinate 29,401, forward strand.
TTGTTGTTGTTTTTAATTAAAACAGCCCCAAAGATAAATACTTATTTTAAATTAACCTTGTTTTTCTATGGAATATTTAATTTATCTGTTGGGCTCTTAATATTAGCAGATGCATTGAGTGGGATATGCGTGTAAATCTCTCTGGTTTTGTTACATGAGTGCCTTCATCAACCAAATGTGTGTGTAGTTTTCTTTCGTTTCAATGCCTTTTGCTTGTTCGTCAGACGTGTATTCGTCTTCGTCAGATGCGTTATCCTTTACTGACAGATGCGTTATCGTCTTCGTCAGACGCGTTCACCTTTACTGACAGATGCGTTATCGTCTTCGTCAGACGCGTTCACCTTTACTGACAGATGCGTTATCGTCTTCGTCAGATGCGTTATCCTTTACTGACAGATGCCTTATCGTCTTCGTCAGATGCGTTCACCTCGACCGACAGACGCGTTATCGTCTTCGTCAGACGCGTTCACCTTTACTGACAGATGCCTTATCGTCTTCGTCAGATGCGTTCACCTTTACCGACAGATGCGTATTCGTCTTCGTCAGATGCGTTATCCTTTACTGTCAGATGCGTTATCGTCTTCGTCAGATGCGTTATCCTTTACTGTCAGATGCGTTATCGTCTACTGACAGATGCGTTCCGTTGAATGGGATAGGTTTTGGAACTTACCCCAGACACACAAAATCTAGTTTATAGGAGTTGAAGTTGGTTTTCAGTTGCCTGAAGGCTGGTTTCTGTTTACCAGGCTGCTACCATCCGTATAGAAAAATGGACATTACATCCCAATTTTCCCTTGTTTGGAGAAGTTGAGACTGAACACAATGCGGATGCGGTTTTTCAGTGATCCGGCAACAGATTGGATATTGGACGTAACCAGCAATGGAATATGTATTTCGAAAAGATTCCAAAGGCCGAACTTGAGTCCGGCTTCGGCAAAGAAGGGTGAATTATAGTTGCTTGTCAATCCGTGATCGGTTAATGCCATATTGACAAATGGTTTAATGCCGATATGTCCTAATTTACCGGGCAAACTGCTCGACAAAGAGAGTGATACCAACCGGTTGTTGTAACCGAGTTGTTCATTAACCGGAGATACCAGCCCGCCTTCGGTAACGGTCATTTGACGGGAAAAAAATGTAGTGGGAAACGCGCTAAAACGATCGGGATAAGTGCCATCGTACAGGTATTGTTCGGGTCCGCTTCTGGCACTTGCCGCTAAGGAGTAATAGGCGTGCGGGGATGTATTATTCAGCATGGTTCCTGCATATAACCGCATCTCCAATCCATTGTTTATGCCGGTATAACTCAGTGTATAATTCAGTTCAACCGCTGCTTTTTGATAAGAAGCACCCGATTCAAGCGAGACCACTACGTTGTATGGATTCACCGGACTTATTCGTTGCACTTTGTATCCAAGTTGTATGTACGAATCCATTTGTGCTTTCGTCCGGTTTTCTAATTGATAAAGATCGGAAGCCAGTATATAATGTCCGTACATGCTTTGCCTGTACGAGTTGGTTATGTTGGTTGGTCTGAAATTAATCTCAACGCCCGTCATCAATTTTTGATAATTCCGATTGCCCGGAGCGCCGAATTGGGTGCCTTCGAGGGTAAGTTTTGCCAACCTGATGAAATTATTGTAGGGAGTTATGTTGTATGTAATCTTTCCATAGCCCTCCAGGTTGGAATTATTGAACGTATAGAAAGGCATAAGGATGTATTCCAGTGGTTTTGGAATAATAAACCCATTGTGCAATGCCACACCAACCATAAATCCGTTTTCCGCATTCCAGTTCACCGCCGGAATATACATGAGTGTATGCTTTTCGGGATTTTCCAGACTGAATAACAGCTGAGGTTGTACAGGATCGGCTTTGGGGAAAAGGCCTGTGGTGCGGATATTGTTATTTAGTCGGTCGAGTTCGGGCATTACGTGGTCGGGATCAATTTTAAAACTCGTAAAATTACCTGCGGGAACATCAATCCATTTTTGTCCTTTAAAACCATCCACCCATTTTTCGAAACAAACCGAATCGCCCTTCAACCCTGCTATAAGCACCGGCGAAGCCAATTCACCCACGTTACTGATTAGCAACTGTTGGTTTTTGTAGCTATCCATTTTATAATCGAGCCGCTTGGTAGTACCTATCAAATCATCGAAAAACCAATGCAGGTCTTTGTGCGTATCTGCTTCAAACACATGTCGAAGATCATCCGGTTGCGGATGTTTAAATTTCCACTGTCGGTAATAATCGTGCATGATGGCATCGTATGCCGAATCGCCCAGGTAAGCTCTCAGGTAATTGAAACTGATAGCTGCTTTGTTGTAAGGAATAAGCGTATAACTCGTGGCATCGTAGTCGGTCGATGTCAGGTTGACAGGTTGGTCGAGATTCTGGCGCGCTAAAATAAGCCATTCCAGTTCTGTCTTCCGTTCCATGGGTATTTTGTCAATATGAAAGAACTTTGCCTGCGACAGTTTCGGAACATAGTCTTCCCAAAGCTTTTTATCAGGATAGCATTTGGTCATATACCGTATTTCACAGGAAGTGGTAATGCCTTCGTCCATATACGGATACCGCCGTTCGTTGGAACCGAGTGCTCCATAAAACCAGTTATGGCAACATTCGTGTACAATTACATCGTCCAGCGAATACGCATCTTTGGTAAGTCCAATCACTGTAATGGTTGGATATTCCATTCCAAGTCCGGCATTCAACGCACTTTGCACTGCCGTGAAACTGCTGTAAGGATAATCGCCAATCCAGGCCGATAAATCGAGTACGGCACGATTGATATACGGAATTGCTTTTCTCCAGAGTTCCGACTGCTGATTGGTAAACATCAGCCAGGTGGTAACTTTCTTGCCCGAACGGGGAAGTGTAACGCTGCTTTTCAACACATGAAACCGTTTGTCGGCAAACCAGGCAAAATCATGAATGTGATTGATGGTATACCGGAGAGTTTTCATTCGCACGGAAGATGGCGGGAAACTGACGTCTCCCAATTTGGATTTACTTATCCAGCTGGTATCGGCTGCCTGTTTATCGAGCCATGCTTCTTCGTGTTTGTTTTGGAGGTTGCCTGTTGCCCCAACAATGTAATTATCGGGCAAGGTAATGCGCACATCAAAGCTTCCGAATTCCGAATAAAATTCACCCTGATCGAGATACGGCATTTGATGCCAACCTGTATTATCATACACCGCCGGCTTGGGGTACCATTGCGAAATTTGATACGACTGACCTATATGACCCAACCGGGAAGTAACTCCTTTGGGTATTTTGACATGAAACGGGGTGGAAATATGAATCGTCTCGCCCGGATAAAGCGGCTCATTCAACATCAGTTGGCAAATATCCGGTTGGTTGGGTAACAAGTGCCACCGGATGGGCAAGTTATTGACTTTAAAGTTCAATGAATCCATATAGCCGCTCAGGGCAGGGTCATTAAACAAGCGTTCTTTTCCTTTAATATTGATAAGCTGCTTCGCCAAATCGGTTTTATTGCTTGAATACCCGTTGGGCCACAGGTGAAAATAGAGAAAATGCAGCGTATCGGGCGAATTGTTGGTATATTCCACCTGTTCAAATGCATTCAACTCATGACTTTTGTCATTCAATGTAACATCAATGCTGTAATTTACTTTTTGCTGAAAGTATTGTTCCGAAAAAGCCTTCGGGAATATCCCAAGTATCATCAACCAAAGCAGTAATATTTGTTTTTGCTTCGTTGATCCGAGATGTTTCCTGTATTTTATCATTGGTTATAAATGGGATAAATTTAAAAATAGAGCTCTGTAAAAACACAGAACTCTATTTTGTTGTATAACCTTACTAATTAAAGGATAAGCAATAAGATGATAATGATTAAAATTGTACTTCCACCAATGTAGATGTAGGTACCATCTTTGTGCATAGTTGCCTTAATGTCTTTCAGTTCCTTTTTCAAATCCTTTTTTTCGCTGGAGGATAGTTTCGATTTATCCATTTCACGAATTTCTTCCACACGTGCCCTGTAAGTACTTACTTCTTCGGCAGATAATTTACTTTCGGTTGCTGCGGGAGCAGTTGTGGCAGCTGTTTCAGTTGCTGAGCTTGTTGTTTTTGTTTCGGCAGCAAATACCGTTGAAGCACTCAGCGAGAATATCGCTAATAGTGCAATAAAAATTGTTTTTTTCATTTTTGATTTTTTAATTAGTTGTTTAAATATTCAGTAGTCATTATATAAGTTACAATCCTTATAATTTCGAATTCCAAGATAGTAGACGTTTTTTTTCTGAAATTTTTTCTGTTATGACCCCCAAACCCCCAAATGGGGGCTCAAGAGTGGTTCCAAGAAAAGAATATCATTAAAGAGAA
>JARLGX010000013.1 GCA_031292575.1 Paludibacter sp.
ACGCTAAGTCTTTTGACGGATATAAAACAAGAATACTATCAAAAATCACCGCTGTAACGGTTATTCAAATGATAAACAAATTATTAAACAGAAATATCAACAATCTAAAATCACTTGTGGTCTAAATGCACTACGGGTTATTTGAATAATTTTTCAGGATAAATTCCCTTCCGAATCAGTTCATTTATTTTAAGTACAACCTGTGGACGATCTTCTGCATACGTAACTCCAAACCATTTTGAAGGTGTGTCCAGCACTTTACAAGTTACTTTTCCGGTTACAATTAAATTATTTACTGCCAACGGAATATAAAACTCTGATTTTAATTTTTGACCATTTTCGGCTAAAAATTCTTTGAAATACTCTTCTGAGTAATCGAAATAATCGGGTGTAAATCCCCACATATTCATCGAGACAGGCGTATTTGCATGAATGGCTACTTCTTCACCACTCTCGTCGATATAATTAATTGTACCACCTTTTTCTTCAATATGAGTACGTTCTACCACATTTTGCAAAAGTTGATTTTCATCCACCACACATACACCGCGACTCACCGCTCCACTTTCCGATAATGTATTTCCAACACGATAACCTACCATGCAATATTCGTTTTTCTTGCCTTCAACATTACGCAGAAAATCGGACAAAATAGCAAATGACTCCTGACCATAAAAATCATCGGCATTAATAACTGCAAAAGGTTCATGAATAGCCTCTTTTCCCATCAACACTGCGTGGTTTGTACCCCATGGCTTTTCACGCTCAGGCGTGTAGGTACATCCTTCGGGCACTTTGCTTATTTCCTGAAAAACAATAGCTGTATCAACTAAATCTTTAAATTTATCGATGACAACAGTTTTAAAATCTTTTTCGAAACTTCCACGAATAACAAAAACAATTTTTCCAAATCCGGCTTTAATAGCATCATAAATCGAATAATCCATAATAGTTTCGCCGTTTGGACCAAGTCCATCCAACTGTTTTAAACCACCATAGCGACTTCCCATTCCTGCTGCCAATACAAATAAAGTAGGTTTCATATAATATTTTTTAGATTTTTAGAGGTGCAAAGTTAACCATTTGTTTTGGATTGAAGAATAATTTGGCTACCATTTTACGAACAATTACTTGTATAAAAATATAAAATTATGAATTTATTGTTGAAATGCAATAATGTTGAAAACTTTATTAGTTCGGGCAAGTGACTAAATGTTCAAAACCTTTATCTTTGCAGGAAAGCTTGCAAACATGGGAAAAAAGAGAAAAAAGAATTCATTCAAATACTTATATTATATACTTGGGGTTGTTTTTTTAGTCACGTCAGGAATTTCACTTTCCCCGCATTTATTTCACCGAACAACAAAGTATAAAGAATCTTCTGATTGTGACCATGTAAAATACGCCGATGTTCCGATTGCTCCAAGCACCAGATTAAATGACCTGAATGAAGTTCAACTGGTTCATGCTGAGAAAAACGGATTAAAAGAACCCTTTAAATCCAATGAGGAATTCAAATCTAAAATTGATAGTTTGGTTAGGAAATCTGTTTTAGTAGAAGTAACCGAAAACAGATTTTACCAACTCAAAACGCTGACTCATTCTGAACCTTATCTCATTCCCGAAGCTGTTGATATGTTAAATGACATTGGCTATCGTTTTCAAGAAAAATTGGCAGAAAAGAAGTATAACAATTACCGTTTTCGAATTACATCTATGCTTCGCACAGAAGAAACTCAAAGCAGTTTGAGTCACCATAATGGGAACGCGACCAGTCATTCTGCTCATTTATATGGTACTACGGTTGACATTTCGTATAAAAACTTTTATAATGTAAAAAAGGATTCCATTGAAAGCAGTTATGAAGCAGTTCAAACATTAACTCATGTGCTCATGGAAATGCGTCAGGAATGCAGATTAATGGTAGTGCGAGAACGTCATCAATCGTGCTTTCACATAACAGTGGTAGTTTGCGGTCCGGTACCTACCAAAAATAATCAACAACTTTTATCAAAGAAATGAATGAAAAAATGATTTTTTGATTAACTTTGCAGCCGTTTTGAAAGAAATCACACAACATTATTTAGTATTGACTTCGTAGCTCAGTTGGTAGAGCAACAGACTCTTAATCTGTGGGTCGTGGGTTCGACCCCCACCGGGGTCACAAAATGAAAAAGCTAATCATCTTAAAACAAGTGATTAGCTTTTTTTGTTGACTTCCTCTAAAACTAAACTTTTTTGGAAATGTAATTAAATACTTATGATTGTATTTTTAATTTAATTACTATTTTTGCAACGCCTTCAAGTTGGTATCGAATGGTTGAACAGCTGTTTATATTCATACTGTTAGATTATTTGAATGCCAGCCAGATTGCAATAAATATTTATTTCAATTTAAACAATTAAAAGAACTTTACAATGAAAAGAAAAAATGGTTTAATGGTTATTGTTTTAAGTGCATCAATTGTACTTTCGGGATGTAGCACAATGAGCAATGCCGTAAAAGGCGGTTTACTAGGTGGCGGTGGTGGTGCAGCTGTTGGAGCAGGCATTGGAGCTCTGATTGGTCACAATGCCAAAAGTGCAGCTATTGGCGCTGCTCTTGGAACTGCTGTTGGAGCTACTACTGGTGTTATTATCGGTAAAAAAATGGACAAAGCAGCAGCTCAGGCAGCTGCAATCCAAGGTGCAAAAGTTGACAGTATCAGAGATGCCAACAACCTAAAAGCAATTAAAGTTACTTTTGATTCTGGAATCCTTTTCCAAACAGGAAAAAGCACTTTAAACGCAGCATCAAAAGATGCCTTGACAAAATTTGCTAAAATTCTTGTTTCAAATCCAACAATGGATATTGCCATTATGGGACACACTGACAATCAAGGAACATTAGAGGTGAATCAAAAATTGTCGCAAGATCGTGCTCAGTCTGTTGCAAATTTCTTGCAAACTCAAAATGTTCCGGTAACTCAATTCAAAGAAATTGTTGGTAAAAACTTTGCAGAACCGGTTGCTGATAACAAAACTGCTGCAGGCAGAGCTGCTAACCGTCGCGTAGAAGTTTACATGTATGCCAGTCAAAAAATGATTAATGACGCACAGGCACAAGCAAAATAATTCTACATCCGTAAAAATTTAAAAAGCATTCATAATTCAATTTATGAATGCTTTTTTGTTTTCAATATTTCTCAAAAATTATTTTAAGTTCATATTTAAAACAATTTGCCGTATTTTGGATTATATATAAACTTACATGATGGCATCACTCAAGGAGTAATATTCATTGATTTTAAAACCAAATTTAGCTCTCTTTAATTTCAATTCAATATAAAAACAGACCAATTATTGATATTATTCAATGTAAAAGCCAGAAATAGTTTCAATATGAAATTATTTGAAAAATATTTAGAAATGAATAAGCATCAAAACTGTTAATCATGACTTTATGTCTAATTTTGCGATTGATTATAAACTATTTGACATCAAAACTCAACATATTTAAAAATGAAATTCACTAAAATGCACGGAATCGGCAACGATTATATATACGTGAACGGGTTTAACGAACAAATTGAGAATCCAACCGAATTTGCAATTCGTTGGAGCGATAGGCATAAAGGTATTGGTTCAGATGGACTTGTACTTATACTACCGTCCGAAAACAGTGATTTTCGCATGCAAATGCTGAATGCTGACGGATCGGAAGCCGAAATGTGTGGAAATGCTTCGCGTTGTATTGGTAAATTCGTTTTTGACAAAGGCTTAACAACCAAAACCAATCTGACTTTAGAAACATTAGCCGGAATCAAAAAACTAAAGCTTTTTTTAAATGATAAAAAGGTTGTGGAAAGTGTTACTGTTGATATGGATGAGCCGATTTTAGAGTCGAAACTCATTCCCACAACAATTGAAAAATCGCAAGTAATAAACGAGCCTGTATTTTTCAACGCTGCCATACAATATAATATAACCTGTGTTTCGATGGGAAATCCACATGCAGTTATATTCACAAAAGACATTGACAAACTCGATTTACCTAAAATAGGATCATTGATAGAGAATGCACCCATCTTCCCACGCAAAACAAATGTTGAATTCATAGAAGTCATTTCAAAGGATAGAATAAAAATGCGCGTTTGGGAACGTGGTTCAGGTGAAACAATGGCTTGCGGAACGGGAGCATGTGCATCGGTAGTTGCCGGAGTTCTCAACGGACTTTGTGCTCGTAAAACTACCGTTGAACTTCTTGGTGGAGAACTAATAATAGAATGGAATAAAGCTGATAACCGCGTTTATCTGACGGGAACAGCAACCACAGTTTTCGAAGGCGAAATATAAATCAGCAAATCGTTTACTGTAAGTAGTAGTGGGTAATAAGTGCAAAAATATCAACCTACCATTTACTGACAACTATCGACAAAAAACTAATAACTACCAACTAAAATATGGCACAGATTAATGAGAATTTTATAAAAATTCCCGCAACTTATTTATTTTCGGAGATAGCAAAACGCATATCTCAGCACAAAGAAGAAAACCCATCGGCACCAATTATAAGAATGGGTATTGGTGATGTAAGCCTGCCCCTGCCCGATGCTTCGGTTGATGCAATGATAAAAGCCGCAGAAGAACAACGCAGTGATAAAACTTTCAGAGGATATGGTCCCGAACAAGGATATGCTTTCTTGAGAGAGGCCATTGTCATTAATGACTTTACAAATAAAGGTATTGATATTGCCGAAGATGAAATTTTTGTAAGCGATGGAGCTAAAAGTGACACAGGAAATATCGGTGATATTTTTGATATTAACAACCGGGTGGCTATTACCGATCCAAGCTATCCCGTATATGTAGACACAAACGCTATGGCCGGACGCGCTGGAGAACCAACTGCAACGGGCGAATGGACTAACCTGGTTTACTTGCAATGTAACGCCGAAAATAATTTTGTTCCGGCACTTCCTACCAAGAAAGTCGATTTAGTTTATTTGTGCTACCCAAATAATCCTACCGGAACTACTTTAACAAAAGAACAACTAGCAGTATGGGTGGAATATGCCCGTAAAAATAAGGTAATCATATTATTCGATGCTGCTTACGAAGCTTTTATTACAGAAGAAAATGTTCCCCACAGCATATACGAAATTGAAGGTGCCAAAGATGTAGCTATCGAATTTCGCAGTTTTTCTAAAACAGCAGGCTTTACCGGCACACGTTGTGGCTACACAGTAGTGCCAAAACAATTGATGGGCTATTCTGAAAACGGCGACAAAGTTTCGCTCAACAAACTATGGAACCGCCGCCAATGTACCAAATTCAACGGCACATCATATATGGTGCAACGGGCAGCCGAAGCAACTTACAGTCCTGAAGGCCAAAAACAGGTAAAAGCACTTATCGATTTTTATACCGAGAATGCCCGAATCATTCGCGAAGGTCTGCTCAAAGCCGGATATAAAATTTTTGGCGGAGTAAATGCACCATACGTTTGGGCTAAAGCACCCGAAGGAATGTCAAGTTGGGAATACTTTGATTATTTACTGAAAGAAAAAAACATTGTAACCACTCCCGGTGCGGGTTTTGGAGCAAGCGGCGAAGGCTATGTTCGTTTTTCATCTTTTGGCAGTCGCGAAAACACCATTGAAGCTATGAAAAGGCTGGAAAAATAAACACAACTCAAGCCTTGGCTATATAAAAAAACTCCTGAACACAATGGTCAGGAGTTTTTTTTATATCGTACAACTTCAGTCGAATTACTTTTTATCCGCAATGCCATAAGCAACCCAGTTTGTTTGTGGTTCTGCCATCTTCACCCGAATACCTATCATTTTACTAATTCGATAGCAATAATCCTGCTCCTAAAACACCGAAAGCAAGAATACATTTCCTACAATTCGGTATAAAATATTTCAAATTAAGCCCAAAAGGTAGGAAGTATCACAAAAACTGAGGTCATTTTCTTATTTAAAGTCCAAAACAAGCAGATATTTTCATCTAATAATCGCAAATGAAATAAAAATACGTAATAATACATTTGAATAATATTTCATTATGAAAGAATAATAAGGAATATAACTACATATTGTAAGCTAACAAGCAACAGCAAAATCATATCGTAAGAACTATGTTTTTATTTCTTACTTTTTGGCAGTATTTATTGCGTATTGCTGACATTGTGATTATCTTTGCAACGTATTAGAAACATAATGACAGAATACACAAATAAAACTGAAACAATATCATAATAAAAATAATCACTTCCTTTTTAATCGAAAGTAAAAACTCAATTATTTATTATCAATAAATTTAAAATTACAAGGTATGAAAAAAATGAAAGTATTAGCAATCTGCGCGATTGCATTGTTCTCAGCAGTTAGTGCTCACGCACAGTTTGCAACAGGGACTGACATTGTTAGTTCGTATATATGGCGTGGTATCCCTCAGGGAAATGGACTAACACCAAACCTTCAACCGTCATTGTCGTTCACCACAGGTGCTTTATCTCTCGGGTCATGGGCCTCAGGCAGTTTTACAGGCGATGTAAAAGAAGTTGATTTGTATGCAACTTATGCCATTTCAAGTGCATTTGCTTTGACAGTTACCGACTATAATTACAACTTAATTACTACTCCTAATTATTTTGATTATAAAAACGGTCATGTTTTCGAAGGAACATTAGCTTACACCGGACCAAAATTTAGTGCTTCAGTCAACACAATGTTTGCTGGCAATGATAAATTGGCCAACGGAGATAATGCATTCTCAACTTATTTTGAAATGGATTATCAATTCAATCCCATGGCTAAAGTATTCTTAGGAGGTTCATTAGCCAATAGCTTAACCTACGGAACTACTGGCTTTGGCATAACAAACGTTGGTTTAAAAGTTAGCAAATCGATTGCGATTACAGACAAATTCAGTTTACCATTATATGGTATTTTAAGCGCAAATCCTTATTCAGGAAAAGCATTCTTTGTAGTTGGCGTAACTTTATAAAAAATAGGTATTACAATATATTCATTAAAACATTCACATTATGAGTAACAAATTAAAAAACACAGGAAGAGGTGACTATTTTTCCAGATTAATAGAAAACACCTCAAAGCCCAAAGATTGGAAATTATTTGCAACCGTCTTTGTGGGTAAAATGTTGGGATTAGTAGCAGTAATAGCAGCCATCGTACTGCTCCCAAGTTTAATTTCGGGAACACCAGCGCAAGCTGCAGACACTTACACAGCACACGAAACTGCTGTAATCAATTCTATCAATACAATTTGGACTCTGGTAGCCGCGTTTTTGGTATTCGGTATGCAAGCAGGGTTTGTAATGCTCGAAGCCGGTTTTGCCAGAAAGCGTGAAACTGTAAATATCTTAGTGGAATGTGTGCTTGATACAGCCATTTGTGGTATCTCATTTTGGGCTATCGGGTATGCATTTATGTTTGGTGCAGGTAACGGATTTATTGGATTGCAATACTTCTTCTTGCAAAATGCTCCGGCAACTTATGGAACAACGGGTGTAGCTATATTGGCACACTGGATTTTCCAATTTGCTTTTGCCGATACCGCTTCTACTATTACTTCGGGTGCTATGATTGGACGTACAAGTTTCCGTGGTGACATTATCTACAGTATATTTGTTACAGCATTAATCTATCCAATTATTGGTCACTGGGCTTGGGGACCTGATGGATTCTTAGCATTGATGGGAACTCCAGGACATTTCTTACCTACTCTAGGTCAAGGTTTCCGTGACTTTGCAGGGTCAACAGTTGTTCACACCATTGGTGGTATGGTTTCATTAGCAGGTGCAATTGTATTAGGGCCGCGTATCGGTCGTATATTCTTACGCGACGACAAAAAACGAGGAGGTCTACCTGCAGCTCACAGCTTACCTTTAGCTACTATCGGAGCGTTCTTACTTTGGTTTGGTTGGTACGGTTTTAACCCGGGAAGTACCCTTTCAGGCATGGATTATGAAGGAATTGGACGTATTGCAGCCAATACTACTATTGCAGCCTGTACAGGTTCGTTGGCAGCCATGTTAGCTGCGCTTTGGATTGGTCCTTTCAAAGGGAAATTTGATACGGGTTTTGCTTTGAATGGAATGTTGGCCGGCTTGGTAGCTATCACTTGTCCATGCTATTGGGTATCTCCTTTCGGATCAGTAATTATTGGACTTATTGCAGGACTTGTAGTATTTGGAGGCGTTTATTTGATGGAATATCTTCGTATTGATGATCCTGTAGGTGCAGTATCTGTACACGGTTTAGCCGGAATTTGGGGAACCCTGTCACTCGGATTATTTGCAAGCGGACAATATGGCGTTACAGGCCCACTTGGAGCAGACAACTCAGCAGCAAATCTTGTAACAGGCCTTTTCTACGGAGGTGGATGGGATGTTCTTAAAGCACAAGCCATTGGGAGTTTTACCATTACAGCAGCCACTCTATTAGTTTCATTTATAGTAATGTTTGCAGTAAGCAAGTTACCATATCCATACAAATTGCGTGTTGAGCCAGAAGGTGAAACCGGTCCTGGTGGACTTGATATGTGGGAACATGGTGCTGAAGCATATACCGAATAATTTTTCAAAGAATTGAATTAGAATAGAAGAAATAAAAAACTTCTATTCTAATACAATTAATTTTCAAAAAAAGTGAACTAACTCTCATTGAAATGAATTAATTTTGAAATTCATTGGAGTTACACTAAAATTATTAATTCACCAAATTCATTAATTGTTATGAAAAAAATAGAAGCAATTATCAGACGCGCAAAATTTGAAGAAGTTAAAGCAGCATTACATGCCATTGATATTGATTTTTTTACATATTCCGAAACATTTGGAGTAGGTAACGAGAGAAAAAAGAAAAATGTACTACGCGGTTCATCCGATACTGATTTTATTTCACGTTTGACTTTATCAATTGTGGTTCGCGACATCAATTTGAAAAAAACAATAGATTGCCTTTTGGAAAAAGCGTACACCGGCGAGATTGGCGATGGGAAAATATTTGTATCAACCATTGAAGAATCTTACCGCATTCGCACCAAAGAAAGCGGAGACGAGTCATTGTACATGAAAGAATAGTTATTTCACAAAAAGAGGAACTCATATGTCTATAGAATATGGGTTTCTCTGATAATCTTATTAAGTTTTGAAATTTTTGGAACTTCTAGTGATGGTAAATTCTCATGATAATGACTTATTTTACAGTAACAGGGTTCCTTTTTTTATTATAAACCAATAAATGATTTTTTCAATTTAAATATTTCTACTCAAACACGGTGAAACTGCTTACAACTAATCGTGTGTTTTTTAGTTTTATTGTTTCAAACAGGCTATTTCGTGAGAAATGGCCTGTTTATTTTTATACATATAACAAAAAAGTTCCAACCAACATGAAATTGCGAAAAGAGCCTTTATTTTAATCAAATTTATGGCTATACCTATCGCTAACTAATAATATTTTGCAAGCATTTATTTGAATTTACTACATTTATGTCGTTTTTATCCTATAATTTATACCCAAATGTAGCTTTTTATAATATTTTCTAGACATTTTGCCTTGTAGTTCAATTTTAAAAATATACTTTTGCAGCCGAATAATTACAGAATGTATATGTATTGCTTTGTAAAAATATTTAGTCAATTCCACATTATAAATTATTCAGAATGCGCATTATTCAAAAACCAAATACAATATAAATTTTAAAGCAAGCAAAAAACATGAAAAAAATTGAAGCTATTATTCGAACTTCAAAATTTCAGGAAGTCAAAACAGCACTTCATGAAGTGGGTATTGAATTTTTCTCTTATTGGGATGCAACAGGTGTAGGAAATGAAATTGAAAAAGCAGAACACTCCTACCGGGGAACTGTCTATGACACCAGCTACATTCCACGTCAACTTCTTACAATTGTTGTACGGGATGTTAATTTACAAATAACAATTGATGCTGTACTAAAAGCAGCAAGAACCGGTGATATTGGAGATGGGAAAATATTTGTATCCGATATTATTGATTCATATCGTATTAGAAACGGTGAAAAAGGTGATTCATCCTTATACAACAAAGAAGCGTAAAAGATAACAAATCAACAAATTAGGAGAAGAATATAATATGAAAAAATATATAGTATTAATAATGCTCTTTTTGATGACAGCCACTGCATCAACTTATTTACAAGCGGAGAAAGTAGCCGACCCGAGCGGTGTAACAACAGGCACAATTAGCGACGTAACTGCAAAAACAGCTGGGAAACCAACACTTGAAGAAATTGGTGCACAAGCCGGGCATAACAAAATAGCCATCAACTTAACATGGCTACTAATGACCGGTTTCTTAGTATTCTTTATGCAAGCTGGGTTTGCACTTGTAGAAACCGGATTTACGCGAGCAAAGAATACCTCCCACACTATGGCAATGAACTTATTTGTTTATCCTGCAGGAATGCTCGCCTTTTTTGTATGTGGTTTTGCCATAATGTTCGGAGGGGTAGGACCTCTCGGGACACTAGGCGGATTCGATGGACTGAATCAAGAAGTAAGCATTCATCTTTTCGGCCACACCTTTGGGCTTTTTGGAACGAAAGGATTCTTTATGAATGGTATGACTGACGTTGCTGTACTAGGATTCTTCCTTTTCCAAACCGTATTTATGGATGCTGCCGCTACCATTCCTACAGGTGCCATGGCAGAACGTTGGAAATTTGCTTCTTTCGCAATCTTTGGATTCATTGTTGGGGGTTTAATTTACCCAATATACGGAAACTGGGTATGGGGCGGCGGTTGGTTAGCTCAACTAGGAACTAACTTTGGACTTGGCCACGGACATATTGACTTTGCAGGTTCATCTGTAGTACACTTAACCGGTGGTGTTCTGGCATTTGTTGGAGCTAAAATGATTGGACCACGTATTGGAAAATACAACCGCGATGGTTCACCAAACGCTATTCCAGGACACAATATCCCAATGGCAGTTCTCGGAACATTAATTCTGGCCTTTGGATGGTTTGGATTCAATTCAGGTTCAACTCTGGCAGGTTCAGATTTACGTTTTTCGGTAGTTGCATTTAACACTATGATTGCATCAAGCGGTGGCGCACTGATAGCAACCTTATGGATGTGGTTTATCAGAGGCAAAAAACCTGATTTAAGTATGATGTGTAACGGTCTTTTAGCCGGCTTGGTAGCAATTACTGCTCCATGTGCATTTGTTTCACCTGCTGGCGCCCTTGCAATCGGCTTAATCTCCGGAGCAATTGTTGTTGAAGTTGCATTCTTCGTAGAAAGAAAATTGAAAATTGATGATCCTGTTGGAGCTATTGCAGTACACGGTGCAAACGGTATCTGGGGTGTTTTGGCAGTTGGATTATTTGCCGATGGAACTTACGGAGATGGACTGAATGGAATTGCAGGTAATGTAACCGGACTCTTCTACGGCGGTGGTGCAGGACAATTTTATGCAGAATTCATTGGAGCTGCCACAAACTTAATTTTTGTTGGTCTGGCAGGTTGGGTAGTATTTAAGATACTAGATGTAACTATTGGTAACAGAGTTACAGCAGATGTTGAATTGGCAGGATTAGATGCTCATGAAATAGGTGTTGAAGGATACTCAGGGATCAAACTAGATAAAAACGCTGAAACTCCTCAGTCAAGATAAAATCAAAGCAAAGCGGTTCTTTCAAACCGCTTTGCTATTTCAAAACACGGTGAAACTGCTTACAACTAATCGTGTGTTTTTTAGTTTTATTGTTTCAAACAGGCTATTTCGTGAGAAATGGCCTGCTTATTTTTATAAATCGACTTGCAGTTTTTATAATGATAAGATAATCACGGCAAAAATTATTTACTTTTGTATTTTATCAGAATTATTAGACATGGAAATCTTTTAAAAAATTGAGAACAATGACTTTAATACTCCTAAGCATTTTTGGCATTGGATATGCTGCAATTGTATTCGAAAACAACATAAAAATCAACAAAACAGCAACCGCACTTATTACAGGTGTGTTATGTTGGGTAACTTACATATTTTTCACTTCAAGCAAATTGGAGGTAAACAGCTCACTCCTTTCGCATTTAGGTGATATTTCAAGTATTCTATTTTTCTTACTTGGCGCAATGACCATTGTTGAACTTGTAGATGCACATGATGGGTTCGATATTATAACGGCATATGTTTCGCAAACAAACAAACGACGGTTAATCTGGACTGTTGGTTTTATCACTTTTTTTCTCTCAGCCATTCTCGACAATCTAACCACTACAATCGTAATGGTTTCATTACTTCGAAAACTTATAAAAAACCGAGAAGACCGGTTATTTTTTATCGGAATTGTTGTAATTGCTGCCAATGCAGGTGGTGCATGGACTCCTATTGGCGATGTTACAACAACCATGCTTTGGATTGGCAATCAAATTTCTACAATCAATATCATGCAAAAACTTTTTTTACCAAGTATAGTTTGTCTGATAATTCCATTAATTGCGGTTTCGTTTCAATTAAAAGGAAATGTAGAAAGAGTTTTAGTAAGACCTACGACTTCTACGGATATACTTTCTAAGAAAAAACAAAAAACAGTTTTATTTTCCGGAATTTTCATTTTGATATTAGTGCCTGTATTCAAAACATTTACGCATCTTCCGCCATTTATGGGAATGCTTTTAGGTTTAGGATTATTGTGGGTTATTACTGAAGTTATACACAAGGAAATTGAACATGAAGCAAAAAAACACTTAACCCTTGTAAGCGCTTTACACAAGATTGATCTTTCGAGTATCTTGTTTTTTCTGGGCATTTTAATGGCAATTGCGGCTCTTGAAACTGCCGGAATTCTTGAAACTATGGCTTTATGGCTCTCCAAATCTATTGGAAACCTGAGTATAATTATCATGTCAATCGGATTATCATCAGCTGTTATTGACAATGTTCCGTTAGTAGCTGCTTCACAGGGAATGTATCATTTGGCTCAATATCCCACAGACAGTTATATTTGGGAATTTTTAGCTTTTTGTGCAGGAACGGGTGGCAGCATTCTGATAATTGGCTCGGCAGCCGGTATAGCAGCCATGGGCATGGAAAAAATAAATTTTTTCTGGTACATAAAGAAGATTAGCTGGTTAGCATTGATTGGATATTTTGCAGGTTCATTTACATACATTATAATTGAAAAGATATTTTATTAGCCAACAAAACGAATCTTTATTTTCTCTTAAAATCAGGTCGTTTCAGGCGAAAGAACCTGATTTGTTATTAAAACCACAACAAATAAGCAATGTATATTGAAGAAGTTAATCCTGAATTGCTTTGCATTCTTTACCAGTTTACATTACTACATAATTTTATCAAATTTAAATTATTTGTCAACTTTTACTTCAATTTTCCTACATAAATGTTGTTTTTTATTTATTTTCATACCTAAATGTAGCTTTTGTTGATAATTTATTTTCAATTTGCTTTTTATTTCGACAATAATAATATACTTTTGCACCCGAATTAATAAAAAAAACGGCAAAAAATTGTATTTTGCAAATATTTAATCCTGGAATTTACCGTAAGCAGTAAATCCAATTTCTGTTTTTGATAGAAATAAAAAAACAATAAAAACAAAAACACATGAAGAAAATTGAAGCTATTATTCGCAAATCAAAATTCGAAGATGTAAAAGAAGCATTGTATAATGCTGGTATTGAATGGTTTTCATACTGGGATATTACTGGTTTAGGAAAATCAACCGAGGAACAAGTAGTAAGAGGTCAAACTTTTCAGTCGAGCTACATTCATCGCAGAATGGTCTCAATTGTAGTTCGCGACATTAATTTAGACAAAACACTTGATGCAATACTAGATTCAGCCTGGACCGGAGAAACCGGAGATGGTAAAATTTTTATTTACGACATTCATGACACAATTCGCATCCGCACACGGGAATCGGGTCCAGAAGCTTTATTTAACAAAGAGTAGATAAGAAAATTATTAACTTAACGGTTTAGAAAAATTAAAATGAAAAAAAATATTATATTAGGCACCATACTTTCCGCATTATCTTTTTCCACTTTGTCAGCTCAACCAGTAGTTCCTAAAATCGCACCAACTATAAATTCTGGAGACACAGCTTGGATGATTGTGGCAACAGCTTTAGTTTTATTTATGTCTATTCCGGGGCTGGCTCTATTTTACGGGGGACTGGTTCGCCGAAAAAATGTATTGAATATCTTTATGCAAGTTTTTGCCATAGTCGCTATCATAAGTATTGAATGGGTTGTTTGTGGATATAGCCTGTCATTTGGAAGCTCAAAGGGAATTTTAGCCCCTTTCATAGGTAATTTTGATTGGGCATTTTTAAATAACATCAAAATAACCGACCTTAGTCCTTATTTTATATCACATTCGCAAATTGGATTGGATGGAAATCAAACAGGAACAATTCCACATATTGTTTTCATTATGTTTCAGGGTATGTTTGCAGTGATTACTCCTGCGTTAATTATAGGGGCATTTGCAGAGCGTATCAACTTTAAAGGATTCCTGATATTCACCATACTTTGGTCATTACTTATTTACAACCCTGTAGCTCACTGGGTTTGGTCATCGGATGGTTGGTTATTCAAATTAGGGGCTTTAGACTTTGCAGGAGGAACGGTGGTACACATCAATGCAGGTATAGCAGCTTTGGTTACGGCCATAATGCTTGGCAAACGTCGCGATTATAAAGGACACGCCATACCACCTCATAACATTACGTATGTAGTAATGGGAGCCGCCATGCTTTGGGTAGGTTGGTTTGGGTTCAATGCAGGGAGTGGTTTAGCTGCCGATGGACTTGCCGGAAATGCCCTTATGGTAACGCATATAGCTGCAGCCGCTGCTGCACTTACCTGGATTTTGTTAGACTGGATTATCGATAAACGTCCTACAGTAGTAGGAATAAGTACAGGCGCTGTAGGAGGCCTGGTTGCAATTACTCCTGCAGCAGGGTTTGTAGGAATTCCTGGCGCATTAGTCATTGGTGTGATGGTTTCGTTAATATGTTTTGGAATGGTAGCCTATATCAAACCAAAACTAGGCTACGACGATTCATTGGACGCTTTTGGTGTTCATGGCGTTGGTGGAATTATCGGAGCTATATTAACAGGTGTTTTTGCTTCTCCATTTATTCAATCTGCTTACAGTGGAGCAATTTATGGAAATTTTCATCAGGTTGTAGTTCAATTAATTGCAGTAGGCTCAACAATCATTTACTCGGGAATTGGTACCTACATTTTATTCAAAGCAACGGATAAACTTGTAGGTATGCGCGCTTTAGACAAACACGAAGCAATTGGGTTAGATGAAACACAACATGGTGAAACTGCATATAATAACTTTGATTAGGCTTTCTTTAATTGTATAGAAATCTATTTTACATTTATATTTCAACAAATTTATATTTCACATAAATACAAAAAAAGGCTATTTCGTAAAGAAATAGCCTTTTTTTGTATTTATGTAGTGAAAACTTATTTTTTCAACAAAACCTCAGTTATCGCTTTTTGAAATGATTCTTTCGGCATGGCTCCTTGCAATACTTGTGGCATACCATTCATTGGACAAAGAAATATAGTAGGTATACTTTGAATGCCGAAGGCGCTAGCTATTTCTTGTTCAGCATCAACATCCACTTTATAAATATAAATTTTCCCATAATATTCTTTGGCTAAATCTTCCATAATAGGTGCAACCATTTTACAAGGGCCACACCACGTTGCATAGAAATCAATAATACAAGGCTTATCTCCGAGGTACTTCCATTGGGTCGGATTGGTTTCAAAATTGTCTACTTTTGATAGAAATTCAGCTTTAGTAAGATGAATTGGTGCCATTTTTTTATCTTCATAAACTCTGCTTTTAGCAACTTCCTTTTCTCTGTTAATCCACATAAATGATGCTACAATAAGAGCTATCATTATGCCTACATAAATATAAACTTTCTTTTTCATATTTTTAATTTATTGATAAGATATTATCTATTAATGCGAATCAGGAGTAGAGACTCCGTAATTCTTTGTTAGTTTAAAGTGTTTATAATAAAGGAAATAAGTGTAAAATAGTTTGTTCAATTCTCTGAAAATCATTATCTTAGAAGAAAATTCGCAGTAATATTCTAAGTATG
>JARLGX010000014.1 GCA_031292575.1 Paludibacter sp.
ACCCGTAGTGCATTTAGACCACAAGTGATTTTAGATTGTTGATATTTCTGTTTAATAATTTGTTTATCATTTGAATAACCGTTACAGCGGTGATTTTTGATAGTATTCTTGTTTTATATCCGTCAAAAGACTTAGCGTAGTTTCGACGAATCATAAATTGGTCACACAGTTGAGAAAAGAGCGTTTCAATACGTTTTCTGGTTTTTCTCAGTAGATAAGGTTGTTTCTGATAATCATGTTGATTAACTCTCATTGGCACTTCAAGCTTTATTTGGCTTGAAGTAAACAAATCAAGTTGATAATCAGCACTTAAATAACCTTTATCACCAATCAAAACACAAGAAGACAAGTTGGTTTTTATGTTTTTCAAAAAATGAATATCATGTACAGCAGCTTGAGTGAGTTCAAAATTGGTGAAAACACCGGTAGAACTACATACAGCATGTAATTTGTATCCATAAAAATGCAACTTTTGACTGGCGCAATACCCTTTGGAAGGACTTGTCAAAAAGTCTTCCTTGCAAATAGTAGTTCTTGAAGAACGGCTTAATTTACAGATTTCCAAAGGCATACTGTCAACGATAAAATAGTTTTCAGAACCAGTCAACTTTTCCGCTAACGCTTTGCGGATTCGCTCTTTTACAAAAAATAATCTTCGTCTTCGACGATTATAAACACTGCGTTCAATTTTTGAACTTAAAGAACTTGGCAGAGTTCTAAACAATTGATATTCAGAATCAATACTTAGTGATTCTGCCGTTATATCTAAAGCGATTAATTCAATATCGCTTAAACGTGGACGACGAATTTGGTTCAAAAAGTTACTTTTTGTCTCAAATTGCTTTAATATCTCGAGAATTTTCTCGTACTTTGTTAGGAAGTTGTTCATGATATTTATGTGATTGGTAGTTAGATAAATATACGGATTTTATCCGACATGAACAACTTTTTTTATTACTATTTTATAAATGCACTACGGGTCAAATGTAGTATATGTTTGTTCTAATTCGCATTTTAATTCAGATATAATCCAAATTAATAAACATTTTGGGGCTTCGAACAATATGTACTTAATATAATAACAATGAAAGCGTGTCGTTATCACAACGTCACGCTTTCTTTTACTTACAAACCTATAATCTAAACTATTATTAAAACCTTTTTTTTAGCGCTACAAATATTAATCAATTTATTTCATTCCAATTATCTTTTGTTTGTTAATCGAAGCGGGTAAATTAATATTCTCAGATTTACCTGTAATTTTAACCACTTCGGTCAAGGCTTCAGGATAAATAAAGTCTTTTAAATCAAAATTTTTTACGTTTTGAAGTATCAGAGCGGCTCCTTCCTGAGGAATAATGTGAATATTTTTGAATTTAATTCCATCCGATTCACAAATTGTAGCTCCAATTTGTGAAGTTATGATTGCATTTTCAACATTAATATTAGAAATATTCATTTCGGGCAATCCATTGAAAAACATGGCTCGACGAGCATTGCGTGAAACAATATTCTTTACATAAATATTTTTGAACGAAGGTGTTTCTACGGTTACAGATGGAATCAGGCTTTCAGTTGGAGTCTGATCGCCATCATCTAATGCTTCGGACGACGATTTTCCGCCATAATACAAATCGAATAGAAATGAGTCGGTTGCAATATCGAACATATAAATATCACTAATATAGATGTTTTCGACTACACCGCCACGACCGCGGTTACTTTTGAAACGAAGCCCAACATCAGTGCCCAGAAACTGGCAATTTTTGACCGAGATATTCTTTACCCCTCCCGACATTTCGCTTCCAACAACAAATCCTCCGTGAGCTTTAAACACTTTACAATTATCAACAATTATGTTTTCAGCAGGACGTGCGCGTGTACGACCTTCGGCGTCTTTGCCCGATTTAATGCAAATGGCATCATCGCCCACATCAAAGCTGCTATTTACAATCAAAACATTTTTGCTTGACTCTACATCAATTCCATCTCCGTTTTGAGCATAACTTGGATTCCGAACCATTATATTATCAATTATAAGGTTAGTACACATCAGCGGATGTATATTCCAACTTGGTGAATTTTCGAACAAAACACCTTGTAAGAATACGTTTTTGCACTCAATAAAACTGATCATTACCGGACGGAGAAAATCTTTAATACTTTCCCAATCCAAATCTGTCATATTGCCACGTGGCACATTCATATCGCTCATCGATTCGCCTTTCAATGACCCTTTACTGGGAAACCAATATGTAGGATTTTTGAGAACGCCTCCTGAGTTCACTACACTTTTCCAATACGATTCAGTAACTTTTGCTTTTTTTAGCGGACGCCAAGCTTCACCCGACCCGTTAATTGATCCTTCGCCGGTAATAGCTATATTTTCGGCATTCCGGGCCGAAATTGGCGACTGACACCGACGTGTTTCTAACCCTTCAAAAAAAGTATTCACCAACGGGTACAAATTAAAATCGGGCGAAAAAAGGATAAGTGCACCTTTGTTTAAATGCAAATTGATATTTGATTTTAACTCGATGGGTCCAGTGAACCAAACTCCCGCTGGAACAATTAATTTTCCTCCGCCTTTTGCTGATAGCGCATCAATTGCCTTTTTGAAAGCGTCAGTATTTAGCGTATAACCATCACCCAAACCCCCAAAATCGGTAACTGAGATACTGTTATCTTTAAATACCGGTGCTTCTATTTTCTGCATCGGAAAAGGAAGATCTTTGTAAAGGTAATTATAATTGTCTTTGGCATTAATTTGAGCAGAAATTAAAACTAAAACCAAAACTCCTATTAATTTAATTGTTTTTTTTGACAGATACATTTTTTAAACACTTGTTTTTGATGAATTAAAACACAAACAACACATTGAGAATTTTCAAATAGAATTTTATAGACATTCACTTGTACTTAAGGCAAATGTCTATAAAACTCCAACTTATTTATTACCAACGCAAATCGCCGGCTACACCTTTTCCTTTAAAGGAAGTATCTAACAGTGAAAAGTCTCCTGTTGTCGGATTATTCCATAAAGCGGTAGATTTCCCTGAATAAGATGTCATATAAGATTTTATTGATGAACTTAAAACTAATGGAATCGCATCATCCACGTAATCGGAAGTATAATAACTACCTGTGATTGATACAGGAGTACCGGCTACATATCGCAGACCGTTGGCTCCCAATGCACCACCGGTGGCACCAAAAACACAATTTTTAATTGTAACTCCTCCGGTTCCATTGAATGTAGCAGTGTTTAAGTCCATTAAATATCTGGCTGAACCTCCGTCTTGCATACCTTGGTTGATTGTACAGTTGGTTACATTTATAGAACTAAGAGTTTGACCTGTCCGTAAAATCAATGAGCCTTTAAAGTTATAGACAGTACAATTTGAAAAAATAATATTATTAAATAAATCGGCTGAATTACTATTTACAACAGCATATGTACTTGCAAAACCAATATCATTTATTACACATCCATTAAACTTCAAAGTGTCTACTACTTGATTTTTATTCCCTTGTGCACGCATTGGAGTATTGCCGTAATTATGCATATTGCAATTGGTAAACGACAAAGATTTTACATTTGTCAATGTGTTATTGTTAAACAAGTAACCGATTTTAACCGCTGCGGTATTGTTATCGCAATAACCTGTAAAGTCGATATTTTCGAATTTCACATAATTCATGGAGGAACCATCCACAAACCCTAATGCACTTGCTGTACTTGTAGCTCCACTTGACATACATATTACAGGACGGTTTGATGTGGACAAGCCTCTTATTTTTACGTCTTTTGCCAAACGATATGTAGCAGTTCCCAACGAGAATACAGCTCCGGGAGCTAAAATAATCACCTGACCTGCAGTCGCATTTGTAATAGCTGTTGGTAAATTATCTCCAGCATTTAATATGACAT
Source organism: Paludibacter sp. (assembly GCA_031292575.1). Lineage (GTDB taxonomy): Bacteria > Bacteroidota > Bacteroidia > Bacteroidales > Paludibacteraceae > Paludibacter. The sequence continues at coordinate 3,932 of JARLGX010000014.1, forward strand.
CACCTTCAATAAGCCCGGAGGTAGTTCCTCTTAAAATTTTATTGTTGTAAATTTTAATCGTCCAATTGGAATTAGGCAGGGAACTAACAAGTTTTTCGCCAGCAGCAGCTTCGGTACTTGAAATCGCTACTGAATCTTTTGTGCTGCCATCGGCAGATAAAAGGATTAAATGAGTAGCATTAGCCGCAGGCGTCCATTTTATATCCAATGTATTCACAGCGGTCATATAAGCACTATAAATACTTCCTGTATTATTACCTGTCCCATATCCTAAGAAAATATTTTCAGCCGGAGTTTTAAATGAAAGCGTTGCATTAAATTTTGAATTTTTAGTTGTATCGCTTGCATTTGCCCTTATTCTTGCATAAAATGTTGTTTGTCCGGCAAATTCGTGTACAACCGAAAGACCTGAAAGTGTAGAGTCAATTATAGGATTTGTAAAATTCACACTATCTGTACTAACTTGTAAAGTGTATGATTTTGCGCTATCTACAGCAGCCCATGAAATAGTGGCTATTGTTTTATATAACGAGGCATTGAAATTAACCGGCCTGAATAAATATGGCATAGTTAAATTGTCAAGTTCATTATTGCACGATGTAAATGCACCAAAAGCGCAAATGACTGCAATGAATGCCATGAGCGATATGTTTTTTATTTTTTTCATTTTTCAGAATTTTAATAGTTAATTGATTGCTGGATAATGCATCTTCTTATGCACTATCCAACATTTCTATTTAATTACCATAACCATAATCATTTGACAACAACCCGTTGCTTACACTGATTATCTGATGCATAATCGGTAATAACTGGTGTGTATCAGGATTATTGAAATACAGATTAGTTATAAAACCTTCGCTTAACATAAGGCTTGTTCCTGATAATCCCTGAGTCCAGACTTTTGGAGTCCAACCACCGGTTGGATCAGTAACTGTTTTATTGTCATTTTCGCCGCGTTGCAGACCATAAATAGTTAATACACGTTCCCCAGTAGTTGGTGCTGACGTTGGGGTTGACCATTTGTAATAAATCGTTGAAGGAACATTAGCATAATTACCTGTACCGTCACGAAGAGCTCTCAAGTTATTTTCGGCTTGATCGATTGCTGATTTAAGCATTCCCCAACGTTCCAAATCGTATTTGCGGATATTTTCTCCACAAAATTCAAATGCTCTTTCTTGTTGTAAATTTGCTAATGTCAGTGGTATATCATATGGAGATGTTGCATTTATAGGTTGTCCAAACGCTCGGCGACGAACCATATTAAAGTAATTCTGACCTTCAGTACCGCCTAAAAATAAATCGGATTCGGCAAACATTAAAAGTACATCTGCGTAACGCAAAATAATTGGAGAAACACCGTCGTCAGTTCCTGTAATTGGTGTTTTTACCCATTCTGCCCTCCATTTTGCAATATTAAACCCTACAATTCCTGCATTTACATTTTGTTCCATAACACCCAAAACCGAATTTTTTTGAACTTTATACGGAACGACGGTTACATCACGACGAGTATCGTTTACATCATAGTCATAATAAAAACTTGGCATAACCTGAAATTGACCTCCAATTGTAACCGTATTATTTTTCCCATCAGGATCCCGAGGCAACCCTAAATTGTAAACCATACGACCACGTGTTCCCATTTTGTAAGGTAATTGCCAAATTGTTTCGCCACCCGGAGTCTGATTGTCCTGGCATTGTTGATAAAATATATCCTGAAAACTGGAATCAAGTGTATAAAGCCCATCATTGATAATACCTCTACAGGCTTCACGCGCAATGGTATAAAGTTCGGTTTGACGTGCAGGTGTAGCTGTAATTACGATTTGAGCATCACTTGTTCCTAAAGGACGCATAGAATAACCGGCTGCCGACAAACAAATACGAGCCAATAAACCTCTTGCGGCATCTTTGCTCACAAGTGTGGTCATATTAGTCAGTGGCTTGTTTGCACTATAAAGCAAAGCAGTTGCTTCTTGTAAATCGCCAATAATATGATTGTAAATTGTATCACGGTTTGTTTTGGGGATATAAATTGTCGCAGCAGTCATTGGATCGAACCAAGCTGGTACGTCACCCCACCATTTAATTAAATCGTAATAAAAATAAGCCCGCATTGTTAATGCCACACCCAAGTAATGTCCCATGTCATTTCCGGCTTCGGGCTTTCCATATTTACGAATTCCGGCAATGGCTAAGTTTGACCGTTCAATACCTTGATAAATACGATTCCATGGATTATCAGATCCACTGTTGCTATATCCATCACCAACTGAGGAGTTGGCATTGTAAAGAGAGAAATAATCATCTGATTTTATTGAACTTAATACAGTTCCAGAAGTCCATCCCGGGCGGTATTCTGTGTCGGTATTTGTTCCCATTTGCAACCAAAGACGGTTACGATACGAATTGTTTTGTCCGATAATGTCAAAAATAGCCGAAATGGCTTCTTTTGTTGAATCGGGATTATTAAAAACCTGGTCATCGCTTAACAAGGATTTACTCGAAACAACCAACATGTCGTTGCAAGAAAAAAGAGAGAACAGGATGACTCCAAGTATTATTTTAAATATATTCATTTTTTTCATTATAGTATGATTTTAGAAGGTTACATTTAATCCAACATTGTATGATCGGCTCTTAGGATAAGCGGAATAATCAACACCTGGGGTTGCTGGTGTAGACCTACGTGTATCCACTTCGGGGTCATAACCGGTATATTTTGTTAAGATAAACAAATTATAACCAGACGCATACACTCTTAACTTTTGGATGTAGAACTTGGTAGTCAGCCTTTTTGGTAAGGTGTAGCCAACTGTCAGATTATTCAAACGTAAGAATGATCCATCTTCAATAGACCAGGATGTTGTAGCGTACTGACCGGTAGGCGAAGCCCACATGGTTGCATTTGCATTCATTGCCGTTAATGTGTTGGCATCCGTAATTCTGTTTCCGGTTGTCCAATCAATCTGTGTATAAGAATTAGCTGTACTTGACAAGGTATTTCTATATTTGTAATACTCAGACGTTAACTCTATTTTATTCGCATTATAAATATTGTTTCCATATACCCAGTTGAAATTTACAGAAGCATCGAACGCTTTATAATTTCCGGTAAAAGAAAATCCTCCAAAGTGTTTAGGATTTGTGTTCCCTATAACCTTTTTATCATTCAGGGTTATTACGCCATCACCATCAATGTCTTTCAACTTCATGGCTCCGGGACCCCAGCTGACACCGTCGAGACTGCTATTGTCAACAAATACATTTCCTTTTGAATCTGAATATGTTTTTGAGGTTGCATTGTAGTTTGAATATTTAGAGGCATTCATTACCCATTTTGACCCAGTCCAGGTAAAATCGCTGGCACTATACATTCCATCACTCACATAGCCATAAATTAAACCAACCGGTTGTCCGGGAGTAACTACATAACTATTGGAAGCAGAAGTGTAGCTTGTCCATGCTTCATTGAAAGTATAACTTGTCAAATTCCCTAATTTCAACACTTTATTATTATTTGTACTAATGTTGAATGCAAAGTTCAAATTAAAATCTTTTGTTTGAACTAATGCGGCATTTAAAGTCAATTCTGCTCCGATATTGGATGTTGAAGCTACATTTTCCCAAATAGAGGAATATGGTCCGCTTATACTCATATTGAGCAATGCGTTATATGTAGTGTTTGAATAAACTTCAATCGAACCATTCAGCCTGTTATTGAAAAATCCGAAATCGAGCCCACCATTTCTGGTTACAGTTGTTTCCCACTTTAAATCGGGATTAGCCATTACTGTACCATCAGAAAAAATTGTTGAAGTCATTGATGTGGGGATATAAGGAGAATAGGAAGAACTATAATTCCTCACGAACATTGAAGACGGGATATTATCATTTCCGGCTTCTCCATAACCTACACGTAGCTTTAAATTTGATAACCATTCCTGAGCATCTTTCATAAAAGGTTCTTCAGAGATTCTCCATCCTGCAGAAATAGAAGGGAAAATACCCCAGGGATTTTTCTGGAATCTGCTTGATCCATCAGCTCTCACCGATGCTGCTATTAAATAGCGGTCTTTTATATCATAATTTATTCGTCCAAAATACGAGAATTTTCTGTAATCCGGATTATAGAAATGCTTATTTGCCACTGTAGTTCCGGCACCGAGGTTACTCCAAACATCAGCCGACATATAAGTTACCGGAAAAGCTTCTACATCCTGAAAAATATAGTCGGATGAATTTATATAGTTTTCTTCACCTAATACAACGTTTATATTCTGACCAGGGAAAAAATTGTCTTTCTTGTAAGTAAGAAGGTTGGTATTTTGGAGAGTGGAAGTATTCGTATTTGTAATAAGGGTTGCAGGAGCTTGTGTATTATTCAATTTCATGGCACCTCCCTGCAAAACATAATACGAGGTCAATCCGTAAAATCGTTTATTATTGTTTGTTACATCAGTAAGTCCAACGGTGGAATGAAACGACCAATCTCTTAAAAAATTAATCGTAATACCTGCATTCCCATTAAAGTCATTAGTCTGCTGATACCTGTTATTGTCAGCAGTTGTAACTAAAGGAGAATAAAGACTTGAAGTTGCATCAGCATCATCGCTTTGAGATACCAGATTTTTCAATGGTATAGGAGTATAAACTACTGCACTTTTAACACGTGAATCGGAGGTTGATTTTTCAGTTCCAGTTTGATCGTTTGCTCCCGAACCGTTAATAGTTGTACCTGCATAACGTCCCTGTACATCAATGATAAGCCATTTCAACGGAGTATAATTTAATTTCAAGCTGACATTGTCACGTTTGTAATTAGACATATACATAACTGCTTTATTATTTATATGATTGTATGTGGCATTATACTTAAATTTGGTGTCACCTCCACCAAGTGTTACAGTGTGATTTTGGGTAACACCCGTATTCCCGAAGGTTTTATTTTGCCAGTTTGTACCATTTGTATATTTGTACAAATTAATGTCATTATAACTCCCAAAATAATTTTCATATTCGCTTGCGACCTTACCATCCCATACAGCTCTTTCGTATTGCTTTTGTGCAAATTGATACGGCGATAAGACATCCAACAATTTTGGGACTTCACTTACGCCCACAAAACCATTGTACGATACTGATAACTTACCTGCCTGAGCTGTTTTAGTGGTAACGATAATTACACCATTGGCACCGCGGGAGCCATAAATTGCAGTTGAAGATGCATCTTTCAGCACATCAATGGATTGAATTTCGGAAGGAGCAATATCCTTAATATCGTCTTTAGTAAAACCATCTACAATATAAAGTGGTGTACTACTTTGAGTAATAGAACCTCCACCACGTACACGGATTTTAATTTCGGCATCCGGCGAACCATCGGTAGTAGTTACCTGCACACCCGGAAGTTTTCCTGTAATGGCTTCGGCGGCACTTGCTACCGGAATATCTCTCAATTGTTTTTCACTAACTGAAGATACCGAACCGGTTAAATCTTTTTTCATTTGAGTGCCATAACCTATTACAACTACTTCATCCAACGATTTGTCGGTAGCTTTAAGTGTAACATTGATTACGCTTCCTTTAATTTGCTGCTCTTGTGTTTCCATACCAATGTATGACACTACTAACACTTTTCCTTCGGAAGGTACATTTAAACTAAACTTACCATCAATATCTGTAATTGTGGCTGCTTTTGTCCCCTTTACAATTACTGATGCGCCAATAATTGTTTCGCCCGATGCATCTTTCACTACTCCTGTGACCGTTTTGACCTGAGCACTTACTGTGCTAAATGCAAAAACTGCTACAAGAATTGCAAGCATCCAACGATTGAAAAATAGCTTTTTTTGAAATTTTGCTTCTTTCATTGTTCTTTCATGTATTAGATTATTTATTGTTTATAAGATTCACGGAACAAAAATATGGTTTTGTTTTGTTTCAAATGTGTAAAATATGACGTTTATCGGTGGAATTATTGACTAAATTGAAATAAAACGTTAATTCGAAAGCTTAAAACCAGTCTTTTCTTTTCTAAATACAATGAGAATATTGAATAATTTGTTCTCAAAATAATGGCTATTCTATTTAAAAACAAGAGCTTAGATTCAATTATTTTCTAATTTTAAATAAATAACCATTATTTCTAAAAGTTGAACAGTAAAAATTTAATTACACATTTTTCCCCTATCTGACAACATCAGCACCCTTTCGCTATCATTTTTATGTTATTTTGCTATTTTTATGAAATAATCATTATCTTTGCTGAGCAAATACCTTGAAATTGTAAATGAGCAACTCTTTTTTCAAAATGCGTGCTTACGAATTGTAGCACGCTCTTTTTTTGATTATTATCAGTATAAAATTCAACAATACAATTAAAATCTTTTACTAACATTATGCAAGAAATTAAATTCTACAGCGGAGAAAATATCCCGTTAGAACTGCACAAAGTACGTGTAGTGCAAAAATTACATCTCGTTCCGATTGAGCGTCGCCTCGAAGCTCTTAACGAAGGTGGATTCAATACATTCCGTCTTAGCACCAAAGATGTTTTTCTGGATATGCTTACCGACAGCGGAACAAATGCCATGAGTGATAATCAGGTCGCAGCCATGATGCAAGCCGACGACGCATATGCCGGATCACAAAGTTTTGTTCGCTTGGAAAAAGCAGTGAACGATGTTTTAGGTAAAAAATACTTACTTCCTGTTCATCAGGGACGTGCGGCTGAGAATATTATTTCCATTGCTTATGTTCACAAAGGCAGTCTGGTTCCCATGAATTATCATTTCACTACCGCTATGGCACACATTACCGATAAAGGGGGACAAATTGTGGAATTGCTTTACGATGAAGCCTATGTGGTTAATTCGGATCATCCCTTCAAAGGAAACATGAACATAGAAAAGCTTGAAGAAGTAATTATCCACCACGAACCGAAAAACATTCCGTTCATCCGCATGGAAGCTTCAACCAACCTTATTGGCGGTCAACCTTTCTCGGTTCAGAACCTTCGCGATGTACGTGCTTTAGCCGACAAATATGAAATACGGCTGGTTCTTGATGCCAGTTTACTTGGCGAAAACGCCTATTTGGTTATGCTTCGTGAAGAAGAATTTAAAAATTCGAACATGGGCGAAATCATAAAAACGATGACTGCATTGGCTGACCTTGTATATTTCTCGGCTCGCAAACTCAGTTCATCGCGTGGAGGCGGAATGTGTACCGATAATCCGGTTATTATGCGTGAATTAGAAGCTTTGGTTCCACTCTATGAAGGATTCCTTACATACGGAGGTATTTCGGTTCGCGAAATTGAAGCTATGGCGGTAGGGCTTTACGAAACCCTTGACGAAACAATGATTTGCCAAAGCCCGACTTTTATTAAATACCTGGTAGGTGAACTTGACAAAAAAGGAATTCCGGTCATCAAACCTGCCGGTGTGCTGGGAGTTCACGTTGATGCTATGCAAGTTTGTTCGCACATTCCTCAAACGGAATATCCTGCCGGAGCATTAGCTGCTGCCTTGTTTCTTATTTCGGGAGTTCGTGGAATGGAACGTGGTTCTATCTCCAACCAGCGCGATGAATATGGAAATGAAACTTATGCCGACATGGAACTTCTTCGCTTAGCCATTCCTCGCCGCGTGTTTACACTTTCGCAGGTTAAATATGTGGAAGACCGTCTAAGTTGGTTGTATGATAATCGTCAGCTTATCGGGGGGTTGAAATTTGTTTACGAACCTCCTGTTCTTCGTTTCTTTATGGGAGGTTTGGAACCAACCAGCGATTGGCCACAGAAATTGATGGCTAAATTCAAGGAAGATTTTGGAGAAAGTCTGTAAAGACTAACCCGTAATTCATAACTAAAATACACCTGGCGATTGATTTCATCAGGTGTATTTTACTATTATTAGGATTGTTTGTTTCGTAAACAATTGACTTTGATTTGAACACTATAATTGTTTTATAAATCATTTTCGCTTCTTTCATCTCCCCAAGGCAATATGTTATTAAATCATCCATAATTAGCATTATGCTTTCTTTCCAATAATGTCAGCTAAATTCCAATTTATTTTCCAAGTAAATGAACAAACTTATTTAAGAAAGACGTTATAAGTCATAATATCTATTCTAAGATGGTTGTTCTATTTTTATAGTAACTTTACAGTATTTCCCATAGATAAGTTCATATTTCAATAAAAATTTTATACTTCTTATAAACAAATAGTTATGTGTGATTTAATTATAATAGGTGGAGGTCCGGCTGGTTATGTAGCTGCCGAACGAGCAGGGCACAAAGGACTTTCAGTTATACTTTTTGAAAAGAAAGTAATTGGAGGTGTGTGTTTAAATGAGGGTTGTATTCCAACAAAAACTATGCTTTATAGTGCCAAAACATACGAAAATGCGTTGCATGGAGATAAATATGGTGTATATGGCGAAAATATCCGATTTGATTACGGAAAAATTGTTGCCCGTAAAAATAAAATAGTTCGCAAATTAGTTGCTGGGGTGGAAAGCAAAATGAAGTTGAATCATGTTAACGTCATTAGTGGCGAAGCTATGATTCAGAGTCAAAATTCTGACGGAATAAAAGTGACTTGTAACGATGAATCTTACTTTGGAGCTAATCTACTCGTTTGTACAGGTTCAGAAGCCTTTATTCCTCCAATTCCGGGGTTGGAACAAACCGATGATATAATACTGACAAACCGTGAAATTCTTCAGTTGAAAGAACAACCTGCTTCCTTGGTTATAATTGGAGGTGGAGTAATCGGGATGGAATTTGCCAGCTTGTACAATAGCCTTGACACAAAAGTCACAGTTATTGAGATGCTTCCGGAAATTTTAGGCAGCAACGATTTTGAAATTTCAGCCATGCTTCGTGATATTTATTCCAAAAAAGGAATTGAATTCTATCTGGAAGCCAAAGTGGTAAAAGTTGAAGGAAACAAAGTTATCTTCGAAAAAGATGGAAAAACTGAAACAATCGAAGGTGAAAAAATATTAATCAGTGTTGGTCGCCGGGCTGTAACGAAAGGTTTCGGACTGGAAAATCTGAACGTGGAGATGTTTCGTGGCGGTATAAAAGTAGACGAAAGAATGCGTACTAATATTCCGAATGTATTTGCAGCAGGCGACGTAACCGGATTTTCATTATTAGCTCATACAGCCAGTCGTGAAGGTGAAGTGGTGGTAAACAACCTCACGGGACGTGCCGATAAAATGCGTTACGATGCCATTCCGGGCGTAGTGTACACAAATCCTGAAGTAGCTGCCGTTGGCGAAACTGAAGAATCTGCCAAATTGAAAAGGATTGAATACAAAGTTGTGAAATTGCCTATGGCTTATGCCGGGCGTTTCGTTGCTGAAAACGAAGGTGGAAATGGAGTTTGCAAGGTACTTATAGGAGAAAAATTTGGTGAAGTTATCGGTGTTCATATGTTGGGAAATCCGGCTAGTGAAATTATATATGGAGCGTGCATGGCCATTGAGCAAGAAATGACTTTGACTGAATTGCAGGAAGTTGTATTTCCTCATCCTACGGTTAGCGAAATTTTCAAAGAAACAATATTTGCTTTTTAAAGTCGGATTTTTGTGTTTGGGAAAAATATTGTGCGCTTCCCGTAGTTTTTAAAATGAAATTTTTCTATTCGAAATATTTCGGAATTTAAAATAAATAACCTATCTTTGCAGCCGCTTTGAGAGAAAAGCAACATTTTTCAACTAATAAATTTCTGCGAAAATAGCTCAGTTGGTAGAGCACGACCTTGCCAAGGTCGGGGTCGCGGGTTCGAGTCCCGTTTTTCGCTCGCTTAATTAAACGTATTCTGCCCGGATGGTGGAATGGTAGACACGAAGGACTTAAAATCCTTTGGCTTCACGGCTGTGCGGGTTCAAGTCCCGCTTCGGGTACGTTTTATAAAAGCCTCTTAATCACATGATTAAGAGGCTTTTGTTATTTAAACGAAACTTTTATTTCAACTTATTGTTTTGCATTTAAAGTAAAATCAAACTTCGTTCGTCTCCTTCAATATGGAGACATCAGCCAAACTATCGATGAGTGATCAAAAAGCTATTTCCATCACTAAAATTATAAAGCAATTTCGTCAGAAATTGTTTGGTTTTGTGCGTGGGAAAGTAGATAATACGGAAGATGCTGAAGATATTTTGCAAGATGTTTGGTATCAGCTTAGTAATCTGACTGATATTGACGATTTGGAAAATGTAAGTGCCTGGTTATATGAAGTTGCCCGCAATAAGATAACAGACAAGTCTCGAAAAAAAACAAATCTGGCATTGGAAGAATACAGTTATGAGAATGACGAAGGCGAATTCAATTTCAAAGAAATATTATTGCTCGACGATAGTAACAACGCAGAATTGGCATTTTTCAAAGAAATATTCTGGAAAGAATTTCAAAATGCGCTGGACGAATTGCCTGAAAATCAACGAGACGTATTTTTGCTGAATGAAATGGAAGACATGACTTTGCAACAAATTGCCGATTTTAAAGGCGAAAACCTTAAAACCATTATTAGTAGGAAAGGCTATGCAGTAAAACATTTACGCAATAAACTGAATTACTTGTACGAAGAACTGAATAATTAGCAGGTGGTAGTAGGTAGTAAAAAAATAAAAATATAAGTTATGGAAACAACTAAACGACATTTTTGCAGAACAAGATTCTGTTTCATATTTCCAATAATAATAATTGCAATTTTTGCGGTCAGCGAAATTGTTATGCTTCTTTGGAATGCTATTATTCCCAAAATATCGAGTTTTTCGGCTTTAACCTATTGGCAAGCCATGGGGTTGTTTTTACTGAGTAGAATCTTGTTTGGTGGATTTCGCTTTGCAAGGTATCACCACGGCCACAAGGCGCCATTTATTCACGATAGATTCAAAGAAAAATTTATGGACATGAATGATGAAGAAAGGCAGCAATTCAAAAATCAATGGAAACAACGTTGTTGTAACAAGTAAGTTTCACTTAATACTCTTTATTGAACGCAACATATGCAATTGTATATGTTGCGTTCTGTTTATCTGACAGCGTCTTGTCTGCTTTTCAGCAGAAATCTTTTCTGTTAAATTAAAAAATAAATCATGTAAGTTTAAAGTAAAATTGCTTTTACTGCGTCATATAAGATAAAGACAACTAACAATCAAAATTTATAAATTAGACAAAATGACAAGATCAATTTTAGGAGCCGTTTTATGCGGTGTACTTGTGGGAGCATTGGCGTTTTTTATGCCACATCTTTTAATCGGACTCTTTATTTTAGGTTTTATCCTCAAAGCATTTCATTGCTGTGGACATGGACACAGACATAGACGCATGTTTTACATGGCCGATAAAATACGCAACATGAGCGAAGAGGAATATGCTGAATTTAAAACCAATATGGGTGGTAGATGCTGCAACAACGGTTATCATCATCATGGACATTGTTGTGGTGGTTCAAAAAATGACGACAAAGAATGTTGTAATTCAAAAAAGGACGAATCAACCAAGTAATTAATCTTTTAAAAATAAATAAAATGCATAGAAGATCAAGATTTTTAGTGAGTTTAGCCACTGCCGCCATCACATTTGGATGTTTATGGTTTAGCATGGGTTCTGAACATTTCAACCGTGGACATCGTTTGTGCGAACGTGAACATTGCTGCATGATGGAAGAACATGAAAGACATTGTGGTCAGGAAACCAAAGAAATACATGCCGATAAAGTGATTATTATCAAAGAGGTAGTAAAAACTGATACAATAAAGAAATAGTATTTTTTGCAATTCAATATCCGATCCCATTCTTTTTCATACTGAAAAAGAATGGGATTTTTTTTGCAACTAAAACATTATTGATTATAAAATCGTTAACTGATAAAAAATCGTTTTATGAATAAGACGCGATTAGAAGCTTTCAGCGATGGAGTGATTGCCATAATAATAACTATTATGGTGTTGGAACTTAAAATTCCCCATGGAGCGGATTTGCAATCATTGAAAAATCTTGCACCGAAATTTATCAGTTATGTGATTAGCTTTATTTATATTGCCATTTACTGGAATAACCATCATCATTTATTGCATACAGTGAAACATGTAACCGGTAGTATTCTTTGGTCAAATACTCATTTGCTTTTCTGGCTTTCGTTAGTGCCTCTTGTAACAGCTTGGGCTGGTGAGAATCATTTTGCAAAATTGCCGGTTGCTGCGTATTCAGTTATACTCATGATGGCAGGAGTTGCTTATTTTATCCTTTCCAAAACGATTATTTCGGTACACGGTAAAGACTCAGTTTTATCATCTGCTATTGGTAAAGACGTAAAAGGAATAATCTCGATAATTGGATATGCAATAGCAGTTCCATTGGCATTTGTTTTTACAACTGCTTCAATTTTAATAATTGTAGCTATTGCCTTTTTTTGGTTGATTCCGGATAGGAGAATTGAGAATAGAATAAATGAAAATGAGTAAAATATATCTATTATCTTTTACCCGGTTTCCTGCTTCCATAAGTGGTTGTGGATGGTTTAATGTTTTTGGCAACACCTCCTTTTTTTCCATTGGAACTACTCGAATTTGTTCTTAATTCTCTCGATTTTGGATTTAAATTTGAAGATCTATCCGGTTTTTTTGTTGTAGCAGATGGAGCTCGTTGACCGGTTCTGGTTGGAGTATTAACAGTGGTTTTGCTTTTTTGCTCCGTATTCTTGCTTTTTACCTCTGGTCCTTTGCTTTTTTCAACAGTTGATGATGAATTGGCAACATCTTTCATGATTTGGTCCATTTCATCAGGTTGTAGTTGACGCCATTCGCCAAGTGGCAGACCTTTCAAACTGATATTCATGATTCTGATGCGCTCCAGTTTGGCAACATCATATTCGAAGTACTCGCACATACGACGAATCTGGCGATTTAGTCCTTGTATCAACACAATACGAAACGAGAAAACTGATTCTTTAACTACTTTACATTTCTTAGTCATCTCGCCAAGAATTGGCACCCCGTTACTCATTTTCTGAATAAATTCATCCGTCACAGGTTTATTCACGGTTACAAGGTATTCTTTTTCGTGCTTATTTCCAGCTCGTAAAATTTTATTGACAATATCGCCGTTATTGGTCAAAAATATTAAGCCCTGCGACTCTTTATCAAGCCTGCCAATAGGGAAAATACGTTCGTGATAACCAATGTAATCGATAATAGAATCCTTTACTCCTATTTCGGTTGTACTAATTATCCCAACAGGTTTATTAAAAGCTATAAATATAAAATCAGTTCCTTCTTTGGCTTCAATCAGGTTGCCATTTAATGTCACTTTATCGCGTTTTGAAACCTGTGTGCCAACAGCAGCTTTTTTCCCATTTACAAAAACATGACCTTGCTCTATGAATTTGTCGGCTTCGCGACGAGAGCAGGTGCCGCTGTCACTGATAAATTTATTTAATCGTATTTTTTCAGTCATGGTTTGATTTTGTAAAATGTGTTGCAGATAAAGATGCAAAGATAGGCATTGAATGACAGAGAAAAAGAATTATTGAAAATAAATAGAGTAATCAGTTTTTTATTAACTCCAACAATTCGCTGATAACCATTGCACTTGCACCCCATATTTCTGCATTAGACACATCAAAATAAGGAGCTTTGGTAGCAGCTTTTAATGATCCGACATAGAAATCCTTTTGTTTTATTACATTGGGTCTGAAAAAATCGGAAAATGGAATCTCTATAATTTCATCCACTTCACGTTCTTCAATTGTATATTCGGGCTTATCGGCGAGGTAGCCTACAAAAATACTAATCAGAAAGTTACTTGGCGGGACGTAAATATCAGATAATCTGCCAATTATTTCAATTTTATTTTCAGAAATTCCTATTTCCTCCTCTATTTCACGTAAAGCGGTTGTTTTTACAGTTTTGTCTTCATCTTCATATCGTCCACCAGGAAATGCAATTTGACCTGAATGAATTCCAACATAATGACTCCGGCGGATTACAATCATTTTAAGTGTATCTGATTCATGAAAAAACAGCATCAAAACAGCACTTTTCTTCGCGGTTTTTGGAATGTCTTGCTTATTGAGAATTTCTTGCACTCGATGTTCAGGTGCCATTTTTAAATGAGCAACGTTGCCGGGCAACGGGTTCGAGAGTTTCTGTTTTAATGTGTCAAGAGTCAAATTCATATCTATCTAACTAAGTTTCCCGTAGGTTTCGCCTATTTTCGCTGAATGTTCCATCTGCGATTATTTGCGGAAGCTACGGGAATTCTTTATTGTATTAAACTTTTGTTGCTTTTTATTCTGAAATTTTATTGACAAATTACGCAACCTTCACATTTAGACAGTTCACCCCGAAGCCGTTTTTCGACCAACAGTTTTATCCGATCTTGTAATGCCGGAATACGAATATTTTCAATCACATCATTTGTAAAAGCAAACATCAACAACAGCCGGGCTTCCGATTCCGAAATTCCACGTGATTGCATGTAGAATTTAGCTGTTTCATCCAGCTGGCCAATGGTGGCACCATGCGAACATTTTACATCGTCGGCATAGATTTCCAACTGAGGCTTGGTGCGCATTTTGGCTGTTTTATTCAGCAAAATATTCCTATTGGTCTGAAATGCGGAGGTTTTCTGAGCATCTTTAGCAACATATAATTTTCCGGTAAATCCTCCTTTAGACAAGTCGTCCAACACATATTTAAATAATTCACGACTGTTGCAATTTGGTTTATTGTGAATGATGGATGTAAAATTATCCACTTGTTGGTTTTTGTCACCAATAACCATTCCACAAAGCAAGGTTTCACAATGTTCTCCATCTAAATCAATCTCAATTGTGTTACGGGTAATGCCATTGTGAAGCGTGATAACATTAGCTGTTACATTCGATGAAGCTCGTTGATCAATCAATAACGTTGACAGATTGGTGGTTTTAGTATGTGTATTTTCAAGTTTATAATGCTCGTACGTGGCATTTTCACCAACAAAAACTTCGGTAACACGATTGGAAAGAAAATTCACGTCATCAACAGTATGATCACAAATGAGAAATTGAGCTTTGGCACCTTCTTCCAGAATAATGAGATTGTGACTATTTGCCATAAAATTAACATCCGATCGCATTATGTTTACCAATTGTATCGGCTTGTCTAATACTACATTTTTAGGAACATACATAAAAAAGCCGTCCTGTGCAAAAGCTCCATTGAAAGCTACCAATCCATCATTTTTTGTTTTGCTGAGTTTTCCATAATAATCTTTCAATAATTCAGGATGTGAACTTGCTACTTCATTTATACTACCAATGATGACACCTTTAGGCAATTTTTTATTTCGTGGTTCATTTACCGGATAAAACGCATCGTTTACAACAAAAAAAAGATAAGAATTAATGCCCGGCACATCGCATTTGAACACATCATACGGATTTACGGGAATAGGTATACGATTGATATTCAAACCATAATCAATTGCTAACGGAGTTTTCAAATCTGAGTACTTGTAGTTCTCCAGCATCACCGTAGGAAACCGTAATTTCTCGAACTGCGCAAAAGAGTTATCACGCAATTCGTTCATCACTTCAGCCGAATGCTTTTTGATGCTTTCGTGATGTTCTTTATATAAGTCGATATATTGTTGTTCCATGTTTTTTAGCAGTAAGAGTCAAGCAGTAAGAGGTAAGCTTATGAGTTTGCAAACCAATGAACCGATAAACCAGTTAATTTATTCTCCGTCAACTTCTTTTTTAATCCAGTCGTAGCCTTTTTCTTCAAGTTCGAGTGCTAATTCTTTTCCTCCAGATTTTACAATTCTTCCATCGTACAATACATGCACAAAATCAGGCACAATATAGTCCAGTAACCGTTGGTAGTGAGTAATAACGATACTGGCATTTTCGGGAGTTTTCAACTTGTTTACACCATTAGCTACAATACGCAAAGCATCAATATCAAGACCCGAATCGGTTTCATCAAGAATAGACAACCGTGGGTCGAGCATAGCCATTTGAAAAATTTCATTTTTCTTTTTTTCACCACCTGAAAATCCTTCATTCACCGACCGATTGGCAAGATTACTATTCATTTCCACCAATTCTTTCTTCTCGCGCATAGTCCGCAAAAAGTCTGTTGCTGACATTGGTTCTAAATTTTTATACTTGCGATGCTCGTTAAGCGCAGTTCGCATAAAATTCACCATACTGACTCCCGGAATTTCAACCGGATATTGAAAACTGAGAAAAATTCCTTCACGCGAACGATCTTCAGGAGATAATTCTAATAAATTTTTACCGTAAAAAATAACATCACCTTTGGTTACTTCAAAAGCCTGATTGCCCGAAAGAACTGAAGCAAGTGTTGATTTACCGGCACCGTTTGGTCCCATAATGGCATGTATTTCTCCCGGACGAACGGTTAGCGAAAGTCCTTTTAATATTTCCTTGCCATTGATGTTGGCGTGTAAGTTTTTAATTTGTAGCATAATTATTACCCCTAACCCCTAAAGGGGAATTAAGTTAGTTATTCTCTTTATGTTTGAGTATAAATTGTTTTATAAATAAATTTCTAAATGAACTCCGCAAAGCCCCTTTTAAGGAGTTTGGGGTTGTCTTTATCCAACACTTCCTTCCAATGTTATTTGTAAGAGTTTTTGTGCTTCTACAGCAAATTCCATTGGCAACTGGTTTAAAACCTCTTTGGCATAGCCGTTCACAATCAACCCTACAGCATCTTCGGTAGATATACCGCGCTGATTGCAATAAAAAATCTGATCTTCATTGATTTTTGAAGTTGTTGCTTCGTGTTCAACAACGGCCGTATCGTTATTTACTTCCATGTATGGGAAAGTATGTGCACCGCATTTATCGCCTAATAACAAACTGTCGCATTGCGAAAAGTTACGGGCATTTTCGGCTGCCGGATTCACTTTTACTAATCCGCGGTAACTGTTTTGGCTTTTCCCTGCAGAAATACCTTTTGATAGAATATGACTTCTGGTGTTTTTTCCAATATGAAGCATTTTAGTTCCGGTATCGGCTTGTTGATGGTGGTTTGTTACTGCCACCGAATAAAATTCGGCTGAAGAATTATCGCCCAGCAAAATGCAACTCGGATATTTCCAGGTAATTGCAGAACCTGTTTCTACTTGTGTCCACGAAATTTTAGAACTATCCCCTTTACAAATTCCACGCTTTGTAACAAAGTTGTAGATTCCACCTTTGCCTTCTTTATCGCCCGGATACCAGTTTTGAACCGTTGAGTATTTTACCGAAGCATTTTTCATGGCAACAATTTCCACAATGGCAGCGTGAAGTTGATTTTCGTCGCGCATCGGTGCTGTACAACCTTCGAGATACGAAACGTAGCTATCTTCATCGGCAATAATCAGCGTTCGTTCAAACTGCCCAGTGTTCATTGCATTAATTCGAAAATAGGTAGAAAGTTCCATTGGGCAGCGAACACCTTTTGGGATATATACAAATGAACCATCAGAAAACACGGCACAATTC
The DNA here is from genome assembly GCA_031292575.1 of Paludibacter sp. Taxonomy (GTDB): domain Bacteria; phylum Bacteroidota; class Bacteroidia; order Bacteroidales; family Paludibacteraceae; genus Paludibacter. Next base: position 21,466 of record JARLGX010000014.1, read on the forward strand.
AATGTTGCAAAAAAATTGTCGGTATAAGGCACCACCGAGCTCATATATTTTTGAACCAAATCGGGGTGATGTTCAACTGCTTCGCTGAAAGAACAAAATATTATGCCTAATTCGGATAAGCTTTCTTTAAAAGTAGTTTTCACAGAAACGCTATCCATTACAGCATCTACTGCAATGCCCGATAAAGCCATACGTTCATGTAAAGGGATTCCGAGTTTTTCAAATGTTTTTAGCAATTCGGGATCTACTTCGTCCAGACTTTTAGGAGCATTTTTGCGAGGTGCCGCATAATATGCAATACTTTGATAATCAATTTTAGGAATATCGAGATGCGCCCAGGTTGGCATCTCCATAGTAAGCCAATGGCGGAATGCTTTTAAACGAAATTCGAGCATCCATTCCGGTTCCTTTTTCTTTGCAGAAATAAGCCGCACAACCTCTTCGCTGAGTCCGATTGGAATAATGTCGGTTTCGATGTCGGTTGTAAATCCATATTTATATTCCCCTTGTGTAACCTGATCTATAATAGTTTCTGACATAATATTTATTTTTAAACAGATGAAAAATCATCTTTTTTGAAATAAGCTGCAAAGGTACAAAAAAATTGCATTTTGAATTGCTAAAATCATTGTCTTGTAGCAGTGAAAACATAACACATGCCACTTCAATTTTGTTTTAGATTTCTTGCGTATTGACAAATTTTGATGATTGCATACATTCTTATTTCTTAAAAAAACAGACGGAAAACAAGATAATTCTCATTTTCCGTCTGATAAAATGGCAAGCATGTTCTTTAGTATGGTTTTCAATTTGGACAAAAATTGATTACTTCTTTTTCAACAGTTGCTTCTCAATTTTCTTTATGGCAGATTCGATTGATTTCTCAGGCTCAATAACGTTATATTCGCCCCAGAATTGAGGATCGGAGAAGCCTGATGCTTCATCGCTGATAATTACCGATGGTTTAAGCTTCTTCTCAAATTCATCGGAACTCTTTTCTGTACCTTTTCCCCAATCGGTTACGGCCATTTCTACCGTGGAAAAATAGTTTGTATTGAATAATTTTTTCTTCCAAATGATTTTGATACCAAGCTCAATCCGGCTGTAAGCATAATACCATTTCCCATCTTTTTCGAGATAATCAATCCTATATTTTGCCTCCGTTGGATAAACCCTGGAATTAAACGGTTTTTTCATTATAAACATACTCGCAGAAGCATCTTTATCTTTAATATTCAGACTAAAAACTGCACTTTTCAATGCCAAACTTTGAGCATCGATATAAAGTTTACCAAAGTAGAGCGGGTCTGTATTGCCCAGACGCTGTTTGAAATTAAGAACGTAAATTAACTTGTTATCTTCGTAAGTAGAATGATCAAATGTGAACTCATAATTTTTAATCATATCTTCTGTAAAAAGGTTTTCTGGATTTTTCATAACATCCAGATTCAACGAATTATATGGACCACCTTGTAATTTGAAAACTAAGGTATCCAGTTTTGAATAATCAGCTTTTTTCCGAGCTTTGTAAAGTTTTGCTATATCAGATTTATTCGAAGTATAGGGTTGTTTGTTGATTTTTAGCACAGCTTCAGAGAGCGATACATAAGTACGGTTTCTCTTAATAGTTTCCCTGTAAAATGCGGTCATTACAGTTGGAATATTGAAATAATTCTCGCCTTTTTTTTCCAAAACAGCCTTGATGAGTACTTCTGCATCTTTAGAAATGACACTTAATTCCGGCAGTTCAACCGACGACGGTTCCATTTCAATACGGGACTTATCAGGCTTCAAATCAGCTAACAAAACTGTCTTATTTTTATATCCGATAAAACTTATTATTATTTTTGAATCGGGTATTTCTTTAGGAATCTTAATTGAAAACTCCCCTTCACTGTTTGAAACAGTTGTTATATTCATTCCACTAATTTTGAGACTTGCAAAAGCTAAGGGTGAGCCTGATTTTCGGTCTACAATTTTACCTCTGTATTCAATAAAATTTTCAGAGACACCGGTTTTAAGGGGAGGTGTGTCATTGACAGCTTTTAAGCTAACCGGTGTAAAAATAACAAATTGAAAAATGATATAAACCGACAAGAGTTTGCCAATTGGAAAGCGAAGTAGTGTTCTCATAATAAAAGTGATTAAAATTAAGAGACTGTAAAAATAAACAAAATTATCTGATAAAAGAAACAAAACCGAGTTCATATTCTTTGCTTTTAAATAGAAACAAAAAATCAGTATAAATAGTTGAACTTATATGGATTAAGCCTGCAATAAGGCTTGTGATAAAAAATAAAGCTAATGTTGTAAAACAAGTTCTGTTATAATTCTGTTAAGATTCAAATAACAATTTAGAAAATAGACTTTGCTTCAAATTAAATCGTTAAACAAAGTTCCTGTATCACATTCACAAATCCAATTGAAAGGCTTACTTTTGCAGACTATTTAATTTTACTAACAACTTTAACGATAAAATGTCTCAAGAAAACCATACATACCAAACACCTCCCGCGAGTATAATGACACTCGCCGATTACGAACAGGCTCCGCAGGTATCCATCGATACAAAAAAAGAATATATGTTACTTAGTTATCGTAGTACGTATAAAAGCCTGAATGATCTTAATCAGCTTGAAATGAGTATGGGCGGGTTACGCACAAACCCGGTTACTAATATTGCTGCGGCAACTAACTACATCAATAACCTGAAAGTGCTGAAAGTATCTGCCAAAGAACCTGTTCAGGTATCTGGGTTACCTGCAAATCCACACATTACGTTTGTGACCTGGTCTCCCGACGAAAAAAAAATAGCTTTTACAAATACTGCATCAAAAGGAGTAGAACTTTGGGTGCTTGATGTGGCTTCGGCGCACGCAATCAGACTGACTGAACCCGTGATAAATGCCAACCTGGGTAATCCTTTCAATTGGTATCGCGATAGTAAACAATTGTTGGTACGCTTGTTGCCGGCAAATCGCCCTGCCCTTATTGATCCAAAACAGGAATTACCCAAAGGTCCTGCCATTTCGATGAGCGATGGTTCTAAGTCGCAGAACAGAACTTATCCCGATTTACTGAAAAATTCAACCGACGAGGTGAACTTTATCACTTTATCCGGTTCCGAGCTATATAAAGTGGATTTGACCGGCAAAGCTGAATTGTTTAAGGCCGAAGATATGTATGTAATGGAATCGTTTTCGCCCGATGGGAATTTCCTGCTTGTTACCAGTTTGCGTAAACCATTTTCGTACATTGTTCCACTCAATCGTTTTCCGCAAATTACGGTAGTATATGATTTGAAAGGAAATGAAGTAAAAACAGTGAACGAAGTACCGCTTTCGGAGGTTTTGCCAAAAGGGTTTATGGCAGTACGTAAGGGCAAGCGCCAAATGAACTGGAGGTCGGACCAACCTGCAACCTTGTTTTATGTGGAGGCATTGGATGGTGGCGATCCTCAAATTAAAGCCGACTATCGGGATGCTATTTATCAATGGAGAGCTCCTTTTGCCGAAAATCCTGCGCTGCTCGCCAAAACAATTCAGCGGTTTTCAAATATTATTTGGGGAAATTCATCCATTGCCATTGTTCAGGACGAATGGTACGATACGCGTAACGAAAAAACATATTTAATAAATCCTTCGAATACAAACGAGAGTCCGAAAATGATTAAGGACAGAAACTTTCAGGATGTGTATTCCGATCCGGGAAATTTTGAAACGTGGAAAAATGCGTATGGAAAATACGTGCTGGCAATAGAAAATAACAACTTGTTTCGCATTGGCGAAGGTCACACTACAAAAGGTCAGTTTCCGTTTATTGACGAATTGAATCTGAAGACACTCAAAACTGAACGTCTGTATCAATCGACTTATACCGATAAGATGGAAGAGATTTTCGACATCGAAGATTTTAAAAAGGGTGAGGCTTTGGTACGCATTCAATCGAAAAACGAATATCCGAATTATTATTTCCGAAATTTCCGCCAGAAAGAATCACTTACGCAAGTGACACACTTCCCTAACCCATTCGAAAGCATCAAGGATGTATATAAAGAAGTGATTAAATACAAACGTGCTGATGGGGTTGAACTTTCGGGGACATTGTATTTGCCGGTGGGTTACGACCGCAGCAAAAAAGAAAAACTGCCCTTGCTCATTTGGGCTTATCCAGCCGAATATAAGGATAAAAACAGTGCAGGACAAAGCACGGCTAATTCCAATGAATTTACGTTTCCGTATTATGGTTCGTTTGTGTATTGGGTAACCCGCGGCTATGCTGTGCTCGACGATGCGGCTTTTCCTATCATTGGCGAAGGGAAAACGGAACCAAACGACAATTTCATAGAACAATTAGTTTCCAATGCGAAAGCGGCTATCGATGCAGTGGACTCGCTGGGTTATATCAATCGTACCAAAGTGGCTGTAGGCGGACATTCGTATGGCGCATTTATGACCGCAAATCTGTTGACACACTGCAATCTGTTTGCCTGCGGTATTGCTAGGAGTGGAGCGTACAATCGCACATTGACGCCTTTCGGTTTTCAGAGCGAACAACGAAATTACTGGGATGCACCGGATGTTTATAATGCAATGTCACCGTTTCAGAATGCCGATAAAATGAAAACACCATTACTACTTGTACATGGCGAAGCCGACAACAACCCGGGAACATTTACCCTGCAAACTGAGCGATACTTTCAGGCACTGAAAGGACTTGGAGCACCTGCTCGCATGGTTATTCTACCCAAAGAACAACATGCCTATGTGGCTCGTGAAAATATCTTGCACTTACTGTGGGAGCAAGATCGGTTTTTGGAAGAGTACTTAAAATAGATATTCATTGTCAATTTTCACAACAAACAAAGGCAGTATTAGTAGTTGTCTGAAAAGTTAAACCATTGATTCTTTAATTAAATTTTTTAAGGGCAAATTCAAGCTTCCTTCGAATAGTTGATTTCGTAGTTGCAATTGACTGATCGTAATGAGGTAATTCTGCTATAAATTGTCCATTCAACTCTAAACTGTCTGAAGTTTTAAAATTGCAATAAATATTGTAAACACTCCCTAATCTACTCACAATGAAGGACCCCGACGAAATAAGTTTTGTGGTCGATCTGGCAGCATTCTCTTCGTAATATGAAATTTCAGCACCAATCGGATAAATTTGTGAGTCAACGGTATCATTTTTGCCCGGTGCAACAGTAAAAGGCAATCCTGAATTGCTAACTATATACGTTCCAACAGGTAACAAAGTATCTGTTGGCGACACAAAAATATCTTGAAGAAACAAATATTGGCCTATCCCAACTAAACTTCCAATACCATTTACTTTAAGCGAATCAGTGAAAAGTGATACCGATAAAACATTGTTCTTGTTGCCATAATTGCCATAATACGCTCCATAAAATTCCGCATAACCCCAGGAATATTGTGGATTTTTTTCGTATATATAAGCCGAATTTAACTGCCCTCCAACACACGAAGTAAGGAAACCAGCAAAAATCAATAGTGATAACGTAAAGTTCTTCATCCGACAATTATAAATTAAAATCTCAAAAATTCTTAGTTTGATTTTTTCAATAATGGTTTAAATATCTATATTATTCATTTATTGATAGATACATTCAAATTAATCGGACAAATTTTCCTTTGTCCGAATGTATCTAACGGGATAATATGCCGCCAGAAAACCCATAGATATTACGGTTATAAACACCAACAACATATCTATCGGATTGGTTACCACCGGATATGCATCCACAACGTAACCACTTCCGAGTTTCAAAATTCCAAAATGTTCCTGCACTAAACACATGCCGGCACCAATTGCAATTCCCACAATTGCTCCAACGGCGGAAATCATCCAGCCTTCAAATAAAAAAATACGTTTAATTAATTGATTATTAGCACCCAGACTCCGTAAAGTTTCAATGTCTGCTTTTTTATCAATAATCAACATCGAAAGTGACCCAATAATATTAAAACTAGCAATCAGCAAGATAAAACAAAGTATCAGGTATGTTATCCATTTCTCAATTTTCATAATCTTGAAGAAACTTTCCTGCTGTTCATATCGATTTTTTACCTGAAACTTATTGCCAAGAAGTGTTTTAATTTTTTTCTGAACTTCGTCTTTATCAACCCCTTTGGCTAATTTTAATTCCACCGAGGTTACTGTAGATTTTTCATACTCAAACAAATCACGAGCCAACCCAATGGAAATCAATACATAATGATCATCATATTGCAATTGCTTAACCGAAAAAATCCCTGAAACAAAAGTTCCAACCTGATTAAAACTATTTTCAGGACGAAGAAGATTTATTTCCGAGGTGCGCTTTGGAGCATAAATGTACAATGGGTCGATAAAATGCGCTCCAAGTCCGAGAATACTTGCCACTCCCACTCCCAAAACTGAACGTTGGAAGGCTCCATCGTAAAGAATAAATTTGCCATCGTACATAATGCTGTCAATGCGCGTCATTTTTTCAAAATCGTTGCTTACACCTTTTACTGTTGCAGGCATTTGCTTATTTTTAAAGCGGAGCAAAGCATTTTCTTCAACCACTTCAGTAAAATAAGCCACTGACTTCATTTTACGTAGCGCATTGAATTCTTTTGTGTTAACATCAAAGGTTTTTCCTTGAATCACCGAAATTTTCAAATCAGGATCAAAAGAAGAAAACATATCCGAAATTAACGAGCCAAAACCATTAAAAACGGACAACACGCACACCAGAGCCATTGCACCAACTCCAACTCCCGCAGCCGAAATGCCAGAAATGATGTTGATAGCATTGTGCGATTTTTTGGAAAAAAGATACCGGCGGGCTATCCTGAACGAAAAGGAAAGTCCGCTAAATTTGCTAATTATAGATCCATTTTGCATCGGCATTTTCAGTTCCCGTATTAATCCAGCTCAATAACTTCACCTTCTTTTAAAGGCGATGGTGGATCACTTTTCAGCAAATTATCTATATTTTCAAGATAATCCAACGAATCGTCAACGTGGAAATAAAGCTCAGGAACAATCCTCAATTGATTACGAACACGTTTTCCTAAATCGTAACGGATGGATTTGGCATCTGCATTCACTTTTTCCAATACATCAGCCACTTTATTACTGGGGAATATACTTAAATGAGTATGTGCTATTCCTAAATCGGGACTTATACGCACTCCGGTAACTGTAATCAAAGTGCCATGCAATTCACGGGCATACAACAAAAAGATTTCTCCCAATTCTTTTTGCAACATCCGCGAAATCTTTTCTTGCCTTGTCGTTTCCATAGTTTAAATTATGTGTAGCTGTTAAGTTGTTTTATAATCATATTTTCCACTCAAATCCATCTTTTGTATCTTTTATTTCAAATCCAAGTGCGGTCAGTTCATTCCGTATTTTGTCGCTGGTTGCCCAGTCTTTGTTTTGTTTAGCTTCCAATCTCATATTCAACATCAAATCAATGGCTTTTTTATATGCATCAGCTCCACCTGAAATTTCACTTTCGGACTTCAACCCGAGGATTTCATCAATGAACAAAGCGAATACACTTTTTAATTCATCCAAATCTGGTTGTGAAATAGTCTCTTTTCCATCATGAACTAAATTGATTGCTTTCAATGCATCAAACAAGTGCGAAATTGCAATTGGAGTATTCAAATCGTCGCACATGGCTTCCTCACATTTTGCTCGAAGCCCGGCAGTTTCGACCGAGGAAACTGGCGAAGCAGTAATTTTTTGCAAACGGGCATAACCTTCCATCAGTCGGTTCAATCCTTTTTCGGATGCTTGTAATGCTTCGCTGCTAAAGTCGACTGTACTGCGATAGTGTGCCTGAAGGATAAAAAACCGAACTGTCATCGGGCTGAATGCCTGAGTCAGCAAAGGATGATTTCCGGTAAAAAAAGCTTCAAGAGTAATAAAATTGCCCAACGATTTTCCCATTTTCTGTCCGTTAATGGTAATCATGTTGTTGTGCATCCAATATTTCACAGTTTCTTTTCCAAGAGCAGCAGTCGATTGTGCAATTTCACATTCGTGATGCGGAAACATCAAATCCATTCCACCGCCATGAATGTCAAATTGCTCACCCAGGTATTTCGTTCCCATTGCCGAACATTCCATGTGCCACCCGGGAAAACCTTCGCTCCAGGGCGCTTTCCAATGCATGATGTGCTCCGGTGAAGCTCTTTTCCACAAAGCAAAATCTACACTCCGTCTCTTCTCCGACTGCCCATCCAAATCGCGCGTTGTTTCGAGCATATCTTCGATATTGCGTCCGGATAGTTTTCCGTAATTATATTTCTTATTATACTTTTCAACATCAAAATACACGGAACCTTCACTCTCATAGGCATATCCGGCGTCCAAAATCTTTTGAACAAAATCAATCTGTTCCATGATATGTCCCGAAGCATGTGGTTCAATGCTCGGAGGCAACACGTTCAAAGCTTCCATTGCCTTGTGATAGCGATTGGTATAATACTGAACCACTTCCATTGGCTCTAGTTCTTCCAGTTTCGCTTTTTTCCCAATTTTATCTTCGCCAGTGTCGGCATCATTTTCGAGATGACCCACATCGGTAATGTTGCGCACATAACGAACTTTATATCCCAAATGAAGCAAATAACGAAACAAAATATCAAACGTGATAGCCGGACGTGCATGGCCTAAATGTGCATCTCCATAAACTGTTGGTCCGCAAACGTACATGCCCACTTTGTTTTCGTGAATTGGTACAAATAGTTCCTTTGTTCTACTTAATGTATTGTAAATGTATAGATTATGTTCCATATACCCCTAACCCCTAAAGGGGAATTAAATTAGTATCGTGTATAAATTCTCAATCAGAATTAAGGCAAATTATTTATTTCTAACTTCGACTTTCAGGCTATTCCGCGTTGCTTTTTCAAGCTTTCATAAGCTTCATTAATCGAACGGAATTTTTCGGTAGCCGATTTTTTTACATCTTCACCCAAATCATTTACTTTGTCGGGGTGATATTTTTTCGCCATATTTCGGTATGCTTTTTTAATATCATCATTAGTCGCTGAAGGTTCAATCTCCAGCGCTTTGTAGGCCCAATCGCGATCAACCTGTTTCATATAAGGTGCTTTGATTGATTCAAAATCAAGGCGGTCGATACGGAAAATATTGGCAATCCGTTGGATGGTAGCCAGTTCGGAAGCAACAACTTCGCCATCGGCATATGCGATATTGAAAAGTAAATGGAGCAATTCCAGTTTAGACGAATAATTCAGATTTTGGCTAATTTGCATCGCAACTTCTGTTTCATTAATATCCTGATCCAATAAATTTTTCAGAATCTGAAGTGCTTCAAGTGCACCTTGCTCACCAAAATTTGCCACTAGAAACTTTTTCACAACAGCCAGTTCTGATTTATCAACATGTCCATCGGCTTTCATAATGCAAGCCATGAGCACAAGTAAACTTATTTTGAAATCGCCTTCGGTGGTAGGGCTTGAGCCTAATGTATGCGTAGAAGTAGTGATTTGCGAACCATCAAACATAGAACCCAACGTAAAACCAATTAACGCACCTATTGGTCCGCCAAGAGCAAACCCAAGTCCGCCACCTATCCATTTTCCCAGACTTCCCATAACGACGCTATTTGAAATTAATTTAGGGCTACAAAGATACAAAAAAATGTACCATTTTGCCAATGTGCCATTTTGAAAAAGAATTCGAATTAAAAATGAATTCGTTAGTTACATACAATTATCTAGTTCGAATAATGAATTATGAATAGAAAACAGTATTTTTGCACTCACATTGGTTCGCTTGTCCGCATATCGTGGAAAGTGATTAAAAGGGAATGCCGTGAAAGTCGGCAACAGTCCCGCTGCTGTGAACTTCAATAAACGTTTTGAACAATACTTTTGCCACTGGTTTTTCAGTAAACAGTGAACAGTAAACAGTTATCAGAGATAATGATAATTTGTGACTGGTAACTGATAACTGATTTCGGGAAGGCTTTCAAAAACAGAAGTAAGTCAGAAGACCTGCCGTGTGATTTTAAGTTTTAATGCTTTCGAGGACAGAGCTAAAGACCAATACAGCAATCACATGCTTTGTTGATTTTTCTTTTCTTGCAAGCTATTTGGGTAAATTTTTATACAAATAGATTGTATGCCAACCGTTTCGCACCGACATTTTATTTTGCGCTTACTTCTGCCAATATGCGGGTGGTTATTGGTGTGTCTTCAAACTTATGCCGTTGAGATTGAGAAACCGGATTCAACAAAAACTCATACCATTCAGGAAATTACTGTTACCGAAAAATATTTGAATTCCGAGGTTCGCTCCTCTTCACCACTTCAAATTTTGTCATCAAAAGCAATAGAAGGGTTGAATGTACTTCAGGTTTCGGACGCAGTGAAGTATCTTTCGGGAGTCACGGTGAAAGATTATGGCGGGATTGGTGGGTTGAAAACAGTTTCGGTGCGCAGTCTGGGTGGAAATCATACAGCTGTAAGTTACGACGGCATAACACTTACGGATTGTCAGACAGGACAAATTGATCTGGGAAGATTTTCGCTTGATAACGTGGATATGATTTCCCTCAGTAGCGGACAAAGCGATAATATTTTTCAGCCGGCAAGTCTCTTTGCTTCGGCATCAGTTCTAAACATAAAAACCTTAACTCCGGTATTTTACAAGGATAAAAACGTAAACGGAAAAATATCAATGAAAGCCGGATCGTTTGGATTGTTAAATCCTTCTGTTCTATTGGAAGATAAAATAAACAATAAACTATCAGCAACTTTTAGTGGCGAATGGCTTTCGGCTAATGGAAAATATCCATACACGCTCCAATATGGACCAAACGCATCAAACATCACAACCCAAGAAATACGGCAAAATACAGATGTTCAAAATCTACGGTTGGAAGCTGCTTTATACACAGATTTTTCGGAAAATGAAAATGGCTATGTGAAATGCTATTATTATCAATCCCAACGAGGACTGCCGGGTCCTACTATTTTGTACAACGACGAAAGCTCATCAAAACAACGAATGTGGGACAACACGTTTTTTACCCAGGCTCATTACGAAAAAATGTTTTCTAAGTTTTGGGTTTTCCAGACCAATGCAAAATTCAATAGCGGTTATCTGCGATATTTAGATCCAACATATCAAAATTCGGATGGTAAATTGGAAAACACTTACCTGCAAAAGGAATACTACGGCTCGGCATCTGTACTTTTTCGGGCTTTCGAAAATTTATCATTCTCGGCGTCAACCGATGCAGCGGTAAATACACTTGATGCTGATTTGACAGATTTTGCCTACCCTACAAGGTTTTCGTGGCTCACAACCGTGGCAGCCAAATATGTCACAAACCAACTGTTAGCAACAGCAAGTTTATTGTCGACCGATGTAAATGAACAAGTAAGAACCGGAGCAGCAGCAACAAATTACCAGCAATTATCGCCTTACATAAGTCTGTCAATCAAACCTTTTATCAATCAGGATTTTCGACTTCGGGCATTCTACAAGAACATTTTTCGCATGCCTACCTTCAACGATTTATATTATTCGCAAGTTGGCAACCGCGATCTAAAACCTGAAAAAGCAAATCAGTTCAACCTGGGACTGACTTATTCCACGTCAGTTACCTCGTGGTTTCCATCGCTTTCATTCACAGCCGATGCGTATCACAACGATGTGATTGACAAAATCGTAGCTTATCCGAATAAAGATACTTTTTTCTGGACGATTATTAATTACGGTAAAGTGGCAATTAATGGAATTGATCTGACAGCCGAAACAACTTTTCAGCCATGGAAAAAGATTGGCGTTGTGCTCGGTACAAACTATACTTATCAACGGGCATTAAACGTAACCGATCCGACTGACAGAGATTACAACAACCAAATACCTTACACTCCTAGGGTTTCAGGCTCTGCAAATGCAGGCATCGAAACTCCATGGGTTAATATTTCCTACTCACTTTTATGGTCTGGACACCGGTATGCAGTAAATCAGAACTACGCCGAAAACCGACTTCCGGCTTATGCCGATCATAGCATTTCGGCAAACCGGAGCTTCAAGGTAAAAGACAAATTAATCCATATTAATCTGGAAGTGCTTAACCTGCTGAATAGCAATTATGAAATTGTACGTTGGTTCCCAATGCCGGGCAGATCGTTCAGGGCAACTGTTTCTGTAAAGTTCTGACCTATTTTAACTCTTTAATGGATAGACTTTTGAATTCAAGCGGTTTACCTTCATTCTGAAACCCGATAAATCCTTCTCCAGCCGTCAGTCCGGTAATATAATTTTGCAGCATTCCATTTACAAACACCTTCAGAGTTTTGTTTTTGCTAATTACTTTCATCGAATTCCATTCCCCAACCGGTTTTTCATTGGACGGTTGCATCTTTTTTACTGTAAATCTAACCGAATCAGTGCATTCTTTTGCCCAAAGACCATTCATACAAATAATGTCACCGGCAGCATCCGCTTTTTGGTTTACCTGATAACAAACCGGCCACACACTATCTTTTGGTTGAATATGAACCAAAACGCCACTGTTTGCTGCTATTGTTGTCCAACGCCACTCCACACTGAGTTCAAAATTTGAATATGTTTTTTTTGTCCTCAAATAGCCGCTTGAAATCCCTGTTATTTGCAAAACACCGTTGTCCATTTTAAAAACATTCACAGGATTAACAGCCTTATCCCTGAGAATATAAATCCAATTCGAGAAGTCGGATTTTGTAAAAAAGGGTTGAGAAACAGGTGTTTTTTTAGCAAAAGTTGAAACAGAGAGAATCAGTAAAAATGCTGACAAAATAGTAATTCTGCGGGTTTTCATTACAAATAGGATTTTGTTTAAAAGGACTATTATCAATTTCGGCTTAAAAATAAAGAAATATTTTAAGCAACCCATTCAACCAAATAAACAATTAAAGTTTTTTAGCCGCTGCATCGTCGAGGTAGAATTGAGCAGCAACAGTATGAGCATTTATATAAGACGCAGGATAGTTCACAAAACCTGTACTTCTATTAATAATTTGGCGAATGACTTCTGCTTTTGATTCGCCGGTTATTAAAAACACAACTTCATCGGCTTGATTAATGGTATTCCCAGTGAGTGTTATCCGTTTTTGTCCACTAACAGGATGCACCGAAACTGCAACGGGCATTTCTGAATGTAGCAAAACCATATTATCCGGAAAAATAGAAGCTGTGTGTCCATCGTCACCCATACCTAGCAAAATCAAATCAAACTTTGGAAAACCATTGCGCAAGGGAAGCTGCGCTTCGAGAATAGTCTGATATCGTTTAGCCTCTTTTTGGGGTTCAATTTCACCTTGAATTGGAAAAATGTTAGCATCTTGAATTGGTACATTTTTCAATAAACTTTCGTAAGTCATCCCAAAATTACTTTCGGGATGAGTTGGTGGAACACAACGCTCATCGACCCAAAAGAGCCGTATAAAATGCCAGGGTATCAAATCGTCATACTCTTTTGCCAAAATTTCAAACAATAATTTAGGAGTGTTTCCTCCAGACAAAGCAATATTAAACGGCAGCGATTGTTTGTTTTTTTCCCTGGCAGTTGACAAGATAATCTCTGCTACTGCACGTGCGGTTTTCTCCGGAGTTTCGAAAATGTGTAGATTTGAATTCATTCGGGTTATATTAAAGTGAATGAAACATCAATATTGTTTAGGAGTTTTTACTCCGTTTTAAACTTTTTAAAAGGTGCCCGCCATTTAAGTTCTTTATTTCCGAACAACGCATTGGCTTCTTTAGGTCCCCAGGTGTTGCATTCGTAAAAATATAACGGAATATCTGAATTACTTTTCCAGGCATGAATAATAGGATCTACAAATTTCCAACTTGCTTTAACCGCATCGGCACGGGCATAAAGCGTGGAATCACCAATCATACAATCCAATAACAATCGTTCATAAGCTTCCGAAATTTTATTTGATGCCAAATCGGAATAATGAAATGCCATGTTCACATTTTGTACTTTGTAGCCTGCACCGGGAATTTTCATGCCAAAATCGACTGCTACTCCGGCATCCGGACTAATCCTCAAAATAATCATGTTAGTTGACTGCGCCACACAACGCTGTTTAAACAACTGATGCGGTGCAGGTTTCAGGTGGATAACAACTTCGGTAACATGTTCAGGCAGTTGCTTTCCAGTACGAATATAAAACGGAACATCGCCCCACCGCCAATTATCCACAAAAACTCTTAAAGCCACAAAAGTTTCGGTTTTTGAATTTGGTGCAACATCTTTTTCCTGCCTGTAACCTTTTTGAATAACATCATCCACCATGGTTTCAATATATTGACCACGAACAACATTTTGATTAATCTCAGTCGATTTTATAGGTCGCAACGACTGCAATACTTTTACGCTTTCGTTTCGAATCGATTCCGAATCGAATATTGACGGTGGTTCCATGGCCACAACTGCCAATACCTGAAGTAAATGATTTTGAATCATATCGCGCATGGCACCCGATGTGTCGTAATACCCTCCACGTCCGGCAACTCCAATTTTTTCGGAAGCCGTAATTTCAACTCTGTCAACATATTTTCGATTCCAAATAGGTTCAAAAAATCCATTTGAAAAGCGTGTTACCATAATATTCTGAACAGTTTCTTTTCCTAAGTAATGGTCTATACGATAAATCTGGTCTTCATTAAATCCACTCCTGAGTTTTGTGTCCAAATCAATCGCAGTTTCGTAACTATAACCAAAAGGTTTTTCGACAATAATACGCTTCCAACCATCTTCTTCGGTATTTAGCCCGTATTTAATTAAATTTGCCGCCACCACTTCGTAAAGAAAAGGTGGAATAGAAAAATAATAAATAATGTTTTTGGGAATATCCAAGGTAGCAGAAAGATGATCGATATAATTTTTTAAGTTTCCAAAATCTTCAAATTCCTGATTATTAACTTTCTGATAATACGTATGTTCCAAAAAACTTTGTAATTTATCAGGATTTGCTTCTGCACTTTCTTTAGCAAACTCAAGCATTGCTTTAGTTACATCCGTCCGGTTTATTTCTTCACTTTTTTCCTGACTGCCGGCACCGATTACGATAAAATTTTCGGGTAATAAATTGTCAAGATACAATTGAAAAATTGCCGGCATGAGTTTGCGTTTCGCTAAATCACCGTTCGAACCAAAAATTACAAGGATCTGGTTTTCAACCGGATTTTTGCGTACATTCTTTTTTTCTATTTCTTCCATTAAGTTACTAGTTACAGGAATTTTTACGAATTGAATAAATCGTTTTATTATTGAAACGTCTGTTTATAACAAATTAACGGTGGAATCGTTCATCAATCAACCCTATTTCTTTCGACGAAATCGACAAAAAGTAGAATTCAAAATTTAAATTTTACACTGGCTTGAACGTCAACTACTTTATTAACAACGTTCAATACCTTAAAGTTTAAAAAGCGTAAGTTTAAAAATTTCAAATCAAAACAAGCAATCAAAATAAAACACAAATCTGATTTTGCAGAATAGCTGAATGTTCGTACTTTTGAGCCTGACTTATTATTGATATTCCAATTTCTACCAAATACAATCTAAATGAAACAAAAAAATCAACTGGTTATGACCCTGATTGTATTAGCAATCAACTTATTACTCGACAGAATAACCAAATTATTGGCAAGCAGCTATTTGGAAGGTCAGGAAACCATCTCTTATTTTTACAACACCATTGTATTGAGGTATGCCGAAAATAGCGGTGCATTCCTGAGTTTAGGTTCAAACTGGCCTGACATTGTAAAATATACGCTATTGTTAGCCATCCCAATTTTGGCCTGCCTTTATGGTTTATATTACTGTGCTTTTAAACTGACCGACAAAAAATTAGTTATCGTTATTGTTAGCATCATTGGTGGCGGGCTTGGCAATTTAATCGATAGGTTGCTCAATGATTTCAGAGTAGTTGATTTCCTGAACTTTGGAATTGGGTCGGTACGAACCGGGATTCTTAATGTAGCAGATATGTCCGTCACGTTTGGAATTGTATTTTTGCTTTTTTATCGCTTTAATGGTGGAACAATAAAACCTAAACCGGAAGAATCAACCAGCCAGAGATGAATTTCGTGATTTCTTTTTGAACAAAAAGCTTTCCAAATCAGTTAGTTATTTTAAGAACTCAACTTTAAAAACTGATTGACATGAACTTACTGGAACAACTCAAAACTTACACCAAAGTGGTGGCCGATACTGGCGACTTTGCTTCCATGATGGCTTATAAACCTATTGATGCCACTACCAATCCTTCGCTTATTTATGCTGCATCGATGGATGCAAAATACAGTTCGTTGATTGACGATGCAATCAATTATGCCAAAGGAATTTCGAATGATAAGGCTGTGCAGCTCAGTCACGCCATGGACAAGCTGGCAGTGAACTTTGGGTTGGAGATTTTAAAAATCGTTCCCGGACGAGTTTCTACCGAAGTTGATGCACGGTTATCGTTCGACACCGCAGCCAGCATTGCCAAAGCCCACGAATTAATAGCACTCTACGAAGCCAACGGCATTTCGCGGGAGCGGATACTGATTAAAGTAGCTTCTACCTGGGAGGGGATTAATGCAGCTGAAAAGCTTGAAAAAGAAGGTATTCACTGTAACCTGACTTTGCTTTTTTCGTTTGCTCAGGCGGTGCGATGTGCCGAAGCTCATGTAACGCTTATTTCTCCATTCGTTGGACGAATACTTGATTGGTACAAAAAAGATCGTGGTGTTTCTGACATTCCGGCACAAGAAGATCCGGGCGTAAAGTCTGTAAAGGAAATTTACAATTACTATAAAAAATTTGGCTACAACACAATTGTTATGGGTGCAAGTTTTCGTAATATCGGTGAAATTATTGAATTGGTAGGTTGCGATGCCTTAACTATTTCACCATCCTTACTGAAAGAACTGGAAGATACAAAAGCTGTTTTGGAAAAGAAATTGGATGCTGATAAATCGAAATTATCGGATATCAAACGAATAAGTATTGACGAAAAGAGTTTCCGCTGGATGATGAATGAAGATGCAATGGCTACCGAGAAGCTGGCTGAAGGTATTCGAAATTTCACCAAAGACTTGATAAAGTTAGAGAAACATATTGCCGATATTTTGTAGTACCAAGAACAAAAAAAACAAGACGCTTATAATATCGTCTTGTTTTTTTAGTCTAAATGTTTTTTGACATTAACTGCTGAAATATTACTTTCACGATTCTTTCTTTTCAACCAATTCACTAAAGCTTTTAGCGGCTTTGGTAAATTCAGATGGAAGTAAAACAATGGTAGTGGTGTTATTATCAATTCCTATTTCCGAAAGCATTTGCATACGGCGCAGTTCCAATGCAATCGGGCTGCCTTCCATAACAGTTGCACCTTGAGTCAATTTGATAGAAGCTTCAAGTTCGGCTTCAGCTTTTACAATTCGGGCACGTTTTTCACGAATAGCTTCTGCTTCGCGAGCCATAGCCCGCTGCATGGCTTCGGGAATTTCAACGTCTTTCATTTCCACCATTTCAATTTTTATTCCCCATGGTTCGGTGGCTGAATCAACCATTTTTTGAAGCGTTCCGTTTATTTCTTCACGCTCCCGCAACACTTCGTCCAAGGTATGTTGACCGATAATATTCCGAAGTGCAGTTACCGAAAATTGATACACGGCTTTGTAATAATCAGCCACCTGAATAATGGCATTTTCGGGATTCGTAATTTTAAACCAGAGAACAGCATTCACTTTGACTGTAACACTGTCTTTCGTTATAGTTTCCTGTTGTTCCAAATCTACCGTTTTAGTACGAATATCAACACGTTGCTGAGCATCAATAAACGGGATAATCCAATATAAGCCGGGACCTTTGATGGATTGAAAACGACCAAGCCTGAACACAATAGCACGTTGATACTCCTGCGCAATACGAAATCCTGAAAGTAGGATTAAAACAATAATACCGATGATAATTTCGGGAATCGGAAGAATTTCCATTTTGGTTAGTTTTAAAGTGAATAATTTTTTTAAATGTAAAAACGCTCCAAATGTACGAAATGTTTTTTAGTTAAACAACAAAAACAGTTATTTCTGATATTTATACCTGTTACGATCGGGTGGTATTTATATTTATTTCTGTGGTTCATAATTTTCGGGAAGTCCGAGTTCTATTTTAAGTTTCCGGTTGTATTCCTTCGAATCGCGAATGGCATCGTCCATGGTTATTGGACTGATAAAAACAGGCATTGGATTATTCGGGCGTTCATGATGAAATAAACCTGTCAGGAATGCGACAGTTCCCACCAACATAAGTGAGCCACCTACGGCATTGCCTAAAACTTTAGCATCAGATGTATTCGTGGAAAACATATTTACTTTTGGATCATAAAGCAGGTAACCACCAGCAGCAAAAACTGCCCCGATAATAAGGGGAGTTGCTTCAACTTTCCATTTGGGTTTCTGTTTTTTGATTTGCTCGTATTTTTCCACTTCACTATTATACAACTTGGCTTTATTGAAATAATCAGTGTTGTTCGTTAACTGAGCAAATTCGTCGTGAGAGATTTTTTGATTTCCGCGGATTATAAACCAGGATGTTTCTGTTTTGGTTACCGTGGTCGAATTTGTTGATACATTTCCGGTTGTGTTTGACCCTCCTAAAACAGAAAAATATCCCGGGAAATACAAGCTTTTGGTTTTTTCATTAATTTGAGTGTTGCCACTGGTTTCAGTTACATATTTTGTATCGAGTAATACATCGAGTTTTTTTGACCGGTAGCTTTCCTGTTCATTATATTTTTTGGCTAACATCTTATCCTGGATATCTTTGGTTTCTTTAACCAAAATTGCAGTAGTTTCATTGGGTTTTGCAACAACAAGTTCGCCAAAAACAATCACATCATCCTTGACTACTTTTAAATAATGGTTTCCTGCCGTTACCGAATCAATTGAATTAATATCAGTGCCTTTAAAAACTTCATCGAGATACACATTAACTCCTTTCAATTCGGAATAAATTTTAATACTTCCCTTTTGTGCGTAACCGTTGAGACAAATGAAAAAAAGAATGAAAACAACGTTGAATTTCCAATTTAATTTTATTTTCATAATAAATGTGTCAGTATTTACCGTGCCGACGTTGCACTTCTTAATTTGCCATTATTATTTGTAATCAAGATGAAAACTCATATCAATAAAACAGAAAACAAAGATGATAATTATATTTTTATGCAACTACATCTTTTTAGTTAAATATACATATTGTTACATATATGGTCATTTTTTCTTAAATATTCGAACTAATATACATTTAGTATTATTTAACCATGAACATTTTTGAGTATGTTTATTGTATTTCAAGTTGAACTGAAATTGCTGAATTCTAACGTTGGTGGGAATACGTCTTTAAGTCATACTCCCACTTTGTTTTATATC
Source organism: Paludibacter sp. (assembly GCA_031292575.1). Taxonomy (GTDB): domain Bacteria; phylum Bacteroidota; class Bacteroidia; order Bacteroidales; family Paludibacteraceae; genus Paludibacter. The sequence continues at coordinate 40,924 of JARLGX010000014.1, forward strand.
AATTCATGGATATCTTTTTATTTTTTTTAAACGGCGTAGTGGTAAAAGGATAGCTGTTTGTCATAAGTCTATAAGCAAGACTAATTCAATCAATAATCAATTAAAAAAATAATCAGTATGAAAAGAATCCTTTATTTTGCTATTTTTTCTGTTGTGCTATTTTCATCATGCACTAACAATGGAAGTTCAGCTTCGTTGGCTAACAGTCAGCAGGTTGCATCTGTATTTTTGACTGATGGTCCAAATTGCCATCCCGACCCATTATTTCAAGGACCATGGCAACGTTACATTTCTGTAAACCTGGACATTGTCGGTATTCAGTATTATGCCAAAGATTCGCTGAGTAAAGATTCCGTATGGAAGGCCCCGAATTTTGTAGAAACCACTGTTAATGTAGCCGCATTGGCCAACGGTGACAGCACGTTGCTGACAATGATAAACATTCCAGCGGGTGAAAAAGTACACAAAATCAAATTCCTACTGGGTAAAAACAGCACAGTTGTTCTGAGTGACAGCACCGTGAAAAAACTGAATATCAGGGAACGCAGTGATAGTGCAATTGTTATAAGAGTAATGGAAAATCCTGCTTCTGTAAGATTCTCAATTATGCTCGATTTCGATATTGCTCATTCCATTGTTATGGGACCTAATGGAAACTTTTTCCTTGCACCTATTATGAGAGGATTTATCATGGAGCAATGCGCTAGCATTGTAGGTTTCGTGTCACCAAAAAAAGTGGCTACCAAAGTATTTGTAGTTAATAACTCGGACACAATTACAACTGTATCGGACACATTGCGCAGCAATATGTTTAAACTGAGCGGATTGCACGATGGGCAATACGTGGTACAATTTATGCCGCTCACCGGTACCACAGTTACTGCAACCAAAACAGTTTCTGTAAAAGGCGGAAGAATCGAAGATATGGGAGTTGTAAAAGTAAATTAATCGATTACTTGCAATTGAAAATCCGGCAAAAAGGGCTATCCAAAAAAATATGGATAGCCCTTTTTTATATGCGTTCGAATGTTGTGGCAATGCAATATTACGTTATAACATAAACTGCACTGAATCATTTTTTAGCACAAGTTTCGAAAACAAATTATCATATATTCTTCTTGGATAATTTTGTCAAATCAAATCTGACTCCAACCAAAGCACTATATCCAACGTAGCTTCCCAAATCGGTAAATGAATGTCTGTTTATATAATGTGATTTTATCAAATAAACGCATGGTCCGGCAAAGATTTTCAAACGTTGCCCGATTGAGTAGCTTAAGTCGGGGCAAAGTTGAGTAGTTGCTGCTCTAACTTTTATTTTAAACGATCTTCCGGCAACCAACGTGTATTGAATAAGGTCAATATTCGTGGCAAAATGCTCACTCAACTTAAAGCTTATTCCGGCACCAATTCCCAAATGATAGGATTTGTAATAATCAGAGCCAATGGAAATGATTGAATATAGGTTGTTAAGTCCAATGTGTGCTGAGAAAGTTGCAAGATGATTATTTTCAGCCAATTCTAAATCAAAAAGGACTTTTGACATAGGCTTAAGGATGTGGAATGTGTCTGGTTGGGTTACAATTAGTGAATGAAAATCTGATTTTAGAGTGTCATTGGATAGGGTTTGTAAGGCTATGGTTGAATCTGGAATTACCTTCTTTTCCGTAACCGGAGGTATTGCAATTGTTTTTGAGTATTCATTTATACTGTCTTTAAACTTCTTACTATCAACGTACAAGGTTGGCTTTAAGTCTATGGGGTTGACCCTATCAAGGTTTTCTTTTTTGAAATTTACAGGTTCATTTTTCACTGACAAAACCACGGGTTTTTCAAGCGGTGGCAGTGTTTTCACTGGTACTTCGCCTGAGGATGCGCTCATTTTCAGTAAAACCACATATTTTCCATTGAATTTATAGTGAATTCCTTTTGGTAAAACCCTTTTTAAAGTACTTTCAAGCGAAAGCTTTGTCTTTTTTGATATTGTAAGTTCTTGTTTATCAATTATTCTTGTTGGGTCGTAAGAAAAAACGCAACCAGTTTGGTCGCTTAATATCTGTAATGTAGCTTTTAGTGTAAAGCGTCCGGTAGGAAAGTTTACATTTTTATCCGGATAACTGTTTTGGGCAAACAATAAAATTGGGAGCACAATAAAAGAGCAAGCTAAAACACTACGAATCAATTTATTCATTGTTTCTGTAATTTTTTAGAGTTACTCAATATATAACCATTGGCATCTTTATTTACGGTTAAATCCAGTGTTTCGGCTATTACCTGAAGCACCATATCTATGTTTTCGCCATCGAAATTTACAGTGATTTTACGTTCAGCAATATCGGGCTGATTAAAATGGATATACACATCATACTTTTTACTTATTATTTCCATGGCACTTTTCAACATCACTCCATTGAATTGTATGTGAGTAATATTTCTTACCACTGTATCAGGCTTTACAACCGTAAACTCCTTGGTCGATTTATTGTAAATCCCTGTTTCATTGGCTGTAAGTATTAGTCCGCGATTACTTGTTGTGTAAAAGTGGACTTTCCCCTGGTTGACATTTACGCTCACTTTGTCACTGTCGGGGTAAGCCGAAACGGTGAATTTTGTGCCAATATCTTCAATAAAAGTCTCGTCAGCATTTATTTGCAATGAGCCAGTCCCTTTGTGCCCTACAGCAAAGTATGCTTTACCTTCTAAGCGGATTTTTCGAGATTTTTTACCGTATTTCGAGCTATAGATTATTTTACTGTTTTTCGATAATTTTATTTGAGTTTGGTCGGGTAAAACACTTTGTTTTAAAGTCAGTTGAGTAGCAAAAACCACATCGTGTTCTGAGTTAACGAGCCAAACAGATACCGACAGCATTAGAATAATTAGTATACTAGCTGCCTGAAACATCCATTTTCGGTAAAATGGATAATGCCTATTTTCAATAATTTGAGTTGACGTTTCGGAGCTTTTGGATGAAATGTAAGCTTTGAACGTTTTTCTTGCCCGTTCAATATTGGGTTTCGGAGCAAGGGTATCTGAATTTCCTAATTTTGCATACAAGTTGGTAAGTTCGTCAAAATATAGCTGGTTCTCGTCCGACAATGAAATCCATTGTTCCAGTGCCAGCATATCCTGTTCCGACGCATTTCCTCCAAAATACCTTGCCAGTAAATTATCTATATTATTTTTCATGGCATTATAATTTTAGTAATTGAAGTAGTAAACAAATTGATAAAAACTCTTTTAATTCTATGCGAAGTAACTTTAGTGCTTTTGAAATATGGTTTTCTACGGTATTGGTTGAAATGTTCAATTGCGCTGCAATTTCGGAATATGATAATTGTTCTATCCTACTCATTTCAAAAACTTTTTTGCATTGAGGAGGCAAAGTAGCCAGCGCGTTGTCTATAGCTTTTTGTAAATCAGAACTTTCAATATGTTCGATAGTAGAATTCACATCAGCATTCATCATCGAAACGTAATTCAAATTATGTTCCTGATGACTCGTTTTCTGATGGATGTTATTTAAACTGTCGTTATGAACTATGCGGTACAAATATGAATTAACAGAACTTTGAATGTTCAATTCTTCGCGCTGATCCCACAATTTACAAAAAACTTTTTGCACCACATCTTCTGCATCATCCATATCTCTTAAAATTGAGTACGCATACCTGCACAAAGCTTCGTAGCTATTGTCAAATAATTGTTCAAATGCTAAGTGATTGCCATCGCGCAACTCCTTTATCGTGTCCAACATGTTTTGCAAATAAAAAGTCAATATTTGTTACTAACAGAGCGACAAAGGTAAAGATTTTTGTTGTAAATTTTATCAGGATTTAGCATTCCCCGATATTATGACAATTGAAATTGGATATACCACTATTGCCATTTGAATATTTGGAGAGAAAATGATACGAAAAAAGTTCGGGAGGCTTTTTCAGGCAAACATTTCAATATCTTCTTTGCTGATAACTGCACTGCCAAGAATAATAAGACGTTCCACCACGTTACGAAGTTCGCGGATATTGCCTGTCCAGGAATGTTCCTTTAGCAATTCAATTGCACCTTCATCAAATCTTTTAGGTTGAATTCCTTGCTCACTGCAAATTAATTCACAAAAATGAGTTACCAGTAATGGAATATCATCCTTTCGTTCATCTAAACTTGGTACATGAATTGGAATAACATTCAACCGGTGAAATAAATCTTCCCTGAAATTTCCCAGTTCGATTTCTTTTTTCAGGTTTTTGTTGGTAGCGGCAATGACACGAACATTTACTTTAACACTTTTGTCGCTTCCTACACGTGTCAACTCGCTTTCCTGCAAAACGCGGAGTACTTTGGTTTGTGCCGAGAGGCTCATATCGCCAATTTCGTCCAGAAAAATAGTACCCCCATCGGCTTGTTCAAATTTTCCGATTCGTTGTTTTATAGCCGATGTAAATGCACCTTTCTCGTGCCCAAAAAGTTCGCTTTCAATAAGTTCTGAAGGAATTGCAGCGCAGTTCACTTCCACGTAGGGAGCTTCTGTACGGTTACTTTGCTCGAAAAGCAGTCTGGCAACTACTTCTTTTCCAGTACCGTTATCTCCCGTAATCAAAACCCGGGCATCGGTTGGTGCCACGCGTTCAATCATCATGCGTACTTTTTCAATGGCGGGTGAAGAGCCAATCATTTGATGACGTTTTGCAACTTTCTTTTTGAGCGTTTTGGCCTCGGTAACCAGGTTATTTCTTTCCAGCGCATTTCGAACAGTTACAAGCAACCGATTCAAATCAATTGGCTTTTCGATAAAATCGAAAGCTCCTTTTTTGATACATTCTACTGCAGTTTCAATATTCCCATGACCTGAAATCATAACAATTGGAGCTTCAATGCTTATTTCGTGTAAATGGACGAGCAACTCAACACCATCCATTTCCGGCATTTTAATGTCGGAAAAAATAAGGTCGAAAATTGCATTCTGAGCTGCCTCAAACCCTTGCTTTCCATTTTCGGCTAATGTAACCTGATGTTTTTCAAACTCCAGAATATCTTTCAGCGTGTTACGAATGCTGCGCTCGTCATCAATTACTAATATTTTTGCCATGACTTCTTAATCCCCTGAAGGGGAAGTTTAGTTAGTATATTAGAGATTATATAAGTTAGTTTTTTATTGCCTCCCAAACCCCCAAATGGGGGCTTTAAGACCAAGTATGTAAAATTCTCTTTAATGATATTCTTTTCTTAGAACCACTCTTGAGCCCCCATTTGGGGGTTTGGGGGGCATAACAGAAAAAATTTCAGAAAAAAAACGTCTACTATCTTGGAATTCGAAATTATAAGGATTGTAACTTATATAATGCCTATTTTACTGAATAAAATTTATTTTCAAAGACTTAGTCTCATTCCCCTTCTTATTCCCCCTTTAGGGGTTAGGGGCCGGGTTAAGGCTCTGTTTACAAATCAAACCCAATATCTTTTCGGAAATATTTGCCTTCGTATTGAATTTTTTGCGCATTGGAAAATGAGAAGCTCAACGCTTCAGCCTTGCTTTTGCCATACGAACTTACTGCTAAAACACGACCACCGTTTGTAACAATTTTCCCATCCTTCAGCGTTGTGCCGGCATGAAAAACGATACTGCCCTGCACAGACTCTAAACCCGTAATTTCTTTTCCCTTCGAATAATCTTCGGGATATCCGCCCGAAACCAACATAACTGTTACGGCTGAACGGTCATCAATTTCTATTGTTTTTTCGTTCAAATTTCCATTTGCCACACCTTCTAATAAATCCACAAAGTCGCTCTTAATCCGAAGCATCACCACTTCAGTTTCAGGGTCGCCCATGCGGGCATTGTATTCGATGGTGTACGGCTCACCGTTTACTTTTATCAGACCAAAAAATATAAATCCTTTATAAACAATGCCTTCGCTTATCAATCCTTCAATGGTTGGTTTGATGATACGTTCTTCTACTTTGTGCATAAATTCTGTATTGGCAAACGGAACAGGCGAAACGGCACCCATTCCACCCGTGTTTAATCCTTTATCACCTTCGCCAATACGTTTGTAATCTTTTGCTTCGGGTAGAATTTTATAATCTTTGCCATCGGTAATGACGAAAACCGAACATTCAATTCCCGACAGAAACTCTTCGATTACCACCGTTTTACTGGCTGCACCAAATTTACCATCAAGCATTTGTTTCAATTCTGAAATGGTTTCGTCCAATTCATTCAAAATCAATACTCCTTTGCCGGCAGCAAGACCATCAGCTTTCAGTACATAAGGCGGTTGCAGGCTATTGAGGAAATCTATTCCTTCCCTAATATTCTCACCGGTTACGCTTAAATATCCGGCAGTGGGTATATTGTGACGAAACATAAACTGTTTCGAAAAATCTTTACTGCCTTCAAGTTGTGCACCCACTTTATCGGGACCAATTACCGGAATGTTTTTTAACTCTGCATCGTTCTGAAAAAAATTGACCACTCCTTTTACTAATGGATCTTCGGGTCCAACTACCACAACGTTAATATCGTTTTCTATCACGGCATTTTTTATAGCCGCAAAATTATCAGCCGCAAAAGCTAAATTTGTTCCCACAGTTGCCGTTCCGGGATTTCCGGGGGCAATAAATAATTTCGATAGTTTTGGACTTTGTGCTATTTTCCAGGCCATTGCATGTTCGCGTCCGCCCGATCCAAGGAGAAGAATGTTCATATTACTTTGTGAATGAATTTGAATTACAAAAGTAGGGAAATTTGTACGTTTAGCCAAATTGATACACAAACCCTTATAAAAGACGAAAGGTAGCCTACCTCACGGCACCCTACCAATCTTTATTAACCTTAAATCTAATACTATGAAAAAATCACGATGCAAAGATATAGCTCAAATTAAAGTTTTCCAAATAATAAACGTTAAATATACAACTGCACCCGCCATAATTAAATACAATTAACTTAAACCTAAAAATCAAGTACTTTTTTTCGAGCTACTTTAACTTAAAGTCAGAAAAATAGGAATCAATTATAAATTGTTATGTTTTGGAAGTATGGAAATGGAACAAATCAATTTTGTGTCCGAATCAATAACACGCATTTTTCCCCAGAGGATGTGTGGAATAATAGAGATTATATAAGTTAACCCGTAGTGCATTTATAAAATAGTTATTTTATTTTGTCGGGGCTTCCGCCCCAAACCCTGACTTACTTTTTGCCTCCGGAGAGTTTATTTGTTTTGGTGTCGGCGATTTCCGCTTCGCTCCAATTGTCTTAACACAAAAAGTAAGCAAAAAAGATACTATGATTAAAACCAAATAAATAACGATTTATTTTTTAAAAAAGTTTCATATCTTTGCCCCGAACAGAAAGAAGGCTTCAGTCGATTCGTCGTACCGATGTCTATCTTGTGAAGCGGGGCTTGTCTCCGCTTCTTTTTATTTTGGCTCTTGCGAGCCAGAACAGAAAGAAGAGCTTAGTCTCCTCGTAACCCGATGTATATTATTCTGCATTCCAGTGATAATTCGGGTTGTATTCTTCGTTCTTTTTCCAAAGAACGAAGGTGAGGATTAGTAATTTACGCATCCCAGCCACAACACCTTTGCGTCTAATGGTTGGATTGCGTTCAACAATTCTTTGATAAAGTGCTTTGATATTATCATTATAACATGTTGCCGATAAAGCAGGCATATACAAGCATTGGCGAATGCGCGAGTTACCTTTCTTTGATATTCTTGTTTTTCCTTTAAACAATCCAGATTGTCGTTCAGCTACGTCTAAACCAGCATAACTGACTACCTGACGGATATTATTGAACTGTATAAACCCATTTGTTTCAGATAAAATAGTAACTATGGTTATCAACTGTAATCCTTTGATTGTTTCAACCTTTTTTACACGTTTGTAAAAATCTTTGTCTTCCATAGTAATACGTTTGATCTCTTGTTCAACAGCTTGAATGTCAATTTCCATGAATTCAACTTGTTTTTGTTTCATTTGTAAAACAAACTCAAGAGTGCCATGGGCATGTCTTAAAGCATGAAGTTGACATTTAAGACTAACAATGTTTTGCTTCAACGAAAGCCGTTCTCTACACAAATCCCTCAAAGATTTCATTTGAGGCATCATTGGTTTCCAGGGTTCTTGATAACGTTCTAAGCCATAATGTGCTATCATTGACGCATCTGCTTTGTCTGTCTTGGTTTTTATATTCAAGCTTTTAGCGAAATGCTTGATTTTGTTGGCTAACACAACAGAAACGGTTTTTCCATTTGAATACAAAAAATGGGTGAGTTCTTCGTGATAAATACCTGTGGCTTCCATCACATAAAATGTTTCTGCATTTTTAGTCTTTATCAATGACCAACTAAGGAACTCAGTAAAACCAATATAGGAATTCTCAAAATTATGAGTTCCTTTGATAACAATTTGTTCATCAACAGATTGTTTGCAACATACGTGAAATTCGTCTTTGGAAATATCAATTCCAATACAAAAAGTAAATTCTTTCATTGCAGCAATTATTTATAGAAAGAATTCTCCTTTTGCCGCCTTTACTCGTAAATTATATACAGAATACAAAGTAATAACTTGTTTCTTAGATACTATTCAGGCTCTACAAGGAGAAACAAGGGGTGCAAAATCTTTTTTTCGATATACAAATATGTTATCTGTCAAGGCTGGCTTATCCCCTTGTTTTAATTCTTCCTGGTTTGTATGCAAATATCCATATTTTTTAGAATATAGATATCTACTGCAAACATACGAGTCAAGACTGCGTCCGCTTCACTCGAAAAACTTATGCTCAGTTGGCTGAAACCGTCCAAACTCGCTCCTTCGTCGCTCAAACAGAACAGTTTCTAACGCCAACTTCACTTGTTTTTCGGCTCACCAGACGAGGTCACTCGTTGGCAAACTGTGTGCAATTTAATATCTTCAATCTTTTTATTCAAAATATCTATCAAATGCACTACGGGTTAAGTTAGTTTTTTATTGACCCCCAAACCCCCAAATGGGGGCTTTAAGACCAAGTATGTAAAATTCTCTTTAATGATATTCTTTTCTTAGAATCACTCTTGAGCCCCCATTTGGGGGTTTGGGGGTTATAACAGAAAAAATTTCAGAAAAAAAAACGTCTACTATCTTGGAATTCGAAATTATAAGGATTGTAACTTATATAATGACTA
>JARLGX010000015.1 GCA_031292575.1 Paludibacter sp.
ACACCTTGCTTTAATTTAGATAATGCTTCTTGCTCAAATTCCTTGTAATCAAATTCTTCTGTCTTGTTCATTTTAACTGGTTTTTAAAGGGTAAATATAATGATTTCCCCTTTTCTGACACAGTTTATTGAATAGACCCTATCTTCATCCGTTCCAGTACACTTGTCAGTTAATCTATAATTACCATCCGCCATTACAGTACGATTACCAGCTATTCCAGTACGACCTTCGGCTGGTTATGCATAAGCATTTGCCTTTCCAGCATGACCTTCGGGTGTTCCAGTATGTGTTTCAGCTTTCGCAGCATGGCTGTCGGCAATTGCCGCACGGTTATCGGCAGCCGGTTTAGCTTGTTTAGTAAAAAAACATATCAATTGAAGTCATAGTGATAAGGACTAGCATATTACCAAACGCCCATCAGTAAAGGAATTGAGTTAATTGTGCTTCTAATTTTTAATCTTAACTTTTCAAAACACGAATATATTTATTTCTTTTTAATTAAAAAAGCATTTCTTTTAAAAGTTTTCAACAGGCTGATTGTGTTTTTGCAATGACTATATTTTCGCAGAATACACTAATCAATTCCGCCTTGTATATGAATATAAAAAAACAGGCTATTCAGTTTCCCGAATAGCCTGTCAGTTATAAATTATTAGTTAGAACAATTACATGGCGTTAATTTCCTTGTTAATTGCTTCGTAATCCGCGTCCATACCTAAACGATAATACAAATTTTTAAGTGTCTTTTTGTATTCAATTTCTTTTGGATTAAGTTCGGCTGCTTTTTTGAAAAAAGGAATAGATAATTTAAATGCATCATCCACTTTTTTAGATTCTTCGTTGTAAAGCTTAATGTCTTTAATTTTATTGGCTTCTTCTGACATTCTCACCGCTTTGTTATAATACAGGCGGCCTTTACCAGCATAGGCATCAGACATGGTAGGATCCAATTCAATTGCTTTATCAAAAGCGGCCAATGCTTCATCAAAGTTGCCTAATGATTCATCCAGGTTTCCTTTTACGTAGCGATATTGAGGCATATTGGGTTCACGTTCAATGGCACTATTGAGGTAAGTCAACGCGTCATTTGTTTTCTTAGCAAAAATATAATAGTTAATTAAATTTTGTAAGAACCATGCATTATTTGGATACTTTTCAAAAGCTTCTTTCAGTGTTTTTACAGCACTTGTTGAATCTTTTTTATTCATATACTGTTCGTAAAGCAACTGATAAACTGTTTGTGTTTCGTATTTTTTATCCTTTAAACCTTCGTACAAACTTATTGCTTTGTCGTGCATATTAGCATTTGCAGCAGCAATGGCGGTATAATATGTAATCATGTTATACGTTGAATCCATTTTGAGTTCATTATTCATTAAAGGTAACTTTGGAATTTCCAAATATACTTCAAAGGCTTTAACTGCATCTTCATATTTCTTCTTTTCGTACAGATAAGCTCCGTAAGAAATTAAGTTTTGCTGAATCAAATAATAATCTTTAAGTTTAGCTTTAATGTCTTTCGTATATTTAGGCTTCACTTTTCCTTTGGCATCAGGCAGTTGATCCAATTTATCAGCTTCAATAAAATAATTGTAAGATTCCATGATGGCTTTACCTTTAGTAATAGTATCAAAAGGCAACTTTAATAATGCTTTTTGATATAGCAATTCATTTTCGTGATTGCCAATAAGACCTGCTACATACCATGTTTCAGGAAGATTCTTAGTAGTAGAATCTTTCAATGCAAGATTGATAGCTTCGCGTGCTGCAGCAAAATCAGGAGTATCCATAAAAGCTTTATCTTTTGCTTTTCGAACATTTGCCTTTTGAGCGTAAGCAAAAGTAAAGCTTATCACTAAAATCAGGGATAAAATAGTTTTTTTCATGACGTGTTTTGTTTTATATTAGTTTTTTAATGTGAACTGACACATCATGGTATCAGTTCACTCTTGATTAATTATTCTTCCGTAGATTCTGCTATTTCAGCAACATTATTTTCAGTAATTGTATCATCAGCCGGAATACTGGTTGAAGTTTCATCAACTACTTCTTCCGTTACAATTTCTTCCTCTGTATTAACTTCCGACAATACTTTGCAAACCGATGCAATTTCATCATTACGTTTTTCGAGATTGATTAAACGAACACCCTGAGTTGCACGACCCATGATTCTAAAATCAGCTACTTTGATACGAATGGTAATGCCCGATTTATTGATAATCATCAAGTCATTTTCGTCGGTAACACTTTTAATTGTAACCAATTTACCTGTTTTATCAGAGATATTCATGGTTTTCACACCTTTACCACCACGATTTGTAACACGATATACTGCAACTGGTTCACCATTTTCAAGCACTAAATCTCCATTTTCGTCAACTTCATCGAGCAGAGTACGTTTACCATAACCTTGTTGCGAAACAACCATTATGCTTTCTTTGTCTTCTTTGTTTACACAAATCATACCCACTACCTCATCTTGTCCATCCTCATCGAGCGTCATACCACGAACACCGGTTGCCGTACGCCCCATTTCGCGCACTTTCGATTCGTGGAAACGAATTGCACGTCCATTACGATTTGCCATCAAAACTTCGGCATTTCCATCGGTCAGGCGAACTTGTATTACCTGATCATCCTCCCGAATTGTAATAGCGTTTACACCGTTCTGACGTGGACGGGAGTAAGCTTCCAGTGAAGTTTTCTTGATAACCCCATTCTTTGTCCCAAAAATCAAATAATGTGAGTTGATATATTCCGAATCATTAAGACCTTTCACTCGAATAAAGGCATTCACTTTATCATCACCATCGATGTTAAGCATATTCTGAATGGCGCGTCCTTTAGAATTTTTGCTTCCTTCTGGTATGTCATACACTTTCAGCCAGTAACATTTACCTTTAGAGGTAAAGAATAACATGGTGTTGTGCATCGAAGCTGGGTAAATATATTCAATAAAGTCTTCGTCACGCGAATCGCTGCCTTTTGAACCAACACCACCACGATTTTGAGCTCTAAACTCAGTCAAAGCAGTACGTTTAATATATCCCAAATGCGAAATAGTAATAATCATTTCGTCATCGGAATAGAAATCTTCAGGATTGAACTCTTCGGAAGAATAAACAATTTGTGTACGGCGAGCGTCGCCATATTTTGCTTTCACTTCCAATAATTCATCTTTAATGATTTGCATACGCAATTCCACTTTTTCCAAAATTTCTTTCAAACCAGCAATCAATCGCAAAACATCTTCGTATTCAGCGCGAAGCTTATCTTGCTCCATACCGGTAAGTTGACGCAGACGCATTTCAACAATGGCACGCGATTGAATATCGGAAAGTCCGAAACGTTCCATCAAACGCGTACGGGCTTCATCGGGAGTTTTAGAATCACGGATAATTTTAATGGCTTCATCCAAATTATCCAAAATAATCATGTAACCTTCCAACAAATGAGCACGTTTTTCAGCTTCTCCAAGTTCGAATTGTGTACGGCGAATAACTACTTCGTGACGATGTTCAACAAAATAATGAATCAATTCTTTCACATTTAACATGCGTGGACGCCCGTGTACCAATGCAATATTATTTACACTGAATGATGACTGTAAGGCTGTATATTTGAATAATTTATTCAGTACCACGCTCGAATTAGCATCACGTTTTATATCTACAACGATACGCATTCCTTCACGGTCCGATTCGTCGTTAATATGAGCAATACCTTCAACTTTCTTATCCTCAATTAAAGCAACAATTGCTTTGATAAGTTCTACTTTATTAACCTGATATGGAATTTCATTAATAACAATTTTTTCTCGTCCTTGCGCATCAGTCTCAATTTCTACTTTTGATCGTACCACAATACGTCCACGACCAGTTTCAAAAGCCTCTTTTACACCGGCATAACCGTAAATAATTCCACCTGTTGGAAAATCGGGTGCTTTAATGTATTTTAAAAGTTCTGCTATCTCAATGTTATTATCATCAATATATGCAATTGTTGCGTCAACTACTTCGGATAAATTATGAGGTGCCATATTGGTAGCCATACCTACGGCAATACCTGATGAACCGTTTACTAATAAATTAGGGATACGACTTGGCAAAACAGTTGGTTCTTTCAATGTATCATCGAAGTTCAGTTGAAAGTCAACCGTATCTTTGTTGATATCAATCAACATATCTTCAGATAACTTGCGCAAGCGGGCTTCGGTGTAACGCATGGCAGCAGGGCTGTCGCCGTCAATTGAACCAAAGTTCCCTTGTCCATCAACCAACGGATAACGCATAGACCAGTGCTGAGCCATACGAACCAGTGTACCATAAATGGATGAATCGCCATGCGGGTGATACTTACCCATTACTTCCCCAACAATTCTTGCAGATTTTTTATAGGGTCTATCGGAGTTATTTCCCAATTCGTTCATTCCAAACAATACCCGGCGGTGAACCGGTTTAAAACCATCGCGTACATCAGGCAATGCACGTGAAACTATAACCGACATGGAATAATCGATATACGAAGATTTCATTTCTTCGTCAATGTTTACCTTAATAATTCTGTCTTGATCAATCATCTATTTTTAATTTTGTTACTACCTAAAAAATCGCACTAAAGTACTACATTTTCTTTGATTAGACAAGCGTTTTTCCAATTATTTACCCATATCAAAAAAGCATATCGATGACACGTACAATCATCATTAATCAACTTCTAAAGTTCTGTTTATTTAAAAAAAACTCAATCCAATATTCCTCCTGCCACAAAATATCCCTCAAATAATTCGTTCTTTTCAGGTGCAGTTTCAAAAATGCCATAAACTGACGAACCTGAACCAGACATAGATGCATAAATTGCACCCATATCATACAAATTACGTTTTATTTTTTCAATTTCGGGATAGTTGGCAAAAACAGATTTTTCAAAATCGTTTTTAATCGTGTCTTTCCACTCTGATATGGGGTGTTGTATTAAATCAACAAGCGAAACATCTGGCTTTTCAGGAACGACCAATGAATAAGCTTCGGGAGTTGATACATGAATATCGGGTTTTACCAACACCAAGAACTTACCCTTCAGGGATAATTTGATGGGTGTAAATACATTACCTATTCCGGTTGCAAATACAGCTTTATTCTTAATAAATACGGGACAATCAGCTCCAAGTTTTGCAGCCAGTTTTTCGAGTCTCGATGGCGTTATTTTTAATTCAAATAATTCATTCAATGCTTTTAGCATAAAGGCTGCATCCGACGAACCACCACCCAGACCGGCTCCAAAAGGAATTTGTTTAATAAGTGAAATATCCACTGCAGGGAACTGATAACCTGAACGTAACAAGTGATACGCTTTGACAATTAAATTATCTTCAGGATCACCATCAATGGCTATTCCTGACGATGAAAAACTATAATCGGTGCAGGTCTCGGATTGTTCAACTTCAAGCATATCACAGAGTCCTATCGGATAAAAAATCGTTTCAATATTGTGGTAGCCATCAGCACGTTTTTCTACTACGTTTAGTCCGATATTAATTTTAGCGTTGGGGTAAAGAAGCATCTTAGTTGCGATTGAAAATTGTTTCTATACAAATTTGAAATATTATTCAAAGATAAGCATTTATAAGCATTCAGAAAATACTTAAAATCATACTTAAAACCAATTTCTCACTAAAGTTATCAACAGTCTGTTGAAACATTTTATATGGAAGATTGGAAATTGTTTTGTACTTTTGAAACCCACAAAAACGAAAAAAAAGAACTTTAAAATGGCTGAGAAACGCAACTATAGCAAAAAACCTACAAGCCCCGCTCCTATTGCGGCTAATGAATTTGGGAAACTTCCACCTCAGGCTCCCGAACTTGAAGAGGCAGTATTAGGTGCTATTATGATTGAAAAAGATGCGTATTCGCTTATTTCTGAAATTCTAAAGCCCGAATGCTTTTATAAAGTGTCTCATCAAAAAATCTTTGAAGCCATTATGACTTTGGCAATTCATCAAGAGCCAATTGATATGCACACGGTTACAGAACAATTGCGCAAAAGTGGTACTATCGATGATGTTGGCGGACCATATTACATAACTTTACTTACTGCCAAAATCTCGTCGGCGGCTCACCTGGAATATCATTCCAGAATTATAGTTCAAAAGTTTCTTGCTCGTGAACTTATACGCATTTCAAGCGAAATTCAAACGAAAGCTTTCGATGACAAATCGGATGTGGATGACTTAATGCAAGAAGCCGAAGGCATGCTTTTTGAAGTTTCGCAACGCAATTTAAAAAAGGATGTAACTCAAATCAATCCTGTAATCGAAGAGGCAATTCAGCGAATGCAGGCTGCAGCAGAAAAGCAAGGTGCTAGCGGTGTTCCAAGTGGATTTCATTCGTTGGACAAAATCACTTCGGGTTGGCAACGTTCCGATTTAATTATAATTGCTGCCCGCCCGGCAATGGGTAAAACTGCATTTGTCCTTTCAATGGCTAAAAATATGGGAGTAAATTATAACTCTCCTGTTGCTATTTTTTCTCTTGAAATGTCAAATGTTCAGCTTGTTAATCGTTTGATAATGAATGTCTGTGAATTGGATGGCGAAAAAATAAAAAACGGACAATTGGAACCGGAAGAATGGACAAAACTTGACAAAGACATCAAAGAATTGATTGATGCGCCAATTTATATTGACGATACTCCAAGCTTGTCAATCTTTGAACTCAGAAGCAAGGCCCGAAGGTTGGTCAAAGAACATAAAGTTCAATGCTTGATTATTGATTATTTGCAGTTGATGAATGCCAGCGGAATGAGCTTTGGAAGCCGCGAGCAGGAAGTAAGTATTATATCCCGTTCATTAAAAGGATTGGCTAAAGAGTTAGATATTCCAATTATTGCGTTGTCGCAGCTAAATCGTGGTGTAGAAGGGCGTTCAGGCCTGGAAGGAAAGCGTCCACAACTTTCAGATTTACGTGAGTCGGGTGCGATTGAGCAAGATGCCGATATGGTTTGCTTTATTCATCGGCCTGAATATTATCATCTGACTGAAGATGCTAATGGCAATTCATTACTTGGAATTGCAGAAATAATTGTTGCAAAACACCGTAATGGCGCAACCGCAGATGTTCAATTGAAATTTAAGGGAACTTATGCTAAATTTCTCAACAAAGATGATTTTGACAAAGATGATAATCCATATAACAGTACTTATCAAACTATTTCTTCAAAAATGAATGAGGCTTCAGGAGCCAACTTTTATGGTGAAGGAGCTTTATTAACGCCACCAAATCCATTACAAGGAATGAGAAGAAACGATGAAGTTCCTTTTTAATTTGTAGTCGGCAGCTAATAGTAGTAAGAAATAGAAAGCAGAAAGTGAGTCTTCATTTTCTGCTTTCTGCATGTTAAGAATCAATGATTTATATTTTGCAATTCATTCGGATCGTGTTTATGTTTAAAGAATACTGCAAACAAAACTGCAACTATGAGTGCATAGGCGGCAAAAGTAAACCAGATACCCTGCCATTGAAAATCACCGTTCTTTGCTTTGAAAAAATTATCTATCATCAGTCCGCTTAACGAACTTCCTAAAATTGCTCCAACACCATTTGTCATCATCATAAAAACTCCCTGTGCACTGGCTCGTATACTTGAATCAGTATTTGTTTCTACATACAATGAGCCTGATATGTTGAAGAAATCGAACGCCATTCCATATACAACACATGAAAGAATAATCATCCAGAGTCCATCAGCAGGATTTCCAAGACCAAACAAGCCAAAACGTAGCACCCAAGCGAACATACTGAACAACATCACATTTTTAATTCCAAATCTGCGCAAGAAGAATGGAATTGTAAGAATAAAAAGTGTTTCGGACATTTGAGAAATTGACATGATAATTGCCGGATATTTAATAGCAACCATGCCTTTATAAGCATCTATTTTTGCAAAATCGTGTAAAAACGTGTCACCATAAGCATTTGTAAGCTGTAAGGCAGCTCCTAACAACATTGAGAAAATAAAAAATAAGGCCATTTTTTTTTCTTTAAACAACGTAAATGCTTTTAATCCAAGAGTATCTACAAGCGTCTTTTTCTCAACATTTTTATTTACCTCACATTTTGGCAAAGTAAAAGCATAAATACCAAGTATAAATGCCGAAATTGAAGCTACATAAAACTGCATCGATGACGTTTCAAACTTCAATAAACTAACTGTCCACATAGCAACGATAAAACCAATAGTGCCGAAAACACGGATTGGAGGATATTCTTTCACCACATCCATGTTTGTTTTTTTCATAGCTGAATATGAAACTGTTATTGATAATGAAATAGTTGGCATATAAAACATCATGTTCACAAGCATCAACTCAAACATTTCAGTTGGCGTTTTCATCAACGGAACCAAAAACAAACAAACTGCTCCCGATAAATGAAAAACGCCTAATAGTTTTTCTGCATTTACCCAACGGTCGGCAATAACGCCTGCTAAAGCAGGCATAAACAACGATGCTATACCCATGGTGGAAAAAATTGCACCAAATTCTGTTCCTGTCCATCCTTTATTTTGAAACCAATAACCACCTATAGTAATTAACCATGATCCCCAGATAAAAAACTGCAAAAAATTCATTAATATCAATCGAAACTTTAACCCCATGATTAGTATATTTAATATAAAATTTATGATTCTTTTGTGGTTAGCTATTTATGTCCTTTTTTCTTTTTAAAGCGTCCCTGATTGTTACTGCAAGTTCGTATTTTTCATTATTCAATGCCAATTCTAACATTTCATCCAACGTTTCAATTGATAATAAATCCAAATCATCATCCGATAAATCCTCATAATTATCAGGAAACTTGTCTTTTGCATCTTCCTTTACAACAGGTTCTACCTCAGTACCAACAATATCAAGAATTTCGGATTTAATAAAAATCGGACAATCAGAACGAACTGCCAACGCTACAGCATCGGAAGTTCGGGCATCAATTATCAAAATTTTGTCTTCTTTCAAAATATGTAACTCAGAATAAAAAACATCATTAATCATATCGTAAATCAATACCTTTTGCAATTCAGCATTAAACACATTCAGGATACTTTTAATTAAGTCGTGTGTTAATGGCCTCGGTGATTTTTTATTATTCATTTTCAACGCAATAGATTGAGCCTCGGGCTCACCTATCATAACCGAAAATCGTCTGTTTCCAAACTCTTCGCTCAAAACAAGCCCATAAGTGCCTACAACTGTTTGATTGTAAACCAATCCGGTAATCGTCAATTTTACATCTAAATTCATATATTCAATTAATAATTAGCTACATATACTCTATTATACAATATTCATCATCGTATTCTCCCATATTTTAACGGACAACAAATATAAGAATATTTTTAAAAGGATAATTCATAAATATATTAAACTTTGGAATAAAGCTAAAAAACAGATATAATGGATATTAGCAAATGTATTTGAAGATTCATTTCTTTAATGTACTTTTGTTGGGTAAATATAAAAATCAATGTTTAAAAAATCAAACATACTTATCCGAAATAAACGTGCTACTTTCGATTATGAAATTCAGGATCGATTTGTAGCTGGCATTCAACTATATGGCACTGAAATAAAGTCAATTAGAGATGGTAAAGCCGGATTGAATGATACATATTGCACATTCATAAACGAAGAATTGTGGGTTAGAAATATGCACATTGCCACTTATTTTTTTGGTACGTACAACAATCACGACGTGAGACGCGACAGGAAATTACTTCTGACAAAAAGAGAATTGAATAAGTTGATGCGAGGAACTAAAGAGACTGGAAATACCATTATTCCTACCAAACTTTTTATCAATGAAAAAGGATTGGCAAAATTAGAAATTGGCCTAGCCAAAGGAAAGAAAACATACGATAAACGTCAGACTCTGAAAGAAAAAGAAGACAAAAGAAGCATTGACAGGGCTATGAAGCAATAATTAGTGTTATGTTAGTCTGAATAAAAAGTTTTTATTTAATCTTTTGCCTCAATTTTACTATGCTTGTGCTTTTTTTCGTATAAAAAGCGTTTTATCTTTTGTGAAGCAGTTTTTTCGAAAGGTTCGGCCATAATATCAACGCGCTTAATTTGCGAAACCTTATTTAATTTTCCATTTAGCTCTTTTGTAAAATGTTGAGCCCATATTTGATGATATTTCTCGTCCAATTCACGAATTGCCTGTTTTCCTTTTTCTTTTTTTTCTTCAAATACTAATCTCAAATGATCAATAGTCTTTTCGAGCTCATCCAAATCCAATAAAACCTTTGCTACCAGAAACCCATCTTCTTCAATCACCAACGATTCTACAACAAGTTTATGACTATTTATAACCGTTTCAATATCTTCGGGATAAATATTTTCGCCACTTGCTCCTATTATCGTATTTTTCAACCGACCTTTAATATATAATCTCTTTCTAAAATCCAGTTTTCCATAATCTCCGGTTCTGAACCAACCATCATCGGTAAGAACTTCACTTGTTGCCTCAAAGTTTTTGAAATAACCGCTCATAACATTGGGTCCTTTTGCCCAAATTTCGCCTACTCCTTTTTTATTTGGATTATCTATTTTTAACTCAACTCCAGGCACAGCAAATCCTGTTGATTGCAATTTTGTTTGATGTACACCAGCTCCTGCAAGCAATGGAGAAGTTTCAGTCAGCCCATAACCAATAGCGTATGGAAATTTACCTTCTTTCATAAAACGTTCAACGCGCGAATCGAGTTTTGCACCTCCAATTCCGAAGAATTTCAATCTACCACCAAAAGTTTGATACAATTTCTTACCTGCAATTCTGTGAATAAGCATTCGAAAAATCGGATTCTTATAAATCATCCGCTTAAATCTGTTGCTTGTAAATTTACTTTGGATTTGGGTTTTATATAATTTTTCCATGATTAGCGGCACGGAAAGCATCATTGTAGGACGAATTTTGGCTAATGCGGGCAATAATGCCGCTGCAGTTGGCGGTTTTTCAAGATAATAAATGGATGCGCCGTACATAATTGGAAATAACATTCCAATTGAATTTTCGTAAGTATGCGATAAAGGAAGTAATGATAAAAAAACATCAGTCCTTGAAATAGACTGAAAATTATAGGATTGCATTGCGGTAAAAGTCAGGTTTTTATGTGTTAATACCACTCCTTTTGACCGACCAGTAGTTCCCGAAGTATAAATAATAGCCGCAATATCTTCTTCTTTTACAACAACCTTTTTATTATCACCATCTTTTGCAGCAATATTTCCCTGAATCAGGGTAAAATTATCAAGTAAAATTGTAGCTTCCATGAATGGCCAAACCAACCCTTCGACGCGTGAAATTAGCCTTTCGCTTACAAACAATGCTTTCGATTCGGAATGAATCATCACATTATCAATCTCTTCGCGGTTGAAGTCGGGTAAAATCGGAACGATAACCAAACCTTTTGACACAACTGCAAAATAAGCGATAACCCAATTAGGCATATTATGACTTAATAAGGCCACCTTGTCGCCTTTTTTCAAGCCCAATGAAAACAACAGGTTTGAGATTTCCTCTATTTTCAGACCAAGTTCGGCATACTTAATTGGTTTCCCATCAACAAAAGAAACCGAAGGCATTTTGGCAAAAGTTTTTGTGGAATAATCAATCAATGATTGAAGGGTAAGCGGCTTAGGCTCAATTTTTTTATTCATTTAACAAGTATTTTATCCGACTGTCTTTCATTGAAGAAAACTAATCCAAAGATAAGGCATATAATTGAGAAAAGTGCAGAATTTATAATTTCTTGTATAAGTGAATTTTATTGCAAATCAGGATTTATACAAAATAAATATTGAAGGTCTTTTATTCAAATCGGGCAGTTTTGCTTTCCACTCTTTAACTGTTTTAGTCTTGATATATTCAGTTTCAAGTGTAATATCTGCCGCAATGCATAAGCGTGTGGTGGGTTGACAAACTTTTAGAATTTCTTCAACCATTTTCATGTTTCGATAAGGTGTTTCAATAAAAATCTGAGATTGATTCTCTGTATATGCTCTCGACTCAAGTTTTTTAAGGGCTTTTGATCGTTCTTCCGGTTGAATGGGCAAATAACCGACAAATGCAAAGCTTTGTCCATTGAAACCGGATGCCATTAGTGAAAGTAAAATGGACGATGGCCCCACTAACGGAACTACTGTAAAATTATTTCGTTGAGCTATGGCAACAACATCTGCACCGGGGTCGGCAATAGCAGGACAACCTGCTTCGGACAAAACTCCCATATCATTCCCAGCGAACATAGGTTCCAAAAAACCGCTCAGTTCTTCGGGAGAAGTGTGTTGATTCAGAATAAAAAAAGTAAGTGTATCTATATCAATAGCCGAATTAGCTTTTTTCAGAAAACGCCTTGCCGTACGCACATCTTCAACGATAAAATACTTTAAATCCGTAACAACTTGAGTATTATTTGCCGGTAGAATCCGGTCGAAAGTCGTTTCGCCAAGTGAAGTAGGAATTAAATATAAAGTTGCCATTGAGTATTGTTGATTAATCAGCTAATTGACATATTAACATATTATTGTTCACTCACAAGTTGTTCAAGTTCTTCGTTGAGCAGTTCCCATTCATACATTTTTTGCTCCAACTCACGCTGTTTTTTTTGATAAAGTAGAATAAATTCATTGTCAGATGCTTTTTCAGGAAGTTGCAACAGTTTATCCATTTCTGAAATTTCTATTTCAAGAGTTGAAACAACTTTTTCACTATCTTCTACTGCTCTTTCGGCTTTTTTAATTTTACGGCTTAATTCCTTGCGTGCCTCATAACTCAACTTGTTTTCGGAGACCGTCTTTTCTGCTGTTTCAGTTGCAGATTTCAGCGAAGTTGATATTTCCAGTTCCCGCAAAGTATCCATTTTTTTATATTGCAGAAATTCATAGATACCGCCTAAGTGTTCTCTGATTTTTTTATTGCCAAATTCATACACCTTTGTAACCAATCCGTCAAGAAATTCACGATCGTGCGAAACAACAATAACAGTTCCATCAAATGCTTTTATCGCCTCTTTCAACACGTCTTTCGAGCGCATATCAAGGTGATTGGTAGGTTCATCCAGAATCAATAAATTTACCGGTTCAAGCAATAATCTAATCATGGCCAGTCGACTTCGCTCACCGCCCGAAAGCACTTTTACTTTTTTGTCGGAAGCTTCGCCACCAAACATAAATGCTCCTAAAATATCACGAATTTTAGTTCGAATATCTCCAACTGCAACAAAATCAATTGTTTCAAATACTGTTTTGTTTTCATCGAGCAATGAAGCCTGATTTTGGGCAAAGTATCCAATTTTTACATTATGACCAAGTTTTAGAGTGCCCGAATACTCAATTTCATTCATAATACACTTTACCAGCGTACTTTTACCTTCACCATTTTTCCCTACAAAAGCCACTTTTTCTCCACGGTTGATAATCAACCCGATATTATCAAGAATTAAATATTGACCATAAGCTTTTGTAAGATGCTCCATTTCAACAGGAATACTGCCTGAGCGTGGTGCAGGTGGAAATTTTAGGCTTAACTTTGAGTTATCTTCCAAATCGACTTCCAATCGTTCTAACTTATCGAGTTGCTTAATGCGCGATTGTACCTGAATGGCTTTAGTGGCCTGATATCGGTATCGGGCAATAAATTCCTCGGTTTCGGCAATAAGTTTTTGCTGATTTTCATAAGCTCTTACCTGCTGGTCGTGACGTTCAATACGCAATTGTACGTACTTTGAATAATTTACGTTGTAATCGTAAATTTTGCCTAGCGAAATTTCAATGGTTCGGCTAGTTACAGCATCAATAAATGCACGGTCATGCGATACAAGTACTATGGCACCATTTGAAGTGGTCAGAAAATTTTCGAGCCATTGAATAGATTCGATATCAAGGTGATTAGTAGGCTCATCCAACAGTAACACATCCGGACGTTGAAGCAGAATTTTTGCCAATTCAATACGCATACGCCATCCTCCGCTAAATTCAGAGCATTGTCTATCAAAATCCGAACGTAAAAATCCTAATCCTAATAATGTTTTTTCAATTTCAGCATAGAAATTACCATTCCCTATAATCTGAAGATGTTCATTAGCATGCGTCAGTCTCTCGATAAGATTATGATAATCTTCACTTTCATAATCTGTACGCTCTACCAAATCGATATTCATCTGTTCAATTTCAGCCTGTAAGTCTGTAATGTGTTCAAATGCCTTTTCAGCTTCCTGCATCACCGTTGTTCCTTCGTTATGAATCATGTGTTGTGGCAAATAACCAATTGTCAGGTCTTTTGGAACAGTTACTCTGCCTTTTGTAGGCTGTTGCTTTCCTGCAAAAATGCGAAGTAAAGTAGTTTTACCTGCTCCGTTTTTACCTACTAAAGCTATTTTATCTTTTGTATTAACTAAAAAGCTTATTTCATCAAATAGTGGAGATCCACCAAATTCAACAGTGAGTTGTTCTACAGAAATCATGAAAAGGAGTTGAAGTGTTTAATTTTTATGTTAAATATAAAAATACTTGATGTCTTGAAATTTGAAGTACTTATTAGCTTATACGTCTAATCGTTCATATTGAGAGTTTTTACTTAAAAATTCCGGTACAATCTTTTTCATCAATGAAACTGTCAGGAAATTTTTACAGGCTGTACTGTATTGAATTAATTCATCAATTTGAGGCGAAACAATGTGGTAATCATACTCTTGAATTTTGGCAATCATAATTTTCGGATTGTGAGTTTCAGTAGTTGTCTCTTTTTTATTTAGAAGCTCTTCATATAGTTTTTCACCAGGTCGTAAACCTGTAAATTCAATTTTTATATCAATTTCAGGAATATAACCGGCTAAACGTATCATCCTTTTGGCTAAATTGACAATTTTTACAGGGTTACCCATATCAAAAATAAAAATTTCACCTCCATCACCCATAGCACCTGCTTCCAAAACCAAAATACAGGCTTCGGGAATTGTCATAAAATAACGAATAATGTCAGGATGAGTTACTGTAACAGGTCCACCTTTTTCAATCTGGCTTTTAAAATGTGGAATTACTGAACCGTTGGAACCCAGCACATTCCCAAATCGTGTAGTAATAAATTTGGTTGTTGTATTTCCTTCGGCCTGAATTTTTCTATAAAGTGACTGAACATAAATTTCGGCTATCCGTTTTGACGCACCCATTACATTGGTAGGGTTTACAGCTTTATCGGTAGAAACCATCACAAATCGTTTAACTTTATATTTTACGGCCAAGTCGGCCATAATTTTTGTTCCTTTTACATTTGCCTGTATACTTTCAACCGGATTATCTTCCATCAACGGAACATGTTTATAGGCCGCTGCATGATAAATGTAATCGGGTCTAAACATCTCAACGAGATATTCCATTCGCTCTTTATTGCGCACATCGCCTAAAAAAGTGTAAAAGTTCTGATCAGGAAATTGTTCTTCCAGTTCAAGCTTTAGAGTATGCATAGGAGATTCAGCCTGATCAAGAATAATAATTAAGTCCGGTTTATAATTAACTACCTGACGAACAATCTCACTCCCAATAGAACCGGCAGCTCCTGTAATTAAAATAATCTTTGATTTTAATTGCTTTGCTATATTTTCGCACGAAATATTTATTTTGGGGCGTTCTAAAATGTCCTCAATTTGAATTGATTTTATTTGTTTTATCGAAGGCATATCATTCTTCCAAATACTCATCGGTGGCGAAGTCAAAATCGACATATTATTATTAAAGAATATATCTAAATCTGTATTCGGATCTATTTCTCTCATCTTATTTGGAGAAACAATTATGGCTTTGGCTTTTTTAACAACAGTTTTTTTAATTGTTTTTTCATCCAACTGATAAACTTTCACTCCCATTATAACCCTTTCTGAGGCATTTTTATCGTCATCAATAAAACCTACGAGTTTATATTTTACATCTTCAGTTGTACGAAGCATCTTGGCAATTCCTATCGCCGCAGACTGAGTTCCAAAAATCATGACAGGTGTAATCTGACCTGAATTTTGGCTAAAATAGTCATACATTGTTTTAACGAACAAACGAAGTATAAAAAGTAGCAGAAAAGATAAAATAGGATACATTATCAGTCCTGAATAATAGAACATATGATTGGCAGTAATAGAATACACTACAAAATTGATTATTGAAATCAATACTGTATTAAAACATACTGCTAATAATAACTTTGCAGCATCTACATAACCCGAATAACGAAGCACTCCCGAATAAGTATGAAAAATCCAAAAGAAAATAATTTGCAGCACTATTACGATTGTCATCCTTTGAAATACTGAAAGTATTCGAATATCTACATAGTTAGAATATAACATTGCAGTTAAATAATGGGATAAATAGTACGAAAACAAACAAATTATAATATCCATCGAAAATACTACCCAGCGAGGAATATATTTAAGATTTATAAGATGTGAGAACACATCCGAATTTAACAACAAAGCAAATCTTTCCTTCATAACAGTTTATATTTCATCCCTTATTGTTCTTAAAAAAAACAGTTTGCAAAGATAAGTTTAAAAAGCGAAAATTGATTATAAATTAATGCATTTAAGATTTTAAAAATGCTATTCCTGCAGGGAAGTTACTTGTGTACTTCAATAAATCTATTTCTTTAGCATAAAATAACCTGAAAATGTAAGTTGAAAAAATAATATATATATCTTTGCAAACTCAATAAAAAATAGAAATATGTCAATACATAGTGAGGATTCAAGAAGAGTAACTACTCAACGTTTGTTAGAAATGAAACTTCGTGGCGAGAAAATAAGTATGCTTACCGCCTACGATTATACAATGGGGCACATTGTAGATCAAGCTGGAGTAGATATTATTCTAGTTGGTGATTCTGCTTCCAATGTAATGTGCGGTAATGTTACTACGCTTCCTATTACCTTGGATCAAATGATTTTTCTGGCAAAATCTGTAGTACGTGGTGTAAAACGCGCTTTAGTGGTAATTGATATGCCTTTCGGGTCTTATCAGGGAAACTCGAAAGAAGCACTTGCTTCGGCAATCCGTATTATGAAAGAAACACATGGCGACTGCTTAAAAGTAGAAGGCGGAGAAGAAATTCTTGAGTCGGTTAAACGAATACTAAGTGCAGGAATACCCGTTATGGGGCATTTAGGATTAATGCCACAGTCAATTAACAAATATGGTTCATATGCTGTTCGGGCTCAAGAAGGTACTGAGGCTGAAAAGCTTATCAGAGATGCACATTTATTAGAAGAAGCAGGTTGTTTTGGAATTGTTTTAGAAAAAATTCCGGCTAAACTGGCACAACAAGTAGCTTCAGAACTTACTATCCCTGTAATTGGTATCGGTGCCGGTGGAGGCGTTGATGGTCAGGTATTAGTTTTGCACGATATGGTTGGTCTTACACAAGACTTTTCACCTCGTTTTCTGCGCAGATATGCAAATATACAGGGTATCATGAATGAAGCTATTGAACATTACGTGGAAGATGTAAAATCGGGCGATTTTCCGAATGAAAAAGAACAGTATTAAAAAGAAACAATTAATTATATAAAAAAAACCTGAATCTTTTGATTCAGGTTTTTTTGGATAGCTCAGCTTGTTTCTATTCAATCATATTGTGAAATACATTTTGAACGTCTTCGTCATCTTCTATTTTATCAAGCAATTTCATCACCTGTGCCTTTTGTTCTTCATTCAATTCTTTCATGTCATTTGGAATTCGTTCAAATTCGGCGCTAAAAATTTCAAATCCATTTTCTTCCAGATATTTTTGAATCGAAGAGTAGAATTGAAAATCACCATATAAAATGATATTTTCATCGTCCTCAACTAATTCGTCCACCCCAAAATCAATCAATTCAAACTCCAAATCTTCGAGTGAAACTCCAGCTTTAGGTGCAATTTTAAAAACACATTTATGATCAAATAAAAATTGTAATGAACCTGTGGTACCAAGCGACCCTCCATGTCTGTTAAAATAGCTCCGAATATTGGCAACAGTACGGGTTGGATTGTCGGTGGCAGTTTCAACCACTATGGCAATACCATTAGGTCCATATCCTTCGTACAAAACCTCTTTGTAGTCTACTTCATCTTTTGAAATGGCTTTTTTGATTGCACGCTCCACGTTTTCTTTGGGCATGTTTTCCTTTTTTGATTGCTGAATCAAAACCCTTAATCGAGGATTTGTATCAGCATCCGGACCACTCTCACGAACTGCAATGGTAATTTGTTTTCCAAGTTTTGTAAAAACGCGGGCCATATTGCCCCAACGTTTCATTTTTGTCGCTTTTCTATATTCAAACGCTCTTCCCATTTTCTAAATTTTCAAATTTTAAATTCAAGAATTCTTATAATCAATAAATACCTACATTTTTTCGGTGCACAAAAGTATTAAAACGCTTGCAAAGTACAAACTATTGTTTCATCTTTTTTCAAATCAAAAGGGAGTTGAATTCTCAACTCCCTTTCTAAATGCTGAAAAATATTATTTCTTTTCTTCTTCGAAGGTAACAATAAATTCAACCCTGCGATTTTGTTTTCTGCCAGCAACAGTTTTATTGCTTGCTATTGGTAAAGTATCGCCAAAGCCTTTTACTGTCATACGTTTCTCATCTATCTTTTTCCCAATCAAGTATTTTCGTACTGAAGCTGCACGTTTCTGGGATAAAACCTGATTTGATTTAGAATCACCTATACTATCGGTATGACCTCTAATTTCAATTAAGTAAGTTGGATTTTTAATTAATTCAACTGCAATTTGATTTAATATAGAGTAAGATTTTTTTACAATTAAATCAGATCCTGTTTCAAACTGAATTCCCTGAAGGGCCTTCCTGAATAAGGTTTTTACTTCCTTTTTTATTTCCGGACACCCAAAATTAGAAGCAACTCCAGGAATTGTAGGACAGTTATCTAAATAATCAGGAATTCCATCACCATCAGTATCACGCGGACAGCCATTTTGGTCTACTTTGCCCCGGGCTTCTACAGGTGTATTAGGACATTTATCTAAATAATCTGGAACACCATCACCATCGGTATCAAGGGTACAACCATTTTTATCAATAAATCCAAACGCTTCGCGAGGTGTGTTGGGACACAAATCGAGATAATCCGGCACGCCATCGCCATCGGTGTCGAGCGGGCAACCATTTTTATCAACAAAACCTTTTGCAGCCTTAGGTGTATCAGGACATTTATCCAAATAATCGGGAACGCCATCGCCATCGGAATCTAACGGACATCCCACAGAATCAACTTTAACACCCGGAGGTGTATTTGGGCATTTATCCATATAATCAGGAACACTATCGCCATCTGTATCGAGCGGACATCCTTTTGAATCAACAAGTCCAAAGGCTGCTTTAGGTGTATCGGGGCATTTATCTAAATAATCGGGAACACCATCGCCATCGGTATCAATCGGACAGCCATTTTGATCAATTAATTTATAAGCTTCGGGTGGAGTATTCGGGCATTTATCCAAATAATCTGGAACACCGTCGCCATCGGCATCAACCGGACAACCTTTTTTATCAACTTTAACTCCTAAAGGTGTATTGGGACATTTATCCTTGCGGTCAATAACGCCATCCCTATCGGCATCTTTTCTATTTCCAAATACAAAATTAACTCCAAATGCAAAATTCATCCCTTTTGTATTGTATGGAACAGAATAGCTACTGGTTGTTGAATTATTACTGAAAGATACTTTTGCAGAACTCAACGGAATATAATCCGCTGATAAGAACCAGTGAAGGAATCCTGTTCGTAATCCCAAACCTGCACCAATGTTGCTCATTCTTCCGTTAAAAACAGAGTATGACAACGACATATCAAACCAATCGATTGGACGGCCATTTATCGAAGCTGTCACTTCTTCGTAAGGTACACTATTATGAATCAATGTCCGCGACAAAAGTCCTACACTCAATTTGTTGTCGAAGAAAGCATATTCTGCACCAATATTAATTTTGGGAGATGTATAGCTGGTGTAAGCGGCATTATTCGTTACACTATCTTTTACAGCATTTTTAAGGGTTGTAACTACAGAATCAGTTAATTGTTTGAAATCTTTCGTGTTGTTTACATTCAAACCATTTAAACCTGTAAAATTATAATTCACGTTGTATCCCATTTTCTTCAGGTTTTTGCTCCAACGAATAAAACCTAAATCGGTTACAGCTGCCGATACAGTTAAGTTATTAGTAACTTTATAAGTAGCACCCAAATCGATTCCACCGCCCGTACCCGAAGGTTTTAGCCAATCTTTTGCTGAATTGGGTTTTATTGGATTAAATGTATCGAAGCTATTTCCATTTAAATCTACCGGTGAAGAGTAATTAACAGAGCCATTGCCCACTAAATTCCATTGATCTATACCTGCATTTAGTTTCAAAGTGGTAGCAGATGCTGTAACGTTGGCAGTACCCAACAAAAGTTTAAGTTTTCCACCAACCGTGAGTTTATCATTCACCTTACGGGAATAACCTAATCCAACTTCAGTATAGAGCGTCATATCTGCACCAATGGATGTGAAATCATAGGAATTTTTATCCATGTTCGGCGTACCGTACAACAAAAGTTTCATCAAGTCTTTTGGTATTCCTGCTTGTCCTTCAGCTTTTTCAACTAAAGAAAAACTCCAGTAGGCTTTTCCGGTTCTGAATCCAAAATCCAGCAAATTTATCTGAAGGTTTGTTTGAATTAATGTAGATGGATTTAAAGCATTGTAGAATTTATCTTTATTTCCATTTGGATTCATAAACCAAATCGGGTTTCCGTTTGCATCCTTATAGGCAAAATCTTTCAGAGTTAATGAGTTGTTTCCAAGACTAAACTGTGTATATCCCAATACAGGAAATCCGAGATAGAAATTACTTAACGGCTGAAATGCCGGATTCAAAAAGTTGCGCTCAGGCACATTCTCCATGAAATACATTGTGTTGACTTGTTGTGATTTCGCACTATATGTCGAAAAGCCTAAACAAAGAACAAGGATGATTTTGTTGATTATACTTTTTTTCATTTTCTCAAGATTTAATTATTGCCGGATCCGATAGTTGTAGTTTTATTTGCTTTTGCAAAAATGCCCAGTTTTACCGATATGATATCATTTTTGGTAAACTGAATTTGTTTGCTTACATCTTGTCCTGCCAATAAAACAGTAAATGCAAAATACTTAGCGTTCTTAATATCTGCCATTTGTGTACTTGATAAGTTGATGTTCAAGCTTGTCAAGGTGCTACTTGTTACAATTCCCACATTATTTACATTCCCTGCATTGATTACCCAGGTTGAATCATTTAAAGTTGAAGAAATAAGATGTTTATTTGCATCCAACAGTTTTAATGATAGAGTAGTCTTTACAGGAAGGCCGT
Source organism: Paludibacter sp. (assembly GCA_031292575.1). Lineage (GTDB taxonomy): Bacteria > Bacteroidota > Bacteroidia > Bacteroidales > Paludibacteraceae > Paludibacter. The sequence goes on from JARLGX010000015.1 coordinate 21,442, forward strand.
TGGTAATTCTCGCAACTAAAATTCCCTGATCAACATAGCTTAAATCTATATTGCTGCTATATTGAATCGTATCTATATAATTATAGGTGCTTCCGGCTTCTAAATACATTGGTATCTGAACTTTTACTTTCGCTTTCATTTCCATACCAGGTACTACAAAGTTTGGAGCCGGTGAATTCGCATCGGCTACTAATGAGAACTTATACTCCAGCGTATCCAGTTGAACATTCGTCTCAAAAAGTTTATTTGTTGTTCCGTAATTTTTATCAAGAGGTGTCAAATCCCAACTGCTAAATTGTTGTGGAGCTGTAGGTTTAGTTTTTATAATTTCGAGTGCAGTAGGGTTGCCATTAAAAGTTGCATTTACAGTCACAGATTTACTTTTATTGTATGCCTTCACATAATCAATATTATAATCGAGCCACGTTCCGATATTACTCTGGATATTGATAAACGCTTTCGGATTGGCAAATTGCAGCCCTTTCGGCAACGAGCTCAACATATCCAGTGGAACCTTTATTATAGTTGCTGTTGAGGAAGATGGTTGGAATAAGCCGTAAGCAGCGGTGAAGTTTATTGAATTAAATACTAATCCTACATTAACTGTTGAAGTGGAAACTGTTTTTATTGATCTGGTTCCTGCTGATAATAGTATTTGAACCGGAACACCTGTTTGTCCAACTGTATTTACAATAACATTATTCAACTGTAAACTATACGCTGAATTAAATAAATAGGGCGTGATATTAATGCTAACCGGAGCATGATTACTTTGGTTATAAATGGTTGGAAAAACAAGGGTCACTTTTAAATCGGATGGTGAAATTGGCAAACCATTACTAGCAACGGTAATGTTTGAAACTGATACTGTAACTCCAACTGATGATGAAGTGACAAAGGTACTGTCAACCCGCTGAGTGGTTGAAGCTGGATTTAAACCCAAGTCAATTAATTGATTGCCAATTGAAACAGGTACAGTTTGATTAGCCGAAATTGTAGCAGCAGTAAGTGGAATTGTTATTTGCTTTGACGAGGCACTTGCAAGTAAGTTTACGTCTTTAAATTTATAATCGTATAAGAACGTATCCACATAATTAATTGTATCTCCTATTGTTACAATATTGCTCTTACTTACATATTGAGATAAAATATCTGCCATGCTTGCACTTCCCGAGCCTAATGGAAGAACTAACGATTCATCTATTTTTACCTGATTGGAGATATTTGTCAAATCTATTTCCTTACAGGAAGGAAAAAAGATTAAAAATATCCAGATTGGGAATAGAAATTTAAAGACAAGTTTCCTTTTCATAATCTACAATATTAATAGTTTGTTTTAAATGTGGGTTGGAAATACATAGGATTTACAATAATATACATTTTTTCGAAAATAATTAGACAAATATAAGGGAAATACTTTAATGTCATAAATAAAGTTCATAAAATAATATCAGAACACTTTATTATTAACCAAACTCATTTTTTTGTGGTTATGGTTAGTTGTTTTTTTTCAACGAAAGCCTTTTCCGGAAAATTGACTAAAAAAACGGTGTCGGTAGCGCGGGTAAGCGCCGTGTACAACCAGCGGTAAAAATCGCTGTTAAGCTGCTCATCGGCTATTTGACCGGGGTCGACAAATACTTTTTTCCACTGCCCGCCCTGTGCTTTGTGGCAGGTTACGGCATAGGCAAACTTCACCTGCAAGGCGTTATAATACTCGTTATTAAGTATGGTTTTGTAAAGTTCTTTTTTAGTGGTGATTTCGGGATAATCTTCGGCCACTGCCTGAAATAACTTGTTGGTCAACTCGTTCATGGCGGTAGGTGATTCCGACTGCAGGGCGTCGAGCCATACGCGGGCATCAATTTCCCAACCGTAATCGAGCGAGCGCAACGTGAGGTCGGCAAACCTGAAACCGTACATTTCGTGATGCTTTCGTACCCTTACAATTTGCAGAATATCGCCATTGGCAATAAAATCAATTTCTTTGTAGGGTTTGTTCCAGTAATAATTATTGCGCGTTACCATCAGCAAGTCGCCCCCCGATAACTCATCTTCTTTCAGCATTACCCGCGCACGGATACCATTGTTGTAAATATTTGCCCGCTTGTTGGACCGCGTCACCACAATAGTATCCTCCACTCCCACTCCATCGTAAGCCCGTTGAATTTCGTCAATCAGTTCGGCTCCGTTCAGTTTCCGTATATCCGAAAAACCTTCCATGTCAAATTGAGGAAATTCGGTGGTTTTTTCATCAATGAGTTGCTGGCGCAGCAAGGTGGCATTGTGCAAAATTCCGCTTTCCAATGCCTGACGCACCACATGCGTAAGCGTAAATTCGTGCACTTTCAGCCCATAGCCCAACAATTTATCGCGTTCAAGGGCAGGGCTGTGGGGTTGCATAACGGGTGGCAACTGGGCAGTATCGCCGAGCAACAACAAACTGCAACCGTCGCTGCTGTAAACAAACTGCACCAAATCGTCGAGCAAGCGTCCCGACCCGAAAGCCGTTTCGGTGCCGGTATTGGAAATCATGGAAGCTTCGTCCACAATAAAAAGTGTGTGCGTATGCAGGTTATCCGACAGTTGAAAACGAAATTCCGACATGGATTTTTGACGGTAAATCTTTTTATGAATGGTAAATGCCGGAAAGCCCGAATAGCCGGCAATCACTTTGGCAGCCCGTCCGGTTGGAGCAAGCAGAATGGTTTTTTGTTGCAACTCGTTCAAAGCCCGCACCAGGGCACTCACTACCGAGGTTTTACCTGTTCCGGCATACCCACGTAGCAAAAATGCTTTTTCGCTGTCGGTCGACATCAAAAAAACGCCAAGTTCTTCTATCAGTTGAGTTTGCTGTGCAGTGGGTTCAAACGGGAGCTGAGCCTGAATGCGCGATGCTATAAAGTTTTGTAACATACAGCAAAGATAAGGATAAATAATGCATAATTTAAAATAGAAAATCGAAAGTCCCTGTAAAATTTCAGCAGGTATTTCAAATTAATTTTTTAATTATTGACCTCGTTTACACCTCATTATTAATGTTACGATAAAATAATTTACAAAAAATCATTCACAATGCATCTTAACTTAAATAAAATGTATATCTTTGTTTGTGTTAAATTAATTATAATTAAAACTAAATAAATGAAAAGAAACATTTTGACTTTCGCATTGTGCTTATTTGCATTAATCATTTTAGGACAAACTACTTACAAAGGATTTCCACTGATTAAAGCTAAATCATTAAAAGCAGATTTTAGAATTGGAAATGATTGGGTAAAAGGTTGGTGGACAATTTCACCTCAAATTTCTTCCGATAGTTTATTTATTACATGTTTTTCCAGCAAAGAAGATTTTGTTTTCTATACGGATCAAGATAGCATTCACATAGATTTGAAATCACAGCAGGTTTTTAATTTTTACATTTCTGTTAATGACACTACATTTGCATTGACAGTGATAAAAGGAATTCAACCAATTAATGCAGCATTGAGTTTTGACACGAAAGCAAAAAATAAAACTCTCAGATTTTGGTATGAACAAAATAAGAATAACGATTACCTGAATTTGCTACGGTCTAAATATCCAATTGACAGTTTGACAAAAGGCACTAAGTCAGATACTGAAAAAGCATTGGCTATTCTACATTGGGTGCATCGCCAGTGGAACCACGACGGTGGCAATGAGCCAAAAAAAAATGATGCAATTTCAATTCTTGAAGAGGCAAAAGAAGGAAAAAATTTTCGTTGTGTAGAGTACGGGATTGTCACTACTGCTTGCTTAAACTCAATAGGATTAAAATCACGCACGTTGGGATTGAAAACAAAAAATGTAGAAACAACAGAATCTGGTGCAGGGCACGTTTTATCTGAGGTATATCTTAATGATTTAAAAAAGTGGGTTTTACTCGATGGACAATGGGATGTTATGCCGATGCTAAATAATGTTCCGCTTAATGCTGTAGAATTTCAAAGAGCAATTACAGAAAATTATGCTAATCTTGAAATTAAAACATCTTCCAATGTAAGCAAAAGAGCTTATGTGGAATGGATATATCCTTATCTCTACTACTTCAGTTTCCCTTTTGATAATAGAGAAGGAAATAAACTTGAACGTAAAACTTTTGATGGAAAATCAGGTCTTATGTTAGTTCCGCAAGGAGCAAAGAACCCAACAGTTTTTCAAAGAATCTCCAAACTTGATTATTTAATTTACACAAACTCATTAAAAGATTTTTATGCTTCACCTTTTGATTTTAATGAATAAAATCATAGCTTTTCAATCGGTTTACTTTATCTATTTCCCCAAGGCAACGTTCCAAAAGGACAATGTCTTGGGAAAAGAATAAAAACCCGATAATTGTGTAGTATAGAAAAGAATTCCTAATTTTGTAGGGATTTAAACAAAATGCACCAATAAATTCACGCCCATGTTCGACTTTCGCTTAAAGGTTTTTCATACTGTTGCCAAACGCCTCAACTTTACCAAGGCGGCCGATGAACTGTGCATTACGCAACCAGCCGTTTCGAAACATATACAGGAAATAGAGAATCACTTTAAAGTGAAATTATTCGACCGCAACGGCACGAAAATTAAACTAACCGAAGCCGGCGAAACCCTGTTGCAACACACCAATCAGCTTTTTACTATTTACAGCAACCTGGAGTTTGAGCTCAACAGCCTGAACCAACGCCACAACGGCAAATTACGAATCGGGGCAAGCACCACCATTGCCCAATATGTACTACCACCGCTGCTGGCTGCTTTCCACAAAAGGTTCCCTGAAATTACGGTTACATTGATGATTAATAATACCGAACAGATAGAACAGGCTTTGCAAAACAAGGACATTGACTTTGGCATCATCGAGGGACAATCTAAAAATACCTTGTTTAAATACACCGAATTTATTAAGGATGAAATTGTGCTGGTAGCCAAAATCAACCATTCATTGGCAAAAAAGGAAATAATACAACTTGATGATCTGCTTCATACGCCTTTGTTGTTAAGAGAGCCCGGATCGGGCACGTTGGAGGTAATTGCCCACGCATTAAAACCATTGGGCATTAAAATATCCCAGCTTCAAACCGAAATGCAACTGGGAAGCACCGAAAGCATCAAATCATATTTGTTGCATTCCAATTGCATGGCTTTTCTTTCCATCTACTCCATTTTAAAAGAGCTTAAAAACAATGAAGTCAGTATTATAGACGTTAATGGGCTTACCATTGAACGGAATTTTCACTTTATCCAGCAACAGGGCGAAGTAGAAGCCCTGCCCGATTTATTCATGACATTTGCCCGTCACTATAACTTCAAGTAATGAAGCATTACAAATAACTATTTCCACGGCTTACATAACTGATTTACCTTTGCACCCACAAATCAAAGAAATCAGCATGAAAGAAGAAACCATTACAAAAGAGGGTGAAAAAGGTAAAAAACGCTTTTTCGACCGTAGCGTCACTACAAGGGAAGTTATTTTTATATTGGCAGTTATACTCTGTTTAACTCCGTTTATTTCGCCACCGGTGGCGCTACTTATTGGCTTGTTTATTGCCTTGTTTGTGGGACATCCGTATATGCACCTCAACCGAAAAGCTACCCAGATTTTATTACAGTTTTCAGTTGTAGGTCTGGGATTTGGAATGAACGTGAGCACTGCCCTGAGAGCAGGAAGACAAGGAATCATGTTCACAGTGGTTTCAATAACCGGTACGCTCGTTTTAGGATATATCATTGGCAAAATATTTAAAATAGAAAAGAAAACATCCTACCTCATTTCTACCGGTACAGCCATTTGCGGAGGGAGTGCCATAGCAGCAGTTTCGCCTATCATCAAAGCCGAAGAGAAGCAAATTTCGGTGGCATTGGGCACAGTCTTTATATTAAATTCCATTGCCTTATTCTTATTTCCTTTCATTGGTCATCATTTAAATTTATCGCAATCGCAATTCGGTTTGTGGTGCGCCATTGCCATACACGACACCAGTTCGGTGGTTGGTGCCGCCAGCAAATTCGGACCACACGCACTGGAAGTGGCAACGACCGTAAAATTAGCCCGCGCTTTGTGGATTATTCCTGTGTCATTCCTTTCGACTTTCTTTTTTAAAAACAAAAACAGCAAAATAAAAATTCCTTACTTTATCGGGTTGTTTGTTGTTGCCATGGTGCTTGACACGTATGTGCCATTTGTAAAAGAATTCAGCGGCTACATAGTAACTGTTGCAAAAGCAGGATTGACACTTACCTTGTTCTTAATTGGCAGTGGATTATCAAAAAAACTATTGCAATCGGTTGGCGTAAAGCCCTTGATACAAGGTGTTATTCTTTGGATTGTCATCTCCACCACTTCGTTGTGGATTATCACCAGCTTTGTAAATTGATGCGATATAGATTTTTTTTGTTTTTACAGGACTCTTGGTAACCGGAAAATTGTTTTACAGGAAAAACTAAAAAAAAGAACTTCACATAAATGTAGCACTAAAAAATGCTTACGAAAAAGAGAAAAGTTCACTATGTGAAACCTTTTCTCTTTTTCGTATTCCTCAGAATTCAGAACTTCTGCTTATAATTGTGCATTATAGAAAAGAATGCCTAATTTTGCAATTCGTTTTGATTCGAATAATTCGTGCTTTATGAAAAAACTAACCCTAATTTGTATGACAACTATGCTACTGGCAAGTGGAGCTGCAAAAGCCACTACGCCCAAAATAGATGATTTCAAGTACTCGGTGGATAAATTTGCCGATATAGAAATTCTGCGTTACCGTGTTCCCGATTTTGAAAAACTAAGTTTAAAACAAAAGGAACTTGTTTATTATTTAAACGAGGCTGCACTGGAAGGTCGTGACATTCTTTATGATCAAAATAATAAATACAATCTCTGCGTTCGTCGCACACTGGAAGCGGTTTACGTAAATTATAACGGCAACCGTAAAACGACTGATTTTCAAAATTTAGCCACTTATCTGAAACGAGTTTGGATGGGCAATGGCATACACCACCATTATTCCGAAGATAAATTTGTTCCGGAATTCAGCTCCACCTATTTTGCCGAAGCGGTTAAAACTATTGATCCTGCAAAACTGCCTCTTTCAAACGGGGAAACAGTTGATGCTTTGATTAATAAACTCACACCGATTCTTTTCGATCCAACTGTTTATCCTAAAAAAACGAATCAGGCCGAAGGTGTGGACTTGATTAAAACTTCTGCCAATAATTATTATGGTGATAACGTTTCGCAAGCCGAAGTAGAAGCATTCTACGGTAAAATGAAAAAACCGAATGACAAAGAACCGGTTTCCTTTGGTATGAATAGTAAATTAGTGAAAGAAAATGGCGTATTGGTAGAAAAAACCTACAAAGTGGGTGGGCTTTACAGTTCGGCAATCATCAAAATTATCGGTTGGCTGGAAAAAGCGGCTACAGTTACTGAAAACGATCAACAGAAAGATGTCATCAATACCTTGATTGATTTCTATCGAACAGGCAATTTAAAAACTTATGATAGATATTCCATTAAATGGGTGGAAGATTTAGCCTCGGATGTCGATTTTGTAAACGGATTTACCGAAACTTACGGCGACCCGCTTGGGTTGAAAGCCAGCTGGGAATCGATTGTGGATTTTAAAAACATGGAAGCCACCAAACGCACAGAAATAATCAGCTCCAATGCACAATGGTTTGAATACCATTCACCTATAGACCCAAGGTTCAAGAAAGAAAAAGTAAAAGGTGTTTCGGCTAAAGTAATTACAGTGGCAATGCTGGCCGGTGATTGCTATCCGGCAACTCCAATTGGCATTAATTTACCAAATGCCGACTGGATTCGCCATGAATATGGATCAAAATCGGTAACCATCGAAAACATTACCGAAGCTTACGATCAGGCTTCATTAGGCAACGGATTTGACGAAGAATTTATGTGGAGCGATGTGGAACGCAAACGTGCGAAAGACTTTGGTTCGATGACGAATAATCTTCACACCGACCTGCACGAATGCCTCGGACATGGTTCGGGAAAATTACTTCAGGGAGTTGATCCCGATGCTCTAAAAGCGTATGGTTCAACTATAGAAGAAGCACGTGCCGATTTATTTGGGTTGTATTATATGGGTGACCCGAAAATGGTAGAACTCGGACTTTTACCTGATAAAGATGCCTACAAAGCTGAATACTATTCTTATATCATGAATGGATTAATGACTCAACTTACCCGCATTCAGCCTGACAAAAACATTGAAGAAGCGCATATGCGTAACCGTCAATTAATTGCAGCGTGGGTTTACGAAAAAGGGAAAGCCGACAATGTAATTGAAATGGTGAAAAGAAACGGTGAAACTTTTGTGAAAGTAAACAGATACGAGAAATTACGAGTTTTGTTTGGTCAATTGCTGGCAGAAATTCAACGGATTAAATCAACCGGAGACTTTGAAGGCGGAAAAAAGCTAGTGGAAACTTATGGGGTAAAAGTTGATAATTCTTTGCACAATGAAGTGTTAGCCCGTTATAAAAAATTAAATCTTGCACCTTACAGAGGTTTCGTGAATCCTGTATATAAACTGGTAGAAAACAGCGAGGGAGAAATAAAAGATATAACTATTTCGTACGACGAAAATTTTGTGGATCAGAATCTTCGATATTCAAAAGATTATTCAAATTTGCCTACTTTCAATTAAATAAAAATAAAGCTATTAGTAAACGAGGCTATTACCGGTTGAGATGGCCTCGTTTATTTTTTTGTTACGAAATTCCAACAATTCAGCAATCAGTTTCCTCATTTTGTCCACTAAAGGTTTATCATCATCTGTATGAATCACAAAATCAGCACGAGTTAACTTTTCTTCTTCAGGAAGTTGATTGGACATGCGGGCACGAACATGTTCGGGAGTAATACCATCGCGTTTTACAACCCGCTCAATTCGGATATCTTCAGCAGCCGTAATTAGTATAACTTTATCAACCAACTTATTGAAACCGCTCTCGTATAAAATTGCCGATTCAATAAAAAGCATTTTCTTAGGGAATCTGTTTTGAACCCAATTATTAAAGTCATCCATAACCAACGGATGCACAATTGAATTTAATTTTGTGAGTAGCTCTGGTTTACTAAAAACTATTTTTCCTAAAGCTGAACGATTTAACCCTTGTTCGGTATAAATATCTTTACCAAACATATCTACCAGTTTTTTTCGCATTGTAGAATGCTCATTTTGCAGTCGCCGTGCTTCTAAATCGGTATCGTAAACCGAATATCCCTCGGCGCGTAACAAGTGTGACAATGTTGATTTCCCACTGCCAATACCTCCTGTTATTCCTATGATTAAAGGTTTGTGCATCTAATCGAAAAAGTATTTTTTTACATTAGTTTCAACAAATAAACAATTAAACAAACAAAACAGTTCAATCAATCTTTATGAATCTATTCTAATTTGCAAACAATTATTTTAGAACCCAAAACTAAATCCAACTGTAACAGTTGTGTTTTTACCTTGCAGATAAGCGGGAGTAAATAAATCGAGATAGCCTTGTGCGGTTAAACGGTCTTCGCCTATAATAGTTGTAGAAGTCAGGTTATATCCCTGAATGTTACTATATGAAACATTTATTATGGCATAAGCATTATTAATTATTTCGTATTGAGCATTAAACCCAACTGTATTATTGCTCCAGGTAATATTACCTAAAACAGGTTGGCTGATGATGTTGTCAACTGCTTTACGATTATATTCATATTCGTTTCCGTGTTTTGCACTAACATACGACAAACTCAAATCCAATCCTCGCATGGGTTTATAGACCATCGCAAAATAAATTTCCTGCGAATTATCGCCCAGGTAACTTCCAAGATTGTATCCATTTGAAGCCCATGTTAAAGCGGGTACTGAATGTTTGTAAGTTATGATATTTGTTTGGGTAAATTCTCCAATAAGAGACAGATTGTCAACAGGAAAATTGCTAAGTTCAGCTCCTATTTTATACGAAATCGGGTTTTTTTGCTTGCTACTTGGTAAAAACCGATCCCAACTAATTTCATCGGCAAAAATAGATGTAAAAAGATGTAAATGCTTAATATTTCGGGAACTTAAATTCATATAAACCTGAGAATTTTGATTTTCCAAATTCAACCCTTTAGTCAATGTGTGATCGATGGATTTATAAAATGCAATCGGTATAAAGTATGCCGGTTGAATATTTTCTTCTGCATAAATAATTGAATTACCAATCGATAAATCCAAATTTCGTATTGGAGTAAAAGTAAACATATTGGCAGCAATAAATTTATTGTTCATCCTGTATTCTTTTTTGCCTGTGTTATCGACATAATATCGTGTAGAATCAATAACATTAGAAACCAGCCAACCGTGAAAGTAGTCAATTTGAAACCATTTAGCCGGTTTCAAGTGCAAAGTAAGCATTGGAAAAGAAGGTGCTCTGCCTGAAAGAATATTTGAGCCGTGATAATTATCTCCCCAGATTACATTGTCCTTTACCAACCCAACTGAACCCCAGTTCCAGGCATATTTAATTCCTCCACGCGAATCACTATAATCTCCGCCGTATGATGCTTCCTTATATTCATAACCCGGATAATCATTCAAATAAGTTGGTCGAGCCAATAATGGGCCATTGTTCGAGATGTCTCTTAAACTGCCATAAACACTCAGGTTTTTACCAATCATTGTTTGTAAATCCACACCATACCATCGTTTTATCAACGTTCCGTTAGTATTTTTAGTAATATCCATACCTAATATTGGAGTTATTCGGGCACGAAACAAAGTGTCGCGGTAAGTAAAAGCTGGTTGAAGCAACGCAAGTGTATGTTGATCGTTTTTGGATAAATTAAGTTGTGAGTCAGGAAGTTTATCTTGTTCCAATGCAAATTCATTCAGAAAAAATTTCAATTCCTGTAGCTGGCGTCTGTTTAAATCTTTTTCATGAGTCTGAGCTTCAAGTAATTTATCAGCAATATACTTTCTTGAATAAGGTTTTACAACTGAATTCAATTCTATTAATCCTTCATTGGCCAATTCGTCCAGATAATCGTAAATTCGGGTGTACGAAATATGTTCAGGTATATCTTGTGCCGAAACAGCAAATATGGATAGTAATAATATTATTGATAGAATAGCTTTTTTCATAAATACGAATTGAACTAATTTAAACAAATAAGACGATTTTCAGACTTTAATTCTGAAAAGACAATACAACTTTTCAACTTTAGCTTTACTAATTCTTAACTATTTTACATACATTATGCTCGCAGAGGATGGAGCAACAACAAATGAACTATAGTCTATCACAGAAATTCCGTTTAAATTAATTTCACCATCGTTACACACCAAATTCCACTCACCTTGAGGAATTTGCACCGAAACCGGCTTTCGATTTCCATTATAAATCACCAAAATATCTTTCCACACTTCTTCATTCACATGATCGGTAAGCATGAAAGCAACAACATTCGGAGTGTTCATATTGATGAATTTCAAATGTTGCTGAACCATTTCCTGAGTTGGCATACGGAATGCAGCATGTGCTTTACGCAAGGCAATTAAACCCTGATAATAATTAAAAATATCTTTGTGGGTGGTTTTTGAATCCCAATTAATTTGATTAATTGAATCGGGCGATTGAAACGTATTATGAATCCCTTTTTTATTCCGGTACAACTCTTCTCCTGCATAAATAAATGGCACACCTTGCGATGTAAATACAATAGTCTGAGCCAATTTATCGAAACGAACTATTTCTTCATCCGTTGCATTTGCCGGTTTAGATTCCATTAATTTATCATACAAACACATATCGTCATGGCAAGACACATAGTTTATAATCTGAATCGGATTATTTACATACGGAGCTTTTGAATATAGAAGCTTTGAATAATCGATACTGTCATGTTGAGTTGCAGCAACGACGCCAAACTTCACGCTTTCTTCCAAACTATCAGCCCCAGAAACGAAGCCCGGAATCTGAGAATGCATCCAACTACCTTTAAGTGCATCACGCAAATCGTCACTAAATACGGCAATGTTATCCAGCTGTTTTGCATTTTTCTTTACTGCACGCTTTTCTTCAGCAAGTGGTGAAGCAGCAGCTGTCCATCCTTCGCCATACATAAATATAGTTGGGTCAATTTTATCTAATGCAGCACGAATGGCATTCATCGTTACAATGTCATGAATTCCCATCAAATCGAAACGAAAACCATCAATATGATATTCAGTTGCCCAATAAACCACAGATTCAATCATAAATTTACGCATCATGGCACGCTCCGAAGCCGTTTCATTTCCACAACCTGATGCATTTGACCAGGTACTATCGGCATTATGACGATAGAAATAACCTGGGGCCAACAAATCCAGATGAGACCCCTTCCCTTTTGCTGTATGATTATAAACAACATCCATAATGACCCGAATGCCAGCTTGATGAAGCGATTGAACCATTTCTTTAAATTCTTTGATACGTGTTACCGGATTATATGGGTTCGTTGAATAGCTACCTTCGGGAACATTATAATTTTCAGGATCATAACCCCAGTTATACTTATTCTCGTTTAGTTTTGTTTCATCAATAGAAGCAAAATCAAAAACCGGCAACAAATGTACGTGCGTAATTCCTAATTCTTTCAAGTGGTCAATACCGGTAGATTCGCCTGCAGAATTTTTAGTTCCATGTTCAGTAAAAGCGAGAAATTTGCCTTTATTTTTCATTCCTGAGTTTGGAGAAACAGAAAAATCACGGACATGAACTTCGTATAAAACTATGTCTGTAAAGTTTTTTAAAGGAGGGCGAACATCATTTTCCCAACCTGAAGGGTTTGTTTCAGCAAAATCAATGATTGCAGCCCGTTTCCCATTCACACCAGTAGCTTTTACCCACATTCCCGGTGTTTCTTCAAGCCATTTTTCATTTACTTTAATTTGGAAAGTATAGAATTTACCCTTTAGGTCTTCTTTTATTTTCAGCAACCAAGTTCCTTTTTCGGAACGATTCATATCAAGTGTTTGGTATGCTCCACCATCATTTCCATTATCATAAAGCAATAACTTTACTTCCGATGCTGTGGGAGCCCAAACCCGAAAACTCGAAGCTTGTGGTGAATAAGTTAGTTCCAAATCATTTCCGTCATAAACAGGATAATCGTCGTAAGTTGCATAATGCGGAGTTGAACTACAAGCGCATAACATTCCAGCCATTAGTAATAAAATTAATTGGGTTTTCTTCATAATATTTTGAATGAAATATGTTTCTCTATTTTTGAGAATAAATACAAGCTTTAAATCTAATCTCTTTTAGTTTTTACTTCCTGTCGATTCTTGATTAATCCCATCTCGTTTCAAAATGGCATCAATGGTTGGTTCCTGACCACGAAAACGCTTGTATAAAATCATCGGATTTTCAGTTCCGCCTTTTTCAAGTATATTTTTACGAAATGATTCTGCTGTTTCTTTATCAAAAATTCCATTTTTTGCAAATACTGAAAATGCATCAGCATCAAGCACTTCTGCCCATTTATAACTATAATAACCAGCTGCATATCCTCCGGCAAAAATATGACTAAAGGTTGTACTCATTCCTGTATTTGAAACTATTGGCAAAATCTGAGTGGAAGCCATCGCCTTGGTTTCATAATTAATTACATCTCCATCAAAAGGTTTTTCGATGGTATGCCAGGCCATATCCAAATACCCAAAACTCAATTGGCGCAAACAGAAATATGCGTTATTAAAATTTTCTGAATCTTTTATTTTTTGAATCAAATCAGCAGGAATTTTTTCTCCGGTCTGATAATGTTTGGCAAAGCCATCTAAAAATTCTTTCTCCGAAGCCCAGTTTTCCATTATTTGCGACGGGAGCTCCACAAAATCACGGTAAACGTTGGTGCCTGAAAGAGATTGGTAAGTACATTTGGTAAGCATTCCATGAAGCGAATGACCAAATTCATGCAGAAATGTTTTTACTTCATCAAATGTCAACAAAGCCGGCTTTGAATCAGTAGGACGTGTAAAGTTCATAACCAGAGTAATTTGCGGACGACTATCAGTTTTACCATCCATCCATTGAGCCTTAAAATCATTCATCCACGCACCTGCACGCTTACCATCGCGCGGATGAAAATCTGTATAAAGAACTGCTATGAACTTTCCATTTTCATCAGTCACATCATAGGCATCAACCTCTTTATTATAAACCTGAATTTTTGAGTTTTTTATAAACTGTATTCCATATAATCGTGTTGCCAAACCAAAAACTCCTTTTTTTACACTTTCCAGTTCAAAATAAGGTTTCAGCATTTCATCATTTACCAAAAATTTTTCATCTTTCAATTTTTCGGAATAGTATGACCAATCCCAGGGTTGAATTTTAAAATAAGCACCATTTCTATTGGCATATTCCTGTACTTCAGCGTATTCTTTTTCGGCCGTTGGTTTATAAGCCGTCAGAAGTTTATCGAGTAAATTATATACATTTTCTTTGTTTTCTGCCATTCGATCTATCAACTCGTAATCAGCAAAAGACTTATAACCAAGTAAATTGGCAATCATTAATCGGGTATTAACTATTTTTTTTACATTCTCACGGTTGTCAAATTCGCCACCAGACATACATTTGCTTGAATAAGCCATGTATAATTCGCGTCGTAAATCGCGATTATCAGCATATTTCATTACCGGAACATAACAAGTAGTTTTTAGATTAAGCAACCAACCTTCTTGTCCGGCATTCTTAGCATTCGCAGCCAACATGTCAAGTAAATCTGAGGGCAATCCACTAAGTGAATCCTTCTTAGTTATCAACAACTTATATTGATTTGTTTCTCTCAGTACATTTTGTCCGTATTGAAGCGTCAAAAGACTTAAATTCTTTGATAATTCTCGGTAAATGACTTTGTCTGGTTCTGAAAGGTTAGCTCCATTATTGGCAAATCCTTCATAGGTTTGTTTCAAAAGTATTTGTTGTTCGGGCGTAAGTTTCAGCTTATCTTTTTGTAAATAAACTGCTTTAACACGTGCAAAAAGCTTTTCATTCAATCGGATTGAATTTGCATGTTCAGTTTCGAGTGGTGAGATTTTTTCTGCAAGAGCTTGTAAATCATCTGTAGTTTCGGAACCCAGCAGATTATAGAAAGGTGAACTTACTTTTGTTAGCAACGAACCTGATTTTTCAAGTGCAACTATTGTATTTTCAAAAGTCGGTGACTCAGAATTATTAATTATAGTAGCAATTTCAACCATATGCTGTTTCATTGCCTCCTCAAAAGCAGGGAAATAATTTTCTGTTTTAATTTCATTAAAGGGAATTGTTTGATGTGGAGTTTTGTAAGTTTCCAACAACGGATTTCCTCCTAGAACGGTTGCTGCAAGTAAGATTGTTGACATTAGTAATGTAATTTTTTTAATTCCCATTTTAAAGAATAATGAAAAACGTTGTAAAAATATTTTTCAAAATTACTTATAATAATTCAATTTTACAAACCGTGAATTCTTTAATTCTGAAAGGGAAAAAAGAAGTATAAATGAATCTGGTAACTTGGAAATTGTTTGATACGTATATAAAAAACACACTACTGAAATCTTCCAGTAGTGTGTTTCATTTATATCTTTTATTTATCGATTAAACTTAACATATTTAGGTTCAGTAGGCACATAATCTTCACTGTCCCAAAGCGTACTTGTAATCATTAAATCAGCACTATAGCGATTACAAGCAATAGGAACATTGTGTACACGACATTGTCGCAAAAGCATTTGAATGTCTGCTTCATGAGGCTGCGCATTTAAATCATCTATTAAAAAAACTGCCAGATTAATTTGTTTGCGAACTACCAAAGCTGCAATTTCAGCATCTCCGCCTAAAGGTCCGGAATTCATACAGGTAATTTCTACATCCACTCCTTTTTCATTCATTGCTTTTTGAATCAGGCTACCCGTGGTTCCTGTACAAATTAATTTATGTTTGGATAACATGTCGGCATTAAAAACTGCCCATTCAACCATATCGGCTTTACGTCTATCATGAGCAACCAGTGCAATTGTCAATTGTTTGTTCATACGTTCATTATTTTCATTATTCATTCTACAAAGTTAATGCATTTTACTATTTAAACAATGCCTATTTGTAAAAGTTCTTGAAAAATGAAAAGCATAATGCTTTATTTGTGAATTTCTTTATACTTTTGCATTCACACAATACAAACATATGAATAAAAAGTTAGTCTTTCTTCTTTCTTTTCTATTACTAATTTCGAGCCTTAAAGCACAGCATCTTAAACGCGAAATGCGTGCTGTGTGGATTGCCACAGTTGCAAATATTGATTGGCCAAGTCAAAAAAATTTGAGTTCAAAGGCTCAACGGGACGAAATGCGACACTTGTTGGATCAATTTGCGAAAAACAATATAAATGCAATTGTTGTACAAATTCGCCCTACTGCAGATGCATTTTATCCATCATCATTAGAACCCTGGTCAAATTGGCTTACCGGCAAACAAGGTGTCAGACCAAATCCATATTACGATCCTTTGCAATTTATCATCGACGAAGCTCACAAACGCTGCATTGAAGTTCATGTGTGGTTAAATCCTTATCGGGTAACTAATTCCGAAAGCTCAAGTATATTATGCAAAGACAATTTTTATTTCAAAAACAAAGATTTATTTGTCCATTACGGAGGTAAAATTTATTTCGATCCTGGAAGAGATGAAACCAGGGAATTTTTAAATAAGGTTGTGGAAGATGTGGTAGAACGATATGATATTGATGCAATTCATTTTGATGATTATTTTTATCCGTATAAAGTTGGAAATGAGGAATTTCCTGACAATGAAACTTTTCGTAAATTTCCACGTGGTTTTGCCCCAAATCAAAAAGACGATTGGCGGCGTAATAATGTGAATATGGTTATCGCCGAACTTCAGCACACAATTAAAAGCATTAAACCCTGGGTTGAATTTGGAATTTCGCCGTTTGGTGTTTGGAGAAATAACAACATTGATTCAACGGGTTCAGCAACTCGTGCAGGCGTTCAAAACTATGATGATTTATATGCTGATATCTTGAAATGGCTAAAAGATGGAAACATCGATTATGTGGCTCCTCAACTATATTGGGAAATAGGAAAGAAAGTAGCAGATTATGAGGTACTTGCTAAATGGTGGAGCGAAAACTCTTTTGGTAAAAATTTATATATAGGGTTATTCAATTCTCAATTAGGTTCACCCGAAGCAAATCAGGCTTGGAGAAAAGGAAACGAATTAGTTCGTCAATTAAATGTGAATAAACGCTTTCCGCAAATTGATGGGGTTATTTATTACAGTGCCAAAGCTTTTGTAAAAAATAAATTGGGCCTCAATGACAGCCTCCGGAATAATTTTTATAAATATCCTGCCATTTGCCCGATCAATCGTAACATACAAGGTGAAGCATCTGCTCAACCACAAAATATTAAGATTCTTCGCGATGGAAAAGATGCCTATCTGATGTGGGATGAAGTTGATGAAGAAGGCGGTTGTCAAACAGCCTATTACATCGTATATGCTTTCAAAGGAAAAAAAGTTGGTGACATGAATAACCCAGAGAACATACTTATACGCACGACTGAGAATTGCTTGGATTTACGTGAGTTAGATCAAAAATTCAGAGGAAACTATACCTTCGTTGTAACTGCTATTAATAGATATAAATACGAAAGTGTACCTACACAGGGAGTTACAAGAAGACTTTAAAAAATATTAAACTTTTAAATTCAACGATTAATCTTCAACCAACTCAGCCTTAAAAAGATTTTTTTTCATTTGTACTTTTTCAGCTTCAAGACGTGCAGCTTTGGCAATAGAAAATTGATATTATTCGGTGCAAAATATGAGTATTCCGGATAGAGAGTACGCTAAACTAACAAATATCTGATTAAAATAAATGACGGTAACTATCAGAAAGATTGATGAGCATGATTTCCATGTATTGATTACTCTTTTCAATGAATTTGCACTCTTCGAAAAGCTTCCCGAAAAGATGACTAACTCTGTGGAGCAAATGCTGATTGAGAAAGAATACCTGACAGGTTTTGTGGCTGTAAATACAGAGGATGAAATACTGGGTTATGTAACTTATTTCTTTGGTTATTATACATGGATTGGCAAATCGTTGTACATGGATGACCTGTATGTTCGTCCGGATTTCAGGGGTGTTGGTGTAGGAACACAGCTGATAAATGAGGTGATAGCTTTTGCCAAAGCCAAAAACTGCAAGAAGCTCCGTTGGCAGGTTTCCGAATGGAACAAACCTGCTATTGACTTCTATAAAAGCCTTGGTGCAAATGTCGATGCAGTGGAATCAAATTGTGATTTGGTGTTTTAAAATAGAAAGATTATGAAAACAATTTATCAGGTAGATGCTTTCACAGAAGCACCTTTCAAAGGTAATCCGGCAGGTGTAATGCTTGTTGACGAGCATTTCCCTGCTGAAAAGATGCAACAACTGGCCATGGAAATGAATCTTTCCGAATCGGCTTTTATCATACCCAATGGAAATGAATTTCGCATACGTTACTTTACACCCAATCGTGAAGTTCCGCTTTGTGGACATGCCACGCTGGCCAGTGCGCACATTATCTACGAACTGGGATTGAAAATAGCGGATGAACCGATAGTTTTCAATGCCGAAGGAGGTGTTTTGACAATTACCAAACAAGACGATTGGATAGCCATGAATTTCCCTGCTTATCCATTGACAAAAATCGATATTCCTTCCGATTTTAAAGCGACTGTTGGTTTTGAACCGATAGAGATGTATTCGAGTATTTATGATTGGGTTATTGCTGTTGCAGCTTTGGAAGCAGAGGTTTTACATGCCAAGCCTGACTTTGAGCGACTGAAAACCAGCGGACTTGGACATTTGATGATTACAGCCAAAAGTGAGCAACCCGACCGTGATTTTGTATTGCGGGTTTTTGCACCGCTGGCGGGTATCAACGAAGACCCTGTAACCGGTTCTGCTCATTGCGCACTCACGCCTTTGTGGCATCAAAAAACAGAAAAGACGGAATTCAATTCGTACCAACTATCCCAACGAACCGGCCGATTGAAAGTGAAACTACTCAACGATCGCGTAGAAATAAAAGGACAGGCAATCACTGTTTTTCAGGCAGAATTGAAAGTGTAGATAACCGAAAATTCATGTTTTTGCTTCGCTACTTCCAAGTTGCGATTATCAAAAACAAAGAACGCGACTTGGAAGTCGCGAGACCCATTTCGAACTGCAAGTTCTGAAAAGATATTTCAGGACATTTTTGTTTATTTATTGGACAAATTCTCTTTTTTCCCAGTTCATATTTGATACGTGTAGGTTTTACATTAATTTTGCAGGCATATCAAAATTAAAACCCATGAAAAAACCTATTGCATTTCTTTTCTTCGTTTTTATTGTCAGTCAACTTTTCGCTCAGGAAGTTACGCGCGACACTACCTTTCAATCCACAGGCAATCCGGTAATCCGGTATAAGTACACAGCCGATCCAGCTGCCATGGTGTATAAAAACAAGTTCTACCTTTATACTGGTCACGATGTTTGTCCTCCCAATCAGGAGCGTTATGTGATGAACGACTGGTGCGTGTTTTCATCCGATGATATGAAAACCTGGACGGAACATCCAACGCCACTTCATACGTCGGATTTTGCCTGGGCCAAAGGTGATGCCTGGGCTTCGCAAGTGATAGAACGAAATGGTAAATTTTATTGGTATGTGGCCGTGGAGCATGGAACTATACATGGTAAAGCCATAGGCGTGGCTGTTTCGGATAGTCCTACCGGTCCATTCAAAGATGCGAAAGGATCCGCCATTATTACCAATGATTTAACAACTAAATACACTAAAATCAGCTGGGACGACATTGACCCTACCGTGATAATTGATGACAATCAGCAAGCCTATTTGATATGGGGAAACACGCAATGTTATTACGTGAAACTAAAAGAGAACATGATTGATACCATTGGACCTATCGTGGCTGTACAAAACCTGCCCCGATATACCGAAGCTCCCTGGATTCATAAAAACAAAGGCTGGTATTACTTGTCGTATGCTTCCGAATTTCCTGAGAAAATAGTGTACGCCATGAGTCGCAAAGTTACCGGTCCGTGGGAGTACAAGGGTATCTTAAATGAACTTGCCGGTAACTGCAACACCAATCATCAAGCCATTCTGGAATTTAAGGGCAACTGGTATTTTGTATATCACAATGGAGGAGCCAATGCCGGCGGCAGCAGTTTCCACCGCTCAGTATGTATAGACAGGCTTTATTATAATCCGGATGGCACTATGAAACGTGTACAAATGACTACAGAAGGAGTAAGCGGGAATAAATAAACTTAGTAGAGAGACGTTGCAATACGTCTCTCTTTTATTATTCAATCAACTCAGCACGAAAAAGAATTTGTTCCATTTCCATTTGTACTTTTTCGGCTTCAAGGCGGGCAGCTTTTGCAAAGTCGATACCGGAAGACGCATAGATAATTTGGCGCGAAGAGTTTACCAACAAGCCACAAGTGCTGTTGAGACCATATTTAGCCACATCTGCCAGACTTCCACCTTGTGCTCCTACGCCCGGAACTAACAAGAAATGTTCGGGAATAATCTCACGAATCTCGGTCAACATTTCGGCTTTTGTAGCACCAACCACATACATCATATTTTCGTCAGTTCCCCAATTTAAGGAGGCTTTCAATACTTTTTCAAACAATCGTTCACCGGTTTCGGCATCTGTCATAAATTGAAAATCGTAAGCCCCTTTGTTTGATGTCAAAGCCAGTAGCGTTACCCATTTGCCTTCATAAGTCAAAAACGGTGTTACCGAATCTTCTCCCATATATGGTGCAACAGTTACAGAATCAAACTCCATATTACCAAAAAATGTACGGGCATACATAGCTGAAGTATTTCCAATATCACCACGCTTTGCGTCGGCAATAATAAATTGATCAGGATAATTTTCGCGAATATAGTCCACCGTTCGTTCAAGCACTTCCCATCCTTCCAGCCCAAGACTTTCATAGAAAGCAAGGTTTGGTTTGTATGCCACACAAAGATCGGCAGTTGCATCGATAATGGCTCTATTGAATTCGAATATAGCATCTTCCGATTCGTCGAACAAATGTTCTGGTATTTTATTTATATCGGTATCTAATCCCACGCAAAGAAATGATTTTTTGCGTTGTATGTTTTCGAAAAGTTCTTGTTTAGTCATGATATTGTGTAATGTGTAAAGTTGAATTGTGTAATTCTTTATCGCGTAACTTTATAATTGTAAAATATTAAAAAAACTAATTACTCCACGGCAAAAATATCGTTTTATAGTTCACTTTCCTTCAATCTCTCTGCGTTTTCTGCCACAATCAGTTGGTCAATTACACCTTGAACATCGCCACCCATAAAGGCCGACAAGTTATAGATGGTGAAGTTGATGCGGTGATCGGTGATGCGCCCTTGCGGATAGTTGTAGGTACGGATTTTGGCTGACCTGTCGCCGGTAGAAACCATGGTTTTCCGTTTCGAACCAATTTCGTCCAGGTACTTCTGATGTTCTATGGCATACAAACGTGAACGAAGTTCGTTCATTGCTTTTGCTTTGTTTTTATGTTGCGATTTTTCGTCCTGGCATTGCACCGTAGTCCCTGTAGGAATATGCACCAATCGAATGGCTGAATAAGTTGTGTTTACCGACTGTCCACCCGCTCCCGACGAGCAAAAAGTATCTACACGAACATCTGATTCTTTTAGTTCATAATCAAATTCTTCCATCTCGGGAAGTACAGCCACCGTAGCTGCCGAAGTATGAACACGTCCCTGCGTTTCGGTTTGTGGTACACGTTGTACACGATGAACACCCGATTCGTATTTCAAAGTTCCATAGACGTTTTCGCCCGAAACAGTGAAAATAACTTCTTTGTAACCGCCCGAAGTTCCTTCACTGATATTAGTTACTTCCACTTTCCACCCTTTTGTTTCGCAGTATTTAAGGTACATGCGGAATAGATCGCCTGCAAAAATAGCCGCTTCATCGCCACCTGTTCCACCGCGAATCTCGACTATGGCATTCTTATTATCTTCAGGGTCGGCAGGAATCAAAAGGAGTTTGATGTTTTCTTCCATCAAAGGAATCTTGGGTTCAATCTCGTCTATTTCCGCTTTGGCCATTTCGCGCATTTCGGGGTCAGTTTCAATATTTATCAGCTCTTTGGCTCCTTCCAAATGCGATAAAGCCGTTCGATATTCATGTTGTGCTTCCATGATACGTTCTAACTCGCGATACTCTTTGTTAAGTTTCACGTACCGTTTCATATCACCAATCACAGCAGGGTCGGTTATCAGGGTCGAAATCTCTTCGAACTTATGTTGTAATCCTTCTAATTTTTCTAATAATGTTGTTTCAGCCATAACTATGTTGAATTGTGTAATTAATCATTGCTCACTTTCTCAAAGCTTTATCTCGCTTTTCAGACTCTTCTTTAAGGTTGTGAACCAATTGTTTTATGCGCCACTCCATAATCTTTTTGTAGCGGCTTTGCGTAACAAATATATTAAAAAACCATCCGAATTTAATATGAGTTTCAAGCGTGTAGTAACCTGATTTATTTTTTTCATTGGGAATGTATGAAAAAACACCAATCATATTTTTTAATAAAGAATTTGATGAAGCTAAATCTAACCTGACATCTTTCCTCCCGTTCGAATGCTTAATTTCGCTAAGTTTACTATCAACATAAACGTTTGGTATTTTAGTTATCCCGGTAACTCTTACATCGCCGCCGCCTCTTAAAATACTTGTTCTGGGATTATAAATCGTTGTTTTAAAATCGAAAACCAATAATTCGTCTTTTTCATTAACCAAATGCATTCCTTTTAATCCCCATTTGTAAAGCCCATCGAGATCGTAGCACATTTGATTGACAAATTTATTTATCACCACATTTGAAATACTATCCGAAGCATTTACCCGAACCTGACTGTATGTTATGAATTCTCCTTTTCTATAAATTGTAGAGGTAGAGTCATTTGGTGTGGCACTTGACAATAAAATGAATGAAAATAAAAAAAGAAACAGTATATATATTTTTTCCATTTAATCAACACAAATTGATGTTTATTTATTCTCAGCTATTTAGCCGCTTGTAAAATGTGTTCCTGCCTTTTCTCTCCTTCAATTTTCAAATTCTCGACAAACTTCTTAATTCTCCATTCAACAATACTTTTATAGCGTTTTTTTGTTATAAAAATATTAAAAAACCAACCAAATTTTATGCTCACATTCGTAATGAGTATTTGTTCGTTATCGTTCAGCGGTATTATTGTAACAATTCCTAGTGCGTGCTTTAACAATAAACTTGAATAAATAATATCTGCCATGACTTTTGTTTCTCCGTTCTTATAAATTACTTTTGAAACAATAGCATTAACTTTCACGTTTTTGAATGTTGTAATATGTGGAACGATAATATCAAAATTACCATACGTTATTCCAGTTTTTTCATCAAAAAGAGATGGTTTTATAATAAATATAAGGTCGTTATTTTTCTTACTTTGTAACCCCAAATCTTTTAAAGCCCAGTTGAATAGATTTTCTGGCGAATAGTGAAAATCAGAAACTAAATAGTCAGCAATATCGATTGCCACTTTGTTGGACATTTTAATTTTTGTACGATATTGTGTTGTAAACTCTCCATCCTTGTAAACACTTGAAATAGAATCAAATGTAGGTTCAACAGCGAACGAATTCAACTGTAAAAATAATAATTGAAGCAGGATAAATAGTTTTTTCATTATACTATCCAATAAGCGTACTTATTTAAAAATTCATAAGTAAACTAAACAAATGAATCAAGTTAATGTTCGACGAGCAAGATTAACTGCTTGTCGAACATCTCTCAAAATTGCTAATTGTTCTATTTGTTCTTTTCAACCCATTTTCGGGCATTCACAAAGGCTTCAACCCAAGGAGTGATTTGATCCTGTGCCTTGCGATCAACAGGATAATTTGCCCATTGCCAAGGGAAAATAGCCCGTTCAGGGTGAGGCATCATTGCTAAATGGCGCCCATCGCTTGAACAAATCCCGGCAACAGCATAATCCGATCCATTTGGATTGGCAGGATAAGCTGAATAAGAATATTTGGCAATAATATTGTATTCGTTTTCTGGTTTTGGAAGATAGAATTTACCTTCACCGTGAGCCACCCAAACACCTAATTTACTGCCTGATAATGAACCTAACATGACCGAATTGTTTTCGGGAATAGTTAATCCCAGGAAACTTGATTCGAATTTGTGTGAATCGTTATGCTGCATGCGGGGTTTCACATCGTGATCAGGATTTACAAGTCCGAGTTCAATCATCAACTGACAACCGTTGCATATACCAAGACTTAGTGTATCCTTTCTACCGTAGAATTTATCGAGTGCTGATTTTGCTTTTTCGTTGAATAGAAAACCACCTGCCCAACCTTTGGCAGAGCCCAATACGTCGGAGTTGGAAAAACCACCGCAGAACACAATCATATTCAAATCTTCCAGCGTTTCACGTCCGGTTGCAAGGTCAGTCATATGAACGTCTTTTACATCAAAACCTGCTAAGTAGAGTGCGTAAGCCATTTCACGGTCGCCATTTGTTCCTTTCTCACGAATAATAGCAGCTTTTAAACCACTCGGTTTTCTATCTTGTGATAAATCAAATTGTGAGAATTTGCCTTTAAAGCTTTTATCGAAATTGAAATCCAATGCCTGATTTTTATAATTGTTGTAACGGGCTGAGGCACAAATTTCACCGCTTTGTTTCCGATCGAGTAAATATGACGAGCGAAACCAGGTGTCACGCAAATCATTGATGGAAAATGTATATGAAATGCTTTTCTTGTGAATTTCCAATCTGCGTTCAGATATAGGAGTAGCAATGCGTGCAAAACCAACGCCGTTACCTTCCAGGATTTTTTCTACAGCCTTTTTGTCTTTTACCTGAATCAAAACTCCGGGGTTTTCGGCAAAAAGGATATTTATCAACGACGTTTCAGCAATTCCGTCTAATTTAACCTGCAAACCACCGTTTACATTCGCAAAGCACATTTCGAGCAATGCAGTCAGTAAGCCTCCTTCCGAAATATCGTGCCCGGCAAGAATTAAACCATTGGAAATCAATTCCTGAATGCTGTCAAAAGCGGCTTTAAAATATTCTGCATCTTGTACAGTTGGCACTTCGTCGCCCAATTTATTAAGTGTTTGGGCTAATACCGAACCTCCCAATTTATGATTATCAAAAGAGAAATCGACATAATAAATTGCAGTTTTTAAATCGTTTACCAACACTGGACCAACCGTTTTTTGAACATCGGACACTTCAGCACCTGCCGAAATAATAACTGTTCCGGGCGAGAAAACTTTTTCGTCACCATATTTTTGAGTCATCGACAAACTGTCTTTTCCGGTTGGGATATTAATGCCAAGCGAACAGGCAAAATCGCTGCAAGCTTCTACAGCTTTGTAAAGGCGTGCATCTTCGCCCGGATTCTTACAAGGCCACATCCAGTTAGCACTCAGCGAAACACTGTCCAATCCGTCTGTCAATGGCGCCCAAACGATATTGGTCAACGCTTCGGCAATAGCCAAAACAGAACCGGCTTCAGGATCAACCAATGCAGCCAGCGGAGCGTGTCCGATAGAAGTGGCAATACCTGTTTTTCCACGGTAATCCAACGCCACAACCCCAAGGTCGTTCAATGGTAACTGAATTTCTCCGGCACATTGTTGACGGGCAATTTTACCTGTAATTGAACGGTCGACTTTGTTTGTCAACCAGTCTTTACAAGCTACCGATTCAACTTGTAATACATTTTGAATATATTCTTGTAATTTTTCTTCGCTTATTTCAACAGCAGCAAATTTTTCTTCAATTGTGCTGTCGGTAACTACTGTACGAGGCGGTTTGCCAATCATGTAGTTCAGTTTCAAGTCAATTGGTTTTTCTCCATCAGCTTGTTCAAACACAAAGTTCATATCACCGGTAGTTTCACCAACCACATACATTGGAGCACGTTCGCGTTCGGCAATGCGACGAACTCTTTCCACGTCATCAGCTTTCATTAGCATTCCCATACGTTCCTGACTTTCGTTGCCAATAATTTCTTTGGCACTCAAAGTAGGGTCACCGACTGGAAGAGCCGAAACATCAATTTTTCCACCTGTTGTTTCTACCAACTCCGATAAACAATTCAGGTGACCACCTGCACCATGATCGTGAATAGAAACAATCGGATTTACATCAGCTTCTGCCAAGGTGCGAATTACATTCGAAACACGTTTTTGCATTTCGGGGTTGGCACGTTGAACAGCATTTAACTCGATGGCATTGTTGTACTGCCCTGTTTCTACGGAGGATACTGCACCGCCGCCCATACCAATACGGTAATTGTCACCGCCCATGACTACTACTTTTTCACCTACGGCTGGTTCTCCTTTCAATGCGTCGCGTCGGGTTCCAAAACCAACTCCACCCGCCAACATAATTACCTTATCGTAACCATATTTCTTGCCATTTTCTTCGTGTTCGAAGGTAAGTAACGAACCGCAAATCAGCGGTTGCCCAAATTTATTTCCAAAGTCGGAAGCACCATTTGAAGCTTTAATAAGAATTTGTTCAGGAGTTTGGTACAACCATTTGCGTGGAGCAATGGCTTTTTCCCAGGGGTGCGAACCATTCTCAGAATTACGTGCATAGCTGGTCATATAAACAGCAGTTCCGGCAATTGGTAAACTGGCTTTTCCACCACCCAAACGGTCTCGAATTTCACCACCGGTTCCGGTAGCTGCACCGTTGAAAGGTTCAACAGTAGTAGGAAAGTTATGTGTTTCGGCTTTCAAAGATATTACAGATTCTATTTCTTTTACCTGAAAAAAGTCAGGTTTGTCACCGCTGGCAGGAGCAAATTGTTCTATTTTTGGACCTGCATTGAAAGCCACATTATCGGTATAAGCCGAAACCAATTGATTTGGATTTTCTTCGGATGTTTTGCGTATAAGCTTAAACAATGAAAGTTCTTTTTCCTCTCCATCAATGATGAATTGCCCGTTAAAAATTTTGTGGCGACAATGTTCTGAGTTAACCTGCGAAAATCCAAATACTTCGCTGTCAGTTAATTTCCGACCAACTTTTTCGCTTATTCCATTTAAATATTCAATTTCATCGGGACTCAGAGCCAAGCCTTCCTGAGCATTGTAAGCGGCAATATCATCAATTGATAAAATTGGCTCAGGTTGTTTGTTCACAGTGAAAATATCTTGCCCAACTCCGGTGTAAATGCGTTGCAACATGGGGTCATACTCTAGACCACCTTTAACCGACGGAGTTTGAGGAACAACCGTATATTCTTCTATACGAACAATGCCGGAAATTCCCATATTTTGAGTGATTTCAACGGCATTTGTACTCCAGGGGGTAATCATTTCGCGTCGCGGACCGACATAATTTCCTTCAACAGTTTGTTGATTTAGAAGGACAGACTCACCAAAGAGCCATTCTAACTTTCTGACATCGTCAGCTTCAAGCGATTGAATGGATTGAACCGCGTAAAGATGTTGGGCGGGAGTTCGGAAAAATTGAATCATAATTTATTTTGAAGTTACAGAAGTTTTTATGTTGTGTAAATTGCAGATTATAAGAGATTTGTATTAGAATTTGATGGTCTTGCAATTTGAATGCAAAGATAGCTATTTTATGCGGTTTTTGAAATAGCTAATCTATTTAAATAGTTCAGAAATTGAATTGTCTTGAATATGATGAAATGTAAGCTCAACGATAATTCTTAAACAAAAAACGCATATCAGTTTGAAATTTATTGAAGATACAATCTTAAAATTCAAACTGATATGCGTAAAAAAGTTTTCAAATACTCTTAAATTAAGAGAATGCCTGAAAGTTAATAAAATTTATTTACCAAAGAACCATTTATGCAATTCGCCATAATGCTCCTGGTACATTTTAAAGCTATCTTCTAAAATTTTCAAAGCAATTTGTTTATCAAAGAATTTTTCAACAACAACTGTTTTGTTTTCCAGCTTCTTATAATCTTCAAAAAAACTCATTGTTTCGGTGATTAAATATTGCGGAAGTTCAGAAATATCGTTGTAATGATTTACACTTGGATCGCCAGCTGCAACCGCAATAATCTTATCATCCGCTTCGCCGTTGTCCAACATTCGCATAACACCAATTACTTTTGCTTCGACAATGCAAAGCGGTACCACTTCAATTTGCGAAAGAATAAGAACATCAAGGGGGTCATGATCGTCGCAATAACTTTGTGGGATAAACCCATAATTATGAGGATAATACATAGAAGAGTACAAGACACGATCTAAACGAAGTAATCCGCTTTCTTTATCCAATTCGTATTTTGCTCTCGTTCCTTTTGGTATTTCTATAATACCTTTTACAATGTCAGGCTCATCGGTATGAGGCACCACTTGATGCCAGGGATTGAAGTTGTTTCGCATTAATTATTTTTTTGGTAAAAGTAAAGAGAAATTCTTATAAAAAATAGATATTTGGCAATTTAAGCAAGAATTTGAGCAGCATGAATTTTTGTATTCACTTCTTTGGGCAACATAATTCGGGTAATCGTACCCGATTCATCAATAATAAAAGTGGTACGGAACATGCCCATGTATTGTTTTCCATACATCGATTTTTCGCCCCAAGTGCCGAATGCTTCCGATAGTTTTTTGTCTGTGTCGGCAATAAGGTTAAAAGGTAAGTTTTGCTTTGCAATAAATTTTTGATGAGAAGCAGCGCTATCAACACTCACGCCAATAACTTCATATCCTGCCTTTCGCAAATCGTCGTATCCGTCGCGCAAACTACAAGCCTGAGCGGTACAACCTGGAGTGTTATCTTTTGGGTAAAAGTACAACACAATTTTTTTGCCTGCAAAATCTGCCAGTCTGATTTCTTTGCCATCCTGATTTAATCCTAATATAGCCGGAGCTTTGTCGCCTGTTTGTAATGCCATAATATTTATTGTTGAATTATTGAATCGTTTAAATGTTAATCAGTAATTAAAACACAAAAGTAGAAAAAGAGTTTATTATACAATTGATTTTTTTATTGTTGACTATTTTTTTGAACATTATTGAACAAAATTTTTCCCTTGCCAGGTATTCCTTTCTTTGAGTCTTTTTTCAATTTTTGCTGTAAATTCAAAGTTTTTCAAACCCCAATCAGGAGCAATAAGCAACTCTTTGGGCGATTGTGAAACAAAACGTTCTATGGCAATTTTTGGATTCATAATTTCCAAAAAATCAATCGCTAAGTCGATATATTCTTCGGCAGTATAGAGATGAAACCATTCAGGATGTTCGGTAAACTGTTGAGCCATTTTTGTTCCGCGTACCAATTGTAGTTGATGAATTTTTAGTGTATTAATTGGAAGTTTAGATAATCTGGCAGCATGCAATAGAATTGTTTGCCGGGTTTCTCCGGGTAAACCGAGAATGATATGTGCACCGGTTTTAATGCCTCGTTTAGCGGTCTCAATAATCGCGTTTTCGGCACATGCAAAATCATGGCCACGGTTGATAAATTTTAACGTCTCATCGTTCGTCGATTCTATACCATACTCAATCAATACATAATATTTCTTTGCCAGTTCAGCAAAATAATTCAATAATTCATCATTCACACAATCAGGTCTTGTCCCGACAACTAAACCAACTACATTTGGGTAAGCGAGTGCCTCATTGTAAATGGCTTTGAGTTTGTCAATTGAATTATAAGTGTTTGTGTATGATTGAAAGTAAGCCAAATAAAACTGGGTTTTATATTTGTGATGAAAAAAAACAATTCCTTCTTCCACCTGTTGGCTGACGGATTTGGTTGGTTTGCAATATTCAGGGCTGAAAGTCTGGTTATTGCAGTACGTACAACCACCCGTACCTTTGCTTCCATCTCTGTTTGGGCAAGTAAAACCGGCATTGATGGAAATTTTCTGAACGCGTTCGGCAAATTCGGTTTTCAGAACCTGATTATAATTAAGGTAACGGTTTATCATAATTCATAATTGATACAACAAAGATACACTTTCCATTGGTCGATGCAAAGTCAGATAGTAATATGAACTTTTTCAGTAAAAGATTAATTATTACAATCGTTATTTACAACCTTTATTTTATATTTGTAAATCAATTGGAAAACCAATGTATTGGTCAAATTATCATAGTCATTGTATATTTTGCGATGGACGAAGTTCGATGGAGGATTTTGTAAAATTTGCTATTGCTAAAAATGTTAGAAAATATGGATTTTCTTCACATGCACCACTTCCTTTTCTTACCAAATGGACTATGTTGGAAGATGATTTTGCTGATTATCAGACTGAATTTTTTCGATTGAAACGTAAATATGAGAATGTAATCGAATTATATTTCGGATTGGAAGTTGATTATATAGATAATTGTTCCAATGTTCATAATACGTTTTTTGAAGATAAAATTTTCGATTATTTAATTGGTTCAATTCATTATCTGGACAAGCTATCCGAAAATAATTACTGGACTATTGATGGAGATTTTAAAGAGTTCGATAAAGGTCTGAATATCCTTTATGGCGGTGATATCAGGTTAGCCGTAAACAGGTTTTATGAAATTTCTTCTTTAATGATACAGAATGGTGGCTTTGACATTGTGGGGCATTTTGATAAAATTTCTCTCCATATCAGTCATTATAAAAATTTTAACCCCAATGATAAATGGTACGAAAACCTTGTTGGAGAAGTACTGCAATTAATAAAAGAAAAAGGGATGATATTGGAAATCAATACTAAATCGATGACTGAAAAAGGGATTACATACCCACATCGGCAATTTTACTCCTTGATAAAACAGCTTGATATTCCCATTATGGTTAATTCCGACTGTCACTATCCAACCAATGTGATTGATGGATTTGAAGCAA
The DNA here is from genome assembly GCA_031292575.1 of Paludibacter sp. Lineage (GTDB taxonomy): Bacteria > Bacteroidota > Bacteroidia > Bacteroidales > Paludibacteraceae > Paludibacter. The sequence continues at coordinate 52,446 of JARLGX010000015.1, forward strand.
CATATAAAGACTTGAAAGCAACCGGTTTTAAAACCTTGCAGCAAATTGTCAAAGGAAAGTGGCAGGGAGTTGAATTTAATGAAAAAGGGTTATTCGAACAATGACTGTGAAGTAAAATTCTATTTTGAAATACGGGGTTTAGACATTGTTTTTTTAATAAAATAACCGACAAAAGCACCAATAAACCCTGGAATTAAAGCTACAAAACCAGCATAATTATGAGTAACTCCGATTGCCCACAGGGGAATCCAACTGCTCACAGCTAAGGCGATTAACCAAGGTTTATAATTCGTTAGAAAGCCAAAAAAAGCAGATGTACTCAAAATCATAAACACTGTAATTCCAGTGTCATCCCAATTTGGTTGAGAGTCAATATAGGCAATTGTTATACCTACAAAAGCAGAAAGAACGAGGTAAATAATATATTTCTTTTTCATCCGTATATCATTCAGATAATTTATAAATATTGTTTCGCTTATGAATCAACTAAATTTAAACAATTATTTGTCTTAATCGCTTGCTATCCAGAATTGTAAATTCTTTTTTATTGACGCTGATAATTCCTTCCTGAATCATTTCTGATAAACTTCGTGCCAATGAAGGACGGGCCACTCCAAAAAAATCAGCTAACTCTGTTTGATTTCTATTAATCTCGAACGGTTTCCCATCTCGAATTGAATTTTCGAGTAAAAAATGAGCCACTTTTCCTTTTATTGTTTTGATCGAAAGCAATTGCAACCGATTGGTCAGAAACTGCGTGCGATTGGCATTATGAGTCATAAAACTGGTCATAAAATCAGGCTTAGTCATCATTAACCGTACTATTTCGGCTTTCGGAATCTTCATTATTTCCACTTCTTCCAAAGCAGTTACATCCACCGGAAAATGATTATTGTCCGAAAATAAAAATGCAGGAGCAAGTGGACGTGGAGCTTTAATAATTTCAATACCTAATATATTTCCGTTTTCTGTAATCATCTCGGTTTTTACCGACCCCAATGTGAGCATATAAAGCGCATCGCATACTTCACCCTGACGAATAATCAATTCATTTTTCTGATAGGCTTTAGTGCTGCATTTTAAATCATTCAAAAAACCTTCTTCGTCATCAATCTCTAATTTACTACAAACCGGACAGGCCGATAAATCTACTTTCTTCATTTTTTTATAATTCAATAATGCAAAAATACAAACAAAATTCAACAGTGTAACAGATGTTACACTTTAATTGTTTCGGTAACCATACTTTTGCAGCATAATACCGGAAGATAATTTGTCTTTCTAACATTATAAACTTTTAAATTCAAAGTAATGGAAAATATAGCATTCCCAACTGCTGAAAAATTCAGCATGACCGAAAAAGTGAGCTATGTAGATGGCTCAGTGGTAAGTAAAATTATTATTCGAAACGAAAAAGGCAATGTAACACTCTTTGCTTTCGACAAAGGTGAATTTCTGAGTGAACACACCGCACCTTTTAATGCCATTGTACAGGTGCTTGATGGAAAAGGTGAAGTGGTTATTGATGGAAAACCCTTTGAATTAAATATAGGTGATAGTATTATCATGCCTGCCAACGTCCGACACGCAGTTAATGCACTGGAGAAATTTAAAATGTTATTAATCATGATTAAATGAGGATTCTTCGACCCCAAAGGGGAGATTTGAAAAACCAATTTATAAGAAAGTAAAATATCAAAGACAAAACTAATTTAATTCACATTTAGGGGTTAGGGGTAGTATTTTATGAAAAGGACTATTATTAAAATTGACGAATTGCTTTGCAATGGTTGTGAAGCTTGTGTACAGGGTTGTCATGAAGGAGCACTTCAAATGATCGACGGTAAGGCGAGGATAGTAAGTGAACTCTACTGTGATGGACTGGGAGCTTGCATAGGCGATTGTCCGGTAGGAGCTATCACGTTGGAAGAGCGTGAAGCTGAGCCTTATGATGAAATCGCTACTATCAAACGTATAGCGACCAAAGGAGAAAAAACAATTTTAGCACACCTTCGGCATTTGAAAGATCATGAAGAATTTGTTTTTCTAAAACAAGGTGTTACCTGGTTGAAACAGAATAATATCAATGTTGATTTTGCTTCGGTACACAATGCCCCAGCTCCAAAAACACCAACAGTTTGTGCATGTCCCGGAAGCAATGAAATGTCTTTTGCACCGGCAGCAGCAAAGAAGTCCGGGTTTCACATGGCTTCACCGGTTATTTCTACCGTTAACGAAAATGCTTCACAGCTTCGACAGTGGCCCGTACAATTGCATTTATTAAATCCTGAAGCAGGTTATTTTAAGGGTGCAGACGTAGTGTTGGCAGCAGACTGTGTAGCTTTCAGCTTTGCCGATTTCCACAATCGTTTTCTTGCTGGTAAAATTCTTGCTATCGCCTGTCCAAAGTTGGATTCGAACCAGGATGTGTATTTGGAAAAACTCAAAAATATGATCATTTATTCTGCTATAAATACTCTTACTGTCGTAATTATGGAAGTACCATGCTGTGGAGGATTATTCCGATTGACACAAAAAGCAGTAGCAGAAGCTGGTCGTAAAATACCTGTAAAACTTGTAGTTATCGGAACCAGAGGAGATATTCTTAAGGAAGAGTGGGCGTAGATAACCCCTATCCCCTAAGGGGAACAATAATTTCCAATTATTATTAAAATCAAATTATACTAACATTTCTTATTCTCTTTAGGGGGATAGAGTAAAAATTTAAAATTATGAACATGTTTTGCTATCAATGCCAGGAGGCAGCCAAAGGGTCGGGGTGCGAGGTTAAGGGAGTTTGTGGAAAAACTCCCGAAGTATCAGCCTTACAAGACTTACTTATCTATCAAATCAAAGGTTTATCGCATTATACAACGGCTCTTCGTCTGTTGGAAATCGAAAATGAAACCGCTAACCTCTTTATTACCGACAGTCTTTTCATGACTATCACCAACGCAAACTTCGACTATGAACGTTTCGTTAACCGAATCCGCGAAGGATTTAAACTTCGTTCACAACTCAAAGTTATTCTCCGCGAAAATAAAATTGAACTGCCACAAAACGAACTACTTAGCTGGACAGCTGTAAAAGCATCCGAAATGGAAGAAATTGCCAAAAATATTGGTGTTTTAGCCACTGAAAACGAAGATGTCCGTTCATTACGCGAACTTACTATTTATGGTTTAAAAGGTATGGCTGCTTATGTGGAACATGCGCAAAATCTGGGTTACAATGATCCTACTGTACACGCATTTATCCAACATGCTTTGGTAGCAACTACCAATGATGCACTCTCAGCCGACGAACTTACCGCTTTAGTACTCGAAACAGGTAAATGGGGAGTAACTGTTATGGCTATGCTTGATAAAGCCAATACCACTTCGTACGGTAATCCTGAAATTACGAAAGTAAACATTGGCGTTCGCTCAAATCCGGGAATTCTCATTAGCGGTCACGATTTAAAGGACATGGAAGAGTTGCTAAAACAAACTGAAGGAACAGGTGTTGACGTTTATACTCATAGTGAAATGCTTCCTGCAAACTATTATCCGGCGTTTAAAAAGTACAAACATTTTGTTGGAAATTACGGTGGTGCCTGGTGGAGTCAGGTGACTGACTTTGAAACATTCAACGGTGTTGTGTTATCCACAACCAACTGTATTGTTCCGCCTAAAAGTACAGCTACTTACGTGGACCGTGTTTATACTACCGGTGCTTCAGGATTCCCGTCATTTAAGCATATTGCTGATCGTGAAGATGGAAAACCGAAAGATTTTTCGGAAATGATTGCACATGCTAAGACTTTTGCTGCTCCAACCGAAATTGAAACAGGAGAAATTGTAGGTGGATTTGCACATGCTCAAGTATTTGCGTTAGCTGATAAAGTAGTTGACGCTGTAAAATCGGGTGCCATCCGCAAGTTTTTCGTAATGGCCGGTTGCGATGGTCGCATGAAAGGTCGTAGTTACTACACTGAATTCGCGGAGCAACTGCCTACCGATACCGTAATTCTGACTGCCGGTTGTGCCAAATACCGTTATAATAAACTGCCATTGGGCGATATAGGTGGCATTCCTCGTGTATTGGATGCCGGACAATGTAACGACAGTTTTTCGTTGGTGATGATTGCACTGAAATTGAAAGAAGTATTTGAGCTGAATGATATCAACGATTTGCCAATTGCTTACAACATTGCGTGGTACGAACAAAAAGCAGTTATTGTATTGTTAGCTCTGCTTCACCTTGGTGTGAAAAATATTCATCTCGGACCAACTTTGCCTGCATTCCTTTCACCAAATGTAGCCAACGTATTGGTTAATGTATTCGGAATAGCTCCAATTGGCAGCGTGGACGAGGATATGAAGTTGTTCTTGCCAAGTTTGGAACTGGAAGAAAAATAAAAACAAATAGAGACAGGTTGCAACCTGTCTCTACCTTTAAATAAACCGAATAAAACTCCTGATATTTGGAAATCCCAAAAAACATACCGAACTTTGCACACTAAAATCAAAAACATTTATAAATATATAAAAATGAAAACAGCAAAAATAAGTACCGAAAAAGGTGATATGCAGGTTGAGTTTTACGAGCAAGACGCTCCAGGTACAGTGGCAAACTTTATTAAACTGGCAAAAAGTGGTTTTTACGACGGATTGACTTTCCACCGCGTTATTCCTGATTTTGTTATTCAGGGCGGATGTCCAAAAGGAACAGGTGCAGGTGGTCCCGGTTACACTATTCCTTGCGAGTTAGATGGTGGCAATCAATTTCATGATAGAGGTGTGTTGTCGATGGCACATGCGGGACGTAACACAGGTGGTTCACAGTTTTTTATCTGTCATTCTCGCAAAAACACTGCTCATTTGGATCGCCAGCACACTTGTTTTGGTAAAGTTGTTGAAGGGTTGGAAGTAATTGATGCCATTCGTCAGGGAGATAAAATCCTGAAAATTGAAGTATCGGAATAAGTTTTTCATAAAAGTATTACAAAACAACGGGTCTGAAAGAACAATTCTTTCAGACCCGTTGCATATAGCAGTATTTCAGCTTTAAAGTATTTGGCAATTTAAAAAGACATAAAAATCCCCACTACTCTCTCTCATGTAGTGGGGATTTATTTCAATTTCTATTTTTCTAAAGCAATAACTGGTTTAACAATTTTTGCTTTAATAGTTTTTGTTTCAGCATCAAAATCCATTAAAATGGTATCGCCGGGTTCAAGTTCACCACCTAAAACAACATCAGCCAATTCATCTTCGAGGTATTTTTGAATGGCTCGTTTTAATGGACGGGCACCAAACTGAACATCATATCCTTTGTCGGCAATATAATCTTTGGCTTCCGGTGTCAGTTCCAAATTATAACCCATTGCCAAAACCCGACCAAAGATGCCTTTCAATTCCAAATCTATAATCAACGAAATAGAAGGTTTACTTAACTGGTCGAACATGATAACTTCGTCAACACGATTCAAAAATTCCGGAGCGAACGTACGGTTCAATGCTTTTTGAATCACACCGCGTGTAAATTCCGAATCAGATTCGGAGGTTGTTGATGTTGTAAATCCTACTCCTTTTCCAAAATCCTTCAATTGACGCGTTCCTATATTGGAAGTCATGATAATAATGGTGTTTTTAAAATCAATCCTTCGACCCAAACTGTCAGTCAAGCGACCTTCATCCATAACTTGCAGCAACAGGTTGAAGACATCAGGATGAGCTTTTTCAATTTCATCCAACAAAATAATTGAATATGGTTTCCTGCGGACTTTCTCGGTTAATTGTCCACCTTCTTCGTAACCTACATATCCCGGAGGTGCCCCGATAAGACGCGAAACACTGAATTTTTCCATATATTCGCTCATATCCACCCGAATCAAAGCATCGGAATTATCAAACATAAATTCAGCTAAGATCTTTGCCAAATGGGTCTTACCAACGCCCGTCGGACCAAGGAAGATAAATGAACCTATCGGTTTATTCGGATCTTTTAGACCAATTCTGTTTCGTTGAATTGCTTTTACAATTTTATTTACAGCTTCGTCCTGCCCGATTACTTTGTTTTGCAGCCATTCTTTCATTTGGCGCAGTTTCAGACCTTCGGCTTGAGCAATACGTTGAACAGGTATGCCCGACATCATGGCTACTACTTCGGCAACCTGTTCTTCATCAACTGTTTCAGGATGAAGTTGGGCTTCATCTTCCCAACGTTTCACGGCATCTTCCAGTTGATATTGTAATTGTTTTTCCTGATCGCGTATTGGACCGGCCAGTTCATATTTTTGTTCGGAAAGAACTTTCAGTTTATCTTTCTTTAAATCTTCAATTTTCTTTTCAAGTTCTTCTATTTCAGCAGGAACTGATACAGTTCCGATATGAACCCTCGAACCGGCTTCGTCTAATGCATCTATGGCTTTATCGGGGAAACATCTATCGGTTATATATCTGTCGGTCAGACGCACACAAGCTTTAATGGCTTCGGGTGTATATCGTACATTGTGATGATATTCATACTTATCCTGAATATTTTCAAGTATCTGCAATGTTTCATCAGCAGTTGTAGGATCGACCATCACTTTTTGAAAACGACGTTCCAATGCTCCATCTTTTTCTATACTCTGGCGATATTCATCCAATGTAGTTGCGCCAACGCATTGTATTTCACCCCGAGCCAAAGCCGGTTTAAGCATATTGGCAGCATCCAGCGAACCCGGAGCACCACCTGCACCAACAATGGTATGGATTTCATCGATAAACAGGATGACATCCGGATTTTTAGACAATTCGTTTAGAATTGCTTTAATCCGTTCTTCAAACTGTCCGCGGTATTTTGTACCCGCTACTATCGATGCCATATCCAGTGAAACTACACGCTTCTCAAATAGAACCCGTGAAACACGACGTTGTATAATTCTTAGTGCCAATCCTTCAACGATAGCCGATTTTCCAACACCCGGATCACCAATCAGCACCGGATTGTTTTTCTTACGGCGACTCAGAATCTGAGCTAGCCTTTCAATTTCCCTATTACGACCTACAATCGGATCTAACCGATTTTCGAGAGCCGCTTTTGTAATATCCGTACCAAAAGTATCCAATGCAGGTGTATCACTTTGTTTGGAGCCTGCCGATGGATTTGATCTCTTTTTGCTGCGCGGATCGTCATCATCATCGTCTTCATCCTGAAAACTCGAGCCCAACATAGGAACATCTTTTGGAGCATCGATAAAGGCCTTGGCCTGATCGTAAGTTAAATGTTCAGCCAACAAAATATCACCGGCTAAATTATTTTTTTCTTTTAAAATAGCCAATAATAAATGTTCTGTATCAGCAGTTTCAGCAGATAATGAGCGTGTTTCTAATTCCATAATTTTTTTAATTCGTTCCGTACTTTTCAAGCTTGGTATTTCTTCACCGGTGGGTTCAGAATCGGTACGAATTTGACTTTCAATAATTTGTTTTATCTTCATCAAATTCACATGCGATACATTTAAAATATCGATAGCTTTTCCACTCCCATTACGCAAAAGTCCTAAAAGTAAGTGTTCCGGCCCCACATAGTTGTTCCCCAATCGCTCTGCTTCCTGAGAGCTATATAATAGCACGTTGTTCAATTGTTCCGAATAGTTGACTGACATATGATGATCTCCTGATTAATAAGTTTACAAATATAGTAAATTAATGAACATTTAATAATAAATAATTGATAAAATGTTTCTGATACTCTTTGTTTATCAAAAACGATACCGAAAATAAAAAACTGTATTTTTATCGGTAATTTTGGCAGTTCGACACAAGAAATGATTTTTTTGAGTAGATTTGCAGGCTAAAATTGGCAAGTATCCTGTTTTATAATAAAAAACACCTTTAATTACAAATAGTTTATGACTGAGAAAATTTCTACCTCGCTTCGCGAGTCGCCTGCTGCACGTTGGACCGCCCTGGCCATTGTATCATTCACCATGTTTTGCGGTTACTTTTTAGCCGATGCCATGAGTCCGTTGAAACCAATGTTGGAAAGCCAATTGCTTTGGGACAATATGGATTACGGTATTTTTACCAGTGCTTACGGTTGGTTTAATGTATTTCTTTTAATGCTTATTTTAGGTGGCATTATACTCGACAAAACAGGTGTAAGGTTTACAGGAATTCTTTCCACTTCAGTCATGGTTGTTGGTGCCGGCATCAAGTTTTTTGCCATTTCACGCTTTTTCCCGGTTGGATTAGCTCCTATTTTGGGTATAAAAGCTCAGGTAATGATTGCTGCACTTGGTTATGCCACTTTTGCTGTCGGAGTTGAAACCGCCGGAATTACCGTTTCCCGTATTATTGTAAAGTGGTTTAAAGGCAAAGAAATGGCATTGGCAATGGGACTTCAGGTTGCTTTTGCCCGCATGGGTACTTTATTGGCAGTTGCCATTCCACTTCCTATTGCCAAATACTTTGGCGATGTTTCCATTCCAATTCTTTTTGGAGCTTTATTACTTTGCATTGGTTTGATAGCATACATTGTTTATGTCCGTATGGATATTAAACTCGAAGCATCTGAGGCGCATATTGAGAAAGAGGAAGAAGAACCTTTTAAGTTATCTGATGTACTGATGATTATTACAAATAAAGGCTTTTGGTTGATAGCCCTTTTGTGTGTTTTATTCTATTCTGCTGTTTTTCCCTGGATTAAATTTGCTACCGATTTGGTTATCAACAAATACCAGGTGAGTCCCGATCTGGCAGGACTAATTCCGAGTGTACTTCCGTTGGGAACGCTTTTTCTGACACCATTTTTCGGAAACTTGTATGACAAAAAAGGTAAAGGAGCAACCATTATGATTATCGGTTCGGTGTTACTGATTTTTGTACACGGTATTTTCTCCATTCCATTTTTAAACAACTGGATTCTGGCTATGGCTGTTACGGTTGTACTGGGTGTGGCTTTATCATTGGTTCCATCGGCCATGTGGCCTTCCGTTCCTAAAATTATTCCTGAAAAACAGCTCGGAACAGCTTATGCCCTGATTTTTTGGATTCAAAACTGGGGATTAATGGGGGTTCCGTTATTAATTGGTTTTGTATTGAGCACAAGTAATCCAACGGTTTCACGTGCCAAAGAAACCGTAAAAAGTGCTATCACCGAAACTTACACACAGCTGCAACCTCAAATGAATCTCAATAAAATTGAATTTGACAAAGCAGTTGATAACACAACAACTCATTTGATAAATCAGGTGCTGGTAAATACTGAATATAAAGGCGTTCAGGATACAACCGGATTTGCAGGGTTCAAAAATAAATTAGTTGAGGTGAACCTTCAGGCTGTAAAAACCATGCAACCAGCTCAGGGAAAAGAAAAAATGGAGCAATCTGTTGAAAATGCCTGTGTAAAAGCCGGATATAACGAAATCAACAAACAACAAATTGCCTTACGGTACGATTATACTAAAGCAAATCTTATTTTTATGATATTTGGAGCATTAGCATTTCTTGTTGCCTTCATGCTTAAAGCCGAAGACAAAAAAAAGGGCTATGGATTGGAATTACCAAATATGAAAAAATAAATTTATTATTTTTATTACCAAGGGATATGCAAAACATATCCCTTTTTTGTTGAACTTCAACACACTAAAATTTGTTTTACGTATTGAAAAAAAAGATGTATTTTAGCACTCCAATAATAAAATAAAAAATCAAAACATAAATAATATGGATAACAATGCATTACTAACTGAAGTGTTGGCCAAAGCGCAAATATGGTTGGATGGAAATTACAACGAAGAAACCAAAAACGATATCAGACGCATGATAAATGCTGATGAAAAAACCGAACTGATTGAGTCATTTTATCGCGATTTGGAATTTGGAACCGGTGGTTTGCGGGGCATTATGGGAGCAGGAACTAACCGCATGAACATTTACACCGTTGGCGCCGCTACACAGGGTTTAAGCAATTATCTGAAAGCACAATTTCCACATGTTCCGCAAATAAGTGTAGTAATTGGTCATGACTGTCGCAACAATAGCCGCCTTTTTGCTGAAATATCAGCCAATATCTTTTCGGCCAACGGCATTAAAGTATATTTGTTCGAAAGCCTGCGCCCAACCCCGGAAGCTTCGTTTGCTATCCGTCAACTTGGTTGCCAGAGCGGAATAATCCTTACAGCATCGCACAATCCGAAAGAATACAACGGATACAAAGCCTATTGGGACGATGGTGCACAAATGATTGCTCCCCACGACGAGAATGTGATTACAGAAGTAAATAAAATTGCCAGTGTTGACCATATTAAATTCAACGGAAATCCCGCTTTGATTGAAATAATCGGCGAAGAGATTGACAAAGCATTTATCGAAAACATCAAAAAACTGTCGCTTTCGCCCGATTCTATCAAACGCAACAGTAATTTGAAAATTGTATATACTCCTATTCATGGCACAGGAGTTATGCTGATTCCACGGGCTTTAAAAGAATATGGTTTTACAAACGTGATTCATGTTCCCGAACAAGATGTAACAAGCGGTGATTTTCCAACCGTGGTTTCTCCCAACCCCGAAGAACCTGCTGCATTGGATATGGCGGTAAAAAAAGCAATCGAAACTGATGCTGACATTGTAATGGCTTCCGATCCCGATGCTGACAGGCTCGGCATTGCAGTGAAAAACGACAAAGGCGAATGGATTTTAGTCAACGGAAATCAAACTGCCTTGTTATTCATTTATTACCTGATCCGTCGTTGGAAAGAATTAAATAAATTGTCAGGCAATCAATATATTGTAAAAACAATTGTTACCACCGAGATTATTAAACAAATAGCCGAGCGAAACAATGTGGAAATGTTCGACTGTTTTACCGGATTCAAATGGATTGCAGCTGTAATCCGTGAAAATGAAGGGAAAAAAGAATACATTGGCGGCGGCGAAGAAAGTTACGGTTTCCTTCCCGAAGAATTTGCCCGCGACAAAGATGCCGTGTCCTCGTGTGCCATGATGGCGGAAATTGCAGCCTGGGCAAAAGACAACGGTAAAACTCTCTTTGAACAATTGCAGGATATCTACGTGGAATACGGTTATGGTAAGGAAAAAGGTATTTCAGTAGTTCGCAAAGGCAAATCGGGAGCCGAAGAAATTGCTCAAATGATGCGCGACTACCGCAGCAATCCTCCAAAAGAAATTGCCGGATCGAAAGTAATCATCGTCAAAGACTATGATTCATTGAAAATGACCAATATGGTAAGTGGCCAGGTAACTGATTTGGTGATGCCAGCAACTTCCAATGTTTTGCAATACTTTACCGAAGATGGAACAAAAATTTCAGTTCGTCCTTCGGGCACCGAACCAAAAATTAAATTCTACGTGGAAGTACGCGGTGAAATGAACAGCAGAGCCGACTACGATGCTGCCGATGCTGCTGCCAATAAAAAAATTGAAGCAGTTCGCGCTTCATTGGGAGTGTAAGAACAGTTAGCAGTGAACAGTTATCAGTTATCAGTATTCAACTTTAATAATAAATCCCCGTTACAGAATATGTAGCGGGGATTTATATTTTAGCGTGAGTTCGATATAAGCAAGCTCCTATTAATCAACTGAATTTCATCTTAGAATCCTGAAAGGATTCAATGTAAATAACCGCGGGTGAATTGAAAATCAGCGAAGCTAAACCCGTGGTTATTTACATTCAAGTCCTTCGGACTTTAAAAAATAAAGTTGTTGTGATTTGAGAACGTAATATCGAACTCAAGTTAGATTTAAATAATAAATCCATTAATTGTCGTTTTTATTATTTCAATACATTCGAGCAATTGTTTTTCGGTTATAACCAAAGGCGGTGCAAATCGAATAATGTTCGTATGTGTAGGCTTTGCGAGCAATCCGTTTTCGAGCAACTTCAAGCAAATATCCCATGCCAGATTTTTATGACCTTCATTGTTGATAACCAAAGCATTCAGCAATCCTTTCCCACGAATAAACGAAGCCACTTTCGATGTTTCACAAAATGCAGTCATTTCCTTTCGGAACGTTTTTCCCAGTGCAAATGCTTTTTCAGCAAGTTTTTCATCGCGGATTACTTCCAATGCTGAGATAGCTACTGCGGCTGCCATCGGGTTTCCTCCAAAAGTAGAACCATGCTGCCCCGGCTGAAAAACCGCCATGATTTCATTACTCGACAAAACGGCTGAAACCGGATAAACTCCACCCGACAAAGCTTTTCCTAAAATAAGTATATCGGGATGGACTTCTTCATAATCGCAAGCCAGCAATTTTCCGGTACGGGCAATTCCCGTCTGCACTTCGTCGGCAATAAAGAGAACATCATGCAGCTGGCAAAGGTCGTAACACTTTTTCAGATAACCATCGTCCGGCACATAAGCTCCGGCTTCACCCTGAATAGGCTCCACCAAAAAGCCGGCAATGGTTGGATTTTCATTCAACACTTTTTCAAGGGCGGCATCGTCATTATAAGGAATCACAATAAAGCCCGGAGTAAACGGACCGTAATGCGTATAAGCATCCTGATCGACCGAAAATGAAACAATGGTGGTTGTCCGTCCGTGAAAATTATTTTCGCATACCACAATTTGAGCTGAGTTATCTGGCAGTCCTTTCTTTTCGTATGCCCATTTGCGGCAAAGCTTTATGGCAGTTTCCACGGCTTCGGCACCGGTATTCATGGGCAATACTTTTTCATAATTGAAATAGGAGGTAACAAATTCTTCGTAAAGTCCAAGCCGGCTGTTGTAAAAAGCACGCGAAGTTAAAGTAAGCTTCTGAGCCTGCTCAATCATCGTGCTGATAATTTTCGGATGGCAATGACCCTGATTAACCGCTGAGTATGCCGAAAGAAAGTCGTAGTATCTTTTTCCATCCACATCCCATACAAACACACCTTCGCCCCGATCCAATACCACAGGCAGCGGATGATAATTGTGTGCACCGTACTTATTTTCAAGCTCCATTAATTCAGAAGCCAATCGTTTTATATTTTCCATAAATTTTAAATATCTCTTAATTATGAATTGTACATTAATTAAAACACCTCCGCCATCATGCATCGCACACTTCCTCCTCCTACTTTCTCGATAGTTGGAATTGGGATGACAATTAATTCATTATAGGATGTAAAGCGTTCAATCTGATGTTCGGTAAGCGAATCATAAGCCGATTGCGACATGCATAAATAGCGTTTGCCTGCAATGTTTTTTACCTGTAACATATTGCCTGCAAAGTGATGCATTTGTTCTTCCGAAATTGGTATAATTTCCTTTCCTGTTTTCAGTATTGAATCGGTTACGGTTTTACGCTCAACTTCATTATCAATGCAATCGGTACAAATAACAGCATATTCCTCAGCCACGCTCATCATCACATTGGTATGGTAAATTGGCAACCGTTTTCCGTTTACCAACTGATTGGCTGTGAAATAAACAGGTGTGAATTCAAACACTTTGCAAAACTGTAAAAATACTGATTTATCGGTTCGTTCGGACAACGCGGCATAAGCAATCCTGTTTTCCCTATCGAGAATCATGCTTCCCGTTCCTTCCAAAAACAGATGCTGGTCTTCCCAAAAAGTGAAATCGTCAACATTCTTGATTGTACAACCCTGTTCGGTCAGGTATTCCAATATATCTTCACGCCTTTCGTTCCGGCGATTTTCGGCAAACATAGGATATAAAACCACCTGTCCATCACAATGGAACGAAACCCAGTTATTTGGGAAAATAGAATCCGGAGTGTGAGGCTCCGGAGTATCTTTCACAACCAGTACCTTTATTCCATTCATTCTCAATTTATCAACCATTCCATTGAATTCAGCAAGTGCAAGTTCCTGAATAACAGTTCCCGAAACAGCATTCTTTTGCTGAAAATGATTGTTTACGGCTGTTTGATCGTTGAACCCGAATGCCACAGGTTCAATCATCAGAATAGTATGTGTAGTTTGTTTAGTCATAATTTTCAATATTCACTTCTTACCAACGGCAAGGTGGAGCATCGCAGCAATCCGCCCATTTTTGAAATTTCGTTATACGGAACCCGCTCAACGGTTAAACCCCAGACATTCTCCAACTGTTCATTCAAGCGGTTAAAACCCTGCTCGCTAACCACCACCGAGGGCGAAATGGAAAATACGTTTGCATTCATAGTATACATTTCTTCCTGTGTGATATTAAAAATATTCTGTCGTCCAAACATTTCCACCAGCATGTGGTAATCTTTTTCATTTGAGAATCCGTCCTTATACAATATCGCTTTGTCCTTGCCTACGGGCATAAACGTACAATCCAAATGCAGCACACCAAGCCGTGGATTCGTATCGTGCTTTTTCAATTCTATGGGAACAAAGTTTTTTTCCGGAATAATTTCTTTCAGGAAATTGAACGCGTATAAATTGGTGCGGGCTGTTTTCAGTTGCGGATAATCGGGTTTGGTGTACAACCCTACAAATACCGTATCGTTCAGCAATACCACATCACCACCTTCTACATGCGCTTTTTCGGGTAAATTATATATTTTATTGTAGGCTATCTGATCGTAAATAACCTCGTAAGCCTCTTTCTCATCTTCACGGTCGGGAATAATATTCGAGTTGATAATCTTATCGCCAATTACAAAACCCACATCACGTGCAAAAACCTGATTGCAATTTTCCAGGGTCCACGGGCGGAAAACCTGTACATTGTACTTGAGCAACACTTTTTCAAAAGCACTCATCTCTTTGTAAATAGCTTCTTCGGTTGGGTACACACCATTCAAAATTGATTCGTAAGACTTGGCATCAAACACTTTGTCGAGTGTCGGCACTTTCCCAATGGAGCCTGGTTGCCCCAAAACAACTGTCAGCAAGGTAGCTGTCTCGTTTTTTACATTCAAATTCATAGTACGGACTTTTGACAAAGATACAACTCTAACTTCGATTTTAAAATAGTAGAAATAAAAAACTGTCTAATAATTGCATAAATATTTATTATTCGTTTAGCAACTGTTGTATTACTAATTGTTATGGCTTCAAGTACTGTTTATTTTTGAAAATGAAGTACTTTTGCAGGGAATAGAATTTGACCGTAAAATGACACAACATACATCCATAGGGCTCTATCTCTCAAACACTTCCAATAAAAAACTTATTCTTGAACAAATCATGGCGAATCGCTTTTTGCGTGAAGTGATTGATTTAAGTACAATGAAAGGGGCGTTGCATTCCACCATTACGATTAATCGATTTGTGGAAGATGAAATCCGTCACGACCGCTTCCTTATTCAGACAAAGGAGAATTCAAGCCTTGGTTCCATGTCGAGCGGACAACAGAAAAAGGCAGTGCTCGATTACCTGATTGCCCAAAAGCCTCAATACATGGTGCTCGACGATGTGTATAGCAATATCGACAAAGCAACACAAGAAGCAATAACAATTACCTTGGGACAACTGGCAGAGACCACTTTACTGATTCAGCTTTTCTTTCGAAAACGGGACATATTGCCCTGTATCCAAACAGTTTATTCGATTGACGAACTGAACAACATCGTAGCGGTACAAAATGTAACTGATTTTCTGACTGCCGGTGAATCTCTTAAACTTAAGAAACATCAATTCATTATTCCATCGGAATACAATGCCCACCGCTTAGATATAAATCCATTGATACAACTCAACGATGTATCGGTGCGCTACGTGGAAAAACCGGTGTTAGACAAAGTGCGATGGACTATCCGCCAGGGCGAATTCTGGCAACTGGCCGGACCAAACGGTTCGGGTAAAAGCACTTTGTTGTCGGTTATTATTGGCGATAACCCACGCGGATACGGACAGGACATGATTCTTTTCGGAAAAAAGAAAGGCTCCGGCGAAACCATTTGGGATATCAAGCGACAAATCGGATACTTTACGCCGGCCATGATACTCCAATTTACGCGCGACGACACGGTTGAGAATATGATTATTTCGGGATTGGTTGATTCTGTGGGACTTTACAGCCAACCAACAGATATGCAAAAAGATATTGCCCGTCGCTGGATTGATATGCTGGGACCAACATTTCGGAATAAATACTTCCAAAGCCTCTCCATAGGTCAGCAACGCATGGTGATGGTAGCCCGCGCCATGGTGAAACATCCTCCGCTGCTTATTCTCGACGAGCCAACCATTGAGCTGGATGACGAAAACAGCCGGTTGTTTATTGATATGGTAAACGCTATTGCCGCCGAAAAGAAAATAGCTATTCTGTACGTTTCGCACCGCGATGAGCCGGGTTTGAGACCTGAAAAGGTTTTTGAGCTGATACCGGGAGCCGAAGGATCAACAGGGGTGATAAGAGAAAATGCATGAACTGTGATTAAACGAATAAAGTAAATTAGCCTATCGTAATACAATTCTGATAAGCAGAGTTTTACAAATTAAAGTAGAATCATATCAATAAAAAAAAACGGAAAAAGATATTTTAAAATGCTTTTAAATACGTATTATTGCAGTGAAAAAATGAAATCAATCTTTAAATGATTTAGTAATTGAAATCAACATCTTTAAATATGAAAAAATCATTAACTGTATTTTTGTCAATAGGTTTAGGTTTATTCCTTTCATTTCAGGCACATGCCGAAAACTCAGATTCAATTAAAGTAAAAAAATCGGGGTTTGTAGTTGGGCTTAAGTACTTATCAAACAATGTTTATTTGGGAAGAATTGATTCTGCTAACAT
The DNA here is from genome assembly GCA_031292575.1 of Paludibacter sp. GTDB lineage: Bacteria > Bacteroidota > Bacteroidia > Bacteroidales > Paludibacteraceae > Paludibacter. The sequence goes on from JARLGX010000015.1 coordinate 69,130, forward strand.
TATGTATCTGGTTCCATCAATCGGATATTATCATAAATCGGGGTTGCATGTTGCCGCATCATTATCTTATCAGCTTGATGCCGGACTTAACAAAATAGATGTATTTTCGTTTGAAGGGGGATATGATTTTAGTATTGGTGAGCAATTTAGTGGAGGACTGTCTGTTGAAAAAGATTTTTATGACTCAAACAGCATCTCTTTAAATTCCGTAAATAATCTTGGTGTAAGCTCAAACTTTTCTTACGATTTTGATATTGTATCTCTGAATATCGGGGCGGGCTTGGCTTTTAATGATAAAACTGATATTATTACTGAATTCGGATTAAATAAAAGCTTCGAGATTGGCAAATTAGTTATCGAACCCAATATAAAGTTTAATGCCGGGACTCAAAACTATTATAACTCCTACCTTATTGCAGGAAAATCACATATTACCGGCAATACAGGTCATGGAAAAGGTATAGGTAGTATAAAAAGTAACGGCAAAAGTAAATCCGGCAACAATGGAACCACAACTACAACTACAACCACAACCGCAGCTACATATTCTGTAGTGGAAGCCTCTACATATAAAGTGTTGGATTATGAAATTAGCGTTCCTATTTCTTATAGTCTTCACAATTTCAAATTTGATTTAGTGCCAACATATGCCATACCGGTAAATGCAGCCACCATTTTATCCTCTACGGGTAGTATTGAGAAAGAAAATATATCAAATCATTTCATTCTTCAATTTGAAATTGCGTACAAGTTCTACTAATGGTTACTTTCGGTTAAGAATCAGCTAAAGAGTTGCTATCGCAATTTTCAATAGAACTCCATGCTTCTAACTTATCAGTACAATTAAATCTTATGAACATTTTCTTGTTTGCGACGGTTACATAATTTTAATCAATTTGTATCCACTTCTGCAATGTATGATATCAGTTAATTCATTCAAAGGTCTGCCATTCGAACATGAATCTTTTTTAATTAAAGAATATGATTCGTTTGTCACAACATGCAACTATATAAAGCTATTTGTCACAACGAGTGATGTAAATTATATGCTTGTACATGAGAATGATAAATTGATTGACGTGTTGATATATGACATTAATGGTGACACGGCTACCTGCCTGAATTCACTTGCTTACCTCGACCAAAAAATATTCAGATCATTTGCAAACCATTTATTTGACAGCTTTCCTTCAATAAAAAAAATTGAATATCCATCTTCCTATAACAATTATACTTTAAACAAATCTGTTCTAACACTTCGATCAGACGATTATGTTATAAGTTTACCTTTAACAACAGATGAATACTTTCAAAATCTGGGATCCAGCACCCGAAGTAATATAAGAAAACATAAAAATAAATTCTTGAGAGATTATCCACAAGCTAATTTCATCACAAAGATTGGCTCCGAGATTGAAAAAGGTATTGTTGACAAAATTATACAGCTAAATTTTGAAAGAATAAAATCCAAAGGAGAAATTCCCCATTCAAATCACACTCATACTAATGACTTCTACAAATACTCCCAATACTACGGATGTGTTTCGTATATAGAAATAGATGGATTAATTGTTGCCGGAAGCATAGCATTTGTATTAAATAAAAGTATCTATTCATATTTTATTGCACACGATAATAATTTTTCAAAATACAATGCAGGACAATTAGGCTTAATTTATTTAATTCAAACTTCCATCGAGAAGGGACTATCAGAACTTCATTTATTGTGGGGAGAAACAGATTATAAAACAAGATTTTTAGCTAAACCTCGCCCAATGTATTCATATATAGTATATAAAACGCTTTCGCGGCATTTTATTACAAGTAAAATAAAAGAAATGTTTTCACTTGTTTTATACCAATTTAAACGTTCAAAACTTGCCAAACCATTAAAAAGAGTATTAAAAAAATTCCAAAAGAAAAGTTTTCAAGAATTAAGCAAGCTGGAATATATGTTTTTGATATTCAGTAATTCTTACCTTTTATTCTGTTTATAGTGTGAAGAGTGGAAAATTCTTGGAAATCTGCACTAAATTTGAAAAGTGGGCAGGTAAACAAAGATTAATCTTTACACCAATTTCTCCATTTCCAACCAAAGTTTATCATCTTGCGGTACAGGAGCAGTAATTTGAATCAATTGTTTTGAAACCGGATGAATAAATTCCACATTGCGGGCATGTAAACTGATTCCTCCATTAGGATTGGAGCGAGCAAAGCCATATTTCAAATCACCTTTTATCGGGCAACCCATTTTAGCCAGTTGACAACGAATTTGATGATGACGACCTGTTTCGAGATGTACTTCTAATAAATAATACGTATCGGAATGTGCTATAAGCTTATAAGTCAATGCAGCAGCTTTTGCATTTGGTACCATTTTATCTTGTGCCACAGACTTATTTTGCTTTTCGTTACGAAGCAGAAAATGCTCCAGCCGTCCTTCCTGTTGTAAAGGTTTTTCTTTCACAATAGCCCAATATGTTTTCTTTACTTCCTGTGTACGAAACATTTCGTTGAGACGAGTCAAAGCTTTACTGGTCTTGGCAAACAGCACCACACCACTTACCGGACGATCGAGCCGATGCGTTACACCGCAAAACACATCTCCCGGTTTGTTGTATTTCTCTTTCAAATACTTTTTGATGGTTTCCGAAAGCGGTTCGTCTCCGGTTTTATCGCCCTGGACTATTTCCGACGAATTTTTATTGACGGCTATTATGTGGTTATCTTCGAATAATACTGTCATATATAACTTCAGCCTCTAAAGGAGAGAAATACTTCCAACTCATTGCTAATAAATCGGAAACTTTTGTTTATTAATAATAATTATTTTTTGTAGACAAAGCTATCAAAATTCCTCTTTATGGGTTAGGGGTCATTCGTTGCCGTACCGCTTCATAAATCAAAACTCCGGCTGCAACAGACACATTTAGTGAATCTATGGTACCAAGCATAGGAATACTAACCATTTCGTCGCAAAGCCGTAAATGATCCGGACTAACTCCTTCATCCTCCGCTCCCATTATAATGGCAATCGGGTCATTCATTACTACTTCGGTGTAATTTTTAGTCGCCTTTTCACTTGCAGCGACAAGTTTAATTCCCGATGAAACTAAAAATTTAAGTGCATTTCCAAGATTTTCCTCACGACAAACAGGAATGGAAAGCAATGCACCGGCGGAAGTTTTTACAGCATCAGCATTGATTGATGCACCGCCCTTAGTTGGAATAACAATGGCATCAACACCTGCACATTCGCAGGTACGGGCTATCGCTCCAAAATTACGCACATCGGTCACACCATCGAGCACCACGATAAAAGGCATTCTGCCTTCTTCGTAAATTCCCGGAATAATATCTTCTATTCGTTGATAAGTTACCGGTGAAATAAACGCAATAGCCCCCTGATGATTTTTGACTGTCATTTTGTTCAGTTTTTCAAGCGGAACATATTGCACGGGCACTTGCAATCCATTTAAAGCTGCAAACAGTTCGCGCGAAAGTTCACTTGTCATATCACGGCGCAACAATATTTTATCAATATCTTTTCCTGCTTCGATGGCTTCTATCACGGAACGAATACCGAAAATCATGTCCTTTTCAGGACGTTGTTTGTTTTTATAGTTTATCATTTATGTTGTTATTTACGAATACGTTATTTATCCATCGGATCATATTAACTTCTTGGTATTAATTGTCAACTGCTTTAGTTCCGATATAGTCATTTCGCGTTCGAATGAAAATGTTTTATCTTTTTCGTTCAGAAAATAATATAGTTGCAAGCTTTTTTGATAAAAACCCTGTGAAAATTCATTATTTCCCTGTATCTTATAGGAATTTCCGGTTTCAAATGCTAATTGCGCCAAAGCCTCTAAATAAGTTGATGAATAACCAATTTCTCGAATAATCTTTACAAACTCATCAACAGGCATTGTGTTCAATTCATTCACACTAAAGCCAAGCAATTCTTTATACGTCTCATCAGCCAGACGAATTGCATCTTCCGGATAACCTTTGTCGCGCAAACCCAACATGGCAGCAATAACGCGACTTAGCTTTTCGAGATATTTTAGTAAGTAATCTTCTTTCGGCACAGTATTTCAGTTATCAGTTATCAATAAACGGCTATCAATTTGACAGTTATCCAAAATTCACAAAGGCTTTATCTGGTATACAAAGGTAGCTAAATTATTGTATTTCATCGCAATACAATAGTACAATTCATATAACACATTTAAATTCAATCATATACATAATTATGCATTGTGAATTATTATTTATGAATTCCTTCCTGTATCTTTGCATAAATTTTCAAATAAAAATCTTTAAGTCCAGATATTTAATGTTTCAGTCGCATATTGGTGAGTTTGCAGGTTTGGGTGTTTCTGTTTGCTGGACTTTGAGTGCTCTTTTTTTCGAAAAAGCAGGTCACAAAATAGGCTCATTATCAGTAAATTTCATTCGATTGCTTATGGCAATTGTTTTTTTGGGTATTACTACTTTTTTTACACGAGGAATTTTTCTCCCTACCGATGCCACTTCCTATCAATGGTTTTGGTTGGGAATTTCAGGTTTTGTTGGATTTTTTCTGGGTGATATGCTTTTGTTTCAATCATATATGATAATCGGCTCGCGAACAGCTGCATTAATTATGAGCCTTGCTCCTATGCTTACCGCTATTATTGGTTGGTTTTTTCTGGGCGAAATTCTTTCATCTAAAAATATTATTGCAATTATTGTAAGTGTTGCTGGTATTATCATTGCCATTTCGAACCGGAAAATGAAGTTAAATATCCCGTTTAAAGGATTTTTACTGGCATTTGGCGGCTCATTGGGACAAGCTGTTGGCCTGATTCTAAGCAAAAAAGGTATTGGACATTACGATCCTGTGGCTGCAACTCAAATCCGAGCCATGTTTGGCTTGCTAAGTTTCGGTATATTAATTACAGTTTTAAGTCGTTGGAAAAAAGTTAATCAGGCAATTACGCACACTAGTGCCATGAAATCAGTTACTGTCGGAGCTTTTTTTGGTCCATTTGTGGGTGTAGCATTGGGGCTTTTTGCCATTCAATATACTAAAACAGGCATAGCTTCTACGCTAATGGGACTTGTGCCAATTTTCATTATTGTGCCTTCAGCAATTATGTTTAAAGAAAAAATCCGTCCGCAACAGGTTATTGGTGCCATTGTCAGTATTGTTGGTGCCACTTTGTTTTTTATTTAATTTTTCTATCAAGTAAGAAATGCCCAAGATGTTGGGCATTTCTTAACTAATATTGAAAATTAATCAGAGCACTCCCTGTGCCATCATGGCTTTGGCCACTTTCATAAAACCAGCTATATTAGCACCGTTTACATAATTTACAAAACCATCAGGTTCAGTACCATACTTTACACAGGCTTCGTGAATGCTTGCCATTATATCCTGCAAGCGTTTGTCAACTTCTTCTTTCGGCCAACTGAGTTTCATGGCGTTTTGCGACATTTCCAAACCTGAAACGGAAACACCACCGGCATTCGCAGCTTTACCCGGAGCGTACAGGATTTTGTTTTTCAAAAATACTTCTACGGCCTCAATAGTCGAAGGCATATTAGCTCCTTCAGAAACAGCTATACACCCGTTTTTCACCAGTATTTCAGCTTCTTCTCCGTTGATTTCATTTTGTGTGGCCGAGGGCAATGCAATGGTACATTTTTCGTTCCACGGGCGTTGACCTTCAACATATTTACAACCGTATTTTACTGCATATTCTTTAATACGTCCGCGTTGAACATTTTTCAAATCAAAAATATATGCCAGTTTGTCGGTATCAATCCCATCAGGATCATATATGTATCCGGTACTATCGGACATTGTTATTACTTTTCCACCCAGTTCAATGACCTTTTCGGCAGTATAGGTTGCCACATTTCCTGATCCGGATATTGACACTACCTGACCTTTCAAATCAGTAATTCCTTTTCGTTTCAACATGTTCATAAGGAAATAAATATTGCCATAACCGGTTGCTTCGGGACGAATAAGCGAGCCTCCAAATTCGAGTCCTTTACCCGTAAATGTTCCTGTATTTTCGTGAGCCAGCTTGCGGTACATGCCGTACATATAAGCTACCTCGCGACCACCAACTCCAATATCACCGGCAGGAACATCGGTTTCCGGTCCGATATGACGCCACAATTCCAAAATGTAAGCCTGACAGAATCGCATAATTTCACCATCCGATTTGCCCTGTGGACTAAAATCGGAACCACCTTTTGCTCCACCCATAGGCAGTGTAGTCAGTGCATTTTTAAATGTTTGTTCAAAAGCTAAAAACTTCAGAATAGAAGGACAAACTGATTCGTGGAAACGAATTCCACCTTTGTAGGGGCCAATGGCATTGTTGTGTTGCACACGATAAGCCATGTTTGTTTTTACATTTCCTTTGTCGTCCACCCAGGTAACGCGGAACGAAAAGATACGGTCGGGAATACAAATGCGTTCGATAATGTTTTGTTTTTCAAATTCGGGATGCGCATTGTAAATTTCTTCAATAGAGAGTAATACTTCTTCAACGGCCTGACAATATTCCGGTTCACTCGGAAAACGCCGTTTTAAATTATCAAGAACTTGTTCTGCTTTCATAGCGTTAAATTTTATATGATTACAAAGAACTTTTACGAAACAAATATACAAACAAATATTATTTTGTTGCAATATTATTGTTATTATTTTCAGTCTATTACACTGATATAGATTACACATCTTAAAATATTCAATTCGCTACTTTAACGCGAATAAATATGTATATTTATAATTTATTTCAAGTTCCTAAGAATTCACTTAAAATCCTAAATTCATCAATTTCAAACAAAGAGCACGATTATTACAAGAATTGCCATTCCTAAATTCAAATTTAATTGTACATTTGCAGTCCCAATCCAAAGGAAAGTTGCCAGAGTGGTCGAATGGGACGGTCTCGAAAACCGTTGAGCGGGTAACTGCTCCGTGAGTTCGAATCTCACACTTTCCGCTGAAAGAGAAAGTAAAAAGCCTGCATAATCAATCTTTATGCAGGCATTTTTATGTAATTTTATATGCAGTGAAATCTTACAACTTAGACTTACTTCTTTCATTATGTGTCAAAATAACAAATCTCAGACTTTTATTTTTTCAATAAATTACTTTTCATTATTTTTTATAAGTCCATTCTTTCTGGCAATACTTATTTATTTCTAACAGCTTAATTTTAATAGTTTCGTTTTCAGATAGTTGGTAAATTTCATACTGATTATAATATTCAAGTAATCTATTGAAAATAATTTGATAAAAATCTATTAAAGAGAATGTTCTTTTACCTTGTTCTTCGAAATAAGTACCCAAATTCTTTACAACGCTCCGAACCGAAGCAATCGCTCTTACACAATTATCATTACTTCTTGAAGTTAGAGCTTTTTTAAGCATTTCCAAATCGGTGTTGTACAACAATGTTCCGTGATGCAGTTCCCTGTTCTTGGCAACATGCGAAGCTGTTCCGGTTATTTTATATTCGCTTTGCAGCCAAAGATCTTTGCGTGAGCCAATTTTCACTGGAATGTCCAAATCAATCAACACATCAACAATAGGTTTAAGAAATTCATCATTAAGTGAAGATTTACCCTCAGTTTTATTAGAAATAAAGCAAAAATTCAGATTTCCTTCATCGTGATATACTGCTCCCCCACCCGACAACCGACGCACAATCTGAATATTATTCTCGTTACAAAATTCCAAATCAACCTCATTCCGAATAGCCTGATTGCAACCAATAATAACACTCGGCTCGTTCACATACAAAAATAACAAATCATCCTGCCTTTCGGAAAACAAGAATTCCTCAGCTGCCAGGTTGAAAGTGGGCGATGTGGAAAGAGAATGAATAATCTGCATGATAAAACTACCCTAGTCCCTAAAGGGAAACTAAGCTACTTTTGTTTCTAAAAAAACTAATTAAACATTGATTTATACTTTCTTATAAAAAAGAGAAAAAAGGGGATTATGAAGATTGACTTACATAATTCCCCTTTAGGATTCTATGTCTTAAGCCCCCTTTAGGGGGTTGGGGGTCTTATTTCACATTAAACGCTACCCGCAGTTCATCAATTTCCTTGTCACCCATTGGTTGAAGCGGTCCGATGGACGAAGCCATAACCAATGAATTTGCCGAGAATTCAGCGACTTCCAGATAATCAAACGTATTAATAAGTTTATTACCTGTAACGATAACTGAATCGTTTTCAACAATCACAACACGGTTTTTCGAAAACATTTGAGCAATTTCTTCCGTGTCGGTGTACAAGCTTTCAAAGGGAATAGACGGTACATCCTGCAAGAAAATCCAGCTTTCGGGAATGGTGCGCACATCAAATTTCTGGTGACTCACTGCATGAGCCATCAAGTTGGTTGGCTGCGTGGTAATAATCGAGTTGATATGCGGATTCAATTGGTAAATGCGGTGATGAAGTGCCACCGAACGGCTTGGTTCTTTGCCGGCTTCGGCCATTCCATTTTTTACCTGAACAATGTTTTTTGGAAGAATATCCCAACGAGCTACGTCACGCGGTGTAATCAAAAAATCATTATCTTTCCAGCGTACCGAAACTGTTCCGTAGGTCGAAATCATCAATCCCTGATCGCAGGCACGACGAATGATATTCACCATATCCGTACGGATTTCACGTTCGTCAGAAGGATATTCAACATCCATAAATGGTGTAATATTCTTTGGAAAATGGGTGGTATATTTTGAAATTTGTTCATCGGTCAATGTATTGATTTTACCAATTCGACCGGCATTTACAATTGTACGGCAACAAAATTCTAATGTTTCAAAACGCTGATATGCATCCATCATATCGGTTCCACCCAATACTACTCCGTGATTTTCCATAATCACAGCTTTGAATTTTTTATTTTTAAATTCATTGGCTATTTTCTTGCCTAATTCTTCACTTCCTGGGCAACCGTAAGGGGCAAAACCAATTTCACCACAAATTTTTCGAGCCTGAGGAACTATATTGGTATCGGGAACCTGACGGGCAATACTGAAAGCTACCAATCCGGGTGGATGTGCGTGAATGATAGCAGTCAACTCGGGACGGGTTTCATAAATTGCTTTATGAAATGGATATTCTGAAGAAGGTTTGTGTAATCCAACTACTGTCCCATCTTTTTTCACACATACAATGTCCTTTACTGTCAATGATCCTTTGTCAACTGCCGAAGGGGTTATCCAAATGTCACCGTTTCCATCTTTAATGGAAATGTTTCCACCTGAAGTGGTAGTCATTCCACTTCGATAAATACGTCCGATAATCACATTGATTTGTTCTACCGGATGCATTAATTTTACATCTAATTGTTTCATCTTTAAAAAAATTTACCCCTAACCCCTAAAGGGGAATATAATTACTTTCGAAACTGAAAATAACATATCAGGATGTTTATAACTAATACAAATCTTTATTCTTAACTTAAAAACCACCTACCCAAAATAGAATTATCTGGTTTTGTACCTTTACAGCTTGTCCGCATTTGCCAGCAAGAAGCTTTCGGCTTCCACACTCCATAAACCCTGATTTTTTGAACAAATCTCAGCCAGCGTTTTGAAAACCGGATTTGATTCTCCCAATTTAGCAAAATCCGAAATCGGAGTCAAAGGCATTTCAATGTGTGTATAAATCAGTTTCTTTCCTCCCGGGATTTCCGGTAAATGGTTAGTGGCCTCAATCACCGAGTTTAAACCGCCGATATGTGTTACCAACCCTGCGGGGTCAAGGCCTTTGCTCATCATTTTGAGTGCTTCAACCATATCATCATTATTTCCGCCACTGGTTCCTGCAACGTGAGTATAACCATAATGTACATTGTAGAAATTGAATGTTGCACTGAAGTTTGGATCACCCGGTCCTGCAAAAAAGTTCAGGCAACCATCAAACCCCAGAATAGCGTCAGCCTGTTCCACAACAGGTTTTACGGGTGCAAACACAAATACATCATTGAAACCTTCGCCATACGTAATGGCTTTAAGTTCTTCCACCGGATTCTGCATGGTGGCTGTGTTAACGTACAATAATTCAATACCTCGTGAAGCGGCAAATTCAACGGTATAAAGCGACGCTGCACGATCGAGACGGGTTTGATCCACATCGGTTACCACGCAAAGTGCAGGGCGACGGTCATCGCGATGCAACACATAATTGATTGCTGCTAATCCCATTGGACCAACACCGGCTAAAATCGCCATTTTACCTCTGTCAACGATTTCCATTTTGTGGACATAACTTCCCGGAGAAAGATGATAATTGGCATGCATAGCACCAATCACACACGAAAGCGGTTCGGCCAACGAGGCAGGATAAAATCCTTCGCCATGATAAGCCAACAAACAGTCTTTTTCCATCACTTCGTTCGGAATAATCACGTAAGTCGCATCGCCACCAATGTATGGATAGCTATATCCCGGCGCACTTAAAACACCAACAGGACCGCCTTCGAAGTTCAATGCCGGTTGAATCGAAAATTTATCTCCGGTTTTGAATTTGTGTGCCCATTTTGCTCCCACTTCCACCAATTCACCGGCAAACTCATGACCAATAATGATGGGATTTTCAGCCACATCATTCGGTATTCGTTTGTGATCGGATCCCTGTGTAGAAGCTTTGTACGACGACATACACAACGAGTCGGAAACTACTTTGGCCAATATTTCATTGTCTTTAATCTGTGGCAATTCGAACTCTTCCAAGCGAAGATCTTTTTTGCCGTATAAACGGATTGCTTTTGTTTTCATAGAAATAAGAACCCCTAACCCCTAAAGGGGAACTGAATTAGTTTCGTCTCCAAAATAAATTCAACAGGGTATTTTTAAAATTTGTACTAATAATTCTTTTTATTTTAGTCGAAACCACTATAAGATTATAAAGACAGACTTGCATAGTTCCCCTTTAGGGGTTAGGGGTCTGTCTTAGCTCAGCATCACCTGCCCACCTGTAATTGGCAATGCCTGTCCGGTTTCGCCACATTGTTCCATCAAGTACAACGCACCTTTGGTTACATCTTCAGGCGAGCATCCTTTTTTCATGGGGACTTGTGCCAGATAAAACGCTTTCACATCATCAATGGTTTTCGCGCCGGGCACTTTACCCGCATTTAAGTATTGAACAAACAAACCGTTTTCAGGATCACTCCACAGCGGACCTTCGTAGAAGTTACCCGGACAAATGGAGTTCACCTTGATACGGAAAGGAGCCAGTTCCAATGCAAATGATTGAGTCAGACCAATACCGCCAAATTTACCACCGGCATAAGCGAAGTTAGCTTTGCTGCCACGCAATCCCGATTTAGAATTTACCTGAATAATGTCTGCATAATACTCCGGTGCATAGTTAGTTTGCAGCTTCATTACGCGGCTAACCACTTTGGTGCAATAGAAATAAGCGTTATAGTTGATTTTCGTTACGAATTCGAAATCTTCCGGCGTCATATCGTCCAAACCACCCGCACGCAGCACACCGGCATTGCTAATGAACGTATCGATAGCTCCAAAGTTGCATACGGTTTCGTGAACAAGGTTTTCGATGCTTGGAATTTCGCTTACGTTGGTTTTCACAAAAATAGCCCGGTTGCTTTTTGCCATGCTGTTGAAACGTTCCACAGTAGCACAACCAACCGTTTCGTTCATATCGGCCACCACGATGTTAGCACCTTCCTGCAATAAACAGCGGGCAATTCCTTCGCCAAAGCCCTGTGCAGCTCCGGTAACGATAATGGTTTTATTTTCCGCACGACCTTTTGAAGCTCCGGCCGCCACACTTCGACGGTAGTTTTCCACTTCCCAGTTGTCGATAAAATCTATCTGAGCTTGTGTCATTGGATGGGCACCACCGAACGATTCGGAAAGAAATGCAATCTTCATTGCATCTTCGAACACGTCCAGAATAATATCACACTGAGCAGCATTATCGCCCACAGCCACTAAACCAATTCCTTTGATCAGAATTACTTTTGGTTGATAACCAAACTTGGCTGTGAAAGCCGGAATTTGTTTCGCAGCTTCGGCCAATACGGCTTCCGGTTCTTCGTCGTTGAGGAAAATATAGTTCGATTTGCAATAAACAATGGCATCCGGCGTGAAAGGTTTTGCAATTTTGTCCTGATTTTCTTCGCTGTCATAGAAGTATTTAATCAGGGCATTGTTGCGCACTTTCAGGGTTTTCAAACCTTCGGTAGAAAGCATCATACGCATTCCCGGAAGAATTTGTCCGGTGCAACTGCAAGTAGCGCGAGGTTCATTAAACATTTTATTGATAGTCTCACTTGAAGTGAGGCTATCATTAAGAGTAGAAAGAATTTTATTGTACAGGAATTTTATTTCTTCAATGCTGTCGGCACCCACGAAAATACCGTGGTTTTGCAACCAGATAACAGCAGGCTCAGCTCCATCTTGTGCGCGGAAAGCTTTGATAGCATCTTCCACTTTTTTGAATAAAACATAACCCGGATCGGTATATTCAATGAACAAAGCATTTTTCCCAAACAGTTTTTTTAATTCGCTTTCGGAATTTCGGGCACACATCAACCCGTTTACAATGGTTGGATGTAAATGTACCACAAAGGAAAAGTCAATCACGTTATGCATCGACGTTTCCACCGATGGACGTTTGCCTTTGGTCAAAGTAGCTGCAGCCAAATCGTTTTTCACTTCCTCTTCACGTTCAGCTGCGTTAGTGCTGTAAGTTCTGTCGGACATGAGGTTTAGTTTGGCTCTGTCCAACACAGCAAAACCATCTTCGGTAATGGTTGCCAATGACGAGCCACTGGCTTTTACCCAGATTTTCTCTGCGTTTTTGTACGAGGTGTTTCCACCGCCTGCAATTACGAAACGGCTATCACGACCGTAAAATTGCGATATTGAAATTAAGTCTTGAATGACCCCCCGACCCCCTAAAGGGGGAGTTGTGGAGCGAGTATTATCATTTTCTGTATTATTCATTTGAAATTTATTTTTTATATGCCTAATATCAATAAGGAATTATGAAGACAAACTTGCATAGTTTCCCTTTAGAGTTAGAGGTTCTTTTTTATTGGTTTATCAATTGATCTCCCAACTTAATAAACTCTGCTCGCCTGCTTCTGTCAACATCTCCAATTGAATCAATATATCCTTTTAATCCTTCAGTTACTAAGAATTGATGTGCAGCTACCACGCAAGCTCCTTCGTAGTTGATTTGCATCAAACGGTCGGTAAGTGGCGTGCTGTTACGCGCAAAAAGCTCGACAGGTTCCATAGCAGGAGTATTATGCTCACTACCGAAAGTTACTACAAAGCCCTGATCGTGCAAATAGCTGGCGTATTTTTCCAGCAATTCCACACTATTTCTTGTCGTTATAAACTCTACCGAATGAAAACCACGCTCTGTCAATTGTTGAGCCACGCGCTCCAAATCGCCTTCGAAATCGGTATAACCGCCTTTGGCATCGTCGGCCAGGAACGGATACGTTGGTATGCCGCCGCCCGCCACGATAATATCGCAAACGGTTTGCATAGGCAAAAATGCTTTCGGATCTTCGGGAACAAATGCTCCCCCACCCGCTTTGAGCAAGTTGCCGCGGATTTCGTTTTCCACTCCGGCTATGTCATTAATGCCTGATTTTAGGTCTTTTCCGGCAAATAGTTTTCCGAAAAGTTCTTGGATTTTGGCTTCATCGTTTCCGCAAGCTTCATATACTTTCAGGCGCAATGCTTTTGCCAAATGACGTTCGCGGATTGAACCTTTGGTAAGGTCGTTTTTAATCCATTCGAAGTCGAGCGCAAAACCGGCATTATTTGCAGACAGGATTTCATTTACTTTGCCACACATAGCTTCCACCTGTGCATTGGCTTCGGCGCGTACATCGGCCAATTGCGTAGCAAAAGGCTCAGGCAGCACGAACGGATACGAAAGGCCCTTGCCACTCAGGTAGGTACGACCGGGATTTCCGGGATCGTTCACACGCAGACCGGCTTTTTGGTCGGCTTCGTTCAGACTGATAAACTCTATATTGAACAACGGATACAAGCCGCGTTCCTTGCAACCAACTGCCCAGGCTTTGTAGCCGGCAGTAGTATAAAAATCATTGATCCCCACTACCTTTACGCCTTCGACAACGGCCATGTCTAATGCTTCGTCCACATTTTTGAATGCACTGAACGAATAAGGTGTGTGGAGGTGTGCGTTTACTTTTGTGTTTTTCATGACCCCTATCCCCTAAAGGGGATTTTCTAGTTAGTATTATGTAGTTAGTTATTTAAAATTTGTATTTTGCATCTGAAAAATGGTTCGTATACTGCTTCCCTCTCATTTTTCAGTGCCTCCCTGTCGTTTTTCAGTTCCGACATCGCATTTCGGAGTGCTTCCCTGACATTTCGGAGTAATGACATCTCCTTTTTCAGTACCGCCCTACCATTTTTCACTTACTCCCAAGCATTTCGGAATGCTGCTGTTGCAATTTTCCGCCGGATCATAGGGTTTTTCCAAACGCATTTCTTCTCTTTGGGTTTCGCGGTTTTCAACCGTGTTCTTCCTTTTCTAAATATCCGCGGTTAAAAACCGCGAGACCCGATTGGAACTAAATTTAGCACTAAGGCACCAGATCACTCCGTGAATCTTTGTGTACTTAGTGCCTTAGTGGTTCTTAAAGTCCCCCTTCGGGGGATTTAGGGGGCTTTACACCCCCATTTTCGACCTCCGGATAAACTCTGCATCCGTAAAGTTCTGACCTGGAACATAGCCTGCCAGTGGTTGGATGCGTTCGTTGATTATATCCAGGAACCAGCTTACTTGTGGAAAGAATGAATCTTCCAATTCGAAGGCCGGAGTAATCCAGTTGCGTGAACCAAGAACACAAACCGGAGCGTCCAGATAGTCGAAGCAAAGGGTGCTGATGTTCGTTGCAAAGTCGTTCAGGAACGAACCACGTGCGCAAGCATCGCCAGCCACAATGATTTTACCTGTTTTCTTCACCGAAGCAACCACTTGTTCGTAGTTGAAAGGTACCAACGAACGAGCGTCGATAACTTCGGCACTCAAGCCATATTTTTCTTCCAATTCTTGTGCTGCTTTCAACGCAGGATATAATGTGTGACCAACGGTTAGGAACGTAATGTCTTTTCCTTCTTTTTTTACGTCCGGCTCACCAAATGGAATTTCGTAGTAACCTTCAGGCACACCACCTTTGTGGAATTGCTCACCAATTTCGTAGATACGTTGGCTTTCGAAGTAAACAACTGGATCGGTTCCCTGCAAAGCTGAGTTCATCAACCCTTTGGCATCGTAAGGAGTTACCGGGAAACAAACTTTCAAGCCGGGGATTTGAGTCACCAACGAAGTCCAGTCCTGCGAATGTTGTGCCCCGTATTTTGAACCTACCGATACACGAAGCGTGATAGGCATTTTCAATACATTGCCGCTCATCGATTGCCATTTAGGCATTTGGTTGAACACCTCATCACCGCAACGACCCAAGAAATCGCAATACATAATTTCAGGAACTACGCGGCCACCACACATGGCGTAACCAATGGCAGTACCCACAATAGACGCTTCGGCGATAGGCGAGTTGAACAAGCGGTGGTAAGGAAGTGCTTCGGTCATACCGCCATAAACGGCAAACGCACCACCCCAATCGCGGTTTTCTTCACCATAAGCCACCAATGACGCATCTTTGTAGAAACGATCCATCATAGCTTCGAAAATACCATCGCGCAACTGATATTGTTTCATTTTGCTGAATGGTTTTCCATCCCCATCAAAAGCAAAACGTTCTTTGGCAGCAATTTTCTTTACACGTGAGTTTTCGGCCAATGGCATCAAAACATCAGGCGTAGCAGTTGAGAAAGAATCAACCGAACCGTTCGAGAACATCATGTCGCCAATGATTTGTGCATTGGTCATACGTGGAGAAACAGCATCGTCGATTGATTTCAGGAACATATCATACACCAATGCTTTCACATCAGCCCATGTTGCATCAAGGTCAGCTTGAGTAGCTTCGCCTGCTTCAACCATTTGTTTCCCGAAAGAAGCGATACAATCCTGCGCTTCCCATGCTTCCACTTCTTCTTTGGTACGATACGAAGACGCATCCGAAGGCGAGTGACCGCTGTAACGATATGTCAATACGTCCAATAAAACAGGACCTTTTTTCTCTTCAAGGATAACGCGTTTACGTTTGTAAGCGTCGATAACAGCCAATGGATTGTAACCGTCAACACGCTCGGCGTGCATTTGCTCAGGATTTACACCTGCACCAATACGAGCCGCAATATCATAACCCATGGTTTCGCCGGCAGTTTGTCCGCCCATACCGTATTGGTTGTTCATAATGTTGATAATAACAGGCAATCCACCTTGCATATCGCCTTCCCACAACTGGCGGAACTGATCCATAGACGCGAAAGTAATACCTTCCCAAACCGGACCACAAGCCATGGAAGCATCACCAATATTGGCAACTACCAAACCTTTTTGGCGGTTGATTTTTTTGTATAATGCAGCACCAACAGCAATATCACCCGAACCACCAACCAAAGCGTTGTTAGGATAAACACCAAATGGCGTAAAGAAAGCGTGCATAGAACCACCCAACCCGCGGTTGAAACCGGTTACACGGGCAAATATTTCGGCCAATGTTCCGTAAACAAGGAAGCGACGAGCCAATTCTTTAGTCGTTCCTGTAAAGTCTTTTTTTACTACTGCCAATACAGCTCCATCAAAGAACGATTCCATGATGTCCGTCAACTGTTTGTCGTCCAATTTATGGATAGCCGACATACCTTTGGCAAGGATTTCGCCGTGTGAACGGTGGCTTCCAAAAATATAATCGTCAACGGTCAAAGTCCACGCCATACCTACTGCTGCCGATTCCTGTCCGATAGACAAGTGAGCAGGACCAGGGTGATTGTACGGAGTTCCGTTATACTCACCTTTGGTTTTAATCAGGTTAATCATGGTTTCGAACTCACGAATCAATACCATGTCGTGATAAATGGCTTTGAACTCTTCGTTGGTAAAATTACCTTTTTCGTCTTTGACGGTTTTTTGATATTGATTTACTGGAATCGGTTGAAATTCCACAAAACCCGGTTTACGCATTTCTGACGGGTCAATGTGCTGTACTTTTGGCATTGTATTATTGGTTTGTTTGTTTGTTATTTTTTTCAACACGGAGACACGAAGACACAAATATATTTATTGTTTTCTTTGTGACTTGGTGTCTTTGTGTTTAAGTCTTAAAATGCAAAAATTGTTTCTTTAAATATCTCGCTAACGGTTGGGTGTGGAAAAACCACTTCCTGCATTTCTGCCAGTGTCATTTCCTGTTCAATGGCCATACAAGCTCCATAAATCATTTCACTGCCGGGATTTCCCAACATGTGAACGCCTATTATTTCGTTGTACTTTTCGCCAACCAGCACTTTGCATAATCCTGTTCCACCTTCGTTTTCAGCTACAAATCGACCGGCATAAGCCATAGGCAGTTTAGCTACTTTATAGGCAATTCCTTTCGCTTTGGCAGATTCTTCGGTTTCACCAACTGCTGCAACTTCCGGATTTGTATAAACTACACCCGGAATTGCATTGTATCTCATTTGGTCAGGACGTCCTGTGAGGTTATTTACCACCACTTCGCCTTCGCGACTGGCAGTGTGTGCCAATAATGAAAATCCGGTGACATCGCCTGCTGCAAATACATTGGGTACATTGGTGCGCATTTTTTCATCGGTTTTGATACCACCTTTGAACAACTCAACGTTCAGATTTTCTAATCCGAAACCTTTTGTTATTGCACGACGACCAACACTTACCAAGATTTTATCTCCTTCAACCGTTTCGGTTTTACCTTCTTTTTCGAAGATCACTTTGTTGCCATCGACTTTCACCACTTTGGCATTCAAATTAAATTCAATGCCTTTCTTTCCGTAAATATCACGAAGCATGGCAGATATTTCAAAATCGTTGTTTCCCAAAATTTCAGGAAGCATTTCCACGATCGTCACTTTTGTGCCAAGGCTGTTGAAAAAGCTTGCAAACTCCATCCCGATAACACCTCCACCGATCACTACCAATGATTTTGGTTGCTCTTTCAAATCAAGAATTTCTCGGTTGGTAAGAATAATGTCGCCTGCTTCGGCTAATCCCGGAATGGGTGGAACAAACGCTTCCGAACCTGTACAAATCAATAAGTTTGTACCAAGATAAGTTTCACCACCACAGGTCACTTCAACACCTTTCGGGCTGCGACCAACAATTGTAGCTTCGCCTTTCACCACGGTTACATGATTTGTTTTCATGGCGCTTTCCACACCGGCAACTAATTTGCGAACCACTTTATTTTTTCGGGCAACAATTTTACCGTAATCAAAACGGATATTATCGCCATACACACCGTATTTATCACCGTGCAAAGCGTTTTCGTATGTTTTGGCACTGTAAAGCATAGTTTTAGTTGGTATGCAACCTTCGTTGAGGCAAACACCACCCATTGCTTTTTTTTCGAATAATATTACTGAAAGTCCTTTATGACCTGCACGTTCTGCAGCTACATATCCGGCCGGACCACCACCGATTATAATTAAGTCGTACATATAAAATTAGAATAACCCCTAACCCCTAAAGGGGAAAAAGAGATGTTAGTATTATTTGTTTTAATCAACTTACAAAATTAAAACTTTATTCCTTTAGACCACTATAAACCAAAGAAACTTGGTCTTTAAGCCCCTTTAGGGGTTTGGAGTCACAGCTCAACTTCCAATGTTTCAATCTCGATGGCTATTTGTTTCAAAAAGCGGGTTGCTTCGCCGCCGTCCAGTGCACGGTGATCGTATGTTAAACTAAGTCCAATATAAGGCACAAATCCATAAACACCATCACCTAAATCTTTCGGGCGAGGAACAATGGTATTCACACCCAAAATAGCTGATTGAGGCAAATTGATTACCGGAGTAAACATTTCCACTCCGTAGGCTCCAAGGTTAGAAACAGTGAATGTAGCGGCTTCCGAAGATAATAATTCTGGCGCAATACCTCCTTTACGACAACCATTTGCAATTTCTTTAAACTGATTGGCTAATCCGATAATTGATAAGTCATCCGCATTACGAACGACCGGAACCATTAAACCACGTTCTGTATCAACAGCTAGCGCCAAATGAACTTTGTTGAACAAACGCATTGATTCACCTAAGAAATGTGAGTTTACGTTCGGGAATTTTTTTAATGCTTTTACTACCGCAAAGCAAACGAAATCGTTGATAGTAAGATTAGCTGACAACGTTCCAGCTTCGAAAGCTTTTTTAGCCTTCTTGCGTAAATTTTGAATATTTCTTGCGTCTGCACCCAAATGATGAGTAAGTTGCGCTGAATTTTGCAACGAAGAATGCATTGCTTTTGCTATAAGCTTGCGCATATTCGAAAGTTTTTTGTCTTCATAGTCTACACCGTAAACTGCGTTTATCGGCGGAGGCAATAAGTCAGCTGCTTTTGCAGTTCCTGCAAGACCAGAACCTGCACCTTGTGGTTGAACTCCTTCTTCTGCAACAATTTTCTTAGCTAATGAAGTCAGTTTCGGACGGTTTTCGAGTGCAGCCAACACGTCTTTTTCAATTACTCGACCTTTCGGACCTGAACCGGCCAGTTCGCTAGCATTCAAAACTTCTTTTTCGGCTAAGTTTTTAGCACGAGGAGAAACGAATGAAGAGTTTTGAGTTTTGAGTTCTGAGTTTTGAGTTGGGACTGCACTTTCCACTTTTTCTGGTTCAACTGCTTGCGGCTCTGCGTTGACTGTTGAGTGTTGTCTGTTGTCTGTTGTCTGAAGTAATCCTGCATAATCGTCACCCGGCAGACCGATAACCATCATGTCTAATAACACAGGAACTTCATCGCCTTCGTTATAAAAACTTTCCAATACCACACCATCCACAGGCGATTCTTCTTCGAACGAAGCTTTATCCGTTTCGTAGGCAAACAAAACATCCCCTTTTTTTACGGTATCACCTTTTTTCTTTTTGATTTCAGTGATGATACAACTTTCAACCGATTGCCCTTGTTTGGGCAGAATAACTACAACAGCCATATATTATTTACGATTTGTTCATTTACAAATTACGATTGAAAAAAACATACTATCAATCGTAATTTTGATTAGTATTATTTTAATCCTGTTACATTGACAAATTTCTGATAAGCTTCCGCCCAAATTTCTGAATTTTCAGGTTCAAATTCATCAATATGAACCGATTTGGCTATAATTTGGCGCATTTCCAGCAGCGATTCAACACAGCCGGCAGCTTTTGCCTGAATCATAATATTCCCAATAGCCGTTGCTTCCGAAGGTCCAGCAGCTACCGGCAGTCCGATAGAGTTAGCAGTCCATTGATTCAATAACGGATTTTTTGATCCGCCACCGATTACATGCAGTTTTTCAATAGGAAACGGAGCCATATTTTTCAATAAACCAAGAATATAGCGGTATTTCAATGAAAGACTTTCGAAGATACAACGAACAAATTCCGGGTGAGTTTGAGGCATTTTTTGTCCGGTAGCCGAGCAATAATCCTGAATAGCTTTAGTCATGCATCCGGGGCTTGCAAATGAAGTATGATCAGGATCAATTAATGACTGGAATGGAGCAACTGTATCGGCCATTTGTACAATTTTTTCGTATGCATATGTGATACCATCTTTCTTCCATTCCTTCATACATTGTTCCAATATCCACATTCCGGTAATGTTTTTCAGGAAACGGGTTGTTCCTTCAACACCACCTTCGTTAGTAAAATTATAGTTGAAAGTTTCTTCATTAATAATGGCATCTTTTACTTCAATACCCATCAATGACCAAGTTCCTGAGCTTAGGTATGCAAAGTTTTCATTTGACGCAGGAACTGCTGCAACAGCTGCACCTGTATCGTGTCCGGCAACAGCCACTACATTTACTTTACCCAATTCGCTTTCTTCGGCTAAATCATCTCTTAACGTTCCAATTACATGACCAGGCATAACAATTTCGCCCAAGATAGAAGGTAAAACACCTGCTTTTTCGAGTAATTCAGCTTCAAACTTTTTGGTACGTGGATTTAATATTTGCGAAGTAGAAGCAATAGTATATTCCACTACCTTATTTCCGGTGAGTAAATATGCTAACGCATCGGGCATAAATAAAATTTCTTTGGTGACTTTAAGCAACGAATTATTGGCCTGACTTAACGCAAAAAGCTGATACAAGCTATTGAAATTCATGACCTGAATTCCAGTAAGGTCATATACTTTTTCACGGGGTATGATTTGAAAGTATTTATCCGGGGCACCGACTGTATGTGGGTCACGGTACGCATAAGGAGCGCCAAGAATAGAACCGTCTTCCGCTAACAAGGCAAAGTCAACGCCCCATGTATCAATACCTATTGAAGTGATTTCAACACCTTCATCCTTTGCAGCAACTAATCCTGCTTTCAGATGTTCAAATAGAGAATAGATGTTCCAGTGAAAATGGTTCCCTATTTGAAGAATTTGGTTCGGGAAACGCGTAAGTTCCTTCATTTGAAGACGTCCGTTTTCAATTGTGCCAAGGATAGAACGACCACTAGTGGCACCAAGGTCGAATGCTAAAAATGATTTGTTTTTCATATTATTTTTAAAGTGCTGCAAAGTTATTCATTGATTGAATACATGTTATTGTCTATTTTGACTTTAAAACTTTGAATTTTGCTAAACCCCCAATCCATTATCTAATGGATTGGGGTTATCTTTACTATTTATACAATGCACCATAAGTTTGACAAGCACGGTAATCTGAACCTTCTTTGTCCATCCCGAAAGCAGCCCAGGCACTTGGACGGAAAATTTCACTTTCATCAACATTATGCATACACACCGGAATGCGTAACATCGAAGCCAATGTAATCAAATCGGCACCAATGTGTCCGTAACTGAATGCACCGTGGTTAGCACCCCAGTTATTCATTACCGAATACACATCTGCAAAGTTGCCTTCACCTGTCAGACGTGGAGCAAACCATGTTGTTGGCCATGTTTTGTTGGTACGGTCGTCCAACACTTTATGAACTTCAGCCGGAATTTCCACTGTCCAACCTTCGGCCAACTGAAGCACCGGACCAAGACCTTTAATCAGGTTGATACGAGCCATCGTTACCGGCATTCCACCTTTTGATATGAATTTAGACGAAAAACCTCCGCCACGGAAGTAACCACAATCAGCAGGATACCAGGTTGTTGCATCCAACGTTTTTTGTACATCTTCGTCAGTAATTTCCCAGAATGGTTTCATGGCTGGTTTTCCGTCAATCGTTTGTTGTCCGCTGCCATCCAACGCTGCCGAACCTGAATTAATCAAGTGAATCAGCCCGTTAGCTCCCAAACCCTGCAATTTATGACCAGTTACCCGCTCTACAGCTTCAGGGCTCCAATAAGTGCGCACATCAGCAAAAACCTGAGCCGTGTTGGTTACTAATTTTCCAAACAACATAGCCACGCCGTTCAACGAGTCGTTTTCAGTTGCTACGATAAATGCTTCACGAATGCCATTCCAGTCGAACGAAGTATTCAGAATTGCTTCGGCAAAGTCACCATTTGGCATAAAATCAGTCCACTGGCGTTGACCCTGAAAACCGGAGGCAATGGCATTGTGACCCAATGCTTCTTCGCCAAAGCCAAGCTCAGCCAGTTTTGGGTTTCCAATCATCAAATCGCGCATTACCATGGTCATTTTCACTACAAATTCCCAATCCTTATCAAGCACTTCGCGCGATTTCTTTTTATCATCATCGTTTGTATCTTCACCTTCGTTTGGTTTGCAGTTTTTTGTAGTCCAGTCCATTGCTTTTTTAAATTCTTCAGGATCAAAAATGCCCAATTGAACACGGCGGCTGATTTCGCTCATGTCCACAGATTCGTTGCGCATCCCCAGATATTCCTGAAAAAAATCTGTGTTTACAATAGAACCGGCAATCCCCATTGAAACCGAACCAATCGACAAATACGATTTACCCTTTAAAGTTGCTACCGCAATTGCACTTTTTGCAAAACGAATAATTTTTTCCTGTACATCTGCTGGAATTGTATTGTCGCCGCCATCCTGCACATCGCGACCATAAATGCCGAATGCCGGCAATCCTTTCTGATTATGACCGGCCAATGCAGCAGCTAAATAAACTGCTCCCGGACGTTCAGTTCCGTTGAATCCCCAAATGGCTTTAGGCATATGCGGATCCATGTCGATGGTTTCACTGCCATAGCACCATGCCGGAGTAACGGTAATTGTTGCACCAACGCCCGACAGTTTAAATTTCTCGGCACAAGCTGCCGCCTCATCCACACGTCCAATGGTACTATCTGCAATCACGCATTCCACCGGGGTTCCATCACTATATTTCAGCGTTGAACTGATAAAGCTGGCTAAGTTCTTTGCCATGTTCATGGTTTGAGCTTCAAGCGATTCGCGTACGCCACCTTGACGGGCGTCAATGGTAGGTCGAATCCCAATTTTTGGATTTTCACCTTGCAATCTTCCTGTTTTCATGATTTTAAAAAATGAATTACTCCTAACCCCAAATGAAGAAAAGAAGTGGTTTATATTAGTTTGTTTGAATTTTAAAATTTCTATATCTGCAATGCTGAACTGTGCTGTTTTGCGTTCAAAAAAAATAATTTCTATTTCATTTCTACTTTATGGGCAATGTGTTATTTTTAAATGGAATTTCTGATAATCAATCTGGTTGTCAAGTATTCCTGTATCGGTTTCTTTGTTGTTACAAAATTTGCTGCTTTCTCCCCCATTAAGCCAAAATCGACACTAATAGCCGAAATTCCGTTTTTAATTACTTCCAACACGGCTTCATTGTTATAGGAAATTAAACCAATATCACTTCCAATATTTAATCCGGTGATATCAGCATCTTTTATTATTTTTACTAAATCTTCGGATAAAATGCACAAATAAGCAGTTCCAGCTTCGACTCCTTTCCAATCAGACTCATTTCTGATAATTTCGTACTCGAAATTTTGCTCAAAACAGAACTTTTTAAAGTATTCAATTGCACTTACCGGATGACAAACTTCCTCAGGAAAAACAAAAGTTAGTTTGGTATACTTTCTCAAGAGGGCTTCACCTTCTTTCAGGCAATTGTAAAGCGATTGATCGAAATTCTGACAAATAAATGAATAGTCTGTTTTTTCAAAATTTCCAAAATCAAGCAGTAAAAGTTTGTTCGAAGGTATTAATTTCAGAGCTTCGGAAAATTGATCGTTTGAGAAATTCATTACCACATACATGCTGTATTTACCAATATTTTCGCGAATTATTGTTTCAAAAAGCCGTTCATTATATTGATGAAAAATCAAATCTACTTTATAATTTTCGGGTAAATTAGCCACAAACCTATGATACAGATTTTGTTTAAACGACGAGTAAGTATCAAGCAAAAGCAAAACATGATTCACTTCGCCTTTGACAAAGTAACCTTTTGTTGGATTTGAATCAATTATTTCTCTCCGTTTCAGCTCGTTGTAAGCTTTAAAAACTGTATCGCGGGAGACTTTATACAGGGCACTGGCTTCATTTATGGAAAGTAAATTATCACCCAGTTTCAAATCGCCCTGCATAATGGAATAACTAATTCCATCGGCAAGTGATTTGATTTTTGAAGTTGAGTGAGTGAATTTGATTTGTGGCATTTTGACAATTAATTTTTAAATCGATCTAACCCGATGACCCCTCAGAGCATAAAATGCGATAAATGCAAAGAACGGAATTGGCGCTAAAAATCCGATTGACATTCCAAAATTATCGGCAATTAAACCCATTAATGGCGGAAATACAGCACCACCTACAATTGCCATTACCAGAAAAGATGAAGCTTTTTTGGTTTGTGGCCCTAAATCTTTTATGGCCAATGCAAATATGGTTGGGAACATAATTGACATCACGAAAAATACGGCATATAGAGAAATTAAAGATACCCAACCTAACTTCATGCTTACCACAGGCAATAATATAGCCGCAAAAATTGCGCACATTGCTAATAGTTTGGTCGGTTTTATCAGCGACATTAAATAACTTCCGCTTATCCTGCCAATCATAAACAAGGCAAAACCGATACTTAAAAAGTAAGGAGCTAACTTCACATCAAAGCGTGGATGTTGTCCGGCATCGGTCACAAAATTAATAAGATAGCTAAAAATCCCCGTTTGTGCAGCTACATACGAAAATTGAGCTATAACACCAAAAACGAAATGTGGTTGTTTTTTCAGTGGAATATGAAATGTAGGTTTTTCTTCGGTTGCTGTTTCAACAAAGCCGTGTGCATGAATTTCATCTTCTTCGCTGATTTCGGGAAGTTTCAAGCGCATAAATACAAACGCAACAGAGAGCACCAATAATCCAATGACTAACATAGGTAAAATGGTCGAATAAAATTTCTCTCCTTTTACCTGACTGTTACTGTCGTAAATGTACAAAGCAATAAGTGGTCCCAGCACCCAAGCTAATCCATTGAAAGATTGAGAAAGGTTGATTCTTCTTTCGGCCGTTTCTCTGGGGCCTAATTTGGTGGTATATGGATTTGCAGCTGTTTCCAGTGTAGCCAAACCACATCCCAATAGAAATAAACATGCAAGGAATACCCAGAATGATTCAAAACCCGCTGTTGCAGCAATCAATAACGCACCCGACGCAAATAACAACAAACCCAGTACGATTCCTTTTTTGTAACCATAGTGCCGCATAAACATTCCGGCTGGAATTGCCATGCTGAAATAAGCTCCGTACAATGCAAATTGTATAAAACTCGACTGCCATTTATGTAAATGTAGAATCTGCTGAAAATGTTTGTCCAACGTATCAAGCATTCCATGAGCTATTCCCCACAGGAAAAATAACGAAGTGATAAATATATATGGAAGTTTGTACTCCTTGGTAATAAGTTTTGGGTGTGACATAGTTTTTTGTTGTGTAATTAGATTGATAGAATTAGATTGATTCAGCATAGTCACCGTTGATTTCAGTATATCAATTAATTGACTATGCTGAGCTATGCTGATAATGTTGCAAAGATAGAATTAACTTCAATATTAAGAAGAATAGAATATTATGTTTTTCAACATAAATCATGAAACTGTTTGGATAAAAGAAACTCCTGACCCAGCAATATTACCGAATCAAGAGTACAAATCTTTATAATGTGGTTATTTCACCGTTCAAGTCCCAAAGGTCTTCCCAGCCTTTAGCTGTTTCCCACAAGAAAACCTGACCTTTTATTAATCGGCAGTTTTTATCGATTTTCGATACAGCCACCATTTCATCTTCCGTCAATGGACCCTCGGTAATTCCTTTCAGGTTATTGAACATTTTATCTGTTTTTACAGAAAAAGGAATGGTAATTTGCCCACGTTGAACTGCCCATTTCAGACAAACAACTGCCGGATGAACTCCAAGTCGCTCGGCAATAGCCACAATGATGGGATCTTCCATGTCTACAGTGTCTTCGGGAGTTTTATCGCGTTCGGGACGACCGGGTGAACCAATCGGACTGTAACCAATTACTTCCACACCATTATTTTTCATAAACTTGTATAATTCAGGCTGTTGAAAATGCGGATGAATTTCCATTTCGTTCAAAACAGGCTTGATGTGGCAGTCACGCAAAATTAGCTTCATTTTGGGAATAGTTACATTGGAAGTACCGATGTTTTTTACTAATCCTTCTTCAACTAAACTTTCCATTTGTGCCCAGGTTTTCATATAATCGGTATGAATATACGGAACAGAATCCGGATTACGCGAGTCACCATCACATTTTGGAGCGTGATAATTAGGAAATGGCCAGTGAACAAGATATAAATCGAGGTAGTCGAGTTGCAAATCAGCCAACGATTGTTTGCACGATTCAACCACTTCTTTGTGTTTGTCGTTCCATACTTTAGAGGTAATCCAAAGTTCCTCACGAGTCACAATTCCTTCGGCAAAAACTTCCTGCAAAGCTGCACCGATTTCTTTTTCATTGCCATAAACCGAGGCACAGTCGATATGACGGTAGCCCATTTTTATAGCCGTTTTTACTGCTTGCGCAATGGTTTCGGCATCATAATTGTCCGAGCCGAATGTTCCCAAACCAATTACAGGAATTTTATCGCCTGTAGATAATGTTTTAAAAGGAACTTTTGAAGCATCTATTGTTTGCATAATAAACCCTAGCCCCTAAAGGGGACTAAATTAGTATTGTTTTGTTAGTATTAAACCCTAGCCCCTAAAGGGGAACTGGATTATTTGATTTCTTCGTCAAAAACGATGGCCACTTTACCACATTTCCCTTCAGCCATTAAAGAATAAGCCTCAGGTGCTTGTGGTAACTGGAAGCGGTGTGTCACCAAATCTTCAGGATGAATTCCCCAACGCTCGATACGCTCAACCAATTCTTCCATGCGCCAGATTGAAGTTACCCATGAACCGTAAATAGTTTTTTGGTCGTGGATAATGTCCGGACTTGGGTTGAATTCCACAGTTCCACCCTCGCCAATCATCACCATTTTTCCCCATTGGCGCGTAGCCCGAATAGCCAATTGACGCGCAGAAGTATGGCCAGAGCAATCCACTGTTCTTTCAAATCCCATTCCGTTAGTTACTGCCATTACTTTTTCTAATACATCCGGACCAGAAACGAAAACTTCGTCGGCCAAACCAAGGTCTTTTGCAATCTGACAACGCTCAGCCACAGTATCGACACCAACAAGTTTTTGTGCACCAAGAGCTTTAGCAAGCATCAAAGCAGCCAAACCAACAGGACCAAGACCTGTTACAAGCACAGCATCATTTCCACAAATACCAATTTTTTCTAAACCTTCGTACACAGTACCAAAACCACAGGCTATCTGAGCTCCATCGGTATAAGTCAGGCTATCAGGCAAAAGTACAAGGTCTTTTTCTTCGGCAATCATGTATTCGGCCATGCCGCCGTCGCGCTGCCAGCCATAAGCTGCACGCGAAGGGCTCTTGCATGAAATCATATAACCACGGCGGCAATCGTTGCAACAACCGCAACCCGAAATATGATAAACAACCACGCGGTCGCCTTCCTTAAAACGTTTCATGCCAGGACCGCAAGCAATAATCTGACCGGCAGGTTCGTGACCACAAATTTTATCTTGATACCCTTCTGGGCCTTTTCCCAAATGTTCACGGTAAATGGCGCGAATATCGCTACCACAAATAGTGGATGATTTTACTTTCAGCAGAACTTCACCATGTCCGGGTTTTGGAAATTCTACATCTTTAAAAATTACGGTGCTGTTTCCCGGTAAATAAGCAGCTTTTGATTTGAATGACATTATGAATTGTGAATTATAAGTTATGAATTAATTGGAGTTACACCTTTCTTTAGTAAAATATTTCCATACTTAGCTGTTTCGCCAGTCATTACTACTGCAAAAGCCGATTTTGTTCTTTCGTAGAATGCAAAACGGTCGATACGTTCAATTGCTGGTGCATTTGGATTGCTAATATGAATACTTTTCAGATACGAATCCTCTACATTTGGATCGAGCCTATCGCCGGATACAGCTGCCATCATGACCAAGGGATGTAGAACATAGGCATCAAGTTCGAACAGCGGTAAAATAGCTGCCAACAATTCGGGAATGCGAATTCCGTCGGCACGCAAAACACGGCCATTAAATGTTTCGCCGGGGAAATGAGCATCTGCAAGAATGATTTCGTCGCCATGGCCCAT
Source organism: Paludibacter sp. (assembly GCA_031292575.1). GTDB lineage: Bacteria > Bacteroidota > Bacteroidia > Bacteroidales > Paludibacteraceae > Paludibacter. Next base: position 97,932 of record JARLGX010000015.1, read on the forward strand.
ACGTGCCAAAACTGCTAACAATTCGGGACTTACAAGAGGGGAAATTCCTTTTAACATGAGATTTAATTTTATTTAGCACACGTGTGCATTATTAATTGTTTGAATTATTTATATTTTATAAATTGCTTAACACGATTTTTTGAAAATGATTTCTGCCTGAACTTGTCTTTCAATCAGTTCTCCAATCTGAATTTCTTTTTTGATCATTTTTTCGAGTAAATCAAACGCTATTGCTGCAATTTCCAATTCGGGCTGTTCTATATAAGTTATTTGGGGTTCTATTATTTCAGACGAAAGTAAACTTCCAAATGTAATCAGTCCTAAATCTTCAGGAATTTTAATGCCATATTTTCTAGCTTCGAGTAAAATTCCGGTTGAAACATGAACCGAAGATGATATAATTGCATCCGGCTTAACCGAAAAATTCCAAAGTCTTGAAAAGATAATTTTACCTATTTCAACACTAAAATCTTCTTCAATTACAATTGGTTGCACATATTCCATCCCGTATTTCTGGAGAATGTCTACATACCCATTTTGCCTTTCCCTGAAAACATTGATACTGGTTGTTCCAGTAAAATGTGCTATATTGCTATATCCTTTTTTTATCAGATATTCTGTAGCATTTGCAGTAATTTCGTAATTATTTACCTTTACTTTTGGTGTAAAAATATCTTCACAAACACGGTCGAAGAAAACCAGAGGAATTCCAAATTTTTTCAGTAGCGCAAAGTGGTCACTGTTAATGGTATCTTTTGCAATAGAAACAATTACGCCTGCAAAATTATGTTGAATAATGGTGTTCACGATTTCTTTTTCCTGCTGATATTTTTCGTTTGATTGAAAAACTGAAATGACATAACCTTTATTATATGCCAGATTGGTGAGTTGACTAATAATATCAGCAAAGAAAGAGTGATTGATATTTGGGACTATCAGTGCAATGGCATTATTGCTGGTTCCACGCAACTGAACAGCATTCATATTTGTTTGATATTCATGCTCGCGGGCATAAGCTAACACTGTATCACGCGTTTTTGCATTTACTCGCGGATCGTTGCGTAATGCACGCGAAACTGTTGAATGATGAACATTCAGCACCTTTGCAATATCTTTAATCGTGATTCTTTTCTTCATTATTTGAAAAATACAAACGTGTGCAAAGATAATTATATTTTAAAATTTACTACAATGAGTCTTCTAAAAAAAATAAAATTTAACTATAAAAGATTTATCTTAGAATTTGAACCAGTTATTATCAAAAATCAATACTATTATATCAAAAAATAAATAATTAACAGACATTGAATAAATATCTTTGCTCGCTTTTATAAAACAAAGAACTTGATAAAAACATCGAAAATTATAACAAATAGAAATTCAATAACAACAAAAAAATCATGAAAGAACAACAAATCAATCAAGCATTTGAATATGCTAAAACACGTTACTCAGAATTGGGAATTGACGTAGAAAAAGCCTTAAATGAGTTGGACAAACTGTCCATTTCACTTCATTGTTGGCAGGCCGATGATGTTACCGGTTTTGAAAATGGAGATGGCGAACTTACCGGTGGAATACAAGCCACTGGCAATTATCCCGGAAAAGCCAGAACTATGTTAGAGCTTCGTAAAGATATTGAAAAAGCAATGTCGTTAATTCCAGGCGAACATCGTGTAAATATTCATGCTTTTTATGGTGACTTTAACGGAGAAAAAGTGGATAGAAATGAAATTGAACCTAAACACTTTCAGAGTTGGATTGATTGGGCAAAAGAAAAAGGCTATAAACTTGATTTTAACTGTACTTGTTTCTCGCACGATAAATCTGCTGACGGATTTACACTTTCGCATCCAGATGCTGCGATACGTGAGTTTTGGATTGATCACGTGATTCGCAGTCGCAAAATTGCTGAAGAAATGGGACGTCAATTGGGATCAAAATGTATTCACAATATCTGGATTCCAGATGGATCAAAAGATTTAACAGTAGATCGTTTAGGTTATCGTAAAAACTTAAAAGAATCACTCGACAAAATTTTTGAGTACAAAACCAATGACGAATACATGCTTGACAGCATTGAATGTAAATTATTTGGAATTGGAAGCGAAAGCTATGTAGTTGGTTCTCACGAATTTTACATGGGCTATGGCATTTCAAACAATAAAATGATAACGCTTGATTCCGGTCACTTTCATCCTACCGAAGTTATTTCAGATAAAATTTCTTCGTTGTTGTTATTTGCTCCCGAAATTATGCTTCACGTCAGCCGTGGTGTACGTTGGGATAGTGACCACGTAGTCATTTTAAACGATGAATTACAGGCACTTTCGCAGGAAATTATTCGTGCCAATGCGCTTGACCGGGTTCATGTAGGATTAGATTATTTTGATGCATCCATTAACCGAATAGGTGCATATGTAATTGGGGTGCGTGCCACTCAAAAAGCATTTTTACAGGCTTTGTTGGAACCGATTGCCCAATTGCGTGAATTTGAAATGAACGGTCAAAATTTCGAAAGGCTCGCATTGTTGGAAGAAGCTAAATCAATGCCTTGGGCGGCGGTTTACAATCAATATTGTTTGAAAAAAGGAGTAGTAGCTGCCGAAGCTTATATCTCCGATATTCAACAATATGAGAAATCAGTAACTTCAAAACGAGTTTAATATTTTACAACAGAAAAGAATAAACGTAACTCTTTTATTCTTTTCTGTTTACTAAAATATTTATCATAATCCTGAAAATTTCAATTGTCAATTTTAATAAATATCATGAACACACTTATCGGATTATTAATTATTGCTTTAGGTAGCATCGGCCAATCAAGTTCCTATGTACCAATTAAAAAAGTAAAGAACTGGGCATGGGAAAGTTTCTGGCTGGTTCAGGGCATATTTGCTTGGTTGCTATTTCCCTTTTTAGGCGCACTTTTAGCAGTTCCACAAGGACATTCACTATTAGAAGTTTTATCTTCAGGTAACGATGCAGCCTTAAAAGCTTTATTTTATGGGGCGCTTTGGGGTATTGGAGGTTTAACTTTTGGATTGAGCATGCGATATTTAGGTGTGGCCCTTGGACAATCTATTGCATTAGGAACCTGTTCAGCATTTGGAACTTTAATTCCTGCCTTAATGTTAGGAACAGATTTGTTTACCGGGAAAGGACTTGTTTTATTAATTGGAGTTAGTATTGCCATTGCAGGAATAGCTGTCATAGGATTTGCCGGAAGTTTGCGTTCCAAAAACATGACCAAAGAACAGAAAATGTCTGCTGTAAAGGACTTTGCTTTGGGAAAGGGATTACTGGTAGCCTTGTTGGCAGGAGTGATGAGTGCCTGCTTCAGCCTTGGACTTGAAGCGGCAGAACCGATTAAAATTGCAGCCATAAAATTAGGTGCAAACTCTTTATATGCCGGGTTACCTGCAATTTTAATGATTACATTCGGTGGTTTTATTACTAATGCCATTTATTGTTTGTATCAAAATTATAAAAACAAAACCGGAAAGGATTATTTTGGAGTTCCAGCTAAAATTTTCATTAATAATGTTTTGTTCTGTGTGTTGGCAGGTATACTTTGGTATTCACAGTTTTTTGGTTTGGCACTGGGAAAAAGCTATTTCACTGAAGGCAGTATTATGATGGCATTTTCGTGGAGTATTCTTATGTCATTGAACGTGACATTTAGCAATGTGTGGGGAATCATTTTAAAGGAATGGAAAGGTGCTGGAACCAAAACGATTATTGCATTGGTATTAGGAATGCTGATTTTAATTTCTTCTTTATTTTTACCAAATTTATTATAACATCAGTTCATAATAACTATATTTATTGGAGGTACGTAAAATATGTATCTCCAATTTTCATATTTGAATGAAATGCAATATTTATTTTCTATATTTGTTCTTTCAAACTTTTTTGGTACCAATCGACAATCTTTTACTCATGAATAGCAAGGAATTAAATTCAAAAATAAATTACCCGATAACCTCTGAAGAAGATGAATTATGGGGATTAGTTGTTACCACAGTAGGTCATCAAAAAATAGCTGAGAAAGAGCCATATCCTCCTAAAAATCATCCATTCGGATATTATTTTAATGTTGATAAAGGACGTATTTTAAACGAATACCAGCTTCTTTACATTACAGATGGAAATGGTATTTTTACTTTCGGAAATTCAAAGCAATCTTGCTTCATTACCGAGGGTAAAATGTTTTTTCTTATGCCAGGGGTTTGGCATACTTATAAACCAATTGAAAATTCAGGTTGGAATGAGTATTGGATTGGATTTAAGGGAGAAATTATACAAAAGATTGTAGCTGAAGGTTTTTTTCTAAATCGAGCTCCGGTTTTCAATATTGGTCTGAATGAAAGGATTATAGATTTATATATGAAAGCAATAGAAATTGCAAATGAAGAGCGTGCAGGTTTTCAACAAGCACTTTCAGGCATCGTAATGCATATTTTGGGATTGATGTATTATCGCGACAAGACACGAGATTTTGAAAACGAGGAACTTATTAACAAAGTAAACAAAGCGAAAGTTATTATGAGGGAATCAGTATACAAAAACCTTACAGCAGAAAATATAGCCAAATATTTGAATATTAGCTATTCGGGTTTCAGAAGAGCTTTCAAAGAGTTAACAGGAACATCACCTTCCAAGTATATGGTCGAATTAAAATTAAATGAAGCTAAACTTTTGCTTTCTACTACAAACCAATCGGTCAAAGAAATATCATATAGTTTAAGTTTTGAGAATCCCGAGTATTTTCCTATTTTTTTTAAAAAAAGAACTGGTCAAACACCCGGAGAATACAGGAATTTCACAAGAATACAAGGAATTGAAAAATAATGTTATACAAACTTAAGTTTTCAGTTATTTTTCAATTTACGAATGGCTGTTTGACCACTATAAATTACACATTCAATTTATCTAATTTGCGTTACTCATCAAATCAATAAAATATGGATGAGTATAATATAGCAACTAAAAAACATTCGGAATAAGACATTCGCTAATAATTCCAACTTGTCTAAATCTTTGAATGATGAGATACAGGTTTCATCACCACTCCTTTATTCTTTCTTCCATCCACTTTCATAATAATCGGATCCTCAAAACGAATGTGACGTGTAAACTCAGACTCAAAATCAGATGGTTGTGCATTCAAATAATCTATATCGAATGAACCATCATGTTGAAAAGGATTTATCGTAAAATAAGCAACTCCAAATGAAGTCAGGTTTTGAAAAAAATGAGTTCCCTGACTTGGATCTATCCTGTAATTGGACAATCCGGACTCTACTATTAATCGTGCGTTACTGATTTGCGGCCATTTCACAGGTATTCCAAGCCATGCATCAGCTGACCCCCAACGACCAGGACCAACAAGTATATAATGTCTGTTTTCTTTTACCAACTTTCGATTCAAAGCATCAATTTCCTGCGTAATCAATTGATTTTTAGATGCATTAAAAGCTTCAGGTTTAACATAAACCAAATCGTAAAGATCGCTTGTAATTCCGTGTCCCAATGCATTATTACACGTAATAATTGCATTTTTTTCGGGTATTGAACCAATATCTTCGTTAATCATTTCTTTACTATCCACTATTGGTCGGATTTGTAATAAATAAAATACATGCTGTTTCAGAGGAGAATAATCCAGATTCACTGCAAACTCAATTTCGATGGGGCGTCCCATTTCCGATTGTGCAATGTGCAAGATTTCTTTTAAAATTTCAGCTAATGGAAAAACATTGTGCTGTAGAATATTAGCAAATGTTATTACTTTTCGTCCACCATTATACAAACCATCCTGAATAACCTGATCTTGCGCATTATAGGTTGAAGCAATATATTTGAGGGTTCCATCCTTCTCCGCTTCCGAAACAGCTATTTTCAATAAATTAAAGCCATCATCAACCTGAGGAATAAATTTTGTCTGGCTCAAGTCCAGTGCATTGAAAAAGGTTTGCGTTTCGCGCAATGCTAAATCCAACGTACTGGTTTGAAGTATATTATTAGGATAAGCAGGTGAAAAACGCAAACTCATTCCACCATCCATAATGTATTTTCCCAATCCTAAAGCAATATTGGCAATGCCATCCTCGGGTTTTTCGGCACCAATGGGATAATAATTAAGCGAGCGTGCCACACCAGAAAATGAAGGATAAAATCTTTCTTCATATGCATTTCCGCAAATTTCCTGAAGTACAATAGCCATCTTTTCTTCATCAATCACATTCTTTGTTGCTGTCATGTACGCTTTGCTATCGCGATAGAAAACCGAGGCATACACTGCTTTTATTGCCTCGGTAACCATAACCAACATGTGTGTTCTACTTTTAGAATTGTACGGGACCATATAAGTAGTATAAATTCCTGCAAATGGCTGATAATGTGAATCTTCTAAAAGGCTTGATGAACGAACTGCAATAGGTGAATTAGTGGCTCCTAAAAAAGCATGAAGGTCGGCAATCAGGCGCTGAGGAATACGAGCCTTCAAAAATTGGGTTAATATTTCTTCATCAGATAAATCCGATAAAGCAATAGGATAAAGTTGATTCAGCTCCATGAATTCGGTAAAATTATCGGTGCAGAGAACTACCGTTTTTGGAATTGTAACTTGCGTATTCTCAAATTTTTCTAAGCTGTCATTTCGTTTAATCATAGCATCGATAAATGCAAGTCCTCTTCCTTTTCCACCTAATGAACCTTCGCCAATTCGTGCAAAGTTAGAATACTGATCGAATCTGTCACGTTGGAAAACAGCAACAACTCCCCTATTTTTAACTTTACGATAGTGAACAATAGCATCAAAAATTATTTGACGAACTTTCGTTAAATCGGTAGCAACATCTTTATCTACATTGATATTTTTCAGAAATTCGGCCAACGGAAACATTGCCCGGGAATATAACCATCTCGAAATATTATTTCGGGAAACATGATAATAAAGCGATTCGTCGCTGATACTGAAAATCGTTTCCTGCAGACCACGTAGATTTTGAATGCGTGCTTCTTCTTCTCCAGTTATTGGATTATTAAACACAAAATCTCCAAATCCGAAATTATTCGTAATTTTCTCTCTTAATTCTATCAGCAAAGTTTTGGACATTTTGTTCAGAAACGCAGCTTTTAATTCATCAGCCGCAGCATGGTTCAATTCGTCGGTTGACTCTACAATCAAAGGAATATGCTTGTCATGTTTCCTTATTTCACGACATAAATTGATCCCTGCCTGCTTGTTTTTTAAACCGTTTTGGGAATAGCTAACATCAGTAATCACCCCCAGCATATTGAGTTTGTATTTTTCGTAAATAGCCAGCCCTTCTTCGTACGATCGGGCAAGCACAATTTTAGGACGTCCGCGCATCCTAAGCATTTGTTCATGCTCATTCAAGGCTTCGGTCATAAACGATCGGCTCTGCATAAAAACAAATTTGTAAAGAAGCGGAACAATGGACGAATACCAACGAATGGAATCCTCTACAAATAAAATAACCTGAACTCCAACAGATTTTACGTCCTCTTCCAAGTTCATGCGGTCTTCAATCAACTTAATAATTGCTAATAAAATATCCGAATTTCCCAGCCAGCTGAATACATAATCGATAGCACTTAAATCTTCGTTGGCAATACGCAACGAAACAGATTTTGAAAATGGAGTCAGTACCACAATAGGGATATCTGGAAATTGCTGTTTAACCTTCTTGGCCCATTCAAAAGGATTGATGCTATCACCACTGGGCATTGAAATTATAAGCTCAAAAGTCCTGGCCATGAGTAATTCATTTGCTTCCTCCTCGGTGGAAACCAATCGGAAACGCGGCGGATATCGAAGGTTCAGCGAAGTATATTCATTAAAGATAAGCTCATCAATGCGTCCATCTTCCTCCAACACAAAAGCATCGTACTTACTGGCATACAACAATACATTGTAAATGCGGTGAGTCATTAAATTAGCAAATGAAGTATCCTTGAAATATAGTTTTTTTATGCTTGGAGTATTCATAAACAATTCATAATTTATAATACATAATTCATATTTACCTGCTTACAAATTTTTTAAATGCCACAGAACAAAAGTAATAAAAGTACAGAATTTTTGGTAAGAAAACCGAATAAATATTTAACTGAGGTGATCATACTTTTAAAATAAGCACTTTATATTCGCAAAGTTTATTAGGTTTTCATTTAAAATAAATAATAAAATAACGTTCTTACCATATTTCCACCTTCTGTTGAGTAAAAACAAAACACAATAATCTTTGTTGTACTAATTATTTAAACTCAAATATTATGGCACGTACAAGCACATATCTAAATTTTTCTCGAAATACAGAGGAAGCTTTCAATTTTTATAAATCGATTTTTGGTAGTGATTTTAGTGGTAACGGAGTAGCCCGATTCGGTGATTTTCCACCTCCTCCTGGAGCACCACAACTCGAAGAAGAAGACAAAAATCTGATTATGCACATCGAGTTGCCAATTCTGGGCGGGCATGTGATTATGGGAACTGATGCACCCGAATCGATGGGATTTAAGGTGAATAAAGGAAACAATGTTCATATAATGCTGGAGCCCGATTCAAAAGCTGATATAAAAAAACTCTTTGACGCATTATCAGCTGGTGGAACGGTAACTATGGAACTTCAAGATATGTTTTGGGGAGCATATTATGGCACTTGCACCGACAAGTTTGGAATTCAATGGATGTTTAATTGTACTGCTAAATAAGAAATGGAACTTACTGTAAAAACAAAAATAACGGTACAAAGTAGTATTAAAGCACCAATTGAAAAAGTGTGGAAATGCTGGACATCGGCTGATGATATTATTAACTGGTACTCTGCAAGTGAAGACTGGCACACACCAAAAGCGGAAAATAATTTTATCAACGATGGTAAGTTTAATTACCGAATGGAGGCTAAAGACGGTAGTTTCGGGTTTAACTTGGAGGGCATATTTACGACAATTACTCTCAATAAATTAATAGAATATAAACTTGCTGATGATAGAAAAGTCAGCATTGAATTCGAAAGTTCTGAAAATACAACTTTAGTGAAAGAAACTTTCGAGGCTGAAAATGAAAACCCAATTGAGTTGCAGCGTAGTGGTTGGCAAGCTATTCTTGATCATTTCAAAGAATATGTTGAAATGCTATAAATCACGCCATTATTCAATTTTAATTACATTTTCAATTAATATATTGATATAAACTTTTAAATGTTAGAAAAATGACACATCAAATTACCGCATGTCTTTGGTTTGAGAATCAGGCCGAAGAAGCAGCAAAATATTATACTTCCATTTTTAAAAACTCAAAAATAGAAAATATCAGCCGGTATGGTAAAGAAGGATTTGAATTCCATGGGCAGCCCGAAGGTACTGCTATGACAGTTGTTTTCCAAATCAATGGTCAGCAATTTACGGCTCTAAACGGAGTACCGATTTTCAAATTCAACGAATCGGTGTCGTTTCAGGTATTTTGCGATTCGCAGGAAGAAATAGATTATTACTGGGAAAAACTTACCCAGAATGGTGGTGAAGAAGGTCAATGTGGCTGGCTGAAAGATAAATTTGGTCTTTCGTGGCAGATTGTTCCAAGCATTTTGCCCCAATTAATGACGAATCCTGAAAAAGCCGGCAAGGTAACTACTGCTTTTATGCAAATGAAAAAGTTTGAAATTGCTAAATTAATGGTATAATCGTATGTAAATTTATTCAAAAAGGTTGCCCACAGCAGCCTTTTTTGTTTTGAACCTTTCACACAAATTCGAATTATTTTAATGCTTATGAATTTTTAAACAACGTTGAAAATCGTAACTTTGCAAACTTTTAAATAAACAGGATACTTACACAACTTCTTTGCGTTAATTAGCGTTTCAATCTTCGTAATTCGTTTTGAAAATACTTTTATAAATAAATGGCTAAAAATAATACTAACCAGATACCGGGCAACAAGCGTGACAAGCCCAATATATTCGCTGTATTGAAACCTTATAAGTTGATGATTTTCGGATTGATTAGCTTTGCATTATTAAGTAACGGGGTAAATCTGGTAATACCAAAACTTATTTCGCATGGCATTGATGATTTCTCGAAAGGTGTTTTTTCGTATGAAAAACTAATCATACAATTTTTGATTGCAGCATTAATTATTTTCGTATTTACATTTTTACAGGGAATACTCCAAACATTTGCTTCTGAACGAGTTGCACGCGATTTGCGCACAAAACTTGCCGACAAGATTTCCCGCCAGAGTTACTCTTTTATTCAGCAATCAAACCCTTCAAAATTACTTACCAATCTTACTTCCGATATTGATTCTATAAAAATGTTTGTATCGATGGCTATCGTGTCACTGGCCTCATCGGTATTTATAATTATCGGTGCTTCCATTTTATTGATTTCAATAGATTGGAAACTGGCATTGTGTGTATTAACCATCATACCAATTATAAGCGGAGCATTTTTCTTTGTTTTCCGCAAAGTGCGCGTGTTGTTTAAAAAAAGCCGTGAAGTGATTGACTGGTTGAATAAAGTCATCAACGAAAGCATTATGGGCGCGGCTTTGGTTCGTGTACTAAACTCACAAACGCTCGAATACAACAAGTTCTTAGATGCCAACACTCAAGCCAAGAATTTGGGAATTTCAATTCTTCGGCTTTTTGCAACCCTGATACCCATAGTTGTATTTGTGAGCAATATGGCTTCGCTCATTATTCTGGCTTTGGGTGGCCATTTCGTCATTACAGGAACCATGTCTTTAGGCGATTTTGCTGCTTTCAGTTCATACCTGGTTATTCTTATTTTTCCAATTATGGTTATCGGATTTATAAGCAATTTTGTGGCGCAGGCTTCAGTTTCGTATGCCCGGATATATGCAGTGCTTGATGCCCCGGACACGCGCGACACAGGTACAATAAGTACAACCTTGCATGGGAAAATTGAAATGCAGAATATTTCAGTGGTTTACGGCGACAAACCTGCGTTAAAAAATGTTTCATTCTCCATTAAACCAGGAACTCGCACGGCTGTGATTGGACCTACAGCTGCCGGAAAAACACAATTGCTTTATTTGTTGACCGGTCTTATTCAACCAACTAACGGAGTTATACTGTTTGATGGGACTGACATTAACTTGTACAACAAAGAAACATTTCAACACCAAATCGGATTTGTATTTCAGGATAGTATCATTTTCAACATGAGTCTACGCGAAAACATTGCTTTCAACGAAAAAGTAACTGACGAATTGATGGTAAAAGCCATTGAAACAGCCGAATTAAATGATTTTATTGATGCTTTGCCCGAAGGACTGGAAACAATAGTGAGCGAACGCGGCACAAGCCTTTCTGGCGGACAAAAACAGCGAATAATGCTGGCAAGGGCATTGGCGCTCAATCCGAAAATTCTTCTGCTTGATGATTTTACGGCACGGGTTGACACTCAAACTGAAGAAAAGATTTTGGATAATGTAGCACGAAATTATCCTGATATTACCTTGCTATCAGTAACGCAGAAAATTTCATCGGTACAAAATTATGGTCAAATTATTTTGCTGGAAGAAGGCGAGATATTGGCAAGTGGCACGCACGAGGAATTAATGGAAAGTAGTCCTGAATACGTGCAAATTTTTAATTCTCAACGCAGCACAAGTAATTATGAGCTATAATTTAAATTCCAGACGAGGTGGAGGATTTCAACCCTTCGAGAAAGTCAGCACAGCAACCACGCTAAAACGTTTGATGACGCTTATGGGTCAGGAGCGCAACAACCTTTATATTGCAATGGTTTTCATTTTTATCAACTCAGGACTAAACCTTATTGCACCTTACCTTATGGGTCATGCGGTTGATACGTTTGTGGTGACGCATCATTACGAAGGAGTGATTAAATACTCCATTATTTTGTTTGGAGTATTTTGTTTGGCTTTAGTAAGTGGTTACACACAAGCACAACTGATGGGACGCGTCGGACAACGCATGTTATTTAATCTTCGTAATACAGTCTTCATTAAATTACAGGAATTACCAATTGATTTTTTCAACCAAAACAAGGCTGGTGACCTTATTTCGCGTGTTAATAATGATACAGACAAAATAAACCAGTTCTTTTCCCAATCGCTCGTTCAATTTATAAGTAGCATATTCACTATGCTGGGTGCTGGTGTTTTTTTATTGTCTATCAACTATAAGCTCGCGTTGGCCGCCCTCGCTCCTGCACTTGTCTTGTGGGTTTTTACACGTAGTGTGTCGCCATGGGTAAAAAACAGTAACACCTTAAACATGCGAAGTACCGGGAGTTTAAGTTCAGAAATTCAAGAGAGTCTGAACAATTTCAAAGTGATTGTTGCCTTTAACCGCCGCGATTATTTCCGTAAACGTTTTGACGAAGTAAATACCGAAAATTACCTCAGTGCGGTGAAGGCCGGAATTGCCAATAATGTGTTTACTCCCGTGTATGGATTATCATCCAATATAGGACAAATGATAGTACTGGCATTTGGTATTTACCTCATTGCCGTTGGTCAGTTTTCAGTCGGATTGTTGATAAGCTTTCTCGCATATATTGCTCAATTCTACAACCCGCTCCGTCAAATTGCTGCCCTATGGGCTAACTTTCAGGTTGCACTAGCCGGGTGGGATCGTATTTCGCAAATTCTGGTAATGGAAAATAACTTACCAGTGGTGCAAATTACTGCGAAAGAAGACGTTGCAGGACTATTATCATTCCGTAATGTATCATTCTCTTATGTTCCAGGAAATGAAATTCTGACCAATGTAAGTTTTGATTTGAAACGAGGAAAAACATATGCGTTTGTAGGACCAACAGGCGGTGGAAAAACAACAACTGCCTCGTTAATGGCACGATTATATGACCCTTCTGCGGGACAAATCTTGCTCAACGGAGTAGATATTCGCTCGCTCAATGCCAGTGCACGAACAGCAAAAATAGGATTTATTCTGCAAGAACCATTTCTGTTTACCGGCACTATCCGCGATAATATCTTGTATGGAAATGAATGCTTTAGCAATCTCACCAACGAAGAATTAATGAAAGAATTGGATGAGGTTGGATTACTAGGTTTGCTCGAGAGGTTCGATGGAGGGCTTACTGCCGAGATAAAATCATCGGGTGATGGCATCAGTCTTGGGCAGAAACAGCTGATAGCCTTTATTCGGGCTGTCATTCGTCGTCCCGATCTGCTGATTTTGGATGAAGCAACAGCCAACATCGACACTGTTACTGAACAATTGCTCGACGAAATTCTTAGAAAACTGCCTGACAGCACTACACGCATCATCATTGCCCATCGTTTGAACACCATCGAGAATGCTGATGAAATCTTTTTTGTCAACTCCGGTGCTGTTACCAAAGCTGGTTCAATGCAGGATGCGGTAAGCCTATTGATGAAAGGGAAAAGAGAAAGCTAATACCTAAAATAGTTATCAATAAATAGTCAATCAGCGTGAAACAAGTACTTATCCTATCTGCCTTAAGTGGTATGTTAGCCGTTATATTAGGGGCATTTGGAGCTCATGTGCTCAAAAAAATGATTAGTCCTGACATGCTCGAAGTATACAAAACAGGGGTTCAATACCAATTCTATCATACTTTTGCACTTCTGGCTGTTGGTATTTTAATGTATTTCAAGCAATCAAAAATATTGAAATGGTCGGCAAATCTATTTGTAATTGGAATAGCACTTTTTTCCGGATCACTGTACGTCTTGTCAATAACCGGAATTAAAATGTTTGGAATAGTAACACCGTTTGGAGGTATTACGCTGATTACAGCATGGATTCTTTTAGCTATTCATTGTAGTAAAAATATTCCAGCGAATTAACTGATCGAAAAACATCACAAAAAAGTGTATAAGAATTTATTGACCAATCATTCACAAATCCTTTTGTCAATCAAAGAATTATTTGTATCTTTGCCCCGCTTTAATAAAAACTAAGTATTAATTACTAAAAAGCTAACAAACAGTATGTTAAATCATTATGAAACCGTTTTCATTTTAACTCCCGTTTTGTCTGATGTACAGATGAAGGAAGCGGTAGAAAAATTCAAGACCATTTTAACAGAAAATGGCGCCTCAATTACAAATGAGGAAAATTGGGGATTGCGCAAATTGCAATATCCAATTCAGAAAAAATCGACAGGTTTTTATTCGTTGCTTCAATTTGATGCAGAATCTACAGTAATCGCTACGCTGGAAACTCAATTCCGTCGCGACGAACGTGTACTCCGTTTCTTATCGTTCCGTTTGGACAAATATGCGTTCGAGTACGCTGAAAAAAGAAAAAGTTTTAAATCTAAAGAAGTAAAGGAGAACTAAAAACATGGCAGCAAACAACGGAGATATCAGATACTTAACTCCACCCTCAGTAGATGTAAAAAAGAAAAAATACTGTCGTTTCAAAAAAAGCGGTATTAAATACATCGATTATAAAGACCCTGAATTTTTGAAAAAATTCTTGAACGAACAAGGAAAAATTCTTCCACGTCGCCTTACCGGTACTTCGTTGAAATTTCAACGCAAAGTAGCTCAAGCAGTTAAAAGAGCACGCCATATTGCGTTGCTTCCTTATGTAACCGATATGATGAAATAATTAAGAAGGAGGAAAAAGTATGGAAATTATATTGAAAGAAGACGTAACCAACTTAGGTTACAAGGGCGATATCGTTAAAGTAAAAAACGGTTATGGACGTAACTTCCTGATACCAACAAAAAAAGCGATTGTGGCAACAGAATCGGCAAAAAAAATGTTGGCTGAAGATTTGAAACAACGTGCACATAAATTGGAACGCATCAAAAATGATGCTATCGAATTAGCTGAAAAACTTAAAGACATTACCTTGAATGTAGGTGCAAAAACCAGTACAACAGGTAAGATATTTGGTGCAGTTGGTCCTATTCAAATTGCAGATGCATTTGAAAAAGCAGGATTTACAGTTGATCGCAAAGTAATTTCGTTGAAAGAACCTATTAAAGAAGTTGGTTCTTATAAAGCTATTTTAAAACTTCACAAAGAAGTAACTATTGAAGTTGCATTTGAAGTAGTGGCTGAATAAATCGCACACAAACCACAGAAAAAGCCCTTGTACTTAATGTGCAAGGGCTTTTTTAGTGTGCAATATTATCTAAATTCAACTGTCTTTTCGGAAAAACACCTTTTTAGCAGTGCTTTCCGATTTTGCTGCATTTGAGACAGGTGTTTTTGACTGTTGTGGTTTACTCACATTTTTATCACTTCCTATTCTACGTTTTCCTTTACCGGGATCAATTCCTGAGCCCTTGCCACGAGTTGCAACTTTAGGTTGAATCTTCGATTTTTTTTCGGTCAATATATGCTCAGCCGGAAAAGGATGATTTGCAATTACCGGAATTTGAATTGAAATAAGTTTTTGAATATCACGTAGATATTCAAGTTCTTCTACATCGCAAAACGATACTGCTTTTCCATCGAGCCCTGCCCTACCCGTTCGCCCAATACGATGAACATAGGTTTCGGGTATATTTGGAATTTCATAATTTATAACCAAATTCAAATCGTCAATATCAATACCACGTGCAGCAATATCAGTTGCAACCAACACACGCGTTGTCCGGTCTTTAAAATTTCTCAGCGCACTCTGGCGGGCATTTTGAGACTTATTTCCGTGAATAGCTTCCGTTTTAATCTTAGCTTTTACCAATAAGCGCTGTACTTTGTCCGCACCATGCTTTGTTCGGGTGAAAACTAATGCTGTTTTAATAGATTTATCTTGAAGTAAATGAATCAATAAATCTTTTTTATTAGCTGCATCAACAAAATACATTTCCTGCTGAATAGTTTCAGCCGTTGTCGAAACCGGAGTTACAGCCACTTCTTCTGGATTTGTGAGAATAGTTCCAGCCAAAGTACGTATGGAATCAGGCATTGTTGCAGAGAAAAATAGCGATTGACGCTTGGCCGGAATGAGTTTTATCAACTTCTTTACATCGTGAATAAAGCCCATATCAAGCATTCTATCAGCTTCATCAAGCACAAAGATACCAAGTTCATTCAACTTTACATACCCTTGGCTTTGCAAATCGAGTAAACGTCCGGGGGTGGCTATTAATATATCAACACCCATTTTTAGTGCACCAACTTGTTGACTTTGCGGCACTCCACCAAAAATAACCGTATGGCGCATGTTCATAAAACGTCCGTAGGCAGCAAAACTTTCGCCAATTTGTATGGCAAGTTCGCGCGTTGGAGTTACTATCAGTGCTTTAATTTTACGTGGCGCTCTTTCATTACCCTTAATTAAATGTAATTGTTGCAAAATAGGAATTGCAAAGGCAGCCGTTTTTCCGGTACCGGTTTGTGCACATCCTAATAAATCCTGGCCTTTTAGTACAATTGGAATTGAAATTTCCTGAATAGGAGTTGGTTGGGTATAACCTTCGTGTTTAAGAGCATTTAAGATCGGCTCAATAAGATCTAATTTATCAAATGTCATAGAATATTTTACGTTTCCGTTCTTCTTTCACAAGCTCAAACGTTAACCTTGACGGAATACGATTTTGCACAAAGATACGGAAAATAAACCAAGAAGGCAAAAATGAATTATTTAGGTACTTTCTAACTTTATTTTACATCCAAGATACTAAGCAAAAGAATGTCTTTAATTATACTAAAGGAGAATTATTATGCACAACGAACAAATAAATGTGCACAATTTAATCTTTTTTAATAACAAATCCCCAAAAATAAAGTTGGTCGACCAATTAAAATGCTTATTTTTGTAGTGGAAATATAAATCAATATTATTGATTTATATGTTTCTAATCAATGATTTGTTTTATTGAATAAACAACAATTAACCTTGAATTTTAATATACTAAATCTGATTCTCCACTTTTTTCATGGAAAAATATATACATGCATAATGTTATATAGTTCTTCCTGATGTAACTCCTCACCTACTTATCTGAAACCTATTTCCAACCAAAACAAGCATGGAACAGGTATTTATGTGCCAATTATATAACTTTTTAAAGCAGTGTTTTAAAATCTTCAAAATCAAAACATCGAAAAAATATATTGATAGGCAAATTGAAATCAAATGATAACCACAATTATAAATTAAAAAATAATGAGTAATGTTGATACCGTTTCGACGGACATATTAATTATTGGAGGTGGACCTTCAGGTTTAGCTACTTCCATACATTTAGCTGATACATTAAAGCAAAAGGGATTAAATCATCGAATTCTACTTATTGAAAAAGGAAGTTCTATCGGCAGCCATATCTTATCTGGAGCCGTTATTAAAGCAGATATTTTCAAAAGTTTATTGCCTGATGTTGACTTTGCTGAAATTCCCTTGAATGCAAAAGTCACAACAGATGCAACTGTTTTACTCTCTGAAAACGGTTCTTTCAAATTGCCTGTTCATGTACCTTACATGAGTAACACCGGCAATTACACAGCTTCTTTAGGGCAAATTTGCAGATTTCTGGCTAAAAAAGCTGAAGAAAAAGGCGTTGAGATTTATTCAGGTTTTTCGGTGGATGAAATTTTGTACAAGGATGGAAAAGTTATTGGTGCAAAAACAATCGATACAGGCATTGATCACCACGGAAACCAAATGGAAAATTTCCAACCCGGAACAAAAATCGAAGCTAAATTAACTATTTTTGCCGAAGGAACTCGGGGTAGTTTAGCAAAAAAACTTATTCAAAAATACACGTTAGACAAGGATAAAAATTGCCAAGTTTACTCTTTAGGTGTAAAAGAATTGTGGAGTGTTCCTGAAGGCAATATTCAACCAGGCGAAGTATATCATACTATGGGTTATCCATTGAATATGAAAGAATTTGGTGGTGGTTTTGTTTATGGGCTTAACGATAACAAAGTAGCTGTAGGGTTGGTAGTAGGACTTGATTATGAAGATCCAACTTTTGACACTCACGATGCTTTTCAGGCATGGAAAACAAATCCATTCATTTCAAAATTCCTCAAAGGTGGAAAACTGGTTGAATATGGTGCCAAAACGTTACCTGAAGGTGGATATTACTCAATACCAAAGCTTTATACTGACAATGCACTTATTGTAGGCGATAGCGCAGGTTTCCTTGCCATGCCTGCTCTCAAAGGTGTCCACTTAGCCATTACTTCGGGAATGCTAGCTGCCAAAACAGCTGCCATGGCATTAAGCAAAAATGATTTTTCAGAAAAAACTCTTTCAGAATATGAAAACTTTGTAAAAGGAAGTCTGATTTACAAAGATTTATATCCTGTTCGAAATTTCAGACAAGGATTTGCAAAAGGATTGATAATTGGTGGAATTAACTTTGGAACATTGCTAATTACTGGTGGTGCAGGATTCTTTGGAAAACTGAAAAGCCATCCTGATAGGGAGACAACAAAAAAATTAAAAGAATTTAAAGGAAAACCTTTTAAAGAAAGATTTAAAGGAAAATTGGAATTTGACAAAGTATTAACTTTTGATAAAGTTACCGATGTCTATTTCTCAGGTGTAAATCACGATGAAGAACAAGTACCCCATGTCAAAATAAATAATCTTGCTTCTTTTGACGCTATTAATATAAAAGAATATGGTGCTCCTTGTCAATTCTTCTGTTCATCAGAAGTGTACGAACTTCATACCGACAAAAACGGACATCAAGAATTGCGTATTCATGCCGAAAATTGCATGCATTGTAAAACCTGCGATATTAAAACACCTGGAGATGGTATTACCTGGAGCGTTCCAAATGGTGGCAATGGCCCTGATTTTCAGAATATGTAAAGCACTTAAAAATCCCCTTCGGAATTTTAAGAAGTGACTTTATGAACTTTCAACTTTAAAAACTTTCTAACTAACAGAACAATGGCATTAACAATTATAAGCTTAATAAAACAAGTACCACTCCCAACCGAAATGCGTATGGGGGATGATGGTTTGATGGACAGAACAAAAGCAAAATCGATTATCAATATCGACTGTCAGTTTGGTCTTGAAGCCGGATTACAACTTAAAAAACAATATTTTGATGCACGAATGATTGCCTGTTCAATGGGGCCAGGTTCATTCGAAGTGGCTTTACGCACTGCTATTTCAATGGGTTATGATGAAGCATTCCTTTTGTCCGACCGTAAATTGGGTGGTAGCGACACATTTGCCACAGGCTTGGCTATATCCACCATGCTGAAACATTTAGGATTTACCAAAGACTCTAAAGAACCATTTATCATTTTAGCAGGTCGTCAGACCAGCGACGGAGATACGGCGCACGTTCCGTCACAAGTAGCTGAAAGTATGGGCATTCCTCAAGCAACTTTTGTTGAAACAGTAAAGGCTGATGGTGAAGGAAATGTAATTGCAAAACGTATTATCGAAGGTGGCTATCAGATGATGAAACTACCAATGCCTTGTGCCATTTCACTAACTCCAACCGGAATTCCGCCACGCAAACCATCGCTCATTGGGGCAATAAAAGCGCGAAATTCTAAAATAACAGTGTTTGGAATCGACGATATTGGACTTGGAACTGAAAAAATAGGACTAGGCGGATCGCCAACCATTGTGGCCGGTGTGGTGAATATTGTCAGCGAACGTGCTCCAATTACGATGTCAGTAGGTCATAACGAGACTGCATTGGTTGATAACCTGATTTCAAATTTGAATAAAGGTGGAAACATACTGGAAAAAAAGGAAGCAGCTGAAAAGAAAACCTCCGAAAAACCAGAATTTCCCTATTACGACAATAGAAATGGAGCGAAAGGTATTATTACCTGGGCTGAAATAGCAAACGGAAAAATTGCTCGCCCATCGCTCGAATTATTAACTCCAGCTCGTAAATTAGCCAATGAATTAGGAAACGACACCAAAATCATGACTTTGCTCATTGGAAAAAATGTAAAAGATCAGGCAAATATATTGTTTGAACACGGATCTGACGAAGTTATTGTTGTGGAAGACGATAAACTGGAAGAATACTTAGTACTTCCTTTTTCGTCTATTTTCGAACAGGTTATTAAAGAACGTAATCCTGAAATTGCCCTTTTTGCAGCTACAACATCCGGACGTGAGTTAGCACCGCGTATTGGGATGAAAACAGGAAGTGGTGTAACTGCCGACTGTACGGGGTTAGAAATTGGCGAATATGTCAACAGAAAAGAAAAAGTAATTAACAAACCAATTTTGCATTCTCGTCGACCAACTTATGGCGAAAGTAAATTGGCTACAATTCTTGGATTTGTTTATCCGCAAATTTCAACCGCACGTGCAGGAACCTTCGAAGTACCGGCAAAAATGGAAGGACGCACTGGAATTATTTCAACCTTTAAACCCAAACTTAGCAACGATGAATTCAAAGTTGAAATTCAAAAAACAGTTCGAGGCGAAGGTAATTCGGTAAATCTTTTTGATGCAGATGTAATTGTTTCGGGTGGACGAGGAACTACAACCGACGGATTGGAATTAATCAAAAAGCTGGCAGGAGCATTAAAGGAAAAAGGAGTTAAAGCAGAATGGGCTTGCAGTCGTGTGGTAGTTGACGAAGGATTCTCGGAATATGCACGCCAGGTTGGGCAAACCGGAAAAACTGTCCGTCCAAAGCTGTATATTGCTGTAGGCGTTTCGGGTGCCATTCAGCATATTGCCGGCATGAAAGAATCCGAAAAAATCATTGCTATAGATCATAATCCGAAAGCTTCCATTTTCCACTTTGCTGATTTTGGTATTGTAGGTGAATATCAGGATATACTACCAGAATTAATTGAACGTGTGAAAGGTGGATTTACATTTGGAATTGAACCAGCAAAAAACTAAAGGTTTATAGACTAAATTGATATTTGGTAAAATGGAGTTGCACAAGTACAAGCCTTGTGTTACTCCTTTTTTATTATGGGCAAGTCTTAAAACAAATAGAATTTACGTTAAATAATTATTATATTTTTCATAAATAGTTAATGTTTAAAATACTTATTTTATATTTGTAACGCAAACTTAAATAATTTATTTTGTTCTTATTTAATCCTAAATTCTCGCTGATTCCGAATAGCATTATTGCTTCTTTTCTTATCTCATGAAACACTTAACAGGCATTGTAGTTATACTTTTTTTTATCAATAATCTTTTTGCTGACGAAAAAAAGAGCATTGAGGCCATTCGAATCTCTACTCCTATTACCATCGATGGTGTATTAGATGAAGCAGTTTACAAACAAGCTAAACCAGCCTCTAATTTTGTGCAAATTCAACCTTACAATGGTAAACCTGCTATGCAGCCTACCGAAGTTTACCTGTTTTATGATGAATCGGCAATTTATATTGGTGCTATGCTTTACGATAGCAAACCCGATAGCATATTCAAGTACTTAACAGAACGTGACAATACAGGTATGTCCGACTATTTTGGCGTATATATCGATCCATACAATCAAGGCCAGTTGGCATTTGGATTCTTTATTACCCCGGCAGGAGTACAACTGGACTCGAAAGCCATCAAAAGCGATGATGACAACGAAGATGCGAACTGGAATGCTGTTTGGGAAAGTAAAACCCGGATTACCGATAAAGGTTGGACGGTAGAGATGCGAATTCCGTTTTCAGAACTTCGCTTTTCAGGGAAAACAGGTAATATCTGGGGGTTAAATATGTTTCGAAATATAAGACGTTATAATTCCAACAATTCATGGAACTTTATAGACCGAAACGTTTCCGGTTTTATCCATCAAGAGGGACAAATAACAGGCATAAAAGATGTGAAACCACCTGTTCGACTTTCATTTAGTCCCTATCTTGCAACTTATTTTCAACCGAAAACAAGTACTTCTCCTTCCAGTTTTTTATACAAAGGTGGAATGGATTTGAAATATGGAATAAATGAAAGTTTTACACTTGACATGATGCTTATTCCCGATTTTGGACAAATTCAATCTGATGATAAAAAATTAAATCTATCGCCTTACGAACTTTATTACAGCGAAAAAAGACAATTTTTTAACGAAGGAACTGAACTGTTTCAACGAGCAAATATATTTTATTCGAGGAGAATTGGTGCAGCTCCCATCTTCTCGGCATATAATTCACTTTCAAATAACGAAATTGTAGATTATAACCCCAATGAAACTCAGTTAGTAAATGCCTCAAAAGTCTCGGGCAGAACTAACGATGGTTGGGGAATTGGAGTTCTAAATGCCATGTCGCTGCCTTCTAACGCAGTTATAAAAGATACTTTGACGGGAAAAACAAGGGATGTCAGTATACAACCATTTACAAACTACAATGTTATAGTAGTGGACAAGTCGATGAAAAACAATTCTTACATTAGCATTATTAATACCAATGTTTATATGTTTGGCAATCCATTCAGGGCAAATGTCACAGCCACAGAATTTCAGTTCAGAGACAAATCAAAAACATTTGCCTTGAAAGGAAAAGGTGGTATAAGTATGCGTGGCGACAGCACGTTAGAAAAAGGTTATTATGGATTTCTATCATTGCAAAAAAACAAAGGACAATTGCAATATGGCATTTCACAAAATTTATATTCCGACAAATATAATCCAAATGATTTAGGATATCTTCAGCGAAACAATATTCTTACAACAGAATCATATATATATTATCAGATTATCAAACCTTTCTCTATTTTCAGAGAAATGAATGGAAATATGTGGTGGGATTATCTCCGAATATACAATCCATCAACTGTTTATGCGAATCAAATGGGTTACAATGCAAATGTGACTTTTATAAATAATTATTCAGCAAATATAAACGGAGGTTATTCCACAAAAGTGTCAGACTATTTTGAGCCAAGAGTTGCGGGAAGATTCTTTTCGGATCCACATTTTTTCTGGTACAACATAAATTTAAATACCGATACCCGTAAAAACCTCAATTTTTTCTTTCATTATGGGCATACCAGACAACCAACAACAGATTATGTTGCAAATTATGGTGATGCTTCAGCAAGCTTAAGATTAGGGCAACAATTTCAGATAAATTATTCGTTGAGCTTTAATAATACATTAAATGGAGTTGGATTTGTCAACAATATTAATAATGGAGATTCGATTATATTTGCTAAACGAAATGTAAAAACTCTTGAAAACATATTTAGCACTTCTTACATACTAAGCAATAAAGCAAGTTTAACATTACGCGTTCGACACTACTGGTCGGGAGCTTTGAATAAAATTTATTATTTGTTGCTTGCAGATGGTTCATTAAGGAATAATCCAACTTACAATCAAAATATAGATCAAAACTATAATGCCTTTACAGTTGATATGATTTTTACCTGGAATTTTGCTCCCGGGTCCGAACTGGTTTGTGCCTGGAAAGATTCTGCAATAACTGATCAAAATTACGTTATCAATAATTATTGGAATAATCTTCAAAATACTTTATTAAACCAACTGAATAGTCTTTCAATTAAAGTTTTGTACTACATTGATTATAACAGATTTAAAAGAAAAAAATAAAATAATACCCTAAGGAATCAATCCTCAATGAATTGTCAAGCTATCAATAAAAATTACAATTTAATTATATCATGCTGAAAGAAAAAAAAAGTGTTGCATTGGGCTCAGTAATTGCGGCCATTTTTATTACCGGTTTCAAACTAATTATTGGTTTATTAACGGGAAGTTTGGGTATATTATCGGAAGCTTTGCATTCCGGTCTCGATATGGTGGCAGCCATGATTACCTATTTTTCGGTACGCGTTTCGGATAAACCAGCAGACCGAGAGCATAATTACGGACATGGAAAAGTTGAAAATCTTTCAGCGTTGATTGAAACCATATTATTACTCATTACTTGTATTTGGATTATTTATGAAGCCATTCATCGTCTTCTTTCAGGAAAAACCGACATTGAAATAAGCCTATGGAGTTATGTTGTAGTAATAAGTTCCATTGTTATAGATTTTACACGCTCACGTGCCTTGTCCCGAGTTGCAAAAAAACACAACAGTCAGGCGCTCGAAGCCGATGCACTTCATTTCTCAACCGACATTTGGAGCTCCACAGTTGTATTGTTTGGATTGGTTTGCTATCAGTTTCTGGGGTGGCATAAGGCTGACTCCATTGCTGCATTATTTGTTGCAGTGATTGTTTTGTATGTTTCCTATCAACTTGGGAAAAAAGCGATTGATGTATTACTTGATAAATCACCGGTCAATACAACTAAAATAGTGCATGAAACTTTGAAAGAGTTTCCGGAGGTATTAAAATTTCACGGGCTTAAAGCTCGCACTGCAGGTGCAGACACGTTCATCAAATTTAACGTACATTTCGATCCTGATTTAAGTTTGCGGGAAGTTCACGAAGTTTGTGATAAAATTGAAAATAAAATAAAATCGCAAGTTGCCCGAAGTGAAGTTTACATTCATGCAGAGCCCGAAGAAATCAGTCATCTGGAAAATGAAGATAGTGACGATATTGTGTAAAAAAAGTTCCAAACCTCAAACGCAAAATAAACATAAAAAATCACTATAAAGACTTAACAACACACCGCTAATAAGCTATAAAAAAACGCCTTCCTATCCTATTAAACTTTAAAAAACCGATACGAATATTTAGTATTTGCAAAAATCATCGTTTAATCACTAAAAATTGTAAGTTCTACAAAATACATTTGAATCTAATTTTGTTATAATCTAAAATTTTGGAACAATAAAAATCAAAAAATATGGTTTTAATTAAACCAACAAACAAATTAATAATTTTCAAAAGAAAGATTATGAAAACAAAGCGTATTTATTTAGGTCTGGTTTTACTAAGTTTTATTACATGGAGTTGTACAAATAAAGATACTTTGGGTTTGACATCTCAAGGATCTTTAAAAACATCCATTACGGCAAATGTACAGAATTTGTCAACCGCTATGAGTGCGATAACAACTTCTGCAGGATATCAGGTTTTGGCAACTTCGAGCCCAACATCTGCACCAAGTCTTGTGAAATCTACAGTTTCCGAATCAGTTACTTCAGCTCCTTTCGTTTCGGCACCAACTGATTCGATTATGTTGACAGATATTGCAGGAATCTACGATTATAAGGCTGCAAAGTATAAGAGATGGCGCCCTGAATTTTATAACTTCTTTGCAAAAACAGCAACAAGTAGTGATTTTGTGGTTCGTCTACCTCAATCAAAGGTTATAAATCCAAGGTTATTATTTAATTATACACCAGCAGATACATTATTGAAAAACAATTACGTAATTGATGTATCACAATACAGTTACATTTTTAGCCGGTATTTCTGGAATTACAATTTAGCTTCAACAATCACTATTGATAGCGTGAATGCGGGAGGTTTAAGTATTCGATCTTCAAGAAACAAAACAAATGGTTATAATTTTGCTTCGGGTTTTACCTTTGCAAATGGATATGCTGCTAAGCTCAACTACTCTACAGGTGATACTATTCTATCTGTTTATAACATCTCGAAAGGGAACACAACTCTTTTTGAAGAAAAATACACAGCCATAAAAGATTCTGCAAGCAGACACCGCGAAAAACAATACTCCTTAATAATTGGCAATGTACAAATTATCAGAAATCCAACAAAGTGGAACAATGGACTTGATAGTGCGAAAGTATATGTAAATGGGGTCTTGCAAACGAAAGCTTCTGTAAAATTTATTGATGTAACAAGTAAATCAGATTCAACTGAATTTAGTATCATGTCTCACAACAGAGATTTGCAGATTACATTTGACGATGGCACTACCAAAACTGTTTCGGAATTGTTAGGTTCAACAATCACTGACATTAGATCAATGTTTGTTTCATTGCGCCATGTTTATTTTGCCACCAGTGTTGTTGATTGGGTAGCTTGGGACGTTTATATTAATAAAATGAATATGTGATTTTGAAATAAAAAACTAAGTCGAGATTTTTTATTTATCTGAGATACATAAAATTAAACTCCAAATAATTTTGTATTAATTAAAGAAGGGAAAGTAATAACTTTCCCTTCTTTTTTATAGTCTAATAAAAAAATATCCTCCAGAATCTGTTACAAGCTTTAGTCTGGCTTATCACAGTTCAGGAGGATAAATGTATCCTTTCGCACTTACTTTTTTCCCCTTACTTACTTGTGAAGGAAAATAATCAAAGCTATTAGAACGAGCATATAACCTGAAAAAATAATAGATACTATTTTTACAAATGAATGAATTTTTAAAGTTTTCATACTGGTATGTGTTTTAAGATTGAGTAATTTAAAATTGAGTTGATTTTTTGGCCAATATTTACATGACAAATATACATACATATTTATAATAGTTTGATATAGAGATTATTGTAGTAATAATTTTATTGTTGTAGCATTTATTTCAATTCCTTTCGGGCAAATAAATTAATTAAATACAGGAAATAAAAACTCTATACATCTCTCCTTAGAAAATTAAAACCAGTAATACGAGTATTTAAGTGCAAATTGTTATAGCTAACCATGAATATTTATATGGTAGATTACTTTGTCATTTTGAAATGGGAAACTTAAGCTAAAATCAATACTACAAGTTATTAAAATAATAATTACATCCCAAGTTTTACATATAGAATAATAAGATTCAACTTATCAAATATATTTAATACACGTATACATTATTTATAGCTATATATTCTATATTTAAACTACATTAGCGTATAAATAGCACTTATCTTTATTGAAAAACATGCCTATTGTAAAATATTCTACAAATTACTTAAGATATTTTGGATAAAGTTCATTGCCTGAAATATAAAGGCATCTAATCAGGTTGGTAAAAATCAAACAATCATTATTTTTGAAAAGCAAGTAATTTGTTGAAATATATTTGTAAAATTATATTCACAAAAATGAGAACTTAAAAATAACGCACGGATATTAATTTATTGAATTTAAACGACATACTTCTCGTTGAATACATGTGATAATAACGAAACTTGCGGAAAAGTATTTTGTTTCCAAAAATAAAAAAACTTAAGTAATCCTATAATTTACATTATATGAAGATTTATTATGAATGAAAATATGCTGCAAGTATTGTCTTTTATCGGTCAACAGATTAAATAACATTTCAAATTCTCATCTATCCGGTGCCGACATATAAATCATTCTATATAGTTCAGTAAATATCTGAGTACTGAGTTTATACATAATATTTTCAACTTGAATATTCCTTTAGAATCGGTTTATAATTTTGCCGTACAAACAAATAAAATTAAACAGAATGAAAAAACTAATTTTAGGTATTGCTGCAATGGCAATGTTGAGCCTCACGGCTGTTGCTCAACCGGTAAAAAATGTACCTGTTAAGGTGAAAACTGCATTTTCTCAAAAATTCACAAAAGCCACTGATGTAAAATGGGGCAAGGAAGGAAAGACTGAATGGGAAGCAGAATTTAAGTTGGATGGAAAAAGCTATTCGGCAAATTTTGACTATCAGGGAGCCTGGAAAGAAACTGAGTATGCTATTACTGCCAGCGAAATTCCTGCTGCTGTAAAAACAGTTATCAACAAAGACTACGCTGCTTACAAAATGAAAGGAACTGATGTTTCTGAAACTCCAAAAGGAAAAGTGTACGAAGTTACTTTTGTAAAAGAAAAGAAAAGCATAGAAGTTGTTTTTGATCCGAACGGAAAAATTGTAAAAGAATAATTTTGCTCTCAGACAAATAAATCCTTCAGGCTAAACAAAAGAGCAAAGTAAACGTTTAAATATAAATGCCTGGCAACAAAATTACACCTTGTTTGTCGGGCATTTGTTTATTTATAATAAAGCGAAACTACTTTTAAATTAAACATCCTCATAATTTTTCAAAATTCATTCACTTTAAATCCCGCATGATAAGCAAAATTGGTTCTTTTTTTATCTTGAATAGATTTCTCTTTATCTTACCAATCTTATTATTTATAAACCAGGCTATAAATGCACAAAAAGCTGACTCGCTTAAAATCAAAAATAAATATGTAATTACCGCTTATGCCCAGTACGGAGATATTTTAGCCACTAACCCTTTCTTGCGGCAAGCTTTTTCGGCCAGTAATGCTGCCGAGGAATATGCTGCTTTTTCAATGCAATTTATGAAACAAACCACCGGCGAAAAGTATTGGGAACAAGCTTATGGATTACCCCGATACGGTTTAGGAATTTATACCGCTACTTTTTTTAATAAAAATGGTTTGGGAACGCCCATTGCGCTTTATGGCTCTTTCAAAGCTCCATTTGTACGTTGGAATAGGTTGAGCCTGAACTACGAAGCTGGGTTTGGATTCGCATTTAATTGGGAGGCATATAATCCAATCGAAAATAATTATAATCCGTCATTGGGGGCAGGGCAAAGCTTTTTTATAGATTTAGGAGTTTCATTAGGCTATCAACTAAGTCGGCATTTCGATTTGGGTTTTGGATATGATTTTACTCATTTTTCGAATGGAGCTTTGAAAAGTCCAAATTCAGGTTTAAATATATTTTCGCCAAAAATAACTTTAGATTACAGATTGAACCCTTTTAACCCCGAACAACTCAAAAAACCAATTCCTCCATATATAAAAAATACAACAATAGACTTTTCAGTTTTTGGCGGAACAAAAAATGTAATTTATCTGAATAACAATGCTGTGGATACTGTCACAAAATACCGCGGGGTTTACTATCCAGTATATGGATTATCAATCCTTATAAACAGGCAGCTGGATTACAAATCAAAAGTTGGTATTGGAGTAGGGTTGAGTTACGACGGTTCTAATAACTCCACAGTTGTGGTCACAAACGGCGAACTCGAGCCACAAGGCGGCTTTCAGGTAAACAAACTTGCATTGAGTGTCTTTGCGTCGTACGAATTGGTTATTGACCGATTATCATTAGTGGTCCAACCGGGGCTTTATATCCTCCGAAATCAAACAACAAATGTAAAGCCTATTGCCTATCAACGTCTTGGTTTACAATATCAACTTAGCCAAAGTTTATTTGCCGGTATTAGTTTACACGCATATAATTTGCATGTTTCCGACTATCTTGAATGGACATTAGGTTATCGTTTATCACTTCCGAAAAAAAACAAAAACTAAATCTTTACTCATTAAATTTATGATTGCACATCCAATAAATTTGAAAAAATATTTGCCGCTTTCAATTTTCATTTTACTTCTTAATTGCTGTTATATTAATGTGTCTGCTCAAAACAGGGTAATTGGGATTGTAACCGATTCAGTTACCAAAGAACCTTTACCGTTTATTTCGGTACTTGTGAGAGGGACTGCTATTGGAGCAATGACTGATAATTCAGGTAAATTTTCATTGACAGTTCCAGATGGAGATCAATCAATAAGTCTTAAATCAATAGTATACAAAGAAAAAATTATTTCATTTACAAACAAAAAACTAATCAATTTAAAAATTCAGCTTTGCCGCACATCGTATGCCATGTCGGAAGTGGTAATACGCCCTAAAAAAGAAAGATATAAGAAAAAAGGGAATCCGGCTGTTGACTTTGTAAGACGTGTAATTGCATCGAAAGAAAAATACGATCCGCTTAACAAACCGTATTATCATTATGAACATTACGAGAAGATTAACATTGCACTAAATAATTTTCAGAAAGATAAAAATAAACACTTGCTGAAAAAATACAAATTCCTGACAAATTATGTCGACACGTCGAAACTTTCGGGTAAACCCATTCTGCCTGTTTCCACCAGAGAAATGTTGGAAGATTATTATTATCAAAAATATCCCCGGCTGGAAAAAAGAATTGTAAAGGCTAAAAAAAGTGCCGGCATTGATGAGATGCTTTCAGAAGATGGCGTCGACCAGTTCTTAAAGGAAGTGTTTAAAGATGTAGACATTTATGATAATAATATCACCTTGTTTCTCAAGCGGTTTGTTAGTCCACTTTCTACAGGAGGACCCGATTTCTACAAATATTACTTGCTTGATACAGTGAAAATTGGTGGCGAAAAATGTGTAGATCTTGGCTTTGTTCCATTTTCATCACAGTCCAGTGGATTTACCGGACATTTATATATCGCACTCGATTCCACTAACTTTGTAAAAAAAGTAAGTCTCAATTTTCCACGAGACATTAATATCAATTTTATTCAAAACATGTCCATCGAACAGGAATTTAATCGTGCACCCGATGGTACAAGGTTGTTGATGAGCGACGATATCAATGTTGAATTTTCTATTCTCTCAAAATCAAAAGGCTTTTTTGCCCAACGAATAAGTACTTATGCAAATCATTCGTTTGATTGTCCAAAAGATACGAGTATTTTTAAACAAAAGGAAAATACCATTCTGTTGGATGGTGCAACTCATAAATCCGAAGATTATTGGCAGCATAACAGGATTGACTCTTTGCCTGAAAATAAAAAATCGGTTGATAAAATGCTGGTACAGCTTCGTAAAGATCCGCTGTACTACTATACCGAAAAACTCGCTTCTATTTTAATTACTGATTATATAAAAACAAGTCCTATCGATAATAAACTAACGCTTGGACCGGTTTATAATCTTATTAGTGCAAATACAGTTGAAGGTGTACGACTTCGACTGGGTGGATACACTACAGCCCGCATCAACGACCGTTGGTTTGCAAACGGTTATGTAGCCTATGGATTAAAAGACCAGAAAATGAAAGGATTGGCTCAGCTTGAATACTCGTTCAATAAAAAGAAAGAACAAGCCAATGAGTTTCCGGTTAACTCAATCAGGGCTTCGTATAATTACGATCTGGATCGGCTGGGACAACAATATTTGTATACTACGTCCGATAATCTTTTTCTCTCGCTGAAAAGGCAAAATGACAACAAAATTACCTATCAGCGCAATCTTGAATTGAGCTACAACAGGGAATTTTACTCGCAGTTCTCCGGAGGCATTGATTTAAGGTATCGAACGGAATATGCTACACCATATATTCCTTTTATTGATAATACGACAGGACAAAATTTTGCGGCTTATTCATTGGGAGAAGCTCAGTTAAGACTTCGGTATGCCCCGGGAGAGAAGTACTACCAAACACTCAGCAAACGTCGTTCAATTTCCAGGGATGCTCCTGTTTTTACTTTCTCGCATACATTTGCGTTAAAGGGTATACTTGGTTCGAATTACGATTATAATCATACTGAAATTGGCTTCCAGAAACGATTTTGGTTCTCGGCCTATGGAAATACAAATATCATTATTAAGGCCGGAAAAGTTTGGAATAAAGTACCGTTTCCGCTGTTGACCCTTCCTAATGCAAATCTTTCGTATACAATACAATACGAATCATACCCGATGATGAATGCGTTGGAATTTATTAATGACCAGTATGTTTCGTGGGATGTAAATTACAACATGAATGGTCTGCTGTTTAATCAAATACCACTGCTCAAATATATGAAATTAAGAGAGATAGTTTCATTCCGGGGGCTCTATGGAAATCTAAGTAAGCAAAATGATCCTGCTTTTAGTAAAGGGTTGTATGAATTTCCAACCGGATCGTACAAAATGGCAAATTACCCTTACATGGAAGCCGGAGTAGGAGTTGCTAATATATTTAATTTTCTACGGGTTGATTATGTTTGGCGACTTAATTACCTCAATCATCCAAACATTGATAAAAGTGGCATCCGCGTAAGCTTTGATTTCTCATTCTAGTACAACACCTTCTTCGTTTGAAATTAAACGTAAATGATATGAGTTAGAGAGTAGCAATTATACTCTCTTTTTATTTCTTTACCTAAGACAAGGCGTGCCTTGTCTTAGCAACCCGCCTCAAAAATTAAATTTTTCGACTTTGATAGTGGTTAACTCTTTCAGAATTGCTATATTTTTGATGAAAGAAGCTGTCTTTTCGTGATTTGATATGGCTTCACTGTCTTTCCATGTTTCGCAAATCAACAATACATTGGGACGGGTGGCACTTTCAAACACATCGTATGCTATACAGCCATCTTCTTTCACCGAAGCAGCGGTCAATTCTTTAGCAGCATCCAACACCTGAGTGCGATTTACATCTTCAACCGAGATAAATACATTTAATCGAATCATAATCTTTTTTTTTAATTTTTATGTGATACAAAAATAAGGTTTTTTTGTGCTAAAACCTAATAACAATCTACTTTGCAAATATTTTATTAAAAGAAAAGTGGTAGTACAACTTGAAGTTGCACTACCACTAAGTATAAACAAGGAAATACCTCAAAGTCTATTACGTCTAAAACTATTTTTTCTATTTGGAAAGTAAACTTTCCTTGTTAGACAGGTGTAACGATGAATGTCTCTGCTTTATTTTTTTGGATATCCAACCGGATTATTCATGAGCAATAAATCTGTATTCTTTAATTTCAATACTCTTTTTAATGTAACCTGGTCCATGGTTGCGCGAGGTACAGTTGCCAATCCCAGTCCGGCACAGGCAAGATTAATATTCTGGCAAACAATGCCTACATCAACAGAGGCCATCAGTTTTGTTCCTTCATTGATTGTACCGCCAAAGCGTGTTAAATCGGCAACAAGAACAATACAAAGCGGAGCCGTTTTTACAAAACTCTGTTTGCCTGCTACAGCTTCCCGGTAATCACCTTCTGTAAGCAAAGTCAATGCATGTGCTTTTTCATCATACAGGTAGGCACCTTCGGGAAGAATAACATACACTCCTACTTCCTGAAAATTCTGGCACGAAGGAGCAGTACGTTTGTCATTCGCCCGGTTTATACCATTTGCAGCCCAAAGTAAATCCGAAAGATCCTGTTGAGAAAGTTTATCCGGAGCGAAGGCACGATCAGAATGACGATCATTAAACGCTTTCATGATAGATGTTCCTCTTGTTTTGTCGGGAGTTGATAATTTAATTTGTTTCAGGTCCTGAGCATTCATAGGTGTGCACAAAAAGAACACAACTATTAATAATGACATAATTTTCATACGTATTTGTTTTTAATTATTGTTTGTTGTTTTGAACTGGCAAAGGAAACTGTCCGAGTCGGAACCAACGCTTCCTTTTTTCTTCCAAGTATCTTATAATTGCACCCTGTGCTTAGTTCAAGTCCACGCTGCGCTCAGACTTGAACTTTAATGAAATACACCTGATGGTAAGTGTTTGTCATATTATTTTATATGTTTCGTCCATACGGAACTCTGGTTGTTGTTGTTTTTCTTCCTGTAACGGGTTAAAACCCGTTGTTACAAAATGTCTTGTCCCTACGGGACGATATTAAAGTAACACTTTGATGGCTCAGTGCCGTAGGCACGATTTTGTTTTGTAACGCCGTGGCTTTAGCCCGGTGAAAAGACCACACGAATCAAAAAAAAGAGTGCTGTAGGCACGGTGCATGTTATACTAACCCTTTTTTCTTCCAAGTATCTTATAATTGCACCATGTGCTTAGTTCAAGTCCCCGATACGCTCAGACTTGAACTAGACACTCACTGCATACTTGGACGAATTAGTGAGCCTTGCTTGTTGCTTGACGTAGTTTGGAGACTGCACCAAACATTTATATGCTACGCTAAATAGAGATAAGATACCTGATTCTGAAAATCCTGATTCAGACAATTTTTTAATTAAGCCTCAAAGATAGATACAATTTTTTACATAAACAATATACTTTTAATCTAATTTCCATTTATTTTAAGAGACATTTAAGGTAGAATAAATGGTAGGTAGTTTTAAGGCTGCGATGTACTTGTTCAATGGTGGTTAACAAATCAAGAGGATGGTCCGGCAGGGGGTCATCCTCTTGATTTTAGTTACTTACCTTACAAGGTAGCAACATATTAGTGTCTGTTCTTGTTTAGTGTCAGAGTATAAAGCTGTTAATAATATCGCTCCATACGCGTGCAGGATTACTGCCGGCTCCACACATGCGGAATGCATACTCTACTCCACTGATGAATCCGTCAATGTCCATTTTCGATTTTGTAGAAGTCCGTTGTCTCCACACGCTGGTAGCGGTAACGGGTGTTTCGGTAAATTCTACTTCATAGTAATTAGCCGAATCTACTTTGTCGCAGCTTGCCATTATGGTAGATTTATTTTTACCGGGTTTCACTGTAAAATTCACAGGTTTATCCAGTACTCCCACAGTAGTTGGTTTTTTGGTTATGTCCAGACCACTGCTCAATATAACTGCTTCGTCGCCATTGCTGGTGGTTTGAACATAGTCGGCCAGCTGCTTGAGTAAAACTACCAATGCAGCACGCAGGTTGTTTTTAATTACCGTGTCTTCTTTCGATCCATACTGCACCTTACCCAACGCTGCCATATAATTGGTGTTGGCATCGGTTATTTCTTTCAGCGAGGGTGTAGGGGTTGCAAACAACGTATTGCCTGTCATTTTTTCCACTACATAGCTTGTTTTGGTACTTAAACCGGTATCGGTGTACTTACCGGTCGAAAAATTTGTTGATACTTTGGCGTCTCCCATACTAATTTGATTTTAAGTTGTCAATAATTCAATTGTTGATAATTTAATAAGATTCATAATTGATTGTTATATTTTCATTTTCAACTACATTCAGATGGCGAAGTCTGTGTTATTCATTATTTTAACTATTTCTTTGCCCAATCTTGCTCCTACTTTCATCAAAGTTGCGTCAACTTTCATGAATCTTGCTCCTACTTTCATGAAACTAAGTCTGACTTTCATGAATCTTGCTTCAACTTTCATGAAACTAAGTCTAACTTTCATGAATCTTACTCCAACTTTGATGAAAGTATAAGCATTATTCTGTTATATCAGCCCGGCTGGTTTGGTAGTTATTACATAGTTGGGATATAAATATCCGATGCTCCCCTACACTACTCCACTGAACGACCTTTATCGTTTGCGATGCAAAACAACATATATTTTTTGAGTGATTTTTTAAGTCACTGATACCTATTTTTCACCTATTTTGTTAAATTATATTAATTATGCGTGTATATGTGAAATAAAATTTGTTTTTTTGTAAACAAAGTTAAGTGCACCCCAGCCTTCTTTGTTTATTTCCGGGGTGTATTT
The DNA here is from genome assembly GCA_031292575.1 of Paludibacter sp. Taxonomy (GTDB): domain Bacteria; phylum Bacteroidota; class Bacteroidia; order Bacteroidales; family Paludibacteraceae; genus Paludibacter. Next base: position 132,927 of record JARLGX010000015.1, read on the forward strand.
GTATGTATAAATACTTTACAGATTAAAAATAACTATGAATTATTCACTAACTTATAAACAGTTGGAAAAAAACTTTTATGATGACCTTTCCAACCATTATTGCATAGTGACTGCATTAATGAAACTGGAACAAGCTATTATCGAAGATGAATTCAGCAACAACCCCGTAGGAATGAGGAACTTTAGCAAAGCGGTATTCGACCTGAATATACGGCGGATATCATTTCATAATTCTTTATTCAATGACAAATTAAAATATCCATCCATTTGTTTAAGCCTGGACGATGAAATGAGATTTCTGAAGGAGCTTACCGAACCCTCGAACCTGATTTTTTGCATGGATACCCTCTGCAAGAGTTATAAATACCTGAAAACTCTAACTAAAGAGGAAAGTAAAAACTTTAACATCGTGTATATACGTCGCTTACTCGAAAAGGATGATTTGTATCATCCTTACCTGCATTATATGCATCCCTGCCAGTGGGATGCGCAGGGCAATGTCCGGTTGATAAGCATTCAGACCAAACGACTACAGGACATGAATGTACCGGAGTTTCGGTTTATCGGTGTGCCATCGGAGCTATTTCCCGAAGAACATGCATACTCCCGTTATCTGCAGGATGTCAGACTAAAAGATACAGATATAAAGTTGTTGGAAAAATACCTGGAGGCTTATAAAAAGAAGGGGCTGAGTGAAGTGCTGAACAAGAGCCGACATACCATATCGAATAAATATACCCGCCTGAATACGTTATTTAAGGTAGATAGTATGCAAACTTCCAGCCTGATATATTATATTATGCAGTTGCACAACACCGGTGCAGGCGTTTGTGTGTGATACGATTAAAAGATTTCCTCCTCTCCCACCGGATATATCTATTTGATATGAGGTTTCTGTCTGCAATTATTTTAAATAGCTATTAAATAAGGGAATAAGGGCTTTTATCCTGGGGATTGTTTTTCTACTAAGGGCACAAATCATTTTTTTAAATAAGATTCATATTGAAACCCTTAGTAGTTACCGATAAAACCCATCAAATCTCACCCTTATTTTATTTTGTTCATATGATTACTAAAGCGTTAAGTTTTTCTTATGTCGAAATCACGTTATCTTAATATTTGCAAAATGATTCTGTATAATTGTTGGGAACCAACCAACCCCCACCTTTGTGCAAACAAGTAATGGTTATATATTCTTGACAGTATGGTATTATATTTCAATATGCAAGGCAAAGCCTTGCTTCTAACTGCAACCAAGCGAAGACGCTTGGCCGAACTTAAGACCACACACTATGCTCAACTGAGAAGCAGTGGGTCAGATTAGATTCTCTTTTATTTTCTCAATCACTTTTTCAATATTATTCAACACTTCTTCATTTTTGAATCGAATAACACGAAAACCTCTTTCTTTTAATAAAAAAGTTCGGTCTTTGTCATATTCCTTTTGAAAATCGTGTATTTCGCCATCTACCTCAATTATCAGTTTACAAGATAAAGCTACAAAATCAGGAATAAAATTAGCTATAACATGTTGACGACGAAATCTGACTCCCAATTTATTACTTTTTAGATACTCCCATAATATTGTTTCAGCTGGTGTCATATTTTTTAATAATCGTTTTCTATCATTTTTCAAATGAGGATAAACTGATGGATCTGCTGTTTTCCATGCAGGGAAAAATGGTGAGTTATATTTCTTCTTTGAATCCATAAAGATTATTTTTTATTTTGACCCGACCACCAATGGGGAATTAAAAGACTTATTCTATTCTGACCCCCAAACCCCCTACAGGGGGCTTAAAGACATATTCTTTGAAACATTTTCTATAATTTCCACAAATAATGCTTTTCTCACTCTTAAGCCCCCATTTGGGGGTTTGGGGGTCGAGTCTCCTACTCCCTATTGCTGCTGCACGGATTGCATAGTGTGGCATTTCTGAATTATTTATTTGTTTCTCCACGCGATACAATCGCCGCGGGAGCAGGAGATTAATCTAAACTAAAACGCATATTCCTTTTTATCTCATTCACATTCTGAATGTCAGTTAGCATTTCAAGTAATTTAAAGGCTACATCAAGACTTGTCGCAGGACCTGTTGAGGTAATAATATTTCTGTCAACCACCAAATGTTTATCTAAAACAGTCACCCCAAAATCAGCTAATTGTTGACGCCTTGCACCATCATTTAAATCCCAAGTCGTGGCATTTCTATTTTTTAAAACTCCAGCTTTCCCAATTGGCAATGCACCAACACAAATAGAAGCAATCAATTTCCCATTGTCGTTAAACTTTCTGATTAAGTTGAGAAAACATTCGTCATAAGCATCTTCATAAAAGCCTGCATCGCCCGCACCTCCGGGAATAGCCAAAGCATCAAAATCATCAACACTTATTTGGTCGAATGGCAGTTCTGGTTGTACAATAAGATTCCAATAGCATTTTATCGTTGGTCGTAAACCTGTGGTAATTAAATCTACAGGTTCAATGCCAGACTCTCTACTCCAACCAAATACGTCAGTAAATACACTAGCTTCATAAGCTTCAAATCCTTGAGATAAAAATAAGAGAACCTTTTTTGTCATAAAATGTATGTTTTGTTTCTAAGTATTTCTAATTTCATATTGTTATCGGTCGTAGTCGAAATTAGTAACTACCTCTGTTTGTCGTAGTGTATAAAACCTCCAATTTCCGATGTTCGGCGAATGGCTATGCTTTCGTCGAAGCTAAAAGAAAAGCTCCGCTTTTCATAGTATATTTCAATATGCAAGGCAAAGCCTTGCTTCTAACTGCAACCAAACGAAGACGCTTGGCCGAACTTAAGACCACACACTACGCTCAACTGAGATTCTTTTGTTTTTTTATTCAGTTTTGTAAATGTCTATATTTAATGCAACTTTGTTATAAAATTGAATTAGCTGAGGCATATAACTTTCAAGTGTAGGATATTTGTCACGGTTCTTATCAAAATATTCGAGTTCTTTTACCAAATCACGAATCCATATAAAACCTCTGTTTATTTGATTAGCTGTTTCTTTCTGAACAATCTCATCAGTAGCATTATGGTCTTTTAGATACTTAATTACTGCGGCTCTAACCAATGCTTCACTTAGCATGGTGTTCCAGTTGGCATAAGCATGTTTTCTCATGTTTTGCTCTACTTTTTTGAAGATAATTGAACCACTTTCTTCCAATTGAAACTTATTATTATCAGTTAGATAATTCACAAATGAATGATTAAACTCATGCAGTAGAAATGGGAAATAATTATTTATATCATAACTGGGTAGTCCCACACTGTCAACAGTCCATGTTCCTATTATAGCATACACGGTTTTATTTCCACTTTCTGATTCAATATGAAGTCCGTAATTACTTCCACCATTTGCTAAGCTATTTATAATTAAAAAATTCTCATTCAGTTTCTTACCATAAAACTTTTCATACCAATTTATATCCAGGTTAGTATAAACCTTGTCAAATCTTTCCGGCAAAGTTCTATACAACTCTTCATGTGCTTTGAAAAACTCGCTGCAATGTGCATCAAGGTAAAAGCTGTTTAGAAGCTTGATAAATTTAACAACATCCTTGTTTCTCCATCTATCTTCTAGGTGGGTATTAGCATTTTGAACCAATAGTTTAAAATGTGGCATCCCCTCAATGGAAATTGCCATTGTCATAACTGCATCAAACCCAATGCTTCTTTTCTCATGCAACTCTTTTGCAAACCTAATTAATTTGTGATTTTTATATGGTGCAAAATAGCTTTCAATATCGTCGGTATACCGTTTGAATTTTGTTGCACTATATTCTTGATTTCCTGCAAGCCTAAAGACAATGCTTAATAATTCAATTCTTTTATCAACAATGGGTTTTCCTACTATTACTTTGTTTTGCGAATATACATTTATCCCGATTGCAAATAATAAGATTATAAATAAATGCTTCATTTTGATTATTTTAAAATGGTATAATTTCTTTCTCTTTCACCTCTGTTTTCGTCGTAGTGTATAAAACCTCCAATTCCCGATGTTCGGTGAATGGCTCTGCTTTCGTCGAAGCTAAAAGAAAAGCTCCGCTTCTCACAGTATATTTTAATATGCAAGGCAAGGCCTTGCTTCTAACTGCAACTAAACGAAGACGTTTGGCCGAACAAAATGTTACCAACCTACGCTTAACAGGCTTATTTGTGTATATTCGCCTTATAATAGGAATATAAGCAGTAACTTATTTATTTTTCGCCCCAAAGGTAAAAAATAGATTTAACAACACATTCGTTATTTATGATTATTTTTCCAACAAACCTAAAAAAACATTATTTATTCTGTTTTATCGCTCTGATGGAGATGGTCTGTAAGCTATGGCATTTTTTAATTATTTATCTATTGTTTTATTCGGTATTGTGTTTATTGTGATACGAATTAAAAATTCATACAGCAGGAGGTGATATTTAATAAATGGATAGCAAGTACAAACCAAAATCAATATCGTCTATTAAAAACATGTCCGAAAATTTATTTACAACACGTACTAAAACTTATAATTATTAATTTGTAAAATGTCTCAATTTATGAAGGTCCACATTTTTTTATTTGCATTATTGTTATCGGTAATGATAATGCCGCAAAACGCGAATGCGCGCGAAAAGAAACCAAAGATATTAACTGATAGTCTTCAACATGCAGCAGATATCATGATGAAAGAGTGCCTCCGTCGGTCGGATAGTGCCTGGGTGAAAGCGCTACCTATAATTAAAGCAGAAGCCATGAAAGGGAAACCTTATATTTATTGGGCTGCCCGCCCTATTGATCTTCCTCAGGCAAAGATTCCTGCATTTCCGGGAGCAATGGGTGGTGGTGCCTATTCGTTTGGCGGTCGTGGTGGAAAAGTAATCGTGGTTACAAGTCTTGCCGACAGTGGTCCGGGAACATTTCGTGAAGCATGCGAAACAGGTGGAGCCCGTATTGTGGTTTTTAATGTTGCGGGTATCATTCATCTGAAATCTCCGGTTATTATTCGTGCACCATACATCACCATTGCAGGACAAACTGCTCCCGGCGATGGCATTTGTATTGCAGGCGAAACAGTATGGGCTAACACGCACGATGTGGTGGTTCGTTTCATGCGTTTTCGCCGGGGAGCAACCAATGCAGCACGCCGCGATGACTGTTTTGGAGGTGATCCTATAGGTAATATTATCATCGACCACTGTTCCTGCTCCTGGGGACTTGACGAAAACATTTCGTTCTATCGCCACATGTTCGATCCACGGAATGGTCGTCCACAAGATAAACTTCCTACCGTAAATGTAACGATTCAGAATACTATTTCGGCTCAGGCATTGGATACTTATAACCATGCTTTCGGAAGTACACTGGGAGGTGAAAACTGTACCTTTATGCGGAATCTTTGGGCAAACAATACCAGTCGGAATCCATCAATCGGTTGGAATGGTATTTTTAATTTTGCTAATAATGTTCTTTACAATTGGGTTAATCGTACCGTTGATGGTGGCGATTTTACAGCCATGTTTAATATTATCAACAACTATTATAAACCGGGACCAGCAACACCTAAAAATTCTCTGATAGATCATCGTATCATTGAACCCCAAATTCAGGGACGTGGAAAAGTGGATGGTCCTGTATTCGGAAGACTTTATGTAACCGGAAATGTTGTTGAAGGAAACGAACAAGTTTCTAAGGACAATTGGAGTGCCGGAGGAATTCAATTACGAGATTTGAAATCGAATGAAATTAGTCAGGAAGATGCAGAAAAGAACTATTTCCCACTTATGCGTGAGAATGAACCTTTTATCATGCCTCAGTTTCCTATCATGACAGCAAAAGAATCGTATGATTTTGTGTTGGATAATGCCGGAGCCACTTTGCCTAAACAAGATATTGTTGACAAACGGATTATTCATCAAGTGCGTACCGGTGAGGTGTATTATGACAAAAAAGCCGATAGCCGTAAATATTATCAATGTGAGCAACGCCGATTGCCGGCTGATACGTACAAAGAAGGTATCATCACCGACATTAGCCAGGTGGGCGGTTACCCCGAATACAAAGGAACTCCTTACAAAAACACGAATGGCGACGGAATACCCGATGCATGGAAAAAGAAATATGGATTAGACATTAATGATCCGAATGTTGCTAACGAAGATATGAATGGCGACGGATACACGAATATTGAAAAATACATCAATGGTATTGATCCTACTAAAAAAGTAGATTGGAAAGACCCGAAAAATAATCACGATACGTTAGAAGGTAAAAAGAGCCTCTATTAATAGAGTATAAAGCTTTATATAACAGTAACAAGAAAGCACTTGCAGCATATAGCTGCAAGTGCTTTGTTTTTTAAGGAGTACAATAGATTTTGTTCTGATTGATTTGTTATATAGCTGAGGGATAAATAGCTACCACTAAGTCTCCGAGAACACAAAGTCACACAAAGAGTGGAGTTTTTAGTGTCTTATTCTGCCACTCGGTTTTGCAACGATGGGTTGATGGTTTGTTGTTTCTAACAATAAAAAAAATGGAAATAATATTTTGTTTCTACGCTTAAAAACGCAAGTCCAATTTCTCCTCGCTACAAACGATGGGAAGGTGAAAAGTAATCTATTCTTCCTTATGCTGCCTTTTTAGTAATAAAGTTATGTTTAGTATCAATCCAATAACAACAACCGCTATGATAAAATAGTTATAAAACAATATATTGCTTTGAGGTGCATTTTTGAGGTTCATAAGCAAGTTTATAAAACTATAAATTCCACCACCTACCCAAAACCCTATACCAAATTTATAACCTATATCATATTTATCTTTTGCGTTCGCATGATCTCCTTTATTCCGTTTTCTTAGCAATATCAAACTCAATAGAATAAATATAACAGCAATACCTGTCATTATATAATCATAACTCAGTATGTTGGCGTGTGTAAGAATCTTAAATATATTGATGATGCTAAATACACCTCCACCTGCCCAAAATCCTATTCCGATGAAATGTTTGTCTGATTTTCTCATAGGTATCTATTAATTTAGTATACAAGTCTGCCTTTTAACGGAACAAAGGAATTTCAATTAAGTTCGTTGGATTAAGTGTTTTTTTATATCTCCTCTGCCCCTTCATTACAACAAAGTGTGTAGTTTATTTCTTACAATATAAGGAATAAAAAAAACATAAATGACCAATTACCCTTTCGTTACAAACGAGGGAGAGGTGGAACAATAGATTCGTAATACAAAATGTAGAACTAAATTTAAATGATGAACTAAATTAATTAACGTGAGTTTGATTTTTCCCTTGCTTCTCTTTGTTCGGTGCTACGCACCTTATAATTATCATTTTTTTACAATTCTACCAATAGTTCGCAACTACATTGCTGTTAGGTAATGGAAAAGATAGATTGTCGTATTTTGATCATTCATATAAAATTACATTTATTTCAATTGCTGCCCCTATAAACGTGAAACCTGATTTTTTCACCACATCCTTCTGACTTACAAACAGAGATATTAAATGAATTTTATATCGAACTCACGCTAATTAAAAAAATAAGCGAGCAATTCATTTTAATGTATTGCTCGCTTAACAAATAGGGTGAGGTTACTGAAAATTACAGATTGATGAATTATATTTTCCAGGTTACAGATAAATTGACAATACGCCCTTCGATGGGTGCCCAGAATTGATGAAACTGAGGATTGTCAATGGTTCCGTCGAAAAGTTTTTCGTAACGGCTTTGACGAACATCAAGCAGATTTTCGCCATTCAATACAATAGAGAAATGGCCGGTTTTATACTGTACCATTGCTGCTAAAATATAATATGCAGGAACATTATGATAATTCTGATCAAGCTGTCCGGCAATCAACGAATTTTCAAGTCCGAATACCCAATGTTTATTCATTTCATAGATATTTGTATTCGAAATTTCATGCTTTGGTGTACATACCGGTGTTTGATTTGCCTGGTATAGTTTCTTTATTTCTGTATAAACATAACTCAGGTAAATTTCCAGTTCATCAATTTTAATCCTCGAATAAGTTTGTGCTCCATAAGTCACTACAGGTTTATTAGCGTTGTACAATACAATTTTGGATTGATTGGGCAAACTGTCGATGGGAGATGAAATGGAAGAAGCAAAAAAGGATTGATTGAGTGTTATATTAGTCTCTCCAAAGCCTTTTTGATAATTAAAATCAGCATTTATGCCTTGCGAATGTTCCGGCCTTAAACCGTTTACCGAAGCCAAATGATTTAAATCAACTTCCGGGTCGAGATAATTGACAGGTATAGGTGCCTTATATCCCAAACCACCATTGATACGTGCTGTTATTTCGTTGCTGAACTTATACATTACTGATAACCGGGGCAGTGGAAACCATCCATATTTAGGTTGATAATCGGCACGGAAACCACTTTCGATAGTTAATGCTGCGGTAGGATTGTAGGTGTTTTGTACAAATGCTCCGATAGTTTGATTAAAATAACTGTCAAGAGGAATTTGTGGAGATAAATTACTGAAATTATCACCGTTTACATTCATCCCTGCCACCCAATTCATATTTTTAAGTTGACGAAAATAAGATACTTCCGAATAAAAGAGCGATTGTGCAGCCTTGAAATCGTACCATTTGGTACCAATGGTTTGCTGTACATTACTCCCACTCACTTTGACAGTCAGGTTACTGTTTTCCGAAATATTATCCACCAGTCTTGCCGATGCACTGTTTCGGCTCGACTGTATTTGTACGTGATACAAAGAATCATTTGCAGTTGAAAAATAACGCATATCACCACCCGTGCGATTATCAAAAGTTCCCGAATAATCGACAGTCAACGTAGTTTTTGGAGAAAAATAAAATTGTAACCGGGGATGAATAACCGTGCTGCCAATTTTCGAAGCATCACTCAATCCATCATTATTAATATCAGTAGCCTTTCGCCATGTTTGACCGGCAAACAAAGTATAACCAAAAGTCTTGTATCTCTTCGAGGTAAAAGCGTTCAGGTTGGTTTCTCCCAACGATGTTTCGTTAACTGTTGCACTTGCATCTTGCTGCAATGATGGTTCTTTACTCACTAAATTAATAATACCTGCAATGGCATCGCCGCCATAAAGGGTAGAACATGAGCCTTTGATAATTTCTATTTGTTTCAAATCGAGCGGAGGAGTTTGCATTAAACTAAAACTTCCCGACAGACCACCATAAAGAGGCATTCCATCTTTCAACAACTGTGTATAACGTCCGTTTAAACCCTGAATACGTGCATATGTATTTCCTGACGAAGCACTTACCTGCTGCATTTGGATACCCGCAACATCACCCACAATACCCAATAAGTTTCCGGGCATAATACCATTCTCCTCATTTATATCTTCCGTGCCAAGTACTTCTACCCGGGTAGGAATACTTTCTATCCGGGAATTAGTACGAACGGATGTTACCGTTACTTCGTCAAGGTCTTCGGTAGACTGATCGAGATAAACTGTAATGGCATCATTTGCTTTGAGTGGAAATTTTAATTCCAGGTTGTTTGTTTTGTAACCAATCATCGAACAGGTGAATTCTTGTTCACCATTGGGGATATTGGATAGTTCTACATTCCCAATCGAATCGGTAGCTCCTCCGGTTGCCTTATCTTTTAAAATAACTGTTACTCCCGGTAGTGCTTCCTTGGTGTCTTTATCTTTAACTGTAATTTTGATTGTATTTTGTGCAAAAGTAGTGCTGGCAAAAATTGCCAACATAAATAAAATAAATTTGAATCTCATTGTTATGTATATTTAATGTGAATATATCTGATTGTAATTCTGTTATTTGAAAGATTTTCAAATAATTCAACATTAAAATCAAATGAGCCAGACACAATTTTGGAGAAACAAAGGTGGAGAAAAGTACTGAAAGCAAAGCGGAGTAATGAAAGTTATTGCTGAAACTTCGACCGAATGTAACACGTACGTAACCGGAATTACAGCAACAATAATTTTAAAGAAAAAATCAAATGCTATATTGGTCGTGTGTGTGTTGTCGGGTTGCACATAAAAATCATAATCGTCATCAAAAGTATTGTGAAAGTACTTACAGCTTATTTCCGATGCCGAGAGCATGAAAAATAAACCGACAATTGCAATTAATATTTTTTTAGCAATACCTTTCATTGATATAAACAAATTATATCGTTTTTATTCTAATGTGAAACCAACCACTGAGAATGAAGTCTGTTTCATTATTTTAATTGTAAGACGATATGCCTATATGTTTGTACTATTAATTTCTTTATTTTGTCAGTTTGATATTGAATTTTGGTTTCATAATTTGGCATCATACTTAAATAAATGTGAGTTCGATACAACGATTTGTCCGTAAACACTCAAATATAAATTAAAAACAGATAATATTATTTCTTCTGAGTTGAGTCCTGTATACATTGGTTAAATTTCAGGTTCTTGCGGAATAGAATTATCATCTTTGACATCCTTTTTAAATTCTAACTTACCAAATTTATAGTTGAGGGTAATGCCAAATGATTGGAATGGGAATTGTCTGATATTTGTCTGATAAAAATTCGATCCGTAGGTTGCTGACTTTTGTGTAATATACATCCCGAATGGATTTGCAGCGGTAATACCAATACTGGCTTTTTTATTCATGAATTGTTTCCTGATTGCCAGGTTATAGAAAAAGAAGGCAGGACGGGTACTCGAAATATTCTTTTGTGAGGAATTATAATTGGCAAATACTTCAAATGCCAGATCGCGCGGAAGCTGGTAGCTCACATTTAAATTGGCACGATAAGAGAATCCGCTAACGCTTGCTAAACCCGGGTTGGTATTTGTCCTCTCGCCGAGTTGAATATTCGAACGCAGGTTCAGTTCATTCGTTAGAGGCACCGAACCAAAAATGTTGGCACCTACGGTTGTTTGTGTACCGATGTTAGTTCTGCTTGTCAATGCCACATCGGTATAATCGGTTCCATTTACGTTAAGCACATTGTAGTAAGTTGTAAACGACTGCATATCATCGGTATTATGTCGGTAATATCCTGCAACGTAGATATTTCCGCCTTTTTCGAATGATTTATTATATCCCAATTCGTAGTTGTGCCCAATCTCCGGTCTTACCAAAGGATTACCGGTGCTAATATTATGAGGATCACTTATATTGAAAAAAGGGTTAAGATCGCCGTAGTCGGGTCTTTCAATCCGGTAGCTATAAGCCAGTTTGATAGACTGAGTCTCATTTAATTTATGTTGAACCGTAAAGGATGGAGCAAAAGTGTTATATCCGGGAATTGAAGTTCCGGCAAAATCAGCAGTAGTATTGGTACGTTCGTATCGTAGACCTGCTTTTCCTATCAGAAAGTCATGAAACAATGCAAAAGAAGTTGAAAGATAAGCGGCATATATACTGCGTTTGTAATTAAAACTATTTGACTGGCCGTTGTTTCGAGCATAATCGCCATTCGTAAGCAACGTATCGGTTAATACACTGTTGGTAATATCCTGTAAAATAACTTTTCCTCCTGTTTCAATTGTAAAACCTTTGATAACAGGTTGTGTATAATCAACCGATATTTCCGATTCATGATCCTTGCCGGGGTTGTTACTACGCAATCCAGATGAAAGAATGTTTCCGGTTTGGTTATTGGTAATTTGCGAGGCATTATTCAAATTATTTCCGAAACTTGATGTGTATAATATATCTAATTCCTGATCTTTTTTATTAAATGTTTTTTTGTAACTCAGGCTCCAGTCAGTGGAATTCTCGCTCATCCTGCTGTCTGATGTCCTGACAGTAATTAAATCGGATAAAACGTTGCCCGTAGTAGGTAATAATAACTGCTGATCCTGATTGGTTATTCCTGTTCCGTGATTTTCAAAATGATTATAGTTCAAAGAAGCTGTCAGCTCGTCTTTTTTAGTAATACTCCAATTTAAATTTATGCCTGATCTGTAACCATTTCTCGTATAAGGACTTTCTCCTTGCTGACTCAGTTGGTTGATAGTATCTTTAGCAGCACTGTAAGACTGACGAATGCTGGTATTTTTAGATGTAGTGTTTAATTGCATGTTTCCATTCAGAAATACACCTATTCCAAAGTTGCCTTTACGTGTATTCAACGTGAAAGACCCGTTTTCGAAACGCGTACCGGCTGATAGATTCACATTTCCGTTAACCCCCTGAATATTGTTTTCTTTTAATACGATGTTGATAATACCTCCTGTTCCTGTAGCATCATACTTAGCACCCGGACTGGTAATTACATCAATACTTTTAATCTGGCTGGCAGGGATTGACTGTAAGGCATCTGTAATGCTCGCTCCAAATATACTGGAGGGCTTTCCGTTAATCAGAAAACGGACATTGCTGCTACCCATCAATTCCACGTTACCGTTAATATCTACGCTAACCATGGGTACTTTTTTTAGAATATCAATGGCTACACCTCCCTGGGCGGTAAGGTCATTACCAGGGTTATACACCATTTTATCAATTTGATTTTCAACCGTGGATTTAGTTCCGGTAATAGTAACCTCATTCATATTGATTACTGAAGGTTGTAACAGCAAAGTACCAATATTGACATCTGCTTTACCTATTAGAATACTATCTTTAATGTATGAATGATAAGCAATGAAGTCTGCTTTTAATCTATAAACACCCGGCTTATTGGCTACCAATGAAAATATTCCCTTGGTGTTGCTAATAACTCCATCGACGATTTTTCCGGTTTGCTGGTCAATCAATGATACACTGCAATAATCAATCGGGGTATTCTGAATGGAATCAATAACCGTCCCAGTGACGTTGATTTTGTTTTGACTATACAGATAACTACAACTCAGTAAAAATAAAATTACTAATAAAATTACATTCTTAAACATATCAATTTATTAAATGCGCAAAGGTAGTCTGTAATTCTAAAGACATTCTGTAGATATAAGGTATATTAAAATAAAATGATACTCTTTATGATTCTTTTGTCCACAATTTATTTATCCTCTCTCTCGGTTTGCAGCCAATTGTTTGCTACAATAGAAAAACCAATTTCAAAAAGTAAAGACGACTTCGGATACTGATTTTTTCAGTTATCTTTGCATATCTTTGATAATACTTAAAAAGATCGTTTTGATTTTTTTACCATGTCGATCCTATGGAACTTTAATTTGGAATAGTATGTATATTTTACTACCATAGTTAACGTTTCCTGTCGGGAGGAAGAAAGAAAAAGAATTTCATTCATTGTCATAAGCTCCATTGAGCGATATTAGAAGCAATACAAGTCAATAAAGTCTTTTTAATAGTATTCTTCAAAAAGAGTCAAGACGACTTCAATTATACAGGTTCAAATTTACTTGAGATTTGCTTTAGAATTTAATATTTACTTTGTATCATGAAAATTCTAATCATTGAAGATGAAATTGAGTTGCTAATCGGAATCAGCAATTATCTCACGAAAGAAAACTATATCTGCGAGTTAGCCGATAGCTTTCAAAAGGCGGAGACAAAATTGTCTATTTATGAATACGACATTATTCTGCTGGATATAACCTTGCCCGACGGCAATGGATTGGAACTGCTCAAACTATTCAAGAAGTTTAACTCTAAAGCCGGAGTAATTATTATTTCTGCTAAGAATTCGACCGATGATAAAATTAAAGGACTTGATTTAGGTGCCGACGATTATATGACCAAACCTTTTCAATTATCGGAGTTAAATTCAAGAATAAAAGCTGTTATCAGACGCAGGCATTTCGACGGGAATAATACCTTGGAATTTAATGAGATGGTTATTAATACCGAAAGTAAATCAATATATATTAAAGGCGAAGAAGTTGTTTTTACACGAAAAGAATATGACTTGTTTTTGTATTTTTTCATAAACAAAAACAGGGTTTTGACCAAAGAAGCATTGGCCGAACATCTTTGGGACGATAATATTGATTTGGCTGATAACTTCGATTTTATTTATACGCATTTAAATAATATCCGAAGAAAAATTAAAATTGCCGGAGGTACTGACTATATAAAAACAATCTATGGCATGGGCTATAAATTTACCGAACAATGAAGTTTCTGACAAAAATAAATCGAAATTACTTTCTGCTCTTGACATTTACATTGTTGATAGCCACTATTTCAGCTTATTTTATTCTGGAAACAATACTATTGGATAATGCGAAGGAAAATCTCCTTGAAAAAGAGGCTTTAATTAAAAACCAACTTGATAAAACAGGCGAAACTCCCAATATCTATCCAATTATAGAGGTAAGAAGATCAAAACAAGCAACAAATCAACTACCACTTTTTAAAGAGATTCAGATTAAAAACAAAGAAGAAGAGGATGAAATTGAAACATTTTTGGAGTATTCAAGTCAGATAAAAATTAAAAATACCTATTATTTAATAAAATTACGCCAGTCTTCTTTTGAAAGTGATGACTTAGAATTAATTTTAATGGTTTTTTTCGGAGTCATGCTTTTATCTACTTTTGGAATTTCATTTTTTGTATCCAGAAGAATGAATAAAACGGTTTGGACCGATTTTGAGAAGAATTTACACGAAATAGAAAAGTTCAGTTTTGCAGGCAATAAAAAATTGTACCTTTTAGATAGTGATATTGAAGAGTTTGACAGACTTAATTTAGCGATTGAAAAGCTTACTGAAAAGTTAAGGACTGATTATCTGTCGTTAAAAGAGTTTTCTGAAAATGCTTCGCACGAAATTCAAACACCGCTTTCAATCGCATTGCTTAATCTTGAAGAAATACTTCAACAGGAATTAAATGAAGATACGTTTAAAAAAGTTTTAACGTCGATGAACGCCTTAAAACGCCTTTCGGGTTTAAATCAAAGCCTTATTTTGCTCACTAAAATTGATAACCGGCAATTTGTAGCTGACAAAGTTGTTTCATTCTCGGGTCTGGCAACATATAAGATAGAAGAATTTTCGTCGCTTTTTGAAGCAAAAAATATAGTGGTAGAAATGAATCTGGAGGAAGATTTTGCGGTAAAGATTAACGAACAACTGGCTGAACTGTTGATTAATAATTTATTTTCAAATGCCATAAAACATAATATTAAAAATGGAAAGATTCAACTGACAATAAATAAAAATGAATTCAAAATATGCAACAGCGGCGAAACCAATTTATTAACCGATGAAACCGTTTTTTCCCGATTTACCAAAGGAGATTCTAAATCGTATGGTTTAGGGTTGGCTATTGTAAAAAACATATGCGAAACTAACAATCTCGAAATTCATTATACTAAAAACGAGGTTCATTGCTTTACTATTCATTCGAAGATTAAAAAATAAAAAATGAAAAGATTCATACTTCCACTGATACTTGTTCTATTGTCTGAGTTCGTTTTTTCGCAGCAACGCGATTTGAATTTCTACCTCGAAAAAGCCAAAATTACCAGCCCGCTGATTCAACGAAACAGAAATGATAACAAAATTCTTGACCTCGACTTACAGCAAACCGAACGCATCCTGAAAAATCCGACAATCGACCTCGAATCGAATGTACTTTTTGCACCTATTTTTACGCACACCAACAGTGGAAGCCATTTTAATCTAACTTCGGCTGGTGCCGATAATTATTCGGGTTACGATTTGGGAATAACGAATGGTGGACAGTATCAGGCTTTCATTTCATTGAAACAACCGCTTTTAGGAAATATGAATTATAAAGTTTATTCCAAAAGGTCGGAGATATCACACATGCAAAATGAAAATTCAACCATAATGACCATTCACGAAATGGAACAATTGGTTGGATACCAATATATACTTTGCCTGAAATCGAAAGCCCAATTAAAGAATGAAAAAGAAATTATCAACCTGATTGATGAACAGTTGGGCATTATGCAAAAACTGGTTGATAATGCCATATATAAGCAATCGGATTTGATGCTTTTGCAAATAGAAAAGCAGAACGAGGAACTGAATAAAAAATCGTTCGAAGATGATTATAAAAGCAATCTCTATGATTTAAATCTTCTGTGCGGCTTGAAAGATTCGGTCGGAGTTGATATACATGAGATTGATATCCAATTAAAACCAACGACAAATACTATGTCGAAATTTCTAGCTTCGTTTAAACTGGATAGCCTTGGCATAATTGCCGATTTATCGATAAATGATTTGAAATACAAACCTCAACTGAGCTTATTTGCCAATGCCGGTTTGAATGCCGTAAACATTCCCACTTTCAATCGATTAGGTTTTAGTGCCGGTTTGACATTCAGTTGGAATTTATATGATGGCAACCAACGAAAACTGGAAAGGGCAAAATCAAGTCTGAATATCAATTCGCTTCAGTTTGACAAGGAACATTTTATCACACAACAGGAAATCAATAAAGACAAAATCAAAAACCAGATGAAAGCATTGGATGAACGTGGAACCCTGCTGGAAAATCAATTAAATCAGTACGATAAACTATACAAAGCGTATGAAGATGAACTTGCACACGGCTTGGTTTCGGTGATGGATTTTAAAAATTTATTGAAAGATATTACAGCAAAAAAACAGGATTATCTGTTACAAAAAATGGAAAAACAACTGTTGGTAAATTCATACAATTACTGGAACTACTAGATATAACTCATAATTTATAATTCACTATTTATAATTATTTAAATGCGAAACATTTCAATTATCATTTCGATATGCATTGCGTCATTCATCTTTAATTCCTGTACAAAAAAGGAGGCAAAAGAAGAAGAGCAAACACCTGTTGTATCAGTGAAAACTTCATCTGTTACTTTTGGTGAAATTGACAGCAAACTGACTTTTAATGGAAACACAGTTTACCTGAAAAAAAATCTGGTAGTTTCGCCAATTTCAGGTTATGTTTGCAAAATGTCCGTCAAGTTTGGCGATTATGTAAAAAAAGGTACGGAAATTTTTCAAATTCAAACCAAAGAAAACAAAGCACTTGCGGCGGGTTCTACTTCCGGCAGAATGGGAATTATCAGTGTTCCGGCTCCCTCAAACGGAGTTATCTCAATACTGAATGTAACCGAAACCGGAGCTTACGTGGTGGAAGGTGCTTCGCTTTGTACCATTTCAGAAAACAAAAACGTCATGGTTCAGCTTAATTTGCCCTTTGAATATAATTCGCTTGTGAGAACCGGAACAACTTGCCAACTTGATTTGGATGAAAACACTCATTTTGCAGGAATTGTGGTTCAGATTTTACCTACGGTGGACGCAGCTAACCAAACCCAACAAATACTTATCAAACCCCAAACAAATAAACTGTTACCTGAGAATCTCAACCTGACAGTTGAAATCCTGAAAACAAGACACAATCATACCTGTCTTGTACCTCGTGAAGCTGTAATGACAAACGAAACGCAAAGCAAATTCTGGGTTATGAAAGTGATCGACAATAAGCTGGCAATTAAAGTTCCGATAACCAAAGGCATTGAAAACGATGATATGGTGGAAGCACTTTCCTCCAACCTGAAGAATAATGATTTGGTTATCAGCGAAGGTGGATATGGACTGAATGATAGTACAGCTATTAAAGTGGTAAAATAATATGGAAAAGATTTTTGTCCGTTTTAAAAGTCCGATAGCGGTTATACTACTGCTCATTCTGATAGGTGGTGTTTTTTCTTATCAGAGCATGAAAACATCGCTTTTCCCGAATGTAACCTTTCCAAAAATTAAAATCATCGCTCAAAACGGCGAACAGCCTGTTGAGAAAATGATGGTTACGGTAACTAAGCCGCTCGAAAATGCAATAAAAGGAGTTGACAACCTGCAATTAATTCGCAGCACAACCAGCCTGGGTAGTTGCGAGATTTCAGCCTTTATGAACTGGAACTCGGATATTGACCTCGACAAACAACAAGTAGAATCGCAAATTGCACAGATTAAAAATAATTTACCACCTGATGTTCAGATTACGGTAGAGAAAATGAATCCTTCCATTTTGCCTGTAATGGGTTATTCGCTTCAATCGGATACCAAAAACCCGGTAGAATTAAAAATGATTGCTCAATATACAGTAAGACCTTATCTGTCGAGGGTCTTGGGAGTTGCTTCGGTTCAGGTTATTGGTGGTAAGGAAAAAGAATACCGCATCGTGCTTGATGAAAACAAATTAAATGTATTGAAAATTAATCCGCTCGACATTCAAAAGATTCTTCAATCTACCGACTTCATAAAATCTACGGGTTATACTGTGGATTACAACCGATTGTATCTAACTGTAACCGATGCCACACTTAAAAACATTGATGAACTTAAACAACTGGTTATTTTCGATGATGGAATTCGGAAAGTAAAGATTGGTGATGTGTCAACTGTTCAGATTGCGGAGCAAAATGAATATATAAAAATTAAAGCCGACGGGAAAAATGTGCCTTTGATTGCAGTAGTTAAACAACCCAAAAGCAACCTGGTAGATGTTGCCAATCAGGTTTCGCAAAAAGTAGCTGAGCTGAATAAAATTCTTCCCAAAGGAGTTGTATTGAAACCTTATTACAATCAGGCAGAGTTTGTAAAATCAAGTATTCAAAGTATTATTGATGTTCTTTGGATTGGTTTGGCATTGGCAATTGTAGTTGTGTTATTGTTCTTGCACTCGCACAAAGCCGGTTCGGTTCTGCTGGTAACCATTCCGCTTACTCTGGCTCTCACGTTTATCAGCATGAAATTTATTGGTTTCGACTTCAATATAATGACAATTGGTGCCATTGCGGCTTCTATAGGTTTAATTATTGACGATGCCATTATTGTGGTAGAACAAATTCACCGGACGCACGAAGAATTTCCCGACAAAACTCCCAAAGAACTGGTTGGTAAAGCCGTAAGCTTTCTATTCCCAAGCATGGTCAGCTCATCGCTCAGTACCATTGTTATTCTTATTCCGTTTGAATTAATGTCGGGGGTGGCAGGAGCTTATTTCAAAATTCTGACCGAAACCATGATTATCACATTGGTTTGTTCATTTGTCATTACCTGGCTTGGATTACCTGTTATTTATCTGCTTTTTTCAAAAGACAAAGGGCTTTCTGGCTCACAGGAAGTACATTTGGTTAAGCACCGTCCCTGGATTGAAGTTTTCATCACACGACCTTATATCAGTATTATTTTCGTGGTGATCTTAATTCTGGGTTTGGTATTTATGTTGCCAAAATTACAAACCGGATTTTTGCCCGAAATGGATGAAGGCTCCATTGTCTTAGATTATAATTCGCCTCCGGGTACTTCGCTCGAAGAAACTAACCGAATGCTGAATGAAGTGGATCATATTCTGGAAACAACGCCTGAAGTAAAAACTTACTCGCGACGAACAGGTACTCAAATGGGCTTTTTTATTACTGAACCAAACCGCGGTGATTACCTGATTGAATTAAAAACGAAACGAGGTAAAACAACGGAAGAAGTTTCGAATGATATCCGTTTACGCATAGAAAAAACTTTGCCTGCATTAACTGTTGACTTTGGACAGGTGATTACCGATATGCTGGGTGATTTGATGAGTAGCGTTCAGCCTATTGAAATTAAAATTTTCGGCGATAACAACCAGAAGTTACAGGAACTTTCGAAACAAGTGGCTGATAGTGTAAATACCATTAAGGGAACAGCCGATGTTTTTGACGGAATAGTTGTGGCAGGCCCCATGTTGAAAATCATGCCGAAAGAAGAAAAATTGAAACAATTTGGACTTAATCCAGCTGATCTTCAATCGCAAATGGAAACCTATATTTCCGGTGTTGTGATTGGCTCCATTCCTGAGAAAGAACAATTGACCGATATCCGGATGATTTTTCCTCAGAACAATAAAACACCTATTGAAAAGATGAAGGATGCCAAAGTGTGTACTTCAACCGGTGATTATATTCCGGTAAGCGAAATGGCCGACTTCAATATTCTAAGTGGAGTAACAGAGATTGAGCGTGAGAATTTACAAACAATGGGCGTTGTTACGGCCCGGCTAAATAATCGCGATTTGGGAAGCGTGATAAAAGATATTCAACTGAAACTAAAAACAATCAATCTTCCTCCTGCTTATCAGATTGAGTATGGAGGCTCGTATGCCGAACAACAAAAATCATTTGCTGAATTGCTGAAGATACTCTTAATTGCAGCTTTATTGGTGTTCTCGGTCGTGCTGTTTATGTTCAAAGACCTGAAACTTTCGCTCACTGTTATTTTTATAAGCACATTGGGAGTAGCAGGTGGTGTGTTTGCTTTATTTATTACCAATACGCCACTTAACGTGGGCAGTTACACCGGATTGATTATGATTGTGGGAATTATTGGTGAGAATTCAATTTTCACTATTCAGCAATTTTTATACGAACTGAAAAAATCAACATTGAATCATGCTTTGATTTATGCCATTTCGGCACGATTGCGTCCTAAATTAATGACTGCCAGTGGAGCCATTATTGCCCTTATTCCTTTAGCGTTGGGAATTGGTACGGGTGCTCAAATGCATCAACCCTTGGCTATTGCTGTTATTGGGGGATTAATTTTTGCCCTACCATTGTTGCTGATTGTTTTGCCAAGTATGCTGAAGGTATTAATGAAAAATAAATCAGTAGAAGAATAAAATAAACTTGTGAATCATGTAATTCTTATCCAAAATTGTATAATAATTTTCAAACCAAATAATCTTAATTTTGTTTTATCAATGCACTTTCAAGAAGAATGATTTTAGCTGAAAGTGAAACCATAGATTAGAAAATTATTATCAAAAAAAGAAAGAAGAAAATGAAAACTCAAATTGGAATTAAACCTGAGAATTCAGTTCAGGTTGCCGATGCGCTCAATAAGCTTTTATCGGACGAACATGTGCTTTATATCAAAACCAGAAATGCACATTGGAATGTAGAAGGTCCAGATTTTGCATCTGTACATAAATTCTTTGAAGGTCAATATGCTGAATTGGAAGAAATAATCGATCAGGTAGCTGAACGAATCCGCAGTATCGGCCACTATGCCGAAGGAACTATGGAAGATTACCTCAAACTAACGCAGTTATCTGAAAAATCAATAGAAGGCAATGATAGCCTTGTTTATATAAAAGAACTGCTTAATGACCACGAGTCGGTTATTATTGAACTTCGTGAAAACATAACCCGCTTCTCGGATGAATTCCAGGATTTGGGTAGCAGTGATTTTATTACAGGATTGATGGAAACTCACGAAAAAATGGCTTGGATGCTTAGAGCGCATTTAAAATAGGATAAAATTGAATATAGATTTTTCAAAAATGGAGACGTGATTAATCGCGTCTCCATTTTTATCAATAATTACACAAATCAAGTCAAATTAAACACCCCTAATATTGCAAATTACATTAACTTTGACCTCTGATAAAATCCATTTTCAACTACAAAACACAATTTCTCACTAACTTTTTTAATTCATGAAAACAAAACTCATAATTTCTGCTCTGATTTTAAGCACAGCTATCCTCTCGGCTGAAAATATTAATTTGAAAGTCAGCAATCCCAACAAAGCAGAGCTAAAAAACGCACCGGTTGTAGTAACGCTCGACAAATACAAAGAGATTCCGGCAGCTAAACGTGCCGACTTAGCAGTGTATGTGAATGGGAAACAAATAAGCAGTGAACTTGACGACTTGAACAAAGATGGAATTCCTGACGAGTTGGTTTTCCTGCTCAATTTAAAAGCCGGACAAACCCAACAGGTAACTTTAAAAACCATCAAGGCCAGTGAACGCGAAAATTTTCCTACCGAAGTGTATGCCGATTTAATCTCAAAAACAAAAGATGGGAAATGGGATTTTGTCAAGGAAATGTCGTCCACAAAAAATGACATGTATAACAAAATGCATCATCATGGCGTGGCCTTCGAATCGGACTTGATGGCTTATCGCGTTTATTTCGACAACAAAAGTACCATTGATGTTTATGCCAAAAAGAAGCAACAATTGGAACTTGCAACCACTGAATGGTATCCTACCGATGAACAGGCAGCAGCCGGATATGGCGACGATGTGATTCGTGTTTTTAATACCGTGGGTGTGGGAACAGTGAAAGGTTGGAATGGTACCAAAGCCACTCACATTGATAAATTCGACAAACGCACACAACGCATTGTAGCTGCCGGAAAACTTCGCACGGTAGTGGAATGCGAAGTGGATGGTTGGCAATATGAAGGTAAAAAAATAAATATGACGGTGCGTTATATTTTATATGCCCGCCATCGCGATGGGATTTGCGAAGTGCATGCTTCGGAAGATATTGCCAACCTGGCTACCGGCGTTCAGACCATTGCCGGCGGACCTACAATGACAAACATAAAGGGGTTGGTTGGTTCATGGGGAACGGATTATCCGGTTACTGATACTGTAAAGTACGAAAAACAAACTTGTGGATTGGGAGTTTATGTTCCAAAACAATTCGTCAAAAACCAGTTAACAGAAGGACAAAACAACCTTATCCTGATGCCTTACCACAAAGGCGAAACGCTCCGCTTTTACTTTACAGCTGCTGCTCTGAAAGAAGAATTGAAGCCATTCACAACTTCAGACCAATTCTTCGCATACCTGAAAAAATGGATTAGAGAGTTAGAACCTGTGGTGTTGAAATAATTTCCCGATTATTTCTAAGCAGTAAGATTGACACAATAAAAAAACTGCATCCCGATTAATTTCAGGATGCAGTTTTATAAAATGGGATACATTTCCACTATCACATTGGCATTGCTTTTTCCTTCACTGTAGATGCCTTTTTGGTCGATTCTTTCTTCATTTCCATTTTTCCTTTTTTCATATCCTTTTTTACCACCAGTGCCATACCGCATTTCGGGCATTTACCGGGTTTTTTAGATAATACTTCAGGGTGCTCAGGGCAAGTATACATAACTGTGGCTTGCTTTGTGGCAGTCTTTTTGGGAGCCTGCGCATTGACATTGTTGAGCATGGAACCTGCGAGAATTAACCCGACTACGAGAATCATTGAATAAAAAAATTTTGTTTTCATTTCATTTTAATTTAATTAGTTACTGTATTCAAAAACAACTAAAATGTTCAATAGTTTGGTTTTTGAAAACTGTTACAGAACTTTATATTTTCAACTTTAAAATTCTTACTTTTTTGATATTTTTTGGAAAAATAAAAGTTTTATATTTTCATTCCTGTCATACCGTCTGCCTTTTTAATTTCCGGTTGATTGCGATTCATCATGCTTGGTTTGCCCGCTAATTGTGCGGCAGCATCTACGCTGAAAGTTCCATCGGTAATAATTTCTTCGCCTTCATTCAGGCCGCTCATCACCACATAACTGTTTCCGAGCTTCGGACCAATTTCTATTTCGCGCATTTTGAAGTTCATCTCTTTGGTATTTGGTTGCTTTACATACACTATGGAACGTTTGCCTGTCCACAATACCGCCGAAGCAGGGATGACTAATTTATCCTTGTATTCATTCAGATTGGCTCGCACTATGCCGGAAGCAAACATTTCGGGTTTCAGTTTTCCGCCTGCATTGCTTACTTCTACGCGCACGTTGGCCACGCGGGTCACCGGATCAATCACCGGATTGATAAATTTGATATTAGCCGAGAAATTAACGCCGGGCAACGCTTCCAGCGTAAAGTCTATTTTATTGCCCACTTTCAGAAACGGCAAATCGCTTTCGTACGCATTAAACAATACCCAAACATCCGAAAGATTGGCAACATCGAACAGTACCGCTCCTTCCGAAACATAATCGCCGGTATTTACCCGCCGGGCAATTACAATTCCCGAAGTGTTGGCATACACCTCAAAATTTGTTTTTACCCTGCCCGAATTCTCAATTTGCGCCACCTGATTTGGGGTAAGTTTCCATTGAAGTAGCTTTTCACAGGCTGCCTCGTAAATTTCGGGTTGCGACGCTTTGCTTTTTGCCGCTTCCAATAATTCCTGCTGCGCCGTAACTAATTCGGGCGAGTAAATCAATGCCAGCAATTGTCCTTTGCGGACTGGTTCGCCCGTAAAGTTCACCATCAGTTTTTCTATTCGTCCCGAAAATTGTGCCACCTGGTTCTGCAACAACCGTTCGTCGGCCTGCACTTTTCCGTATAGTCGAACATCCTTAACCGGTTGGTGAAAACTAACAATTGATGTTGCCACATTGGCCAATTCCATAGCATCTTTGCTGAAATGAATGGCATCCGAATCCATCTTCGCGTCGCTGTTGTATTCAGTCAACGGGATTAGCTCCATGCCACAAATCGGGCATTTACCCGGATGATCCATCCGGATTTGAGGATGCATGGCACAAGTCCATATCTGTTTTTTTGCTTCGGATGTTACTTGTTGTTTATCCGTTGCCTTATTATTGGAATGAAAAAACAACCAGCCAATGAAAAGTCCGGCAAAAACCAATATAAAACCCCGGAGCCATGAAGAACCCCTAGCCCCTAAAGGGGAACTAAAGTTACTTTTGTTTTGTATATTTTTATTTTTGTTCATCTTTAATGTTGTATTATTATAAATATCATTAGTAATATTTCTTATTCCCCTTTAGGGGTTAGGGGTTCCTTAGTTCCCTTTAGGGGTTTGGGGTCAATCTCTTCACCCACGCTTCCGCCTTATTGAAATCTGCCACGGCTTCCACTTGTTTCAATTCATAATCCAGCAATTGCTGGCGAATGCGCAAAATATCGCTTAACCCCGAAGCCGCCGACGAAAATGTTTTTATGGAAATATCCAAGGTTTTCTGAGCCAACCTACTTTGACTTTCGTACAATTTCATACGCCGCCCGGCATCGTAGTACAATTGCAATGCCCCGTAATACTCCGTTTGCAACGAATTAGCCGTTGCCTGATAGTTTTGCTCCGATGCTTTTTTAAGAAAGTCGGTTTCCGTTTGCATGGCTTTGTATTTCTTGCGGTAAACAGGCAACGTCACTGTGAGCATAGGCATAATCATATCCTGTCCGTTCATGGGCGAAGTTGACATTGCGCTCTTATTGATAACCGAATAATTTACTCCAAGCCCCACCATCGGAAATCCCATTTGCTTCTGCATCTTTTTCCGGGCATCAAGCGATTGCTGTTCGTAATGAATCATGCCCAACATAGGATTTTGGGTAAACATAGAATCCTTAACCGATAAATAGGTTATATCCAACGGTTCTAACAAAAGGCTGTCCGGCACATAAACGGTGGTGGTTAACGGTCGGTTCAACTGACTGTTGAATTGAGCCACAATGACTTGTTCTTCATTTTTCAACGTTGCAATGCTGTTTTCCAAATCGCCCAGTTCAATCTGAATCTGATACACACCCGACAAACCGGAACTACCGGAAGCTGATCCCATCGAACCGGATGCTGATGAAGCCGAAGAACTGCCGGAAGTTGAACCCGAACCTCCACCACCCATCACATTCATCCCCGAAGAACCGGAGGAAGCCGCCGGAGCATTCCCTGCTGAAGGTTGCGTACTGCTTCCGCTTATCGAACCTGTTTTGTATTTTACCAATGTCAACCGTTCAATAGTTTTCAGGAGCTCCACGTTTTTTTCGGAGATGCGGATATTCTGACGGACTTTGTATAAATCGAACCATGTTCGCTGCACATCGTAGTATACCTGCAATTTGGCATCCCTGAATGTTTCAAACTTTGCTTTAGCCATCAAACTCATTTCGTCTTTGGCATTTTTGATAACGCCAAACCACGGAAACATTTGCATCAGCTTAATATCCGCCACCTGATTGCCCGCAATCAATTCCATCGGACTGAGGTAAACTCCCAGATCCAATTGCGGATCGGGCAAACTGCCCACCTGTGGCACTTTCTGCAATGCCGCCTGATATTCGTTGTATCGCTGCATGACCGTCGGATTATTTTTAGTAGCCATCTCCAGATAATGCATTAGTGAATCCTGCGAATAAACCGAAATACTTTGAAACAAAGTAATGCAGATTATTATGCCAAATGCAATATATTTATTTTTTTTCTTTCTCATTTTATTAATCTTCTAATCGTAAATGTAAAATGCAGATTGAATCTTTGCCACGAAGTGGCTAAATGTGAATAACCATGGGTGAAACCCACGGTTAGGAAAACCCTGTAAAACCCACCCTGAAAGGGTTGAACAACATCAGCATGTGATATTCAGCCCCTCCAGGGCTGATTTATAGCTTTCATTTCTCCCACGGGCGAAGCCCGTGGTTATTCACATTAAAGCCTTTCAGGCTTTTCTTTCACAGCTTTTTCCCGCCACATTGCCTGAAACAGCGGAACCACATAAATAGTCATAACTTGAATAATCATTCCTCCAAACATGGGGATAGCCATTGGCACCATAATGTCAGCCCCTTTTCCGGTAGAAGTAAGGACAGGCAACAAGGCGATTACTGCCACAGCCGTAGTCATCATAGCGGGACGAACCCGTTTCTTACCGGCTTCAACCACTGCTTCGCGTACATCGTGTACAGTTTTCGGTTTCT
This sequence comes from Paludibacter sp., assembly GCA_031292575.1. Lineage (GTDB taxonomy): Bacteria > Bacteroidota > Bacteroidia > Bacteroidales > Paludibacteraceae > Paludibacter. The sequence continues at coordinate 159,387 of JARLGX010000015.1, forward strand.
TTTCTTCAAACACCTGATGAATGTACGTTCCCATAATCACACCATCGTTGGTGGCAATTCCAAACAGGGCGATAAACCCAACCCAGACCGCCACACTCAGATTAATTGGATGGATCTGGAAAAGGTCGCGCAGGTTCATTCCGGCAATGGAAAAATCTAAAAACCAACTTTGTCCGTAAAGCCACAACATCATAAACCCACCTGCAAATGCCACAAATACGCCCGAGAAATGAATAAACGATGCCGTCACGGTTTTGAACTGGAAGTACAACAAGAGCAAAATCAGCAATAAACTGATAGGAATGACGATAGATAACCGTTTGGTTGCCCGTATTTCGTTTTCGTAGTTTCCTGCAAACTGATAGGTTACTCCTGCCGGTAATTTCAATTCGCCTGAATCGATTTTCTTCTGAATAATATTGGCAGCCTGATCCACCACATCCACTTCGGCTTTGCCTTCCAGCTTGTCGAAAATAACATAGCCCACCAGGAATGTATCTTCAGTTTTAATCATTTGTGCACCGCGTGTATAATGTATGTCGGCAATTTCGCTCAATGGAATTTGCGTACCGTTCATCGCCGGAATCAAAATACGTTTGATATCGTCGGGATTATCGCGCAACTCCCGGGCGTACCGCACCCGCATGGGAAAACGTTCCCGCCCTTCTACCGAAGTGCTCAACGTCATTCCTCCCATAGCCACCTGCAACACATCTTGCACATCACTTACCGTCATTCCGTAACGCGCCATGGCTTCGCGGTTCAGCTTAATTTCTAAGTAAGGCGCACCCACTGCGCGGTCGTAGAATACCGATGAAGCTTTTACCGATGGAACTTCTTTCAGGGCTTTTTCAAACAACATTCCGGCTTTCTCAATCGATTCCAAATCCGGTCCGTACACTTTCAAACCCATTGGCGCACGCATTCCGGTAGAAAGCATCACCAACCGGGTTTCGATGGGTTGCAGTTTCGGAGCGGAAGTCAAACCCGGAATATCGGTTACTTTCACAATTTCATTCCAAATATCATTCGGATTTTTAATCTGCGGTCGCCACTGACGGAAATACTCGCCATTATCATCGGAAATTAAACTATCGGAAGGAATGGCTCGAAGAGCTTCCGTTTTTGCATTGAATGTTTTTCCGTTTTTCAGCAGAAAAGCACCATCACCATTCACTTTGAAACGTTCACGCTGACCATTTTCATCCAACATATATTCGGGACGATAATTAATGGTATTTTCGAACATTTGCACCGGAGCGGGATCGAGTGCCGAATTGACACGTCCCCATTTGCCCACCGCCACTTCCACTTCGGGAATAGCAGACAGCCGCTTATCCAGGAGTTCGATGTATTGCAGATTCTTTTCAATACCCGAATGCGGCATACTGGTTGGCATAAGCAAATACGAACCTTCGTTCAATGACGGCATAAATTCTTTTCCGATTCCCGGAAATACCCTTGCCGGAGCTTGCCACCCGATTTTCTCAATACCTTTTGCCACCGGTCCGAAAACTTTATCAAATCCCTGCCAGGCAAGTAGTCCGAAAAACAACGTAAAAAGAGGAAGTATCAGAAATTTCCATTTATGAATCAATGCCCAACGAAGAATTGGTTCGTAAAAATGAACCATCGTCATCAGAATGGATAAAATGACAGCTACAATTCCGGTCACAAACAAAAAATTGACCAATAAGCTGTTTGTTGCACCCAATGGCAACCATTCTTTGGACAAATAATACACTGCCACCAACACGGTTATGCCAATATTGATATAGTTTGGAAATTCCCTGCGTTTTTTTGTCCAGCGATAATCCAGAAGGTTATTGATCCCGATAGCCGTCAGGGCTAAAGCCAGCCATGTATGCAAGGCAATAAGGAAAAATACGCCTGCCACAATAAGACTCCCATTTAAATAGCGGCGGATTTTTTTTTCATCCATCCGGATATCAAAAATAATGTGTACCAACGTTGGCAACACCACGATGCCGAGAATAAATGCCGATATTAGCGCAAACGACTTTGTAAATGCGAGCGGATGAAACAATTTTCCTTCGGCTGCCTGCATGGCAAAAACCGGCAAAAAACTCACAATGGTAGTGGCAATGGAAGTTACCACGGCTGCGCGCACTTCGGTTGTGGCCAGATAAATGACATTCATCAGTTCTTTGCCACGCACACCTTTGTTTTCGGGCATTTCCAAATGCCGCAAAATATTTTCCACATCCACAATGCCAATATCCACCATCACTCCAATGGCAATGGCAATACCCGAAAGGGCTACGATATTTGCTTCCACGCCGAAGAAATGCATCAGAATAAATGTCATTAGCACGCCCAACGGCAATAATCCGGCAACAATCACCGAAGCCCGGAGATTTAATACCAACACGATAATAACGATAATGCTGATGAGGATTTCGTGCGAAAGAGCCGATTCAAGCGTCCCGATGGTTTCTTTAATCAACCCGGTACGGTCGTAAAAAGGCACAACGGTAACCTTGGAAATGCTGCCATCGGGCAGTTTCTTTTCCGGCAATCCTGCTGCAATTTCTTTGATTTTAGCTTTTACATTCCCGATAACTTCCATCGGATTGGAACCATAACGGGCAACGACAACCGCTCCCACGGCTTCGCTTCCATCTTTGTCAAGTCCACCACGACGGGTGGCAGGTCCGAAGGAAGTGTGTGCCACATCTCTTATCCGGACAGGAATATTATTCCGAACCGCCACGACCGAATTATCCAGATCACCCAGATTCTTCACATAGCCCAACCCGCGGATAATGTATTCCACATTATTCAGCTCAATGGTTTCGGCACCAATATCCAAGTTGCTTTTTTTGACAGCATTCATCACGTCCATCACCGACACACCAAAAGCTTTCAGTGCATCGGGATTGACATCCACCTGATATTCTTTGGTGAAGCCGCCCACCGAAGCCACTTCCGAAACACCTTCGGCAGCCGACAAACTGTATTTGACGTAAAAATCCTGAATGGTACGCAATTCTTGCGGACTCCATCCTCCATTCGGTTTGCCTGTTTTCGGGTTGCACCCTTCGAGTGTGTACCAGAAAATCTGTCCTAAAGCCGTGGCATCAGGTCCCAATGCCGGTTGAACGCCTTGCGGCAACGTCCCGGCAGGTAATGAATTCAGCTTTTCCAATATCCGCGAGCGGCTCCAGTAAAATTCCACATTATCCTTGAAAATAATGTAGATAAACGACATGCCGAACATGGACGTGCTACGAATAGTCTTCACCCCGGGAATGCCGAGCAATGCCGACGTAAGCGGATAACTAATCTGATCCTGTATATCACGGGGCGAGCGTCCCATCCATTCGGTGGAAACAATTTGCTGGTTGTCACCAATATCGGGAATGGCATCCACCGGAATCGGATCGCGTGGAATAACGCCCGTTTTCCAGTTGAACGGTGCATACGCAATTCCCATAACCACAAAGGCTATCAGAAAAATAAAGGTAATCAGCCGGTGATAGAGAAAATAATGAACGAGTTTGTTGAACATAAGACAAATGTGCTAATGGTTTAATATGCTAATATGCCAATGAAAATCAGCGACACATTAATTTAATTCCATTTGCTAATGAGCCAAATTAAATTATTGGCACATTAGCAAATTGGCACATTGAATTATCTGTATTTACAGCAAGAAGGTAACGCATTGTACGTTTTAGCTTCGGCTCTAAACAAAGGAGTATCGTGACCCACATCAGCGATTCTCTTTTGAATATCTACACTTCTTACTTTTGAAGGGTTGTAAACCAACGTCAGCATTTTTGTTTTTTCGTTCCATACAGCTTTACTGACGCCATCAACTTTTGCAGCTTTCTCTATACGTGCTTTACACGATTCACAATTACCCGAAACTTTGAATGTTTCGGTTTTTGTCATAACCATTTTTGAATTGTCAGTTGTTTTGGCATACGTAGTTGCACTTACAGTAAGAGCTATAATAGCTACAAGGATATATTTTAATGTTTTCATTTTTGATTGAATTATTTGATGAACGACCCCAAACCCCTAAAGGGACTTAAGACCTTGATTTGAATAATTTATTTGGATAAATAATAAAAGAAGAAGAGGCATTTCACTTAAGAAACACTTCTAAATACGCTCTTAAAGTCCCCCTTTAGGGGATTTAGAGGTGTAGTAAAAAGATCAAATACGGAATACGCAAATATCGGGGAGACTGACAGCACTGGCGATGAATTTACCGGGTGGCTGGATAGTTGCGTTTACAGAAGAATTGGTATTGAAAAAATGTAATCCAATAGCCTCAGGGATATAGAAAACCTGTAAAAGTTGGTTTACAGGGGCATTTATCTGCAAAGCTGACGGATTGTAATTGTTGTCAACGGCATAAAATGCCATCTCGTCTTTACAGCAGCTTGGCGCATTGAAACTTTTCCCATTCGATGTTGGGATTGTAGCCATTTGCATACCGCAACTGGCTTTTGCATCATCCAACGACCATTTTACAGCAGCCAACTCACCTCCGCAATAATGCGAAGCCAAGCTAAGATGCATCCCCGAAAGGAGTATCAAACCTGCAAATAATATGGATAATAGTTTTTTCATTTACAATTGAAACAAACCTGTGCATAAAATGTTAGGGGCAAAAGTAGAGTAAAAAGGGTTCAGAAATTGAAAAATAGCAGTTAAAGTTTCGTAAATAGGCAAAAAGGGTTACAAAATGATATTACTATTAAATATAATGCACTCATTTGTTCAAATTTTTAACTATGTAAGCAATTCATCAATTATGAATCCCAATTATTTTTTTAAAACTTAAACTACAAAAGATTGTTATAATCCCAATTAAATAAAAATTTTACTTGGCAATACTTTAAATTAATAATAAAAATGATTCATCAACAGAAATTATATAAGCGAGCTTACCAATTGAGCTTATTCACGATATTCTATAATGTTATTGAAGGTGTGATTTCAATACTTATGGGGTATGAAGATGCAACTCTCACACTTTTTGGCTTTGGAATGGACAGTTTTATAGAAGTAATGTCGGGTATGGGAATTGCTGTAATGGTTTTACGCATTTGGCTAAACCCTGACAGTCCTAAAAGCGATTTCGAAATAAATGCACTTAAAATAACGGGAACGGCCTTTTATCTTTTGTCAGCCGGATTATTGGTTGGCATTATATTTAATCTTCTCAATCATCATAAACCCGAAACCACTTTGTGGGGTGTGGTTATTTCGTTGGTTTCAATTGCAGTAATGGTATGGCTTATGAATGCAAAAAAAAAGGTAGGCAAAGAACTAAATTCAGCAGCCATTATTGCCGACAGTAATTGTACAAAAGTGTGTGTTTATATGTCACTCGTTTTACTTGCTTCTAGCCTGATATACCAACTAACCGGATTTGCTTATGCCGACCTGATTGGAACTGCCGGGTTGATTTATTTCTCCATTACCGAAGGAAAAGAAGCCTTTGACAAAGCAAAAGGGAAAGAATTTGGCTGCGATACATGCATTGATTAAGCATTAAAATCATTTTAGATTATGACATTTGTAAGAACAATATTAATATTCATACTAGCCGGCTTCTGCGAAATAGGTGGGGGTTATCTGGTATGGCTTTGCATTAAAGATAATAAGCCCTGGTGGTATGGTGTGGCGGGTGGAATTATTCTTGCGCTTTACGGAGTAGTGGCTACACTTCAAACTTCAAATTTTGCCCGGGTCTACGCCACTTATGGTGGAATATTCATAGTTATGTCCTTACTCTGGGCATACAAAATGGATAATTTTGTCCCCGACAAATACGACATCCTAGGAGCCGTAATTGCAATAATCGGAGTGCTGATTATTTATTTTGCACCTCGTAACTAATTTCATTTGAAAAAAATATGCGAAATAACAATACGTAAAATGTCATAGCGCTATACTCTGTCAGTTTCAGTTAAAATGTTTTATTCGGCTAAAAAACTTTTATCCTATAAAAGCATTATAAAGTAGTGAAATTTAAACTCAAATACAATGAACAAATTAAGATCGATTGAACATATAATTGCACCTCCTCCCGCGCACATGGTGGGTGATGGTTTTAGAGTTCACAATTTTTTTCCGGGCAATGGATTAATGGCTTTAGACCGTATGAGTCCATTTTTTCTTCTGGATTATGGCTCAAAAATTGAATTTTCACCATCAGATAAACCTCGCGGAGTAGGTGTGCATCCACATCGCGGTTTCGAAACCGTTACAATTGCTTATCATGGTAAAGTGGCTCATCACGACAGTACCGGAAACTCGGGCATTATAGGCGAAGGCGATGTACAATGGATGACAGCCGCTTCGGGTATTTTGCATAAAGAATATCACGAAGCTCAATGGAGTAAAATCGGAGGCGAATTTCAGATGGTGCAACTTTGGGTGAATCTGCCTGCCAAATTCAAAATGAGTAAGCCTAAATACCAACCTATTCGTCGCGAAGAGTTTGGAAAAGTTATTTTGCCCGAAAATAAGGGCGTTTTGGAAATTATTGCCGGTAATTTCAATGCTACAACTGGTCCGGCTACATCATTCACGCCCATCGAAATGTACAACGCTAGGGTAAAAAAGGGTGCAAAACTCCATTTTTCTTTTCCTGAAAATTATAATACAGGCTTCGTAATTATAGAAGGATCAGTTATTGTTAACGAGCAACAGGCAAAAACTGATCACTTTGTTTTGTTTGCCAATGATGGAACGGATATTTATGTGGAAGCTACCCAAGATGCCATTGTACTCATTCTGAGTGGCGAGCCGATTGAGGAACCGATAGTTCCTTACGGGCCATTTGTAATGAATAGTAAAAAGGAAATTGTAGATGCTTATGACGACTGGAATAACGGGAAATTCGGGTATCTTGAAGATTAAAGGTTTATATAACTAATTAGACTGGAATGATATCGTCCTTAATAGCTTTCTCAGTTTGTTTGAAAAGCGTATTGAAGTCGCTTTCTTTTACTGCAATAGGAGAATGAATTATAAATCTCAGTCGGTTACCTATACCCAAAGGGAAATTACCATAGCGAAAAACTTTCCATGAATTATTGATCGTTACTGGTACTACCATTGCATTGGGAGCGTATTTGCACAAAATTTTCAATCCATTGGACGCAAATTCTCCTGGTTTTCCTGTTCTCGATCGGGTTCCCTCTGGAAAAATCACGGCCGACCGGTTTGTTGCTTCAATGTATTCCGCCAACTTCTTTAAGGCTGGTAGAGCCTGTTTTGGATCCTTTCGGTCAATCAACACTGAGCCGCCATGGTTTAAATTGTATGAAACGCTGGGAATTCCCTTTCCCAACTCTATTTTACTCACAAATTTAGGATGAAACTTTCGCAAAAACCAAGTGATACCAATAATATCGTACATACCTTGATGATTTGAAACAAATATAAGTGGTTTGTTTTCCGGTAAATTGGCTCTGTTTTCTATTTCAGCCGTTGAAAAATTCACAAATAATAAATGGAGCAAGAAAAAATTCAGAATATCCACGCTTTTTTTATGGGCTTTGTACCCAAATACATTAAAGCAAACATACTGAATCGGATGAAACACACAAATGAGACCCAAGAATAAAAAATACAAAACAAATGAGAGCGGATAGGAGATTATTTTTTTCATAAACAATAAATTTTCGACAAAAATAGTAAATTTCCAATTTTTCCAATTAATCTTAACTTTAATTTTTTATGTTTATCTGCGGCTATTAATGCAAATTACGGATCATCAACAGTTGATATTAGTTTACCAGAAAAGCTGTTCGTTAAAAGTTTTGCGTTATTGTTGTTTTGACACTTTTTATTTAAATTTGCGTCAAAATTAAATTTATGTCAGAATCCACCTCTCCCCGCCTTCAAGTTGTCGATGCCTTGCGCGGCTTTGCTATTGTTTCTATTATGTTGCTTCATAATATCGAACATTTCGATTTCTATTTCACGCCTGTTGGTCAGCCTAATTGGTTAATTGGTTTAAATCAAGGGATTTGGAATACCATGTTTTTCCTTTTTGGAGGAAAATCGTATGCTATTTTCGCACTACTTTTTGGCCTGACTTTCTTTATTCAATCAGACAATCAGGCAAAAAAGGGAAACGATTTTCGGGGACGATTTGCCTGGCGATTACTTCTATTGCTGGGTTTTGGACTCATCAATTCTGCATTTTACCAAGGTGACATTCTTACTTTTTATGCCCTTATCGGATTTTCTTTAATACCGGTTGCAAAACTTAATGATAAAACTGTACTTTGGATAGCAGTCATACTTATGCTTCAACCTTACGAATGGTTTAACTTCTTAAGTGGTTTGCAACATCCGGAGCTCAAAATGAACGATCCTGTATCGTGGTCATATTTTGCAAAATCAGGAGAATACATTCCCGGAAGTTCAATATTTAAAACTTTATACGGTAATCTGACAAATGGAAAAACAGGAGTTTTTATATGGTGTTGGGAAGAAGGACGCGTATTTCAGTCTGCATCACTCTTTATGTTTGGCATGCTGGCCGGACGAAAATCACTCTTCAAAAACAACGACGATAACAAGAAATTTTGGATCAAAACACTTATTATTGCTTGCATTTGCTTTGTACCATTATATATTTGTAAAACTAATATCAATATTTGGATTCAGAGTGTTGCCATTCACAGACCACTGACAACCATCATTACTTCGTGGTCGAATGTTGCTTTTATGCTCGTTTTGGTTTCAGGATTCGTTCTCCTTTTTCAAACCACTTTTGTACAACGAATTTTAAACGTTTTTTCAGCCTATGGCAAAATGAGTATGTCAAACTACATTATGCAATCGATCCTTGGTTCGTTCATTTATTATGGTTTTGGGCTTGGACTTTATCAATATACGGGTGCCGCTCTTTGCATACTCATAGGCATCTTACTTGCCGTCATTCAGGGCATTTTCAGCATCTGGTGGATGAAAAATCATAAACAAGGTCCATTCGAAGGAATATGGCATAAACTTACCTGGATAAATTCAAAATAATTCTCATTTTTGTATATTCGTGCTTTTTCCGCTTCAAATACAAATATTATTGTAATGATATACATAAATTGTTTTGAACTATAGATTATTTACTTTTGTAGACTAAATTTTGATTGAACATTTTATAAATCCGTTTGTTTAAAATCTAAAAATAAAGTCATAAAACGCGTGACAGACATATTTTTTATTATATTTGCGATTGAAACAATTACAATTTGATTAAAAATACAGAAATTATGATATTTGATGAAGAAATGATTCAGCGAATCTACGCTACCCTTCCAGAAAAAATTATTCAGATAAAAAACAAACTCAAACGTCCACTTACACTTACAGAAAAAATTCTTTATTCCCACCTGGCAGTAAATGAACCATTAGAGAATTATACGCGTGCTACTGATTATGTGAATTTTTCGCCAGACCGAGTAGCCATGCAAGATGCAACAGCTCAAATGGCTTTGTTGCAGTTGATGAATTCAGGTCGTAAAACGGTTGCGGTTCCTTCCACCGTTCATTGCGATCATTTGATTCAGGCTCATTTTGAAGCTACTGCCGACCTGAAAACAGCCAACGAAACCAATCGTGAGGTATACGATTTTTTAAGTGCCGTTTCTAATAAATTTGGTATCGGATTTTGGAAACCCGGTGCAGGAATTATTCATCAAGTAGTGTTAGAAAATTACGCTTTCCCCGGTGGAATGATGATTGGAACCGACTCACACACAGTGAATGCAGGCGGATTAGGAATGATTGCCATTGGAGTTGGTGGTGCCGATGCCGTGGATGTTATGGCCGGAATGCCTTGGGAATTGAAAATGCCTAAAATCATTGGTGTGAAATTAACCGGAAAACTGTCGGGCTGGGCTGCACCAAAAGATGTAATTTTGAAACTTGCCGGAATACTTACTGTAAAAGGTGGAACGAATGCTATAATTGAATATTTTGGTGATGGAACCGATTCTATTTCTGCCACAGGAAAAGGAACAATCTGTAATATGGGTGCCGAAGTGGGTGCAACAACTTCTATTTTTCCATTTGATACAAAATCTGCCGAATATCTTAAAGCAACCGGTAGAAGTACGATTGCCGAACTGGCTATACAAAACGCTAAACATTTACAAGCCGATGCTGAAGTAATTGCAAATCCTGAAGCATACTTCGACCGCCTGATTGAAATTAACCTGAGCGAGCTCGAACCTTATATCAACGGTCCTTTTACTCCGGATTTAGCTTATCCTATTTCAGAATTTGCCAAAGCTGTAAAAGAAAAGGGCTATCCTCAGAAAATGGAAGTCGGATTAATTGGTTCATGTACCAACTCATCGTACGAAGATTTAACCCGCGCAGCCTCAGTAGTAAAAAATGCTAAAGAAAACGGATTAAAAGTGCAGGCTCAGTTTATTATTAATCCGGGATCGGAACAAGTAAGATTTACAGCTGAACGCGATGGCGTTTTAGGTGAATTTGAATCAGTTGGAGGTGTGGTTATGGCCAATGCGTGCGGACCTTGTATCGGTCAGTGGAAACGTGAAATGGATGTTCCTGACCGTCCAAATTCTATCATAACTTCTTTCAATCGTAATTTTGCCAAACGCGCTGATGGAAATCCAAATACCCATACTTTTATTGGTTCTCCGGAGGTTGTGGCTGCTTTGACTATTGCTGGCGATTTATGTTTCAACCCATTAACTGATTCATTGATAAATGAAAAAGGTGAAAAAGTGAAACTCACTGAACCTTCAGGTTATGAATTACCGGCTAAAGGATATGCGGTTGAAGATCCGGGTTATGTAGCTCCTGTTAAAGATGGTAGCAGTGTAGAAGTTAATATCAGTTTGGATTCAAAACGTTTGCAAATCCTTCAACCGTTTACGGCTTGGGATGGCAAGGATTTAATAGAACAACCGCTATTGATTAAAGCTAGTGGAAAGTGCACCACCGACCATATTTCAATGGCTGGACCTTGGTTAAAATTCCGTGGACACTTGGATAATATTTCAGATAATATGTTGATTGGGGCAGTAAATGTATTCAACAATAAAACGAATACGGTACTTGACCCTGAAACGGGTGACTATATTGCTGTTCCGACATTGGCACGCAAATACAAAGCACAGGGAATTGGATCAATTGTAGTTGCTGAAGAAAACTACGGTGAAGGTTCAAGTCGTGAACATGCTGCTATGGAACCACGTTTTTTGAACGTAAAAGTAATTCTGGTAAAATCATTTGCCCGTATTCATGAAACAAATCTGAAAAAACAGGGAATGCTGGCTTTGACTTTTGCTGACAAAAATGATTATGACAAAGTACGAGAAGATGATAAAATAAGTGTTGTTGGTTTAACCACATTCACTCCTGGAAAGAACCTCAACATAATTTTGAAACACGCCAATGGAACTACCGATCAGTTCGAGGCAGTACACACTTACAATCAGGCTCAGATTGACTGGTTTAAAGCAGGAAGTGCATTAAACGGGATGAATAAATGAAATAAATCAAAAATAATAATTTTACAGAAAAACAAAAATCCCTATTGTAGTGTTAAACCAATAAATAACAAATTCAATAATAAAATAAAATCGAAAGTCATGGAAAAGGATTATTTAATTTACAAACTATCGGAAACGATAAAAACTACAAGTCGAATAGACAAAGAATTATTTACTCAGTTTAATGTAAAACGTGGCTTACGAAACGAGGATCACTCAGGTGTATTAGTTGGCTTAACTAAAGTTGGGGATGTTGTTGGATATGAAAAACTTCCGGAAGGTGGATTGAAAGCAGTTCCCGGTAAGCTTTTTTACCGTGGCATTGACGTGGAGGACCTGGTACATGGTCTGCAAAAGGAAAATAGATTAGGTTTTGAAGAAACAGCTTTTTTACTTCTTTCGGGTTATCAACCTGATGCCGAGGAATTGAAAATGTTTTCAGCCATTCTTAACGAAGCAATGGCTTTGGATAAAAAGGCAACGATGAATATTATCGATTTAGAAGGTGTTGATATCATGAATATTTTAGCACGAAGTGTGCTTGAAATGTATACGTTCGATTCTAATGCAGATGATATTTCCCGCGACAACCTGATTCGTCAATCGATAGATTTAATTGCGAAGTTCCCAACTATCATTGCTTATGCATTCAATATACTTAGACATAGTCAATATGGACGCGTTTTGCATATTCGTCATCCAAAAGAAGGACTTTCAATAGCCGAAAACTTTTTATATATGATGAAGGGTTCTGAAAATTACACCGAATTGGATGTGAAGATTTTAGATCTTTTGCTTATTCTCCATGCCGATCATGGTGGTGGTAATAATTCTACTTTTTCTGTACGCGTTGTCAGTTCTACTCAAACCGACACTTATTCTGCAATTGCTGCAGGTATTGGCTCGCTCAAAGGACCTCTGCATGGTGGAGCTAACATAAAAGTTGTTCAGATGTTCGAACATCTAAAAACAGCTATCAAAGACTGGTCAAATGTGAAAGAAATAGATGCTTATTTGAAAAAAATGCTGAACAAAGAAGCATACAATAAAAGTGGTTTAATTTACGGTATCGGTCATGCTGTTTACACTATTTCTGATCCACGGGCCCTGCTACTCAAAGAAATGGCTCGTGCTTTGGCATTAGAAAAAGGATTGGAAAAAGAGTTCGCATTTCTTGAATTGCTTGACGAACGTTCTGTTAATGCTTTTATGACATTTAAAGGTGATGATATTAACAAACAGGTTTGTACCAATGTCGATTTCTATTCAGGATTTGTCTATGAAGCTATTGGCTTACCTACCGATGTATTTACTCCTTTGTTTGCAATGGCTCGTATTACCGGTTGGTCTGCCCACCGTATTGAAGAATTAAACTTTGCAAGCAAGCGTATCATTCGTCCGGCATATAAAAATGTTGGAGAACGCAAAGCTTTTATTCCATTGAAAGATAGATAAATAAATTAATTAGACTAAAGACAACGGACAGCAGCTAAAAAACCTGACACAAATATCAGATTTAGCTGTTGTCCGTTGACTGTTGTCAAATGACTAAATATATGAACAAAATTAAAGTAACAAATCCCGTTGTTGAACTTGATGGCGATGAAATGACCCGCATTATATGGTCATTTATTAAAGATAAGCTTATTCTTCCTTATCTCGATTTAGATATTAAGTATTACGATTTAAGTATTGAAAACAGGGATTTCACAAACGATCAGGTAACTATTGAATCGGCAAATGCAATCAATAAATACAATGTAGGAATTAAGTGTGCAACCATAACTCCTGATGAAGCGCGCGTGGTCGAATTTGGACTAAAAAAAATGTGGAAATCGCCAAATGGTACTATTCGGAATATTATTGGTGGTACGGTTTTTCGTGAACCTATTGTAATGAGCAATGTGCCGCGATATGTTCAGGGTTGGACAAAACCCATTGTGATTGGTCGCCATGCTTTTGGAGATCAATATAAAGCTACTGACACAGTTATTAAAGGCAAGGGAACATTGAAAATGACCTTTACCAACGAAGCCGGCGAAACTAAAGAATGGGAAGTCTATAATTTTGAAGGTGACGGCGTGGCAATGACCATGTACAACACCGATGATTCAATATATGGCTTTGCTCGCTCTTCATTTCAAGTGGCTTTGGAAAAGAAATGGCCTCTTTATCTTTCTACAAAGAATACAATTTTAAAAGCCTACGACGGTCGTTTCAAAGATATTTTTCAGGAAGTGTACGAGAAAGAATTTGAAGCAGAGTATAAGAAAGCCGGAATAACTTACGAACACCGACTTATTGACGACATGGTGGCTTCGTGCATGAAATGGAATGGTGGATTTGTGTGGGCATGCAAAAACTACGATGGCGATGTTCAGTCGGATACAGTAGCACAAGGTTTTGGCTCCTTAGGCTTGATGTCATCGGTATTGGTTACCCCAGATGGAAAAACAGTTGAGGCAGAAGCTGCTCACGGAACCGTTACACGTCACTATCGTCAGTATCAGCAAGGTAAAGAAACTTCAACCAACCCGATTGCTTCCATTTTTGCATGGACACGTGGTTTAATGCATCGAGCCAAGTTAGATAATAATCCTGAACTTTTAAATTTCTGCGAAAAACTGGAACAGGTTTGCATTGAAACTGTGGAAGCAGGCGAAATGACAAAAGATTTGGCTGTTTTAATTCATGGCGACAATGTCACTAAAGAAAACTATTTAAGTACGGAAGGTTTCTTGGCTGCACTGAAACGAAATCTGGATATAAAGCTGGGATAAATTTCGAATACACTTTTATTTTAGAGACGTAGAATTTACGTCTCTTTTTTTGTCTATATTAGACTTAACTTTAAATGTCAAAAAAAAGAAGCAACCTAGATATTATAGGTTGCTTCGTATTCAAATTCAGGAAAATCGTACTATAGTTCAGATTATCCTAAAAATCCTTTTAATAATTTACTTTTAGCGTTTGGTCTCAATTTACGAATCGCTTTTTCTTTAATCTGGCGTACACGTTCACGTGTTAATCCAAATTCGTCTCCAATTTCTTCTAGTGTCATTTCGGCCACACCTATACCAAAGAATTTTTTTACAATATCGCGTTCCCTGTCAGACAATGTGAAGGCTAATACGCGTTCTATTTCTTTAGAAAGTGACTCATTTATCAACACTCGGTCGGCGTTAGGAGAATCATCGTTAATCATTACATCAAGCAAACTGTTGTCCTCACCTTCAACAAACGGAGCATCAACAGAAATATGACGACCTGATACTTTCATCGTGTCGGCAATTTTGTCTACAGGAATGTCAAGTACATCAGCCAATTCTTCGGGAGAAGGCCTGCGTTCATTTTCTTGCTCGAATTTAGAGAAAGCTTTGTTGATTTTGTTTAATGACCCAACTTGATTCAGCGGCAAACGAACAATACGCGATTGTTCGGCCAAAGCTTGCAAAATAGATTGACGAATCCACCAAACTGCATACGAAATAAACTTGAATCCACGGGTTTCATCAAATTTTTCAGCTGCTTTTATCAGTCCAAGGTTGCCTTCATTAATTAAGTCGGGTAGACTGAGGCCTTGATTTTGGTACTGTTTTGCTACTGAAACGACAAAACGTAAGTTAGCACGTGTAAGTTTTTCTAACGCAAGTCTATCACCGGCACGTATTCGCTGAGCTAACTCAACTTCTTCCTCAACTGTGATAAGATCTTCGCGTCCAATCTCTTGCAAATACTTGTCAAGGGATGCACTTTCACGATTCGTGATTGATTTGGTAATTTTTAATTGTCTCATTTAATGAATGAAAATTAGCTTGCAAAAGTAGTTGTTTTTTCCGACTCTACAAAATGAAAAATTCAAAAAATATTGCAATGATTTATCCTAACGTAACAATTTATATACTAGTATGTTTATAAGTCATTTATAGTTTATCTAAATAGTATTCAAATTCACAGAATTAAACATTATATCATTTGTCACTTTTGAATTATTTCTGTTTTTTCGTGATATTACTTAGATTAACGCTAAAAATATGAAATTGTTTTCGATTGTTGATAAAATCAAAAAAAACAAACTCAATAAAAACTGAGTTTGCTCTTTCAATTATAATTCTTAAATAATAATCAGTTTAATCGGCCAGATTTATAGCAAAATAGGTTAGTTTACCTTTTGGATACAAGCCGGCTATTAACAATACTTTATCTTGATCACCATTGTTCATAACTGCTTCATACGCATCGTGAACATCAGAGGAGGATTGAATTGGTTGATTATTTATTTTAAGTATGATAAATCCCGGTTTGATTCCCTGATCGGCTAATTTGCCTTTTGTAAGCGATTTTACTTCTACTCCATAGTCAACTCCTAATTGTTGTTTGGTTTTATCGCTTATTTCTTTAAAAGTTCCACCCAACGATTCATCACTGGTTTCAGCCGAAACAAGCCCTGTATTACCCTGTTGATTTTTCAATTCAACGTCCAGTTTTTGTTCTTTATTATTACGAATAACTGTTATCGTAATTTTTTCACCCGGATGATAACGACCAATTTGTTCCTGCAGTTCCGAAACTGTTTTCACATCAATGCCATTTACATTATTTATAATGTCACCTACTTTTATTCCGGCACTTTTGGCAGCACTTTGATCTTCTACTTTGTTTACATATGCTCCCTCCATGGTCTTCAGGTTTTTTTGTTTTGCAAGGTCTTCATTGATGTTACCAATTTCGACACCTAAAACAGCGCGCTGAACTACTCCATATTTTCGAAGATCTTCAACAACTTTCTTTACTATACTCACCGGAATAGCAAATGAATATCCAGCATATGATCCAGTTTGTGAAGCAATTGCCGTATTAATTCCGACTAACTCGCCATGCGTATTGACTAACGCTCCTCCACTGTTTCCGGGATTCACTGCTGCATCGGTTTGAATAAATGACTCAATCTTCATTTTAGTATTGATAATGTTGATATTTCTGGCTTTAGCACTAACAATACCTGCAGTAACAGTTGATGTAAGATTAAAAGGGTTTCCAACTGCCAACACCCATTCTCCGACTTTCAACGAATCTGAGTTTCCAAAAGCGATTATAGGTAAATTATCTGCATTAATTTTAATCAGGGCAATATCAGTATTTGGATCAGTACCAATCACTTTTGCCTTAAAAGTCCTATTGTCATTCAGAGTAACTTCAATATCGGAAGATCCGTCGACAACATGATTATTTGTTACAATATATCCATCTTTCGTAATAATAACCCCGGAGCCTGAAGCTTCTTGCATTGGCATTTCTCTTGGTTGATTTTGTCTTGGATTTCCAAAGAAATATTGAAAAAGAGGATCTTGAGAAAATCCATCCATTTGTACTGATTTCATAGGAATTTTTGTTTTGACGTGAACTACTGCATGTACTGACAATTCGGCAGCAACAGTGAAATCGGTTTCCATGGCATCAGATGCATGGGCAAACTTAGCATATTCAACCGGAAGCTGAGTGTCTGGGTTGTCTGATTTGTTGTGTTGGTTCGAAAGTAAATTTGTGGTCAAATTTGTAGCCACACTCACTGCTACAACTAAGGCGAAAAGACCGAGTGCTTTAATTCTTTTTGTTGCATTCATATTCTTCAATTTAAATTGGTTTATTTATTAATGTCTTTGTTGAACTTCTCAGTGCACATTTAGATTTGCTTGAAAAATTTCATTGCGAAAATAAACAAAAGTTATTCCAGACATTAATTACAATCCTACATTTATCGTTAATTAACACAATTATTATCGGACTTAACGCGTATTAACCGGACTAAATTTTCAGGTAAAAAAATATGAAAAACACAAACAAAAAAACCATCCTTTTGTAGGATGGTTTTTATTGATAGATTCGTAAACAATTAATTATAAAATAATTGGTTCAATAAATCGTCAATTATAAATTGTCAATTATCAACTTACATTTATTTTTTATAACCATAAACTGCCAATTCCCCAAGCTCTTCTTCAATTCGAAGCAGTTGATTATATTTAGCCATACGGTCGGAACGGCTTAATGAACCGGTTTTAATCTGACCTGAATTGGTAGCTACTGCAATATCGGCAATGGTCGAATCTTCGGTTTCACCCGAACGATGCGAGGTAACAGAAGTATAGCCAGCCCGGTGAGCCATTTCTATCGCATCAAGCGTTTCGGACAATGTTCCAATTTGATTCACTTTAATCAGAATGGAGTTGGCACAACCTAATTCAATTCCTTTTTTCAAATAGTCTACATTCGTTACGAAAACATCATCACCAACCAACTGGATTTTCTTACCTAATTTGTCAGTCAATAGTTTCCAACCATCCCAGTCACCCTCGCTCATGCCATCCTCCACCGAATCAATCGGATATTTACTTACCAGTTCGGCAATGTATTCAACCTGCTGAGCCGATGTACGTTTAGCACCTGTTGGTCCTTCAAATTTGGAATAGTCGTAAATGCCGTCCTTATAGAATTCCGATGCGGCACAATCCAAGCCAATCATCACGTCTTTTCCAGCTTTATAACCAGCTTTTTCGATTGCAGTAATGATTGATTCCAATGCATCTTCCGTTCCTTTCAACGTAGGAGCAAAACCACCTTCGTCGCCCACAGCCGTACTGAGATTACGGTCGTGAAGCACTTTTTTCAACGAATGAAAAACTTCGGCACCCATGCGCAATCCTTCGTGAAAAGAAGTTGCACCTACCGGACGGATCATAAATTCCTGAAAAGCAATTGGCGCATCGGAGTGCGAACCACCATTGATAATATTCATCATTGGAACCGGTAATACAAAAGCATTCGTCCCGCCAATGTAACGATACAAAGGTAAATCCAGGTAATTGGCAGCAGCTTTTGCAACGGCCAGCGAAACACCCAGAATGGCGTTAGCACCCAGGTTCGATTTGGTTTTTGTACCATCCAATGCGATCATCTTTTTATCAATAGACCGTTGTTGTAAAGCACTTAATCCAATTAATGCAGGTGCAATAACCTTATTTACATTAGCAACTGCCTTTTGAACTCCTTTGCCCAGAAAACGGTTTTTATCACCATCACGCAACTCGATAGCCTCGTTTTCGCCGGTTGAAGCACCCGATGGAACAGATGCACGTCCTACCACGCCCGATTCTAATAAAACATCTACTTCTACTGTTGGATTTCCACGCGAATCAAGAATTTCGCGGGCAAAAATTTTTTCAATTTTACTCATGTCTACTATTATTTTTGTTTTAAACTTTGTATATGGTTTCTGCCTATATTAACGCTCTATTAAAAAAAATGTTCGGACTAATGACTTTATTTGAACATTGGCATACCGGAAAAATAGTCTATATTTGCCTTAAATAACAACGCAAACTCAAAAATAAAATTCAATGAGAAAAATACTTATCCTTGCCTTCATAAGCATCAATCTTTTGGCAGTCGGACAATCGACACAAAGCAAAATACAAAGCCTCCTAAACAAGGTTACTAGTTCACCAGTCAGCAACAACCAAAACGTTGAAGGGTTGAAAAATTCGTTGAATGTAGGTATCGAAAAAGCTGTAGGGAAACTTGGCATCGAAAATGGATTCTACAATGATCCTGTGCTGAAATTGCAATTGCCACCCGAAGCAAAATCGATAACAAATAACATCAGACTGGTACCCGGTGGTAAAGAGCTGGTAAACAAAACAATACTTTCAATGAATCGTACGGCAGAAGATGCCGTAAAAGAAGCAACTCCGATATTCAAGAATGCTATCTTAAAAATGAGCATTACCGATGCCGTGGGTATCTTATTTGGGAAAGAGGATGCTGCAACCCAGTATTTACGCCAAAACACGTATGCCGAACTGAAAGCTGCCTTTGCTCCCAAAGTAAAGGTATCGCTCGGTAAACCTTTGGTAGCCAATATTTCGACTACTCAAACCTGGAACCTGCTCAGCTCAAGCTACAACGGAGTTGCTAACTCGATGGTAGGAAAGTTTTCGAGAATGAAACCGATAAATGTGAATATGGAAGATTACGTAACAGAAAAAGCATTGGATGCATTATTTGTGAAAATTGCAGAAGAAGAAAAGGCCATCCGTACCAACCCGGCAGCCCGTGTAAACGACTTATTGAAAAACGTTTTCGGACAGTTGGATAAAAAATAATTATTGTAGAGTTCTACGAGTAATAATTTAACAATAAGTAAACCTTATAAATGAGTTTAGTTTAGCCTACTCAAATTCCACCACCGTAATTCCGGCACCGCCAAAATTGATATGTTCATCGCGAGACGATTTCACACCATGAATAGTTGCCAGGTACTGGCGAATCATTTGGCGCAATGCGCCCGTTCCGGTGCCATGCAAAATGCGTACTGAAGCCACGCCCACCATCACGGCATCATCAATAAAATACATAACTGCCTGAATTGCTTCGTCACCACGCATACCACGCACGTCGATTTCGGAAGAGAAAGTCAATTTTCGCTGCCGAACTTCATCGGTGGTGGTGCTGCCCAGCGAATCATATTTTTTAGCTTCCCTTTTTAATTGGGTATTACTTATTGGTTCAAGTTTTGCCAGTTTCACGGTCGATTTCATTTGACCAAATGCCACCACAGCCTGCTTGTCCTGAATTTCAATAATCTTCCCGGTTGCTGTTTGACCTTTAAGCCGAACATTAACACCAATTTTCAACGATTCATTTTCAACATTCTGTGTAGGGACAGGTCGTGACCTGTCCTTATTGATGACAATTTTGGGTTGTTGGACAGGTCGCGACCTGTCCCTACCAGTTTCTTGTTGTGGACTTGCAATCTTCGCCTTAAAATCATCCAACTCCTTTCGTACCAACTGCGTACGAACTTTCTCTGCATCCGCTTCTTTTATCTGCCGAATGGTATTTTCAATCTTCGCATTGGCTTCGTTCAGCAGATTTTTAGCTTCATCCTTCGCTTTGTTGGTAATCTCCTTCCGCTGACGGTCTATTCCAGCCATTTCGGCTTCATATTTTTCGAGCGTTTCCTCCAGTTTCTTTTCTTTTTGTCGAATTTGTTGGCGTTTGTTTTCCCAATAGCGTTTGTCGCGCACAATGTCCTGCAAATGTTTATCATAATCCAGGTGTTCAGCACCAACTTTTTCGGCTGCTTCGGCAATCAAATCTTCGGGCAACCCAATTTTACGGGCAATCTCTATGGCAAATGAGCTTCCGGGGTTGCCAATGCTGAGTTGGAAAAGTGGTTGCAGGTGCTGGCGATCGTAAAGCATGGCTCCATTTACAATTCCTTCGGCATCTTCGGCAAAATGTTTCAGGTTCGTATAGTGCGTGGTTATAACACCAAAGGCAAGATTCCGGTTGAAACGTTCCAACGTAGCCTCAGCAATTGCACCGCCAATCATGGGTTCAGTTCCTGTACCAAATTCATCAATGAGCAAAAGTGTTTTCGAATGGCTGTTCTTGATAAAGTATTTCATATTCAGCAAATGCGAACTGTAGGTAGAAAGATCGTTTTCGATGGATTGTTCATCGCCGATATCGATAAACAACCGTTCGAAAATACCGGCACGACTACTATCGTGCAACGGAACCAACAACCCACACTGAAGCATATATTGCAACAAAACCACCGTTTTCAAACACACCGATTTACCACCGGCATTCGGACCGGAAATGAGCAAAATACGTTGTTTTTCATTCAGCACGATATCCAGCGGAACAATTTCTTTTCCCTGTTTTTTGAGCGAAAGCAATAATAAAGGGTGAACAGCTTTTGCCCATTCTAACTGGCACATATCGTCAACACGCGGCTTAATAGCTTTGATTTCAATGGCAAACAACGCTTTAGCCCGAAGGAAATCAATCTGTCCCAGAAAATATTGCGAAGCGAAAATGGATTCGGTATGTGGACGCACAAAATTGGTAAATTCAACGAGAATCCGCATAATTTCCCTTCGCTCCTCGCCTTCCAGTTCGCGCAAGCGGTTATTGGCTTCCACTACTTGCGTGGGTTCAATGAAAACCGTTTTGCCTGTGGCCGATTCATCGTGTACAATTCCGCTTACTTTACGCTTAAAAGCGGGCGAAACAGGCAATACCAACCGACCTTCACGCATGGTGGGTGCCACGTCTTTTTCTACATACCCATCGGCTTGTGCCTGACGAAGAATGGAATTCAACGTGCGTGAAATACTGCCCTGTACCTGAAAAGTGTCTTTTCGGATGCGTGCCAATTCGGACGAAGCATTGTCTTTTATCTTCCCGAATTTATTGAGAATGGAATCTATCCGATTAATTATAAGCGGGAAAGTTTCAATACCCGAAACCAATTCCATTAAATGCGGATAAACTTCTGCCTCGTGCTTAGTTAAGAATGCCACTAATAAACGCACTGCCTCCAATGCCCGGCGAAGATCGAACACTTCGAGCTCGTCCAAAAACAGACCCTCCACCCGTACCCGCGACAAAGCCGGACGAACATCGTAAAAGTCGCCAATGGGCAGCTCATCTGCATCGGTAGTAATTACGCGCAACATTTCATCGGTTTGGCTTAACAAGCGCATGATTTGGATATAGTCGGACGAAAACTGAATTTCATCCACCTTTTCTGCACCCAACGTGCTCACACACTTGTCTTTCAACAATTGGCGAATGGTAGTAAAAGCTATTTTTTGTTCGAAATGAGAAGGATAAAGCATTTTATTAGTTGACAGATAAAAATTGATAGTTGATAGTTAAGTCCCTTATTCTTGTGCTTGCAGCTATTTATTTAATTATTTATTTAGAGTCAGATAATTTATTGAGAACTATCATTATCCAATAATTTGTTTTTCGTGGACTGATTCTTCACGATGCTTTTCGATTTGCTTTAATAAAAAATGATCATAATCCAAACCCGGATATTCCTGCATGTTTTTTTTAATCAGATAGCAGTTTAATTCTTTACAATCATCAAAATAATTATCCCAACCCATCCCTACTAAGATATCGTAATGTAACCTTTGGTCAGGAGTAAGTTCCTCAGTCTGTTCTCCAAAATATCGAAGTACCTGCGTATGCACAACATTTAGAAATTCATTTCTCTCGAGGTTCATCTGCTCGTATCCTATCAAATCCTCTTGATACGAATCTTCAACCACCTGTTCATATATCCTCAGCTGTTCGGCATTGAGCTTCAATTTGTCATATTCAATCACCGTTTTACGTGCCTCGTAAGGTTTGCTGTATAAGTTCACAAATCGATCATAATTCTCAAATCCTTCCTTAAAATTTTCGCCTTTCTCTACTTGCTCGAAGAAATTTACCAATCGTATGGACAACGTATTGGCTACTCCTTCCATAGCTTCAAATACCCAGTTTACATGCCAGATTTGAATATAAGGCTTTATTCCCGGATATTGCTTTTCGAACAATTCTTTCAGTTTTTCCTTCAGGTCGGCCGTCAATGGAAATTGCAACAACTTAATCTTGCGATATAATTCCATAAATCTCTCCACTATATCCAATAGTTCATCCGGATCAACACCTAATTTTTCACGTAATCTTTCTTTTTCGTCTTCTTCAAATTTATGTTTCTCCATTGTTGTTTATTTTATTATTAAACAGAATAGAATTAAGTACAATATAAATTTTAAACAAAATCCAATCTTCAAGTCCCCCTTCGAGGGGGTTTAGGGGGCTTCCTGTTTCTTTGCTTCTTCCCAAATTTCGTCCATTTCTGCCAACGTCATTGATTTCAAATCTTTACCAATGGTAATGGTTTTTGATTCGAGGTAATTGAAGCGGCTGATAAACTTGCGGTTGGTACGTTCCAAGGCGTTTTCGGGATTAATATCATACAGTCGGGCTGCATTTATCAAACTGAAAAGCATATCGCCAAACTCTGCCTCCATTTTATCTTTATCCATAGCAGCAACTTCCGCTTTGAACTCATCAATTTCTTCCTGCACTTTGCCCCAAACCTGTTCGCGATGTTCCCAGTCGAAGCCCACGCTGCGGGCCTTGTCCTGAATGCGGTGCGCTTTGATTAAAGCCGGAAGCGTGTTTGGAACGCCCGACAAGACGGACTTATTTCCACCTTTTTCCTTCAGTTTCAGTTGTTCCCAGTTTTGTTCCACCTTTTTGGCTGTGTTGGCTTCAGTTTCGCCAAACACATGCGGATGCCGATAAATCAGCTTTTCGTTTAGTGCTTTACACACATCGTATATATCAAAATCGTTGGTTTCGCTGCCCATTTGAGCATAAAAAACAACGTGTAATAGCAAATCGCCCAATTCTTTCCGAATGGTCATTTTGTCATTTTGTATGATGGCGTCCACCAATTCATAGGTCTCTTCAATGGTTTGAACCCGCATACTATCGAAGGTTTGCTCTTTATCCCACGGACATTTAGCCCTCAGTTCGGTCATTATTTCGAGTAGCCGGTCAAATTCCTGTAGTTTTTCAAATGTTGTATGCATTTTTTAGTAGTTACGAGTTATAAGTACAAAAGGGTTGACCCTCAGTTCTTGGGTCAATTATCTGTAGAGAATACAAAGGTAAGCATTTTTAGTTTTGAATTCATTCATTTTCTTTTTACAATTCTCATCTTGATTGATACAAATATCCTTGCAAATCTAGGTTCCAAAAATATTTCAAGTCAATTAATGTTTTTTAACTTCGAAACTATTGTGCTATTAAAACAATACAATACTTTTGCAGTGTACTATTTCACTAACACACTAAATCGACTAAACAACAGTAATAAATTACAATCATGATAAATGTGCAAGACGTAACGTTCAGTTACACAAAAAAAACAGAATTGCTTTCCAACCTGAGCTTAAAACTCGAAGCCGGACGCATTCACGGCTTACTTGGAAAAAACGGCGAAGGCAAAAGTACATTATTAAAACTTATCTCGGGGTTGGATTTTCCATTGAGCGGAACAATTGACACATTGGGATTTAATCCTGTATATCGCAAACCGGAAATGCTTCGGGAAATTTTCTTCCTGCCGGAAGAATTGCCTCAACTAACATTGAGCATCAAGGATTACGAAAATGTGTATGCACCCTTTTATCCAAACTTCAGTGCAACGCAATTCAACGAATACCTGAAAGAGTTTGATATTGATAATAAAAAATCGATGTTAAACAAACTTTCGCATGGTCAGAAGAAAAAAGTCTTTGTTGCTTTTGGACTGGCCGCAAACACTAAATTGCTCTTGATGGACGAACCCACTAACGGATTGGACATTCCATCCAAAGGGCAGTTCCGCAGGATGGTGGCTTCAGCGATTGATGAAAACCGTTGTCTGATTATTTCCACCCATCAGGTTCATGATTTGGACAGCCTGATTGACAGCATTATCATCATGGAAAAACATGAAATAGTTTTTAATCAACCGATTGAAAACATTACAAAAAAACTGCTGTTCCGTGTTGCAGACCGCAATGAAAATACAGAAGGCGTAATTTACAGTGAAGATACACTACGTGGACTTTATCAGGTTTGTGAAAACAAAACCGATGAAGAAAGCAAGTTGGACATCGAATTGCTATTCAATGCAGTATTGATAGAAAAGAACAAAATCGTAAAACTATTTTAATTGAAAGAATATGAATACAACATTAGATATCAATCGATTGGGACTACTACTCAAACGCTATTTCATTGAAAACAAACAACGTGAACTGACATTTTGGGGAATCACAATAGTGGTCTTTATGCTTATGCGCCAAAAAGTTTCAGCAGAAATGTTTTTATATATCTCCGGATTTATTTTTGCAGCACGCGCTTTCAAAGTTTTCAATTACACTCCTGGCGGAATGCACTACTTATTAATTCCTGCCACACATACAGAAAAGTTGATAATCAACATCTTACTTAGTACATTCTACTTTTTTGTAATGATATTGGTTACTTATGTAATAGGCACAACCATCGGAACTTATTTAGGAAACTTAATTTTTGGCACATACAATTCAGTAAATTACGAATTATTAAATGGCTCTATTTCAATTCCATGGAAGGATCTAACTGTCCATAGCACTGGATTAATTGATATATTCTTTTTATTTGCACTGATTCAATCTATTTTTATGCTCGGGTCTGTTTATTTTAATAGAAATGCTATTGGTAAAACTTTTCTTGCTTTAAATGGAATAGGATTTATTATTGGAATTATGGAAATGTTCATCATAAAATTTAGTTTTGGTAGCTATCATTTTGATGGAAATACAGTTTATTTAACTATTTTTTCAAATGAAAATTTCTTTTCCGGGTATCTTACTGCTGCTAAAATATTCAAAATCTTATTAATCCCATTTCTCTGGGTTATCAGTTATTACCGCTTGACGGAAAAACAAGTTTAATATCATGGAATTCAAAGATACACAAGCCATTTATATACAAATTGGCGATTATATAAACGAACAGATACTGCTCGAACGATGGAAAGAAGGCGATAGAATTTTGTCAGTCAGAGAATTAGGTGTAGATTTGCAGGTAAATCCAAATACTGTCATGCGAGCTTACGATTTTCTTCAAAACAATGAAATAATTTTCAACAAACGTGGTGTTGGTTATTTTGTTGAAGACCAGGCAAAAAACAAAATTATTGCATATCGAAGGAAACAATTTCTTGAGCTGGAACTTCCGGTTATATTCAAGAACATGAAACTGTTAGGGATGAATTTCGATGAGTTGAAATCCAAATATGAAGAATTCTCTAAAAATATTAATTGAAAAATCGTGTAAATATGAAAAAACACAAAAGATTCATTCAGGCCACTGTGGTTATTTTGATTGTTGGGATAGGATATGTTCATAACCTCGACAAAAAATCTTATCTATACCAAGAACTTAACACTGCATCTGTTATTTGGGAAAACAATTCAACGAATCCTGACACAATGCAGGTTAATGATAGCAAGTTATTTAATTACACAAAAAAAATTATTAATTCGGGTATTCAACATTTAATCTCAAAAATATGAAAACAAGTAACAAATTACTTCTTGGCCTGTTTGTAGTTGTTGTGATTTTTATTTTGATTATAGATATCACATTAAAAAAGAAGATAGATTCAGCTGTAAAATCTCAAACTAAAGTCGAAGTAAATTCGCCGGATAGCATTGCGACAGTTGACAGCGACAGCATTGCCATGGACAAAGCAATTGGAAACGAATAACATATCAAACATATTTCAATGAAAAAACTTTCAATTCACACGTTGATGCACGTCCCTTTCGAAGGGTTGGGTTGCATTGAACAATGGATTTCTAAAAATAAACATTCGCTCAGTTACACGTATTTTTATGAAAATTATCGGTTGCCAAATGTAGATGAAATTGATTGGCTTATCGTCATGGGCGGACCAATGGGCGTTTATGATGAAGCTCAATACCCCTGGCTAATTGAAGAAAAAGAATTTATCCGAAAAGCAATTGACAATGGAAAAACTGTGATTGGAATTTGCCTCGGTTCACAACTCATTGCCGAAGCACTTGGTGCAAAAGTTTATCCAAACAAACAAAAGGAAATCGGCTGGTTCGATGTCAATTTGGCCAATTCAAACACAATGTTTGAGAGCTTCGAGAACAGTTTCCCTGTTTTTCATTGGCATGGTGACACTTTTGATTTGCCGGTTGGAAGCACTCATTTGATGAGTTCCGACGTTTGTAAAAACCAGGCATTCTTATTCAACGAAAAAGTATTGGGACTGCAATTCCACCTTGAAGTAACCACTCAAACATTAAAAGGAATGGTGGAAAATGGAGCTAGTGAATTGATTGAAAATGTAACAATTCAATCGGCATCTGAAATTCTGGGACAAACTTTGCACATCGAAGCAAACAACCGAAAAATGTTTCAGATATTGGATTATATGGAGAAAATAACCCTTAACCCCTGAAGGGAAACTAACTTACAACTGGTTACCAAAATTATTTTAAAAAAAGTTTTGACAAGGCTAACCCAGTTTCCCTTCAGGTGTTAGGGGTTATTTATTTTTGCCTGTTTATCGCATCAATGCCTGCATTCAGCCAAACTTCTATGTCTTTAGGATATTCCTGATCAACATTGAATTCTTCTGCACTCTTTGTTCCAAGACGAACAATAACAGCATCCAATTGCGGTATCACCAAAATATACTGGCCTAACATACCACGAAAATTAATTACTTTTAGTCCCTGATAGTTGAGTAACCAAAATTGATAACCATAAAAATTACATGGAATTGGCTCCCTGTAAGTTGTTTCACCCGGACGAAGTCTTCTGGTAAATTTCAGCCAGGTAGCAGGTTTCGTAGCTTCGCGAATATAATTGGAATCAACTACTTGCGTACTATCCCAAGAACCTTTATTCAATATCAACTGACCTAAGCGGGCAAAATCACGGGCGTTGGTATTAAAACAGCAATACGCTTTTTCCATACCACTTTTACGGTCAAGCGACCACATTGCATCTTGTTCTGCATGAATTGGTGTCCACAGTTTTTCGGAAGCATAATCAGCAATTTTTTTACCGGTAGCTTTTTGCACAATAAATGCCAGCATTTGACTCACCCCACTCTGATAATTAAACCGAACACCGGGCTTCTCAATCAGTTTTTCAGTCAGAACCAACTTCCAAAGATCATTCCCATAATAAGCCTCCGTAGTCTTAGAGAAAAGCGAGTTATACGATTCATCCCATTCCACACCAGCGCTCATAGTCAATAAATCTTTTATTGTCAACGTTTTTCCATCAAAGGAAGTCCATTCGGGCAAAAAATCATGAACAGGCTCAACAACACTCTTGATTTTACCATCACTTATTGCACAACCCACCAACAGTGAAATAATACTTTTTGCCATCGAAAATGAGTTACTCAAACTCAACGGCGAATAATTGTGCCAATACTGTTCCAGAATAATTTTATTATGTTGAACCACCACAAAACCTACTGTACCATATTTTTTAAAATCAGGCGTAAATTCAGGTGAAATTTGATTGGTTTCAACGTTTGGAGCGAGTTCCCATGGTTGTGGATCTTCCGCTTTCACCACCCGGTTTTCAAAAATTGTATACTGGTCTATTTTAGGCATTAAGTGCATCAATGCCTCACGAACATAATAATTACCAGGTAAAAATAAAAAAATCACTACTCCGCCTAGTACTGCTAAGAGCAGGTACAAATAAATCTTTTTGAAAACACCTTTACTTTTAGACTTCATAACAAACATTTTTTTAAGTTATATCCGGTTTGCAGTTTTAGGGAAACAGCAATTTTCGGGTAGAGTTTTGCAGAATTAATGAAGCTGAACTCTGAATTTCAACTAACATTTAATGTTTAATTCATTCAGCACCACACGAATTTTCTCGTAAGTATTTATTGTATTTGGCACAAGTGGTAAGCGTAATTTATTTTCGATAAAACCCATTACAGCCAACATACTTTTCACTCCGGCAGGATTTCCTTCCACAAAAAGCAATTGAATCAGATCAGTAAAATGGTAGTGAATCTGGCGCGCATTATCGTAATCACCCTGCAATGCAAGTCGCACCATGCGGCTAAATTCTTTAGGAAAAGCATTTCCAATAACGGAAATAACTCCCACAGCACCAAGTGTTATTAACGGAAAAGTAATGCCATCGTCGCCCGAAATAACCATAAAATCTTTGGGCTTATTTTTGATAATGTCGTCTATCTGAGTAAAATTACCCGAAGCTTCTTTTATTGCACAAATTTTGGGGAACTCCTTAGCAAGCCTCAACGTAGTTTCGGCAGACATATTTACGCCGGTACGTCCCGGAACGTTATAAAGAATAACCGGTAGTGGCGAAGCATTGGCAATAGCAGCATAATGCTGATAAAGACCTTCTTGCGAAGGTTTATTATAATATGGAGTAACTGTAAGAATGGCATCGATACCACTAAAATCGGAAGTACGAAGCTTTTCAACCACAGCTTTGGTGTTGTTACCACCAACTCCGAGTACAATTGGCAACCGGCCTGCGGCACATTGCAACACAAAACGAGTTACATCTTCTTTTTCCTGTTCAGTGAGTGTTGGCGTTTCGGCTGTTGTACCGCACACAACCAAATAATCAGTTCCATTTTTGATAAGATACTCTACCAATCGAGCAAGCGCATCATAATCAATCGATTCATCACTTTTAAAGGGTGTTATCAATGCGACACCCATCCCTGTCAGTTTATTATTAATCATCGGTAGAAGGAATACAATTTGTTTGCAAAAGTACAGTTTTAATCTGTAGTTTGTATGCTTTTAAGGTAAAAAATTATCTGTTCAAAGAGGTAAGCATCTTCAATCGGATTTTCAATTGCTTCAGCATTTTGAATCATAGCATTTGTGTTTCCCAGATCAACTACAAAGTCGAAAATTGGTAAATCTGTTTTTTTTGCACCGGTTTTCAAGGTTGCTTTGGCATACATGGCTATATATTCCAATGTCAAAACGGGCTTTAGCGACAAATCAATCAGCAAATCAAATTCCTGGTTTGCAAGCTCATTAATAAATGTTGCTGCCGGTTTTCGTGAAAAATCTGTTTGCTTATTATGCAAAATCCTAAATTCGGGCAATATTGAACTCTCAACTTCTTTTTTGTTGACAAAGCCCCATGCCGAAACTTTTTTTCCATCCATCTGCAATTGAGAAATAATTTTACGAATAATTGAATTTCTTTCCTGCAAATCGCTTTCGAAAAGCAAAAGTATCGTTTTTGCTTTATTGTAATTCACAAACCGATGTTCACGAACCGTTTCACTAAGGTATTTTTGAGCTCTTTTCTGAAACAAATAGTTATTTAATTTTTTCATATTCCAATTTTATTAAAACAATGTTCCTGTAGAATTTTCTTCTTGCTTCTCCAATTGAATCATAGCTAAAAATGTCTTTTCATCCAGTAATCTTACACCTAATTTCTCAGCTTTTTTCAGTTTTTCCGGTCCCATATTTTCGCCGGCTAAAATGAAAGAGGTTTTTGCAGAAACACTTCCTGCGTTTTTACCACCATTCATTTCTATCATCGATTTATATTCGTCGCGCGAATGTTGGGAAAAAGTACCACTGATAACAATAGATAAACCTGCCAAAGCAGTTCCATGAGCCTGCAATTTTGCTTCGGACAAACTCATTTGCAAACCATATTCTTTCAATCGGTTAAGCATTTCTGTATTTTGAGAATCAGAAAAATAAGCTACCACGCTTTGTGCTATCCGTTCTCCAATTTCATCTACCGAGATTAATTCTTCAAATGTAGCACGTTCCAATGCTTCAATATTTTTAAAAGCGTAAGCTAACTTCTTGGCTATAGTTTCGCCTACAAACCGAATTCCAAGTGCAAATACAACTCGCTCAAATGGAACTTCTTTCGATTTTTCCGACCCGTCCTGTATATTATACGCCGACTTTGTTCCCAATCGTTCCAACCGGATGAGGTCAGGAATTTTCAATGTGTAAATATCGGCAATATTATGCAATAAACCGTTTTGATAAAGCAGATTTATCGTTTCGCTTCCCAATCCATCTATATTCATGGCCTTACGGCTCACAAAATGTTCCATCTTGCCTTTGATCTGTGGTGGACAGGCATTTTCGTTGGGACAATAATGTGCAGCTTCACCTTCAAAACGAATCAAAGCAGCACCACATTCAGGACAATTTTTAATAAATTGAACCTTATCGCCTATCAATAAGCGCGCATCTTTATCTACTGCCGTAATCTTTGGAATAATTTCGCCTCCTTTTTCCACAAAAACCATATCGCCAATGTGCAAATCGAGTGCTTCAATAATGTCAGCATTATGAAGTGAAGCCCGTTTCACAGTGGTGCCCGAAAGTTGTACCGGATCAAGATTGGCTACAGGCGTTACAGCCCCAGTCCTACCCACCTGATACGAAACAGAATTGAGCCGTGTCACAGCTTTTTCGGCCTGAAACTTATAGGCAATGGCCCAACGTGGCGATTTGGCAGTGAAGCCCAACGCTCGTTGTTGCGTAATGGAATTTACTTTCAGCACAATGCCATCGGTAGCCACTGGAAGGTTTTTCCGTTCTATATCCCAATAATTTATAAATGCTGATACTTCTTCCAATGTTTTGCACACTTTGGTAGCATCGGATATTTTAAATCCCCACGAATGGGCAGCCTCCAAATTGCCGGAATGTAAATCGGACGGAAGATTCTCGCCCAATAAATAATAAAAATAAGCATCCAACTTACGACTGGCAACGGTTGCAGAGTTTTGCAGTTTTAATGTCCCCGAAGCAGCATTGCGCGGATTGGCAAACAATTGTTCCTCCTGTTCTTCGCGCTCCTTATTTAATTCGTCAAAGACCGACCACGGCATCAAAATTTCACCCCGGATTTCAAACGATTTGGGATAATTTCCGTGCAACCGCAACGGAATGCTGCGAATTGTTTTCACGTTAGCCGTCACATCATCACCTTTTTCGCCATCACCCCGAGTCACAGCACGCACCAGCAAACCATCCTCGTAAGTCAGCGAGATAGAAGTCCCATCATATTTCAACTCGCAAACCAGTTCAAACTCTTCATTCAATCCCTTGCGCACCCGTTCGTAGAAATCCTGCACTTCGCCTTCGGAATAGGTATTTCCCAGCGAAAGCATCGGATACACGTGTGCCACCTGTTCGAAACCGCTAGTTTTGGATTTGTATTGATCTGAAATCATCGTCATAACGACTTTTTTGAAATCCGATTTATTCATTATATCGCTCCCAACGCGCTGCGTGGGCGAATTTGGATCGAAAAACTCAGGATGAGCCGTTTCCAGTTCCTGCAACTGCCGGAGCTTGGCGTCGAAATCGAAATCGGATATAGTAGGCGCCGACAGCACATAATAATTATAATTATGCTGTTCAAGTTCGCGGCGGAGGGATTCTATTTGGTCTTTAATTGTCATCCGATTAGGGGTTACTAATTAGGTATCATGGTAAATAAAACACAAATAAACACTGAGTTGTTGCAAAAATAAGAAAAAGCTCAATTGCAAACAATAACTTCTGCCACTTATCTGCAAATTCATTAAAATTCCTGCTTGGTAGGGAAACTTTACTCCATTATTCGTACCTGATTATCTTTGCCGGAGTAATTTTGGTAATCAGATATGATGGTCCGATCATCATCAACAGCGAAGCAATCAGTGTTCCTACATTAAGCAAAAGAATATACAACCAGTTGAAGGTAATGGGAACAGTGGCTACATAATAGGCTTCGGGGTCGAGTGGAATAATACCTGTAAAGTACTGAATGGCACAAAGCGACAGGCCGATAATATTACCCCACAACATACCTTTGCCAATAAGGAAAGCCGAATGATACAGGAAGATTTTGCGTACCGACCAATCCGTTGCACCTACCGATTTCAGAATGCCAATCATGTTAGTACGCTCTAAAATAAGAATGAGCAAGCCTGAAATCATATTAAATCCTGCAACGGCGAGCATAAGGATGAGAATAACCCAAACATTCATATCCAGCAAATCGAGCCAACTGAAAATTTGCGGATTGAGCTGTTTGATAGTTTGGGTGGAATAAGCATTTCCATCTTTATTAAATCTGTTGGCAGTGGCATCGTAAACAGCATCGCCCACTTTATCTAATTGATTAAAATCGGTTATCAACACTTCCAGTCCGCTGAATGAGTCTGCTTTCCAATCGTTCAGGGATTGTACCTGACGCATATCGGCCAAAATAAAAAGTTTATCGTATTCAATAAAATTAGTTGAATAAATGCCCACGATCTTAAACTTTCGGGCTCTTACCTGCTCCTGGATAAAGTATGTATAAAAACTGTCGCCCAGTTTCAATCCAAGCAAATTGGCCAGATACTTAGAAATAACCACCTGATTGCTTGGCGAGTCTCCAGTCAAATCGAGTATTTTACCTTCTACCAGATTCGATTTAAAAAAATCCCAGTCAAAACCGCTGTCAATCCCTTTCAAGACTATTCCCTGAAATTCAGTATCGGTTTTTATAATACCCGGTTTCGTGCAAAAACGTTGAACATGCTTGACTCCATCAATTGCCGATATTCTCTTTATCAAAGCATTATCAGCCTTGATAGGATTCATTTCGTAGGTATTATTGTTATCGAAATTAGTAATTTGAATGTGCCCACCAAACCCGATTGTTTTGTTACGGATTTCATTTTTAAAACCAACCACTACGGCAATGGAAATAAGCATAACAGCCAGTCCCATAGCTATGCCAATGGTGGCAATACGAACGGCAGGACGAGAAACATTCTTCTTGCCCTGCTGAAAATGAATGCGTTTTGCTATGAAATATTCGAGGCTCAAGGTGGTTTAGTAAGTTGATTGGTTGATTGGTTGATTGGTTGATTGAGTCAGTAGATAAATTCAACTTATTTGACCAATTTACTTGATTCATTTAGCTTCATTTTCTGCAAATAAGCTGTGTATCCATTAAGAAGTTTTAAACACAAAGCATATTGGTTTCTAAAATTATTTAGTTGTTCAGTAGAAATATAATTTTCATCATTCGCGCAAATCAAATGGTCTAACGTTTCTGTTAAGGATCCACGAGCTTGACGGCAAAATTGGATGTTTTCTTGATAGTGATAGCGTCCATGTCCTTCCGCAATATTAGCTGTAACTGATCTGGTTGCACGAATTAATTGGTCAACAAGCCGATATTTTTCTTCCGAAGGAAATGATTTTAGAGCTATAGAGATTTGCATTCTCAAATTTCTACTTTCTTTCCAGACTTCCAATTCTTCGAAATTATTTATCATATTCACCCTATTAACTTACTAAACTTATTCAACTAATCAACTAAATAAACTACTCTACTAAATTGTCCGTCCCGGATAAGCCTGCAAAGCTTTTCCAAGAACAATCAACGCATGTTTCAGATCTTCTTTATCCAACACATAGGCAATGCGGACTTCATCTTTTCCCATCCCTTCTACCGTGTAAAAACCCGAAGCAGGAGCCATCATAACGGTATAACCTTCGTATTCAAAGTCGGAAAGCAGCCACGCACAAAATTTATCAGCATCATCCACCGGCAGGCGTGCAACAGTATAAAATGCTCCCATTGGAATGGGAGAATAAACTCCCGGAATACGATTCAAACCGTCAATCAGAAATTTACGACGCTCCACATACTCGTTATACATTTCGAGCATATAATCGGACGAAGTATTCATGGCGGCTTCAGCAGCAATTTGGCCTAACAAAGGTGGACTCAAACGTGCTTGGCAAAACTTTATAACGTTTTTGCGAACTTCTTTATTTTTTGTAACCAATGCGCCAATACGAACACCGGTCATGCTGTAACGCTTCGAAACCGAATCAATCAACACCACATTTTCTTCAATTCCATCCAAATGAAATGCAGAAATATAAGGTGCTCCCGTGTAACAAAATTCACGGTAAACTTCATCGGAGAAAAGATACAAGTCGTATTTCTTTACCAGATCGCGGATTTTATTCATTTCCGACCTGGTGTACAAATATCCCGTTGGATTATTCGGGTTACAAATCAGAATACCCTTCGTTTTGGGTGTAATAAGTTCTTCAAACTTATCAACGTGAGGCAATGCAAATCCTTCCTCAATGGACGAAACGACCGGCCGTACTACAGCTCCGGCTGCAATGGCAAAAGCAGTATAATTGGCATAAGCAGGCTCCGGCACAATGATTTCATCACCCGGATCGAGACAGCTCATAAATGCAAAATTCACTGCTTCAGAGCCGCCCGTAGTTACAATAATATCATCTTCGGTAACATCAATATTGAAAGTATGATAATAAGCCGCCAATTTAGTTTTCAGGCTCTTAATACCATCACTCGGACTGTATTCAAGCACGGTACGGTCAATGTTGCGAATCGCATCCAACGCGACTTGTGGCGTCTTCAAATCGGGCTGGCCGATATTGAGATGGTACACTTTGATACCGCGTGCTTTGGCTTTGTCGGCCAGCGGAACCAGTTTACGAATAGGCGATTCGGGCATTGCCTGCCCCCGTTGTGAGGTGTGTGGCATAATTTCAGTTATCAGTTATCAGTTATCAGTTATCAGTGCAATGTGTTTTTGTATTGCAGGAATAACAGAAACTAATTTTATTAATATAAGGCGCAAAATTAGTGAAATTTACCCGATAATAAAAGCTATTTAGTTGCAAGTTGAAAGTTAGTTGACAGTTGACAATTGATAATACCTGCCACTAGTGGGTTGAAATATAAAAAAAGACAATAAATTATTCAAATTAGTTAGTTGTGTTTCAAATCGGCTTATTCGCATTTATTAACGTATTGACATAAACTAACTTCTGTTTGTCCCAATACGTTAACGGTTTCTTATAAACTGACTTCCGTTTGCCCCAATACGTTAACGTTTTCTCGTAAACTGACTTCTGTTTGCCTCAATACGTTAACGTTTTCTCGTAAACTGACTTCTGTTTGCCCCAATACGTTAACGTTTTCTCCTTGATGTTATTTTCTTCTATTAGAGATTATATAAGTTAGTTTTTTATTGACCCCCAAACCCCCAAATGGGGGCTTTAAGACCAAGTATGTAAAATTCTCTTTAATGATATTCTTTTCTTAGAATCACTCTTGAGCCCCCATTTGGGGGTTTGGGGGTCATAACAGAAAAAAT
>JARLGX010000016.1 GCA_031292575.1 Paludibacter sp.
ACAAACTCTTTACGGGTAACATATCCCATTGACAACCCGTTTTGAGTTTGTATAAAATGCTGTTTACTACTTCTATCAGACAACTTCTTGTCTGAAACCCTCTTTTTGCTACTGATAAATGAGGCAGTATTTCAATTCTTAGTGTATCTTTGTCAAGTACTTGGTACATTGTAGAAGGGAACTGGATTGTTGTTTTGTCGCATACAAAACGTTCCCTTCTTTTAAATATTGTTTCCCGCCTCTAAAAGTCAAGACGACTTCATATATAAAACAATTACCATAGTAACTGTATTTAATGTACTTGCTATATTTTAATCGCTTTAAATAGATAGAAGTAAATTCTATAACTATTGTTGACTAATACGAACAAAATAGGCTTTCCACTTAATTTAGGTTATTTGAATCAATGAAACCTTAAAATAAAAAAAAAGATATGATTTTTGAAATCATATCTCTTTTAAAATTTAAACCAATTATTTCCTTTAATCAATTATAATTTTCAATGACTTAATTTGTGCGTCATTTTTAACTTGTATAATATAAATTCCTTTCGTTAAATCAGTTAATTGAGTTTCATTAATACCACTTGGTGAAAATCTATCCGATTTTACAAAAATGGCTCTACCCATATTATCGTAAATAGTCAACAATAGATTGGAGTTTTCTTTGCCACCTTTAATTTGAATTATATTGCCAATTTTTGCCAAAGTCAAATCTGCATCAACAATTTTTTCAACAGCAGTTGTAAAACCATCAAGAACTGAAATTACATTAGAATAGGTATAGCTCAAATCCGAACTATTCACTTTCAATCGATAATAATTATAACCATTCGCCGGGTTTGAATCATTAAATTGATATGTAGAACCTGCACCATTGGCTATTACAGTTCCGAAAGTTGACCATGTTGAATTATCAAGACTTTTCTGAACTTCATACGAAGTATTATAGAGTTCTGTAATCGTAGTCCAATTTAATGAAATCAAATTCTGATTCATCAATGTTGCTGTCAAATTACTTAAATCAACAACCGGTTGTAGGTTTGACAGAACATAAAATGTATTTTCAATTGGCGTTGCAGTCTGAACTGTTTGACCAGCGTAAGGTGCTTTAGATGCAACACGGCTTGCTAAACCTGCATCACGCCCCCACTGCCATGCAACAACGGTTACTTTAACCGGATATTTTGAGCTTGGTGGAATCTGAGTAAATACCAATTTATTCCCTAATAACTGTGCCGGTCCTTCCTTTATAAAATACTGTACCGGTAACCCAAGGTTTGATACAGCATTCAAAGGAATTTGATTGTCGACATTGGCAACATTGGCAATTTGAGGAAATGTAATAGTTTGAGTCAACCCCGAAGTATTATTCACGGCTATGCCCATTTCAGATTGAAGAACAGAAGCTTTAAATGTAGCATCACCAGGATGCGCCACTGAGAATATACAGTATTGAACATAATTAGTCATGGTTGGAGGAAGTCCTCTTTCCAATGTCATTCTAAATGTAGTTATTCCGGTTACCGGATCCCTCCGTAGTTTAGATATTGGACCAATTTCCCTGTCAATGACCGACAAACTATTATCGGCGGGATGCGTAATATGGGCGCCTACCACCCCGTTTGTAACATTACCTGATAAGTCGGTAGTGCTCATCCAGCCAACACAACGACCACTTGCTGCTGGAATTGTATCCAAAAACGAAGAAGATAATTCAAAGTCAAGGCTATCGTTCAGGGGATAAAAATTTAAGTGAACTTGCACATGATTATTGTTTTGCGGAACCTGAGGTCCAACAAATCCTGCAGTTGAACTTTGATTGTAAGCAAGTAAACAAGGTGTTTTCCTATAATATGTGCCTTCTATGCTTTCAATCCTACTTGCCATATCTTGGTCAAAGCACCAAAAATTCTCTTCGCCGGTAGTCCCTATCAAAGCCATTTTACCAGTGTAAGAAGCAACGGGTGCAGCAGGATAACGTGGGAGCATATTTTTCCTCCATCGGTCTACCAACCAACCTGTAGTAGTTGGGTCAATCGGAGTTAATGTCGCCAATGAAGTGGCTGTTGCATCTACAGCTAACCTATATTTCGCCACTTTTTTAATATAATAAGCTATGAAATTTGTTTTCCGTTGCGATGTGGCAAAATGGTACTCTCCAGATACAGGAAGAAAAGTTTCAGGCGTATACGGATGTGCATGACGACGATTAAAAATTTTAGTAAAATTGGTACTTGCATCCCCAGCACCTTCAAATTCTCCTATAGTAGTAAGTTGGGGAATATAATCGGATGTTGCACCACATTCGGTGTTCATGCAATATGGATTGCCAAAATCATAGCAAAAATCGCCATCAGTAGAAACACCACACAAAGTACGCTCCGGAGATCCTGCTGTAAAAGCAAAATTGAAGTTTGACATGGCTGAGTGACCTATGGGTACCATCGGCACATTCTTCAGTTCCTGATAACCTGATGCATTTGCTAGATCGATCAT
Organism: Paludibacter sp.; assembly: GCA_031292575.1. Lineage (GTDB taxonomy): Bacteria > Bacteroidota > Bacteroidia > Bacteroidales > Paludibacteraceae > Paludibacter. The sequence continues at coordinate 2,499 of JARLGX010000016.1, forward strand.
CATTTGCATAAACACTTCTCTAGCTCCTTCCTGAACATTATAAAACGGGTTGAATGCAGGAGAAACCCACACTTCCCCAAAGCCAATACTGGCGAGGCTATCGCGGAATTGTTGATTTTCCAGAATAGAAAATTCCTGCATATTATTCTGGGCCAACATCATCCCTCTTACCTTAGCACAATTCGGGGGAATCCACATATAAGCTCTGGACGGTCCACCTGAGTTTATACCACCGATCACATCGACCGACCATTGCCAAACCTGGCCGGGTGCAGTTACCTGTGCCTTTGCTTCCATGCTGGCAAACAAGCATAGTACCAGAACTAACCACATTCTGCTATATTTTGATAATATATTTTTTGTTTTCATATTAATTTTCTTTAATATATGAATGAATACTTTTTGAATCACGTGATTAATTTAGTTACAGATGGTTGGTGATCCTGCATTCTTGAATGTAAAGACATACGGAGATATGAGTGTTCCAAGCATATTGAAATTAATTTGCCAAGCTGTACCAATGGTACCGGTAATCGGCACGACGTTATTTATAGTTGACATATCTATCCATTTAGATGTTAAACTTTCATACGTAAATAAATCGGTTGCACCGGCAGGAATTGCAGTACTAGCATAAACTTCATAACTATCAGGAACTGCGACGACAGTAGGGAATGTCGGAGAATACGAAGAGTTCGCATCGACACTACCACCCGTAAATCCGAATTTCAGATAGGTACCAAGAGGTATTGGCAACCCAGGAACAATACTCCATGTTCTGTTAATAGCATAATTGGCAGAAAATGAAGTGAAAGGATATGGTTGTCCAGGGTTTACACCGACACTATACACATCAGTGGTACTAGTTCCCGTACTAACAGCGACAGGATTACCAGCCATCGTTATGTAATTTCCATCGAAAGGAGCAATAGCCACATTAAATATTTTAGTCAAAGTTCCTGTTCCGCAAACTCTCGAGTAAGCAGCAGTACCATTAGTAATAATCCAGACATAGTTAGAACCGTAACCTGAAGTTGAATTGGTAGAAGGACCATAGAAACTAGTATTTGCTGTAGAGGCCGCTGAACAATCAAGCTTGGCACTATCTTCCATATTTACGTACACTGCTTGTGTAGCCTGTACTTTACATATATTGAAATCTCCACCAGCTATAAGAGAACCTTGTTTTCCGATATTAAGTTTTACAATTTGTGTAGACGAGGAGGCATTGGTTGACGAAGTAATGTACACATTTCCACCTTTCAAATCAAGTTTTCCCTGGATGTCATATGTGATATTTCCCTGTTGTTCAGAATAGGAGCCAGCAGAAGAAAATGCAGTACCATGCAGGCAACTGTTTGCATTTAGGAAAGAAACCGTATTACCAGCAGTAATCAACAGGTTTCGTGAACCGTTAAATGCAGTTGCTGTCGGGTCAACCAACGTTAATGCCGTTTGTTTGCCTGAGGCTGTAGTACGGCGGAACTGAACGTCCTGGCTGATTACTGCGCTCAGGTTATTCGAACCTGCCACAGCATACAAGCTTCCGATTCCAGACTCTCCTGTCCCCGCCAAAGAGAATGAAACGCAATTAGCATCTAAAGCCAGTGCAATTCCATCTCCGGCTGTTCCTGCTACACTTCCAATCGGGCAGCCAAATAATCCGTTATTACGAATAATTGAAGAAGCTTTACCTATAGTTAAAACAATTGGTGTAGATGTATATGCACTCACTGAAGATTTAAGAGCCGCACCTGATTCGATAGTCAGATTGCCAACCCCGGCTTGTGTAGTGATGGTTATGGTATCACCGCTAAGAATATCTACTGTACTCGTTTCACTAGGTGTTAATACTGTTGAAGTCCATGTTGAAGAACTTGCATCGTACAATTCCCAAACGGTTGAACTGTTCCAGTTCCCGTTTGCTTTCGAACGGAAAATGTCACTGAAAGTACTTCCGCTGGTGTTGGTATAAACTGCTCCCGGACCCGGGTTGGCAATCGTATATGACGAGAATGAACCAATACCTTCAATTGTTCCTGTTTTAGCAGTTGTGACTCCAATACCCGGCGTCACAGAACCTGAACCAACATATCCCCATGTAGAACCATTATATTGAAGCAGAGCAACATTTGTACCGGAATTATCAAATCCTGAATTTGAATCGGTAGTTCCATTATAACCAAAAGTCAATGTAGTTGCTGAAGGAGTCGAAGTAGTGATATTCCAGGTGCGATTGATCGAATTCAATGGTAAAATGGTAGCATCGCTTATCGGTAATGCTGGAGAATTGCTGTCTTTAACACCTACGTAGAAAGTGGCAGCACTTGCAGGATTCAAGGTCAAAGGATTAAATGTAGCACTTGTTCCAACTGGAAAAACAGTGGAAGTGGAAGCCGGAGCATTCATAATCACTAAACCGGTTCCATTGGTAACTAAATAATTGTTAGAAGTTGCCATAGAAATCGATCCCGTAGAACCAAACGTTAAATTGTGATCTCCCAAATAAAGTTTACCGCTCAGGATGTTCAACACGCCGCTGATAGTTGGATCACTTCCCAAGGATACTCCATTCGGGTTATTGATCGTCACGTTTTTCACTGCTGTCAATCCGGCACCGATTGTTTGAGAAGATGTCCCGTTGAACACCAATGTAGCATTCGAAAGATTCGAGAAGTCCTGAAGGACACCGTTGGTCAAATACAATGTATTGGTAACCATTGGGGCTCCCAACACACCAGCTGCATTGTTGATAGTCAGGTTTTCAATGTTGTTCCCGTTCGAAACTATGGTTTGTTGAACTGTTCCACCCATAACCACCGAACTGCCAGTGATATTTCCAGATGTCTGTGTTAAGGCTCCTTTTACAATTGGCGAACTTGTAAAGCTCACTCCGTTTGAATTATTGATATTCAAGTTGTAAAAAGAAAATACAGGAATTGTTCCGCCTCCGCTCAATAAATTTGTTTGATTTCCATTGTAATTAAAAACAACAGTTGAAGCACTGTCAGCAACAATACCGCAGGTTTGACCCAATAAAGCGTTATATATTTTCACTATATTACCTAGTTTCAGTGTACCATTCTTTTTGACATTTACAAGAACAGACTGAATACTTCCTGAATAAGAGCAGGTATTTAAATTGAATAATGATCCATTATAGTAACTTAGATCGAGAGTTCCATCAATAAAATAAGTATAATTCCCCTGATTGGAAGCAGAACTGGCATAATTACTTATTAATTCATCAGTCGAAGAAGTATAATTTTTCATACCATGGAAACCAGCATTTCCCCGGAACGCAACCGTTACACCAGAAGCAATAGTCAATGTTCTGGCATAAGTTCCTGTTCCATTTTGAAGGGTCAGTGCAGGCTCGATGCTCGCAGCTCCACCGTTATCACGGTCTAAATATATATTCTGGTTAATGGCAATATCAAGCGTTCTTGAGTCGGAATTATTAGCTGGACGTAATCCTGAAATCCCAATGATACCTATCCCGTTTACACTAAAAGTCTTTGCATTTGGGCTTATTTCGATGTCGATACCATCATTACTCCATTTGGTTCCATTACCCAAAGTACCATTGACAGTTAATACAGCATCATTACCGGCTGCCCCGTTACCAACTGTAAGCGTTCTTCTGGCGGTCGTAGTTGCCGTATTATCTGAATTGAAGGTAGCACCATTAGCCACAGTTATATTACCTACAGTTACATTTGTCGCCATTTGCAATATCCCGGCAACAACGTTGATATCTCCTGATGTAGTTAATGAGCTTATTATGGTATAGGTATTTGTAGTGTTTACAGTAAAGACACTTATAGAACCAGAAGCTGGTGCAATTTCATAACCGGAATTTGCCGAGCTTAATCCATTATAGGTAACCGGAATACTGCCACTGTAAATCGGAGCGGCAGTCAATGCTCCAGATGCACGCGAAAGCGATGCAGACACTGTAATGTTATATGAACTGTTATCGACAAAACCAGAAGTAAGAACAAGATTTTTAACAGTTCCTACGGATGACAAACTTAATGTACCCGATCCCCCTACAGTCAATGTACCCACATTACCTGATGACGGGCTTAATATCAATCCAGAAGCCGAGGTTCCTGAACCCGTAAAAGTGATAGATAAATCAGTACTGTATACCGGAGCTGTTCCCGTAATTCCTCCTGCAATAACTGTTAAGTCTGCATTTACGGTTAATACACCGTTGTTTACAACACCTGAATTATTATTCAGTGTTAAATGATTTACAGAAAAACTGCCCGTGATAGTTTGGGCAACCGATCCGACAAAAGCGTAAACACCGCTACCACTAAGTGTACCGTTATTCGAGACTGAAGGTCCGTAGATATTCAACGTCCCATTATTGGTTACTGAAGCTCCACTTGCAATAGTTAAGTTCTTTATATTTTGTGAAACAGAGATGACTGGGTAATTAGTTAAAGAAGAAGGGATAATGGCTTCCAAGGTATTATCGGGAACTCCATTCGACCAGTTACCGGCATTTGTCCAATCTGTATCGACAGCACCTGACCATGTTGTGGTGGTTGGGGCAAGTCGTACTACCGCTCCTGTATTTCCAATCACATAAAGATTATTCGTGGTTGGAATAGTCAATCCAGTAGCCGATACTGTGTAAGGATCTAAACCCGTAGGAATATTGACATTGACAGATGTCCACGCAGATGTGTAATTACCTAAATCACATGTAGTTGTAGGGTCGAATGTTGCTGCTTTATTGACTCCGTTAAACTGATACGTAATATCAGCGGTAGTAGTTGCACTACTTGATACTGACCACTGCAGGTTTACAATCTTAGTAGCATCTTGTATGGCATTATCTGAAGATGTTTTTACTTTCGTTGTAATATCTGGCGTTCCTGAAGTATTGATCAGTGTCAAAGGAGTATAACTGCCTGCACCAATGGGGAATAATGTTGCTGAAGTAGGAACACTCTTACGAGATAAACTTCCGCCGTTTATAAGGTCGATATAATTTGTTGAACTCCCACTAATTACGGCACTGCTACCCAAAGTTATGCTTCCTGTATTATTCGTTAATTTTCCAGTTAATGAAAGAATTCCGTTAACTATTAAATTTGCGGCACCCGACAATGAAGTTGCTGCAGATAAAGTCAGGTTATTCCCTACACTTAAATCAGAGTTCAACGTTAGAGTAGTTGCACTTGCACCGGTAAAAGACAAATTGGAATTTGTGTTGGCCAGTAATGCATAAGGTGCGGCGGTGATGGCATAGGTGCCTGACAGCGTTGCTGCCGATAGTGTTTGATATGATGTTCCAGGATACATTATTGTCCCTCCGGCAGCCACAATGCATGCCAAGTTCTGACCCGACTGTGGTTTTTCAATTTTAACAACATTCCCACATTTCAAAATCGCATTCGCTCCTACATTAATGGTCGTTGAGTTTGTTGACCCCGTCGCTCCAATTGTAGTATTTGTTGTACAGCCAAGGTATAGTGAAGCACCTGTCAAATCCAGCGTTCCATTAATGTTGTAAACTGTAGTTGGATTAATAACAGTGGTTTGTGCTGTACTGGCAAACCAAGCAGCACTGGGACTATACACAGTTACAGTAGAACCGGCATTAATGGTAAATGTTCGAATACTGGAAGAAGTTACACCTCCCGCATTACCGGGGAACTGTACTGCAGCCGCTCCTGTATTAGGGGTTAGTGTTAGGTTTTGGTTAATGGTTATACTGCAATTTTCAGAATACCAGTCAGCCAGGATTGAATTCAGAATAGTAGTACCTGAACCTGTAAATGTCAGGTTTACACTTCCATTCTCAGCATATGAAATACCCCCTAAAGTAATTTTTGGACCAGCATTAACTGCTGCTGTTGAAGCTCCAAACGTACCATTATTTGTAATAATAGTATTAGTTCCATTTGTACCTCGGACAAATAACCGGACTCCAGTTCCCGAAGTCATTGAGCCTCCGGATGCAATTGTGATAGTTGAACCAGTCGTATTATAGTCCCCGCTAATTAGGTTTCCGGTGAATGTAAATATCCCGGTAACATCTATATTATGATAGATATCTGTATTACTTGCAGTATTTGTTAATGTACCTGCAACATGTAAATCATTACACAACCCTGCTGTAGTTGCACAGGTTACTGTATGTCCTGCCAGAATCCAGACATTAGTTGTTTTAGTCGGTGCAGTTGTGGTCGTGGTAGCACCTGTCCAGGTTCCGGCAGTTACACAGACATTCCATGTGCCCCCGTTCCAGTTCATGGTTCCACTGGAACCATAATCACCAATAGCCTGAGCTGACAGGTTGGTGCTTACAAAACATAAGGCCATTACAGTTATAAGTAAAGTAAAAAGTTTCGTTTTCATGAATTAATTTAAATAAATTAAAATTTAATTAGGAAAATATAGATGTACACATATTTATATTGCTTAATGGATGAAGACATTCATGAAGTTACAACCTCTGCCTAATCAAACACATTCTCTAATAAATTCGCGCATAATTTTGCGTCCTGTTAAGAGATGGTTTTCTACTGTACGACGAGAAATATTTAGTTTCTCAGAGATTTCGGTTACTGTCATTTCTTCATACCTGCATAATGAATAGACAATTTTTCGTTTGGGAGAGAAAGTACTAAGTTTATATTTTTCAAGATGAAGTATTTCTTGTTCTTGTAATTTACTTTCAATATCATCAGTCGATTTTTCAAGAAACTCATACATATTTGCTGAAATTTCTTGTTTTTTATAATGACGGCGTAAATAATCGATCACAATATTTTGGGCGATGGTAAAAAGAAAGGATTTGACGGTTTCAGGTCTTAACATTTGCTTATAATCTAAAAGACGGACAAAAACATCTTGGGCAAGATCTTCTGCTTCGTCTCTATTATTAATCTTTAAAGCAATGTAATTAATAATGAATTGGTGGAAATCATTATAAGAACGTGTAATGAGAAAGTCAGAAGTAAGAGGAGAAATTTCAGAAGAATAATGTGAGGTTTCCATAATGTTTGCATTAACAAATTAGATTTGACTTTGCAAATATATGTGGATAATAAAAAACATTTCTATAAATATTCTTCTAATCCATCTCAAATCATTATTTCAGACGAAGTAAAGATCAACTATTTGAATATCAATATGATTATGCTCGCTAAATATCGAGTATCAAATAATTATACAGGACTCAAAGAAACAAAAAATTAGGAATTTATTGGCAACTCATCATCTAAATCATGAATATTCCTGCCAATGCTACGTATATATTCGTTGGGTGTAATTCTTGTCAATTTCTTAAACGAACGGAAAAATGAGGCCCTTGAACTAAACCCACATCGTTCAGCCAAAGCTGAAAGTGTGTATTTCGAAAAGTTTTCATCCGAAATAAGCAGTTTAAATTCTTTTATTCTGTACTCATTAATGAAATCGTAATAGTTTTTCGTCAAATATTGATTGAAAATATAGGATAATGAGTGAGATGAACAGTTAATTGCTTGTGCAATGTCTACAATTTTCAATTCAGGGTTTGTATATGGTTTTTCATTTTCAATATAAGAAAATAACTTGTCGCAAATCAATTGACACTCTTTTTCGCTTAGTTTTGTGTTTTTATATTTTTCATCAGTTTTGGATTCATCTATTGCTAGCATGGTTTGTTGTTTATATTTCTCCAGTGTAAGCATCTCGTTGCTTAGGATTTTATCTTTGAATATTTTCCAAGCTCTTGGTGTAAAATACCAAATCATACAAGCAAACAATATGGAAATTATCCAGAAAGTCAATGAAAATAATGAACTAATCTGTATATGTAATTGTGTTTCTGAATCTTTATTTCCTTGCATACGAACTTTAAAGACATAATTCCCTGCAGGTAAATCTCCATACGTAACTTCATTCTGACCCGAAAGTAGCAACCAGTTATCATCTTTACCTTCTAATTTATATTCAAAAATTATTGTTCCAGGATTTGTATATAATAGACTAACAAAACGAATAGTTAAATTATTCTGATTGTGCTTTAATTTTATAGTGTTATTTATAGATGTATTTATTTTACTTATGAATTTGAAATCACTTCCATTTGCTTTTAAATTTGTAATAATAACAGGGTAAGGACACTGTTTAAAATAATCAACTTGAGATAAATTAACATAAAGCAGACCTTTTGCATTTCCAAACCACAACAAACCATTTGAATCTTGATAAGCTGCGTCACAACTAAACACGGGATCGGGTATTCCATCACTAAACCCAAAACTATGGTAGGAATCATCCTTCCCTGTCATTGATATTAGCCCGTTTTCACATCCAAACCAATATCTCCCTTTTTTGTCCTCCAGCATCGACATAAAAATGTTGTTTTGAAAATGTTTAGTCATTTTCAATGATGAAAATCTTGTCATATTTACATCAGAAGCAAATATATTTCCTTTATCAGGTGAAAAATATAATTGATGATGTGAGTCCTCATGAATGACTTTTATTCTTTCGTTGTTAAAAAAACCACTAGGAAACACATTGGATTGTATACTTTGACTTGCCGGATCATAAATACATAATCCTGTATCGGTTGCTATCCAACCCTTTTTAGTGCTATCGAAAAAAACATAATAAACATTCCCTGTTAATAATTGCGAATTGGTACTATTAAATAATTTCAACTCATTCGTATCTTTATTGTACAAATATAATCCTCCAGATGTGGCAATCCATAGATTTCCATTCGTATCTTCTTCGAAGTGAAAAATATGTCCCTTCAACAGCGTAGCATCGTTACTTAATTTACTTATTTTTTTAGTGTTAGGATTAAGAATCGATACTCCTCCACCATAAGTGCCTATATAATAATCACCCTTATAATAGCAAAGTGAAAGTATTAAATTTGAACGTAACTCACTTTTATTGAAGCATGAAACCTGTTTTTTATCTTCCTGGATATAATATAAACCTTCACGTGTTCCAATCACTTTGTCTTTCCCTCTTATTATGAACGAACGAACATGCAAATCGCGGGAATCAAAATATGGAGGGAAATTATAAACTTTAAAAAGATTATTCTGATAAAGGCTATAATCTAAACCGGCCTGATAAAAACCAACCCAAATTATCCCTTCGCGATCAACAAGTAATGAATACACTGAATTTGAGCGAATTCCTACTTTGTTTTTTGGATTGTAACGTATTGATTCTATAATTGAGTTACTCTTTTTTGAAAGGAAATGAATACCATTTCCATCCGTAGCCACATAAATTTTGTCCTTACCATCACTCGAAATATCAGTAATTATATCGCAACCGACATTTATAAAACTTGAAAAGTTTTTATTGACAGTATTAAAGCTTACTACACCAGCGTTTAACGTTCCTAAATAAATAGTTGAACCAATACCAGTAAGTTTATTGAAGGTATTTAGATCTCGAGAAGCTTTATAGTCATAAATAATTTTTGATTGATTAGCAGGGTTGTAAGCACAGAGCCCTTTCCAAGTAGCTAACCATATCAATCCTAATTTAGAAAGAAAAATTCCTGAAATATGATTGCCAGGTGATAATATGTTACTATTTAATGCAATATGCTGAATTTGTTCCTTAGAAACTATATATAATCCTTTAACAGTACCAACATACAATACATCACTTTTTGAATCCCATTTCAATGCTGTTACTGCACAGTCTATAGTTTCAGGAGAAAACAGTTCCATTATATTAGTGTTGAGATTCAGTTTCCATAGTCCTAAGGCATTACCAGCCCAAATTTGACCAGCACTTGATTCTGCAATTGCCAATACTCTTTTTTTATTAACATCTACGCTATTAAAAGTGTAATGCTTAATATCAACTCCATCAAACCGATCAAGACAATTGTCGGTTCCAATCCAAAGAAATCCAAAGGAATCTTTGTAAAAACTATTGACAACGAAGTTTGAGAGCCCATCATCCATTGTTAAAGCTCGGAAAGTGTAATTTTGTGCGTTAACTATACAAACAAATGACAAGGTGAGTATTGAAATATAATATTTTATATGGTATTTTAACATGTATTTATTTGAACAATTTTCGAATAGGAGTTGAAAATTTGATGTGACAAATATAGTAATTTCGTAAATACAAATACATAATATTTTTCTTCTTTATCAAATAGATAAAAAAAATGAAAGCAGAATGTTTCATTTTGAGGCATTCTGCTTTCTAAACATATTTATTATTTGGAATTAAAAAGTGATAATACGCACTGGTCCCAACAATCCTGACTCAAGCAATGGATCCGTTTTGGAATAAAATTTCCATGGTGAATAAATCACCCTTTCTCCTTGTGGTCTGGGTTCTTGTTTTGTATACCAATCAGGGATTTTCACGATTCTTCCATATTTATCATATATATTCTCCTGTGGATAAAACTCATCGCCAATCAATCGGTTGACTAAAGTATTTGTAACTTCAACTTTTAAATTATTCAATCCTTCTTTTATAAACGAAGTAATATCAATCCGGTAGGGGGCTTTCCAAATCAAACCAACTTTTTGATTATTAACTGTAACTTCAGCGATATTCTCTACCCTTCCCAAATCGAGATAAATATGTTTGTTCGAATGCACATTATTTCTTGTTAAAATAAATTCTTTCAGGTAAGTTGCTGTACCAGAAAAATGTTTTACATTAAAATTGTTAAGTTTTCGAAAGGAAATAAGTTCAGGCAATGTAATTTCTGCGGGTGCTTTCGTCGATGTAGGAAATTGCACTTTCCAGTCTGAGTCTAATGTACTAATTATGGTTGAACCTTTTGGGAAAATCGGGAATGGAAGTCCATTTCCAAATAGCAGTTTAATTTGAGTTTCACTCAAAACATCAGGTAAAAGCTGGAAATCTGTCAAATCACCTTCAAAACTACCAATGTATTGCTCCTCGGCAGCAGGTTGACCCAAACCGGGATGAACAATAAGACCACTGGCTTTCCCTGTAACAATTTTTTCACCGTTTAAAAATAAAGTTGGAACTCCAGCCTGATAAATTAAATTGACATAAGTCCAGCCTTCAACTGGTTTAGTTGACTCAAGAACCATTTTTGATTTACTCTCACGTTCAAATATTTTTACACTGTTTTGTCCCATACTGATTCCTACCAACGCATGGCCAGCACCAAATACCTTTTTACCTTCCATCGGATATATGATAAAACCCCGACCTGAATACGCAAATGTTTCGGGCTTCGCCCAGAATGAAATTGAAAATGAGTTTTTTACGTTCGCATATTTATGAATATCTGGCAATGGGAAATCATTAACCATTACATTGCCGACCCCTTTTTTTCTAAAAACAATAAATGCAGATCCACTTTCATCTAAATGAATTTTAACTTTTGTATTATTTCCAATGGTTTGATAAGGTAATTTAATATCAGTTTGTGTTGTTTCGGCATTCCATAATTCGGGCTGAAGTCCATGTACACGGAAGGTAGCAACAATATTCTCAGGGCGACGACGATGATTGCTTAGAAAATACATTTCTTCACCATTCACACTCCGGTGTATCCAGTGAATTTGTGCATCTGCATTTTCAGAACTAAACTGAAAGTCGGGAGATATTTTCAGCAGGTCAAGTGCTTGCTGAATGGTAATTCCTTTAAATATTTTCCCTTTTCCAATTTGGGTTGAATTCCATATTTCAGTTGCAAGTCTTTGCACTTCAGCATCTTTTTGACTATTTATTCCCAAATAGCTTAATGGTTTATTCCCTATCAATAAAATATTCATTCCATTGCTAATCAACTGTTTGATTTTCAAAAGGACTTCGGGTGAAACCTTTTTCATTTCGGGTATAACTAATAAACGATAGCTCATTCCATCAGGCAAAACAATGTTTTCATCACTTACCGACAATCTATCAAGAAGTGCTGTTCGTCCAATCACATCCCACCGATAACCTAAAGGGACAATCGGTTCTTCAACATCATAGTCCGGTATCCCTACAGAAATGGCTTCGTTTTTCAGGATACAAACATCTGCCACAAAAAGTCCTTGTTGTAACATGGCAGCACAACGGGAATTGTATGTATTCCAACCCACTGCTTGTTCTGCCCATGTAGAATTCCTATCTAGATGTGTTCCAAACGGACCCATGGTCATCAGATTTCCTGATTCACCAACGTAAGGTTGATGTGCAAAAGTATGATACACAAAGCGGTTAATACCCAACGTCATCATCCAGTCCCCTTCAGCTTTCAAAGCATAAGGGTGTTCCGTAAACTTACTATTGAATGGTGCACCTGTAAAACATTCAGCTCCAACAATTTTCTTTCCAAAACTATGTGCGGTAGAAGCAACTAATTTGGTCGTCATCACACTCCCGTAGATATAATGAACCCAAAACTCAGACATTGGATAATCTAATCGCTCTGCGTACTCAATACTTTCAAAATTGCCATCACCATAAGGCTCTGCTGCAAATTTTAAGTTGAAGTGGGCTGCGCGTTTTTTAAAATGATCAAGAAAATTCTCGTTAAACATTTCAGTATGTGTGCGACGCATATCCCACAAAAAATGTTCGGTTTCTTTTACGCTTCCAATAATGCGACCAGTCATGGCGAGCAAATACGGTGTTAAATCATAACCACGCTTTGATTTGAAATATTGAGGTAAATTCTTTGTCCAGTTTTGTTTCCCTGCTTCCCAACTATCCATCATCAATGCTATCAGAGTTGTTCCACAGTAAGGTTTTAATTTTGTCAGCAACGGATCTAAAAATAAATCAAAATGTTTGTCTAATGCTTTTTTATCAAATTTATCACAATCGAGACCAATTCCGGATGTTGGTGCAGCAGCAACCACTTCACCAGTTGTCGTTTGTCCGATGCGTACAATTGTCCAACGACCTTTTGGTGCTTTCCAATTTATATTACCTAAACTGTCCATTTTAGAACTTATATCAACGATATCGGTCGGCTTTATTAAAAGAGTCTTATCTATCAACTGATCATTCTCAGTTAAATCAACTTTTTGATTGATAAAATCTGCTTTTGCAGTCCAATCTTTTAATCGTGGAGATGAATAGAAATTCACGTCGCAAATCCATGTTGGATTTTTGGTAATAAGTCGATAATAAGTTCCTTTCACTGCTTTAAAACTTGCAATACCAGGAACGTCCATAGCACGCAATGCAGGACAACTGAAAGTGTTTACATCGGTAAAATGGACACCATCTGATGAAACCTGAATGGTGAATGTGGAAGGATAATCACGTGGTCCGTCTTGTGGATCAAGAGGTTTTTCACGATCACGCATAACAGAAATGGCTCTTGCTTCAAAAGGTTCTGATAATTGAAACTCAATCTCATTTTGTTTCTCATCCATTCGGATTTTAGTTTCAAGCTTTTCATCCAACACAATCGATTTATCGATTTCTTTCCCGTTAACAATCACTTTGTCCACTAAATCCTTAAACAACTTTTGTTCACAATTAAGCGAAGGATAGGCCAATACCTGAATGTCTTTATAATATCCCAATTTAGTCATGGGTTGAGGTATATTCAAATTTATATGCCCGTTTTTGTCTGTTGTAGCTATTTTCTCAGACCAGCCAAGTTGTTTCATTGAATATTCAGGAGTAATCCAAGGACCACCTGTTCCTGAATATCCGGGTGAATTCTGCAAATAGAGTTCAAGCCCCAAACGTTTAGCTTCTTTGCAGGCATGTAACGTTAAGTCATCCCATTCTGTCGATCCATATTTCACCGGACCTTGCGGAATCCCAACCGCTACATTAAACATCATAGCAGCACCATAAGAAGTTCGCTTCATGTATTCCAAATCCTTTGTCAAACCTTCTTTGGTGATGTTGCCATTCATCCACATCCAATAGGTGTTTGGACGTGCTTGCATAGGTGGATTTTTGAAATCATTTTCAGAAATCTGAGCCATCAAAACAGTTGAAATAACAACTGTGTATAAAAACAAAACGATTCTTTTCATTATCTATCAATTAATTGCTTTATAACCAGAAATCGGCAAATTATAGACTTTACCCGAAATCGTTATTGTACAAGGTTCATCTGATGTGTAATATAAGATATTCTGTTTCTTTTCAACTATTACATTCGCAGGCTGCTTAGTTTCGATTTTTACATTTTTCGTTGATAACAAGATTCCATTACCCATAAAAACAACATAATCGCCGTTTTTACTTGTTCCAATCACTGAATAAATTGATTGTGAATTCATATCATTATAAACTGCTTTGTCAGTAGGATTTGAATTGGAGAATATATAATCCGTTCTGCCATTCTTTGATTCCACTTTAATACCCACAAAATCGTTCAATTTTGGTTCTGAATCGAAAAAAGAAACAGAAGCAATATTACTAGGTTCACTTTTAGTACTTGGTTCGAAAATAGATACAAAAGGGTGTGTCCATGCTTCGCCATGCTGACGGGCAACGTATGTTAATGTCGGAGTATTTTTTATATTATAAGGCATTCCTGGAGTTCGGCTCAAACCTTCTGTCATTGGTGATAATGCAGAGAAAATTTCTCGATTTGGTTGGCCTTTCATCCACATATTCATATAAATGTTATCTCCATCGGCTTTGTTTATGGTGAAGGTTGCTTTAATGTCTTTATTGGTTACAACACTTTTTTTATTGTATATATACGAATAACCTGTCAAATATCCTCCCGCGAAAGCAAGCTCTTCGGTAGGCTTAAAGTTCAGATTATCACCATTTGTATCCGTAATAGTCATTTTTTGCCCCAAATTATGATAAAAATAATCGTTCATAATGTCCCCACCTTTTACTTTGTGCGAACGGAAAACGTCCACATAATAACCGGTTTTTTCACCAGTTGTAATAATGCTCATCATACGTGTTTGGTTGGAATATGATTCAGGTTCACGAAAATACACATCGCAATAGGTTATCCCCTTATAAATTTCATCTTTTATTGTTGAAGCAGGATACGAGCTTTTCAATTCAAAAGCATGGTTACTTTTCATAACTGGATAGCTTGAAATGCCATCAACGCAAACGGTGTTGTGCGCAAGAAATTGCGAATAATACTCTGCATAATCAAGTTCAAAATAGCCGCTTCCAATACCGGCATCAGGTGCCAACGTGTAACCTTTGCCGTATAATTCCATCGAGATTCCATTGGCGTGTTGATGATTTCCTTCCGACCCATTCATTGAAATCATTAAACTATTTTTAGGATTCATGCCATTTCGTTGCACAAACCAACTCACTTTTGGTGCCCAGAATGTTGGGGAAACGACATCATCGATCTTAGCGGCCGGTACTTTTGGATCGAGCCTTAGAGGTTTATCTGTAAAGAAAGAGATGACTTCAGGTCGAACTGTATTTGCAACTGATTTTGTCATTTCTGCATTTGGCTCAAGCAGTTTATATAACGCTGTAAATTGTTTTTCCTGCTCTTTTTTTCCATATTTTTGTGCATTGGCTATCATTCGGGCATAAAAGTCGGTACGTGGTTTTTCGGCATGTGTATCGCCAAAGCCAACATTATTTCCACTTGGAAACAAGTATTGTGGAGTTGCAGCAACTGCTTTAGCTATTATTGGGAACTGAGGTAAAATATCATAATTTAAATTTTTATCGAACCAACTAATAAAATTAGCAAAGTCTCCAACAACATTCAAACTATATCCTGGGCATTCCGACCAAATACCAGTATTTTTATCAAAGCCATAATCAATCAATTTGGGCAATGACCATTGACGAATACTCGACTTATTGAGAACGTAATCAATATAATACTCCCTTCCTTTCCCATCGCTGAAGTTTTTATTATCTTCCAAAACCAATCCTATGTTGAGTATAAATGTTGCCTGAATTAAATCCCAGTTATTTTGTGGAACGCCATGGTCAATAATATCATCTGCCCATTTTTTAAAAGTTGCTGAGTAAATGTCCATTTTTTCTGGTTTGTTTTTTTTTAGATCATAATATAAAAAGTCATATAATGGAATTAACTCATCCAGAATGTCTTCATGAATCACTTCAAATGAAGATAATCCAACCAGCGTTTGTTGGTGACCATGATTCAGGTCAATAGGCACGTTACGATAATACATGCCGGTCATATACATATCAAAAACATCACGAGCTAATGATGCATATTTATCATCATCGGTAATCCAATACAAAAAAGCGGCATCACGTGCAATACCCATGATTTGGCGATTTATCGCCTCAATATTGCGTCCTGTTTCAGCTGGATCAGCCCATTCTAAAGGTTTGTTTGATTTTGAATTATTAATAAAAAATAATCCTTTTGCATCATCCATATAAGGTGTAATATCTTCCAGCTTGGGGCGTCCATATATGGTAGTTGTGGCTCTGGAACCTGTATAACGAACTGTTGGAACTGGGGCTTTAACACCACCTGCATAGGCAAACTTTTCACCTTTAATAAATATATCTGTCCAATGGGTATTCCAATACATTTGAAGGCGTGAGACTAACCAGTTTGGGTCAGTTAGATGCTGATCAGCATATTTATCTGTTCTTGTTTTTATCTTTTCAAAAACCTCTTTTGCCCATGCTTCATTTTGAATTAAAAGCTTAACAGAATCTTTCATGTTGGCAGAAGTCAAAACTCGCGGATGACCCTGTGGAAATACGGTTGGTAATTGAATTAATGACGTTTTTGCATTTAGAAACGTAATAAAAAATAGCAAGAAAAGCAAAAGTATTTTTTTCATTTTAAATAGTGTGATAAATTAAACCTGATACCGCATTTAAATACGAAAGAAACAAATTAAACACCTAATTTTGAACTGACAATCAAATAAAAAAAAATACTTGATAATACATCAAATTGTTTGCGAGTTTGAAACTTATCACTTAATTTTAAACTTACAATGCTATTTATTAGGTTTCTATGTTTCTTTTGTGGAAAAACGTTATGACGTTTGCAAAATAAAATATTAATTAATGTTATTTTAGTAAACGAACAGTATAATTCGATTATGTCCCTAGTTCGTAAAAAAGTGGTTATTATATATTCGACGAAATTACTCTTCAGATACGAACATGAACAAGTTGACTGTTTTCCTGTATATCCATACATTTTTTCAGCTTTATTTCTGTAAAAGCCGGCCTTTGCTCTTCATTTGTCTGTATTCCTTCTTTGGGTTCTAATTCATGCTTAGGTGTCAGCATTAATTGTATCTTACGCTCTAATGCTGATAATTCGCTTTTTAGCTTTTTCAATTCCTCTTCTTTTTTCCATGTTCCATTTACTATTTCTTGTAAAGTGGGTATATCTCTTTCAAGCGTTACATTTTGAACTTTATACTGTTCAATTAGTTTTGGGATACGCTCTAATGCATTCAAAAAGTTTAGAGCAGCCGCTTTTTGGTCAGACATTGCTATCTGACCATTATTGTAAGTGTACTTGTAAGCCCCTTCGATAAAGAAACGGTTTTGTTTCTCTTCCTGACTATCTTTTTCTGTTATTTCAGTCTTAACAAGGATGGAAAATCCATATAATTCACCGATAGGCACATATTCACCACCTGTGGTAGCATTTTTGGCAATCTCCTGTAACTTTGTCCCAACACTCTTCACATCCGTTGCTTGCAATCCATCTAATCGTAGAGGATTAAGGGAATATCCATCCTGATCGGTTTTGGCATGAGATTGGAATGCAGCATAATCAGAGCTCATTCTGCCAATACATTGGTTATTGTGATCAAATATTCGGGTATATTCCTGCAACTTCCATCCTGCGCCATTTTTCGCTTTGTTGAACGACTTGCGCTCACTCTCCAGTGCTGCAACCTTCTTTTCCAATCGGGATTTATCCAATAAGTCGGTATTACCCGAAAGAATAGCCATATACTCCGAGAAATTCATTCCACTTTTCTCATCCATTGCTCCCTCATCAATGGTACGTGCACCCATCGCACCGCTTTTAAGTTGCGAAATGAAAGTCTGTTTGCAATGCAGCAGATTGAATTTATAACTGTCAAGCGATTTCTCAACGGCGTAGATAACTACATCCACCTGATTGTTTGCGTATAATTTAGCTACCTCATTCCCTTTTCTAACCGCACGACCATCCCGTTGCTGTAGGTCAGATGGCCGCCACGGTGTATCAAGATGATGTACCGTAACTGCTCGTTTTTGAGCATTTACACCCGTACCAAGCATAGAAGTAGAACCAAAGATAATACGAACCTTTCCATCATTCATTGCATCTATGACTGACTTACGGGCTTTTTCTGTTTTACATTCCTGAATAAATCGCACTTCTGAGTGCGGAATACCATGGTCTTCCACTAACTTACGTTTAATCTCCGAATAAACACTCCACGATCCCGGTTGATAAGTGCCTAAATCAGAAAAGACAAATTGCGTTCCTTTTTGTTCCCCATACTTGTGATAGTAGGCGGCAATCGTTTTGGCACAGTGACTCGCCTTGTTGTCGGGGTGATCACTGTATTTCTCGAAATCAATCATACGCAAATCAAGAGCCATCTTACGGGCATAATCAGTGGCAATAAGCATTTTTGCTTTTTCCTCCGATTCAGAAAGTTTTTCACGTCCAAGAATTGTAGCATCTCCTGTTTGAGCAAACTCCATTAACTTTTGTATAAAATCTTCCTGTTCGGGTGTAGGAGGTATGTTGTGTAGTATTTCATTCTTATTGGGACGATCCACGCCAACATCTTCTGCTGTCCGGTAATCCGTGATTTCATTATAAAAGGCTGCCAGTTCCGGCACTTTGATAAAGTAACGGAAACGTTCTTTCTGGATTACCTGATTGGTAACTGAGAATTCAAAATCGGTGGTTTTCTTGGCAAATATGGCTGCCCATGCGTCGAAACAATTGATGTTCTGCCGCTCCAGTTCCTTTGGTCGAAGGTATTTGAATAGCAAATAAAGCTCGGTCAGTGAGTTAGAAATGGTTGTACCCGACAGGTATGTTGCCCCAAGATCTTTTCCTGTTAACTCCTGTATGGTGCGTAAGGCATATAGCATATTGAGAGCCTTCTGACTACCATCCTGATTCCCCAATCCGGCTACACGGTCATGTCGGGTATTGAACATGAGATTTTTAAATTGGTGGCTTTCGTCTACAAATAGATGATCTATTCCCATTTGTTTGAAGTCTACCACGTCATCCGTACGTGAAGTGATGGAGTGCGCTATGGTTTCCAGTTTGACGGAAAGGTTTATCTTTCGTTTTTCCAATCCTTTAAGCATCGCACGGGATACATCTTTTCCACCGTGACGCAACACTTCCAAGTTCTCTTCCACCGTATCCAGCTCCGCTTGCAGGATGCGTTGTTGTAGTTCGGGTGACTGTGGTATCTTCCCGAATTGATCGTGCGACATAATCACACAGTCCCAATCGTTGTTCTTGATATTATTGAAGAATTTCACACGATTTTGCACAGAAAAATCCTTCTCAGTAGCATAGAGAATCTTGGCGTTTGGATAAGCGGTACGATAGCATTCTGCAATTTCTCCGATATTGACTTTCAATCCGATAATCATAGGTTTGTGCGCCAATCCCAAACGGTGCATTTCATGTGCTGCAATACACATAATGAGTGTTTTACCCGTACCGACCTCATGGTCACAAATACCACCACCGTTTTGTTTTAGCATCCATACGCAATCTTTCTGGCTCTTGTACACTTCATTAATATTGTACTTCTTTTCCAGAGCTTTTAAATCGATGTCGGGAAATGTCTGGTGCGAACCGTCGTAAGAAGGGCGCACGAAGCAGTTGAACTTCCGGTTGTACATATCTGCCAACCTATTTTGAAACTCCGGCGATTGCTCCTGGAGCCAGTCGGTAAAACCATTTCGTATTTCATCAATCTTACTGTTGGCCAGTTGTATGGCTTCACTGTCCCTAACTTTAATATCATTGCCGTTTTCGTCTTTCCCGATACTTTTAGAAATATCTGGAACAGTATTGACCAACGCATTTTTCAAAAGATTGATACCATCATAAGTACGGTAATATCCCTTTATAGCATATTGGTCCAAGATTTTGGCATTCTTCATTCCGCACTTGATAGAATACTCGTCCATGCTCTCCGAATAACTAATGCTAATATCTGCATCAAGCAAGTGCTGGGCATAAGCCGTGTAAATTCCTGTCGGTATCCACCGTTCCCCAAAATTGAAGTCCAGCTCGTCAAAAGTGATAGGGCGT
The DNA here is from genome assembly GCA_031292575.1 of Paludibacter sp. Taxonomy (GTDB): domain Bacteria; phylum Bacteroidota; class Bacteroidia; order Bacteroidales; family Paludibacteraceae; genus Paludibacter. The sequence goes on from JARLGX010000016.1 coordinate 22,699, forward strand.
GGAATAGCTTCCTTAAGTACATTGAGGGCTTCTTTTTCTCGTTCGTCATGCGGGTTCAGCTTCATCCACTCTTCAATTTGCTCTGCCTTTTCTACCACATTACCGGCAACAAAACGGTCTTGAATCTCGAAGTTGGCAATCAATGGATTGAAGAAAATACGTCCTTTAAGTTCGTTGATTAGTTCCTCCTGACTATAATCGCATAGCGTTTCCATGTAGTCAAGGTTGACTTCCCCATATTTGTTGAGTGATGCGGATAATGCCTCTTCAGGCAAATCGACATGTGTAGTCTCATTTAGGGAGAAGGCAACGGGATGATCAAAAATATCCGCCTTGATAAATTGCCCGGCTTCAATACGTTCCAACGAAAGAATGTCTCGCCCAGAAGCATCCATCATAATCAGCTTCACATTCGCTTTGGTGTTCAGAAACCCGTAACGTTGTACAAACTCATCATAGTAGGAGCTCAAGTATTCGCGTTGTTGCTTATTCTCTTCGTGCATTTCCGCTTCATGGGCATACAGACGTTGGTAACTGTCACGGATAGAAATATAAAGCTGTGCTTTTTCTTTTTGCTCTTTCGGTAAATTTAGTGGATGAAACGTAGCTCCAAACTGGGTCATACTTTTCAGATAACCCACCTGAGAATTACTTTCCTGAACGAGCGAACCTTCCCGGTGGTACGACTCCAGCTTTTGGGAATAACTTCGAGGCTGCATGTCCTCCTCTTTCTTGCGCTGTTCTTCTTCCTGCCTCTTTTGCCGTTCAATTTCTGCCAATTGCCTTTTGTGGTCTTCTTCACGGGCATCAGATACCGGGTATAAAAGTTTTGCTGTTTGCTGTTCTTTAGTCGTAGCCTGATTATCAGTCTTAGCTTTGGGAAGAGTATCAAATATGGACTGCTGCCCCGGTATGTTCGATGTTGAAGGGTGTTTACCACGAGGTTGTTTCCCTAACGTTTGCGCTATCCTTTTTTCCTCTTCTGAGAACCCAAATAAATCATATAAACTGATTACGGGTGGTTCAATCTCCGGTTTTTCATCAGCCACAGATTTTTTCTTAGCATCCTGTCTGAAATCAACTATCTTGCTTTCGATAGCTTCGATTGGGTTATTTATTTCTTCGACTTTAGGCGTTATGACCTTTTCAACTACCGATGATTGCATATCAACACCCTGATACCGGGCTTTATCCAGTCTTTGGGAAAAATCATCAGTAAGCATACGTCTTAAGTCTGTCGCTATACCCGCAACACCTCCCTGATGCAGGTAAATCATCGCAGGTTTACCGTAAGGATCAGTGCCTAAGGAACGTGAGGTATAAATAATATGCTTACCATCCTGAAAATATTGATTGGTAGTAGTGCCGGATTCGGAGACATAGCCTTTCAAAAAAGTCTGCTCCATCGCACTGATTTGTTCTTTACCGGAATGTTTCTGTAAAACGATCAAATCGCTGCCAACTTCAGTATTGGCAATTTCGGTAAAGAGATTATTGGGTAAGCGGATAGCCGACATAAGGTCTGCGTTTTCCATCAATAGCCGTCGCTGTACTTCATATTGAGGAGTATTCATCACACCTTGTGAGGTTATAAAAGCAACAACACCTCCGTCTCGCACAGCATCCAATCCTTTTACAAAGAAATAATTATGGATTGCTTTTGTGGATTGCCGACGTGCATTATTTTTACTTCCACTAAAAACCGGATCAAAAACCGCCACATCGCCAAAGGGAATGTTGGATGTTGCCACATCAAAATATCCATTAAAAGGGAGTTCTATTTTCTCAAATCCCTCTACACGTACTTTGTGCTCTGGATAAAGATGAGAAAGCAGTTTGCCTGTCAGCAAATCTTTCTCAAAAGCCATTATTTCCGCATGAGGGGTATGTTGGGCAAAGGACGCAATAAAAGCTCCCTGTCCGGCAGATGGATCAAGGAGTCTTTGGGGGATAACTCCATGTTCCTGCAAGGTATCGGCAAGTGCCGATACTATTTCAGACGGAGTGTAAAATGCAGTAAGGACAGAACTTTTCAGACTGTCCACATACCGTTTATACTCGGTTTCGTTGGCAGAATTGTTGCGAATAATGCGGTGCAATTCTGCCGTCATCGGGAACAATTCAAGGTCTGATTTCGCCCAGCGGGCAGTATCGGAAAGATTGGTTGCAGGATTGAGAATGCACTTCAATCCTCCGAACCCGCAGTAGCGACTCAGGATCTCCTTTTCTTCGAAAGTAGCCTGACGCTTTGTGTTGTCCAATTCAAATACTGTCCGTATCGCCTCGATATTGTCCCGGAACTTCGCTTTTCGATTAAATGCCATACGATTCGATGTGGATTGAGATGGCTCCGGTTAGCTCTGTATAAAGCGCATCATATTCAGATGTGTAGGCGAAATCATCCGAAAGAGGGTATTTTGAAAAAACTTCTTCTAAAAAGGACAATAATTTAAAGGCAAATTCAGTAGCATCACCTTGCGGTACTTCATCTTCGAATTCATTCCAGAGAACTTCAATAGTGGTATTGAATCTGGAAAAATGAAGACCTTGTAGCAATGTAGCCATTGCCAATTCTTGTGATCCTTCTGTAGTATATCCGTCTAATCTGGCTTGTTCGTAAGTATCGGTTGCAAGGTCAGCACGCTCTTCAATGAAATCTGTATCTGAGAGTAAATTGGGGTGGTTTTCGCTAAGGTAGGATAGGAGATATAATCCGTAATAGGATAATTCTTGAGGTTTATTCTTGTTTTTCATATTTCTGTGGATTTTAGTGGGTGATAATGATAAAAGGGATAAACGGAAAAAGCACTCCGGGATCCCTCCCGAAGTGCCACCACTAAAATCCACAGTAGCTCCGTATTAACTATACAGTTTAAACGATTTGAGACTGAGAATTCAGTGGCAAAGATAACCATTAATTTCTTTTTTTGTTTTTATCGTTCTTTTTTGAATCAGGGAAAATGAATTTGGTTTTTAGCTCTTCATCGAAAGTAATAATAGCACTGAAAGCTTTTCCCTGTTTACTGTTGAATCCTTTGATGACTCCTGTTTTTCCATAGGATAACAAATCCAATAGCTCCTGATCAGTCAGTGTTTTTCCGGCAATCTGTCGAAAAACAGGAAACCCGCAAGACGGATTGTCGCAACGTACCACTTTACTGAAGAACTGCATGCTTCCTGTTTCACATTTGGGACACAGACACTCTGTTCCTTTGTGGGTAAACAACTTATCACAGGTCAGCAACTCTGTTGTAATTTGAGTCGTGTAAGCCTCAATCCCCGCACGAAAGCTATCAGCTTGTATTTCTCCGCTTTCGATATTAGCCAATGATAATTCCCATTCGCCTGTCATTTCCACGTTTGCGATGCGCATGTCTTTGACAACCGAATACATGGCAAGTCCTTTCTCTGTTGGAACAAGCGATTTCTTTTGCCTCACCATGTATTCACGTTGAAACAAGGTTTCGATAATGGAAGCACGTGTAGCGGGAGTACCGATACCACACTCTTTCATAGATTGGCGCAACTCTTCGTCTTCAGTATCTTTACCTGCCGTTTCCATTGCAGCAAGCAAGGTGGCTTCGGTATGCATAGGTTTGGGCTTTGTTTGGCCTTCTGTGATAGAGCATGCTTTTATAGGCAGCGTATCACCTTCTTTCCACTCGGGAAGTACAATTTCTTCTTTTTCCTCACCATAAATAGCCCTCCAACCTTTTTGTTTTATCACAGTGCCCTTTATCGTAAAAGCTATATCGGCGCAGAGTGCCGATACGGAAGTTACATCCTTTACGCACTTGTCAGAAAAGGCTTCGAGCATACGCCCGATAATCATGTTGTAGATAAGTGCTTCGTCTGATGAAAGATTAATGGGTTTCACACCCGTTATCAATAAAGCGTGGTGATCTGTGATTTTTGAATCGTTCACACTGCGGCGAGTTGGTTCTTGCAGACGACTTACGTGATTTTTCCAAGCTGAATTCCCTTTTAGCATAAGCAGTAATGCTGGAATTTCAGCAAATACATCTTCAGGGATATAGCGGCTACCTGTACGGGGATAGGTGATGAGTTTAGCTTCGTATAATTTTTGAACAATACTCAGTGTTTTATCCGCTGAGAATCCATGCTTACTATTCGCCTCTTTTTGAAGGGTAGTCAAATCGTATAGTAAGGGAGTTTCCTCTGTAGTTTCTTTGCGTTCCACTTTCGTAACGGTGATGGTGTTACTACTTTTGACGGCTTGAAAGCATCCTTCGGCATACTGTTTGTCTTTCCATTTCTCCACAGAACTCAATTTCACTACTTCGTCTTTATCGCGACCATCCGTTGAAACATGCAGTTGCCAGAATGTTTCGGAAACGAACTGTTTGTTTTCCCAATATCGGGCGCACACCATTGCCAGAGTAGGAGTTTGTACTCTTCCGAGCGAATATGTTCCTCTTCCGGCGGCTATGGTGATGGCTTGTGTGGCATTGAGGCCAACCAGCCAATCCGCTTCGCTACGAGCTTTAGCGGCATAATACAAGCGGTCGTAGCGATTCCCGCTTTTCAGATTATTCAATCCTTCACGAATGGCTTTGTCGGTGAGTGAATTGATCCAAAGGCGGTCGAAGGGTGTGGCACATCCTATGTATTCGTAGAGGTAACGAAAGATTAATTCCCCTTCACGTCCGGCATCGGTAGCCACAATAATCTTTTCGCTTTCACGAAACAGTTGTGCAATGATTTTAATTTGCGCCACCACATCACTGTCTGGAGTATATCCATTAGCTGTTTTGACCTGACGAGGAATAAGCGTGAATACGGGTGGAATGATGGGCAGGTTGTCCCGATGGAAACCTTTGAAACCGTATTCGTCAGGCAATGCCGGTGTTACTAAATGTCCGAAAGCCCACGTTACGTGGTAACCGTTACCAGTTAGGTAACCGGTCTCTCTTTTTGTGGCTCCCACAATTTGAGCAATTTCACGAGCTACGCTCGGCTTTTCTGCAATAATTGTTTTCATAATGATTTATATTTTGGTGGATTTTAGTGGTTTGCTTTCAGGCTTCAGACTCCTATGCCCTTTGGCTTGTTTTGGCGTTGTTCCTGTTGCTTATTAATGGGAGCTGTTTGTTCCTGAAGCATTGGTTTCCCGATGTGTTTGGTTGCTTCATTGGTTTTTCCATCAGAATTGACTGCTACCTGTGTCCGGTTTTCCGATGCCGGTATCACCTGTTGAGCATGGGAAACGTCGGGGTCAGAGCGGTAATATTTCGGTTTGCCTTCTTCCTGATTGAATTTGATATACGCAGTGTAAGGTTGACCCTGTTTGTCATGCACCATATCCTTTACGAGAATTGTTTTCCCCGCGGTATAATCGGATTGTTGCTCTGGTGTCAGTGTTACACCTCCAAAAGTTTTAGGTGCTCGGATATTTCCATTAGCATCCAGCCATTGGAAGCGGTTGTCTTTCGATTGTTGTTTTTCTTCTTGCTTTTCGATTTTCTTTCCTTGAGAGTTTTCTTGCTTTAACTGTGAACTGTGTGGGACAAACTCAACACCCCTTTGCTCTACATTTACCTGTAAAGTGGCTGTAAATTTCTTTCCATTAGCGAGTATAATCTCTTTGTTAGAAATTGGCTGCCCGGAACGAAGCGTTTTTATGTCCTGTTCTGTAAGTGCCGTATTACCTATCTTATCGGGAATACGAACTTTATTGACAGGAATAGCAACTACATTATTGGTCAGGCGGTCGATACTGATATAAGCCGGTACAGTTTTCCCTGTATTTTTATCCGTTAGCTGTGCAATGCGACCCATATTTCCCGTCTTTTTCAAGTGGTCTTTATCTTCTGCAGAAAAACTGTATCCTTCAAAAGCTTTATCCAATTGAGGCTCTTTGCGAATCAAATGTGGTACGAGCTGTACATTACCGTTTGGTAGCACCTTGAAAGATAGTCGGGCTTCGGTTTCAAAACGTTCATCTCCGAATTTAGGGGCAACTGTTACAAGAGAGGACTTGCCGAAATTAAGCATCTTCTTGAGGTCACCCGATGCTTCTAAAGACTGACGGTTTACACCCCATTTTTCTTCCAACTCCGGCCAGTTGATCCGGCTTTCATCAATAGGTTGATATTCTTTCTTCTGTTTGTCCCCTTGTTGTGCTTCCGGCTGTTGTCCTTTCGCTTCTGATTGTTCCTGCGGTGTTTTTTCTTTTAAGAGAGTTTCGGTTTGTTCTTGTTTTGCCAGTTTTTCATATTTTTCTGTATCTACAAGATGCGGAACAAGCAGCTCCTTATTTGCTTCAGGATTTTTGAGCAAGTCTTTGAGCACTGCTAACACATTCTCCACTCCGTCAGCTGTCACGCGATAAAAACCAAAACGTTTCGGCTCTTTGCACTGGCGGAAGAAATTGCTAAAGAAGTTATCCAGTACATCTCCGTTTCGGTCAAACCTCAAAAAGGCTTGTCCGTTTTCAGGTTTGGTACCCGTAACATTCGGCGTTCCGTCACTTTTCAGTCCGGCAACCACACCGATTTCTCCTGTTTTCTCATCTCTGACGACGAGAACATCTTTTTCTGTTTCTTTCTTTTTCAGTTCCATAGGTTGTTGAATTTAATGATATATTGAAATTGGTAGTCGAAAATTTTAGAGATTCCGAGCGGTAATTCTATTGATTCCGAATCTTGTTGAGAGTTGCGGTATTGGCTTTACGTTGGAATCTTCTCCCCGCTATTCTCTTTTCGGAATTCTTTGAAATAACTCTTAATGAATAGTTGTACGTCCGATTCTTTGTAATAGACTTTATGCCAAAGCATGTGGTAGGTTAAGGCTCCTAAACTGCGGTATCGTTGCAATGAGCGTTTGCTTGTTTGCAGAAGTTGACACAAGTCCTGATTATCTAGTAATCGTTCGCCATCCAGATATTTCGCCTCCTTTACATCTTTGCACGCAAGTGTAGCTAATATTTTTTCGTTGCGGTCAAAACGCTCCATGATACGTTTCATCCACAACTCAAAAGTATCGGTATCTAATAGGCTCATAGTGTGGTGGCTTTATGGGTAAGTAAATAGCCTTTTCTGAACTCATCCAAGGTTTGCGGATTGCAGGAGACAATTCTTTCACGAATACACTTCTCGATATCAGATAGCCGGTATAAACATTTGCTCCGAATCATGCTATACGAAATAGTACGATCTTTTCGCATACGTTGAAGCGTACGTGTACTGATTTTAAGCAGATCAGCCAATTCCTCACTGGTCAGCCATATCTCAGGTTCTTGGGTAGGTACATTTTCTTTTTTGAAAACATAGGTTGCAATCCGGTCAATTTTATTCGCCAAATCTTTGTAAACCTCGTGATCTATTGTTATGATTTCCATTTTGCTACTGTTTGATTACATTGCAAAAATGCGGATTGTGGATGGGGTGGAATCACAGGTTGTTACCTACCTGTGGAAGATTTATTGGAAGAGAGGGGAAATAATTATACAAGAAAAGCCGAAAAGTGGCTACTGCTAATGTAAGTAATCACCTCCCGGCTTTTAATCAATTCAAAATTGGAGTGTCAATTCATCATAGTTGTTCCCAATTGAACGATTATTGGAAAATGCTTTTTGCAAGAAAGGGCGACCTGTTTTGCGACCCATTGTCGAAAATGAATGCATGGATAACTGCCCATTCGATAACTTAAAGCGATAATCACTTCAAGATTGAAATATTCTACAATACATTTCTTATCGTTGATTTGGATGCAATGTTCTTCTTGTCTCACCGTTTTCTCCAATAGTCCATTGGATTTAAAGAGTGATTTCAGGCTTGCTTCCACAGAAGAATTTTGGACATTAAACAAGGATGCTATCTCGTTCTTTGTCATCCATACAGTTCCATCTTCAGACAGTTCAATGTAAATCTGAACATTGTCTGATTTGATATTTCTGATTGTTATTGTCCCCCGTTTCATAGTGCTTGTTTTTCTAAGGTTACTTTTTCCATATCATCCAATTTGCTGGAAAGTAATTGCATGTCCTTGCTGATTTTTTCATTCGTAATGCGGGCATAAATTTGAGTTGTCTTGATATTCGTATGTCCCAACATTTTTGATACGGTTTCAATGGGTACACCTTTTGATAGGGTGGTCGTCGTTGCAAAAGTATGACGTGCAATATGAAAGGTAATATTCTTATGAATATCGCATAAATCAGCAATCTCTTTCAGGTAAGAGTTGAGCTTCTGATTGCTTAACACCGGAAGTAATTGCCCTTTGGGGAGTTTGCCTTCATATTTCTTTAGGATGGTCAATGGGATATTCAACAATGGGACATTGACGGGGGTATCAGTTTTCTGACGGTGTGTCATTATCCATTGTTTCCCATCAAAAGAAGTACAAATATTATTTGCTGTTAGTTGTTTTACATCTATGTAGGAAAGCCCCGTATAGCAAGAAAAAATAAAGACATCACGAACTTGTTCCAAACGGGTGAAACTAAATTTTTTCTCCATAATTGTCTGTATTTCCAGATCCGTAAGATAACCTCTATCTACACGTTTTGAACGGATTTTATAATTGGAAAACGGATCGTTGAATATCCAACCATTATTTTTAGCAACGATAACGATCATACGCAACATTTGCATAAATTTTGCTGTTGTATTTTCATTGCATTTACTAACTGTACGCAAGTAAGTCTCAAAGTCGGTTACAAACTTATAGTTGATTTCCTTTAAGGCTATATCCGTTATTTTATACTTGGCTTGCATAAACTCTCCCAAACGGCGATAAGCCCGATCGTATTTTGAAAAAGTAGCTTCTGTTTTACTAATGCCTACCAATTTTCGAGCATCTTCGTTATGGGCTTTGAAAAGTTCTAGAAGGGTGGATTGTTTGGTGGAATAACCCAGAAAGGCATTTCGCACTTTTTCTGCAGTTACATAGGCTTCATGAGTTTCTATCTCATGATAATGGTTCTTTAAAGACGTGCGAATATCGTCCAGTAGATCGTTTACCTTACGGGATTTCAGACTACTTCCTGCGACTTTTCCAAGTCTTACATCCCAAAGTTCAGGCTCTATATCCAATTTAGAACTAAACTGGGATACTTCTCCATTTACTGACAAGCGAGTCATAATACTGACTTTACCAGCTTTGTTTACCTGATTCTTTCTCAAATAGAATAGAATCTTAAATGTACTTTTACTCATAATACTCTCTTTTTAATTCCAAACAATGGATATAATTTCCATCGCAAAGGAATGATTAATGTTTAGTATATGAGCAGACAGTTAATGTACAACAAACGACAAATCAGAGACTTAAATCAGAAATCGTTACTATTTTTCAGAACTCTTTTTTTAGTAACGATTTAGTAATGGAACTCTGTCATTTTTTGGCTTTTTCTTGACTTTCAGACGTCACCGACAAGAAACAGAAAATCCCGTAAAACCTTGATTTTACGGGATTTGTCTGAGCTTTTCCACTATTTGTCTCTAGTGTTAAGCGGTACGGACGGGACTCGAACCCGCGACCTCCGCCGTGACAGGGCGGCATTCTAACCAACTGAACTACCGAACCAGGTTTATTGTCAGACATTATTTTCTAATGCGGTGCAAAGATAAGCCAATTTTTCGTTTCTACAATAGCTTTGAACTGTTTTTTTTGAGAATTTTCAAATAGTAATTTTATATAGTTGTTTGTAAACGCAGAAGGAAAATCTATTAAATAAAGTTCAAAAGACTTCTAAACTCTATATACAAATTCAATTTGAAATGACATCTGCTTAATAATAAATAATTTAAAAACCACCTCAAAATTGAAGTGGTTTCTATAAATTATATTATAAAAATTAAAATGGTAAATCATCTTCAGCATGAGGTGGGGCTTGTAAACTATCTGTCGGAGGAACTGCAACAGCACTAACGGCTTCATTATTTTCGGGTTTTTTGCCTAATAGTTGAATTGAATCAGCGTAAATCTCGGTTGTATAACGTTTTATTCCTTCTTTCTCCCATGACCGAGTTTGAATTTTTCCTTCGATGTATATTTGACTACCTTTTTTAATGTATTTTTCAGCTAATTCAGCTAATCCTCTCCAGGCTACAATGTTGTGCCACTCCGTTCGTTCGGGAACCTGAGTTCCATTTTGCATTGTGTAACCTCGTTCTGTGGTTGCTAATGTAAAATTTGCGACAGCCACATTTTTATCCAAATAACGAACCTCAGGATCTTTCCCTACATTCCCGACTAAAATTACTTTGTTAACAGACATGTTTTTAAATGATTTAATGGTTAATACTTTATTGTTTATCGTCCGTAAAAATAAATATATTTTTTGGATTGCAAACAAAAAAACACCAAATAATTTATAATAATATAAAATATAAAGGTTATTAGCACCTACTATCAAATATATACATGCCTAATATTCAAATAAATAAACAAAATATTGATAAAAAACTCTTATATCTCATAATCTACAGCAGCCCGTGAAATTCTAACTTTTCCGATATATGCTGCTACTTTTTTGTGTTCAGGGTGCTCCTGATATGTATCAAGTGTTTCAAAACTCTCGAACTCTGAATATAACGCGATATCGAAATTCGTTTTAGGGGCGTTTGGACAATTAATGCCTACTTCTATTTTTTTTATTTCCGGTATTAAATTTCTAAGATTTTCTAATTCTGATTTTATTTTTTCGGCGTTTTCTACTTTTGATTTTCCTTCGGCCCTTTCGGCTAATTCGAAGAATACAATGTGTTTAATCATATAAATATATACTTTGTTTTTAAAAAGATGGTTTGAAATTCTAATAATTATTTTGGTATAAAAATTATTTGCAAATTACTTTGTACGTTTTATTATTTATTTTGAGGAAATAAATGCCACGACGAGCTGGAGTAAAAAAGCGACCTTGTGTTAAAACGCCAGAAGAAAGTAATTGACCTGTTAGCGCATACAATTTTACATTGCTATTGCCACCGTTTACTGTTAGAAAAATCCCTTCAGATGTGCCATAAAAACTAATGTTTTCATTGCCTAATGCAGGAATACCAGATGTAGAGGAAACATCACTATCAATCTTTATCCACCCACTCTGAGAACCTTCATTTCTGGCATTTGTATTTTGATTGCCAAAATTGTCCGCTCTGGTTGAACTTTGGGCAAAAATTCCGGAAAAGGTGGATAATAGTAAGATAAGAATAAGTATTTGTTTCATCAAATTAATAAATTATCAATGGTTTTATTGATCTTTACAATTCATTTTTCATTCGTTCCGGATAATCAACGGTATAATGTAACCCACGACTTTCTTTGCGTAAAAGAGCTTGTTTTATAATTAGATAAGCTACGCTAATAACATTTCGAAGTTCGCAAATTTCTCTGGAAACCACAGATTTTTCGAATAAGTGTTCAGTTTCACGATATAAAATTTCAAGTCTGTTCAGGGCACGAACTAAACGTAAATTTGAGCGAACTATTCCCACGTAAGTACTCATAATTTGTTCTACTTCTCTAAAACTTTGAGTAATCAGAACCATTTCTTCAGGCAATGAAGTACCTTCATCGTTCCAATCAGGTATCATTTCATTAAACGATATACTATCAATATGTTTAACGGCATCTTTAACGGCAGCATCTGCATAAACTATAGCTTCAATCAATGAATTGGATGCCAGCCTATTAGCTCCATGCAGACCAGTGCACGAGCATTCGCCGGCTGCGTACAAACGGTTAATCGATGACCTGCTATTTCCATCAACAACTATGCCACCACACAAATAATGTTGGCAAGGAGAAACGGGTATAAATTCTTTTGTTATATCGATGCCAAGTTCGAGGCATTTTTTATATATATTTGGAAAATGCATCTTTGTTTCCTTTGGATCTTTATGTGTAACATCAAGATAAACATAATTGTGTCCACGCATTTTCATTTCGTTATCAATTGCACGAGCAGTAATGTCACGAGGTGCTAAAGATCCTCTTTCATCATATTTGTACATAAATTCTTTACCATCCTGAGTTCTCAAAACAGCACCAAATCCCCGAATTGCTTCTGAAATAAGAAAAGTTGGACGTTCACCCGGATGATACAATGCAGTAGGGTGAAACTGCACAAACTCCATATCTTTAATTAATCCACGTGCACGATGTACCATTGCTATACCATCACCAGTAGCAATTTCAGGGTTTGTGGTGGTTGAATAAACACTTCCGATTCCACCAGTGGCAACTAACGTTACTTTTGATAAAAATGTATGTATGTTATTTGAGTTCTGATTTAAAACGTAGGCACCATAACATTCAATGTCGGGAGTGTGATGTGTAACTATTTGACCCAAATGATGCTGTGTGAGAATTTCGATGGCAAAGTAATGTTCAAAAACTTCAATTGAAGGGTGGTTTTTTACCTGACGGATTAAACTCTCTTGGATTTCGTAGCCAGTATTATCTTTGTGATGTAAAATTCTATGTTCAGAATGTCCGCCCTCCCGATGTAAATCGAAAAGTCCTTTTTCATTTTTATCAAAACTCACACCCCAGTTTAGTAATTCTTCGATTTGCTTTGGAGCTTCGTAAATCACTTTCTCCACAGCAGTCAAATTGCAATGCCCATCACCCGAGATTAGCGTGTCTTCAATATGCTTTTCGAAGGTGTCAGGTTCATATGTCACAGATGCTATACCTCCCTGAGCGAAAGATGTATTTGATTCACTGAGTGTTGTTTTGCAAAGTAAAGCTACTTTACCGTATTGAGCAGCCTTTAATGCAAAACTAATGCCTGCAATGCCACTTCCAATAACCAAAAAATCGAATTTACGTGTCATTCTATGAATTTGAATGATTGATTGAAAATATCTGTATTTCAAAATCTAACAAATACAGAATAAATAAGTTGATAAAAAATTGAGCAGTAGAATAAATTACTGCTCTAATTTTATACTAAACTAAAATGTTTTGACATAAACCCTTCTTTTTTTATGGTTTATATGTTCAAAACTTCCCCATTGCGACGACATCTTGGTGTTTGTTTCCAGTTCTGGATTGGATTCTGCATATTTGTAACCATTTTTGGCACTTGATGGCATAATATCAGCAAACATGATTGAATTAACTCCTTTATTCTGATAGTCGGGATGAACAGCCATTAAATAAAGATCGACAATATCATTTTTCTTTAATGCTCTTAACATGTAATACCACCCAAAAGGAAACAGACTTCCCTTGGCTTTCTGTAATGCCTTTGTGAAGCTTGGCATAGCTATTCCAAGTGCAACCACATCATCTTTATTGTCAACCACAATAGAAACTGTATCTAAACGAAAAATGCTGAAATACAATTTGATATAAAAAGCAATTTGTTTGTCATTGAGTTTTGTAAAACCATATAAATCCTGATAACACAAATTCAAAAGATCAAATATTTTTAGCGCATAATTATCTACAACTTCTTTTCTTGATTTAAAATATTTTGGCGTCAAATTATACTTCTGTTTTACAATTTCTGCAATCCTGAAATACTTTTCGGGGAAAACCTCGGGAACGGTTATTAAATACTCATTAAAGTCAATATCTTTTATAAATCCATATTGTTCAATATGTTTCGGGTAATATGGATAGTTATAAATTGTTGCCAGTGTACCTAACTTATCGTATCCTTCTATTAATGTACCTTCATGATCAAAATCAGTAAAACCGAGTGGACCATGTATTGCAGTCATTCCTTTCTCCTTTGCCCATGCAATAGCAGTGTCGAATAACGCTTCTGAAACCTCAATATCATCTATGAAATCAACCCAACCAAAACGGGCATGTTTTTGATTCCATGTTTCATTCGAAACTGGATTAATAATAGCAGCAATTCTTCCTACTATTTTATTATTTTTATAAGCCAAGTAGAATGCTGTTTCGCAAAAATCCAAAGCCGGATTTTTTCCCTTGCTTAGATTTAGCAGGTCATCCATTAATAATGGAGGAGCAGCAAACTCACAATTCTTATAAAGATTAATTCCAAACCAGATAAACTTTTTCAATTCTCTTTTCGATTTAACCTCACGAATTGTTACGGACATATTGTTGTTCATTATATATGGATATTAAAAAATCATGTAAAATAAAGCAAAATAATTTCAATAGCCAATAGTTTCCGGTTGATTTTAAATCTTGAAATTATACTTACTTGTATTTCAATTATTTTTAAAATTGGATTTTAGTTTTTTATTTAAATCCAATCTTACATTAAAGTTTTTTTAGCTGATTAATCTTTCACATTGCCGGTTCTTTTTATTACACCCCAACTAACAAGTTCGCCCTTAATTGCCCTGATATAAGCTTTAAACAGGACAAAAAACAATAATTGTCTGTAAATAAATCGCTGAACAAATAAATATAAGGCTTTTTTGAGATTAAATTTCTGATGATCATAATGATATGCCAATGATGCAATCAGACAGTCAATAAAATAATAAAGCAAATAAAAGAATACATATTGTTCCGAATCATGTGTAAATAATCCCGCTATGAAAAGGATATCCACCAATGGTGAGAAAAGTGGAATTATAAAATTGAAAACTAGCAAATTAGGAAGAGCAACCCAACCGATATTAGCTTTTCTGAAACTAAATAAAAGGTCACGATGTTTCCAAAAACTCTGCATCATTCCAAACGTCCATCGGGATCGCTGCTTCATAAAATTATTAAGACTTTCAGGAGCTTCAGTAAGGGCCAAAGCGTCGTTACATGAACGAATTACATATCCTGCGCGAAGCATTCTCAAGGTGAGATCGCAATCTTCAGCCAACGTATCGGTTGTAAATCCATCAATTTCTGCCATTGCTGATTTACGAAATGCTCCGATTGCACCAGGAACAACCAAAATTGCATTTACCGCATCATAGGCTCGACGATCAAAATTCTGACTTGTAGTATATTCGATAGATTGCCAATTAGTTAGCATGTTTAATGTATTCCCAACTCGTACATTTCCTGCTACGGCACCAACTTTTGAATCGGCAAAAAGAGGAATCATTTTGGTAATAGCGTCTACTGGCAAAATAGTATCTGCATCGATACAAACCAAAATTTCTCCGGTTGATTGTTCAATTCCAAAATTTAAAGCCGCTGCTTTTCCTCCGTTTGTTTTGGTTAGAACTTTTACTTTGTTATTGTTTTCGAAGGTAGAGTTAACAATATTGAAAGTATTATCTTTGGAACCATCATCTACAAAAATTACTTCAATATCCGCATAGTTTGACTTCAATAAATATTCTACTGTTCTAACTGCATTAACCTCTTCGTTGTATGCCGGTACAATGATACTTACTTTAGGTAAATATGAAGTTTGAATTCCTTTATTCTTTTTTTCTTTTTGTTGTTGTATTATTGCGAATGTTCCTATTGATATTAAACGTAATATTATTAATAAAATAGCAACTATAAAGAACCCATCCAGAAAATGTTCCCATATAAACGTAATTGTAAAGAAAATTAGGTCTAATGTATCTGTAAATTTGAATTGACTGTGTACAAGTGGCATAACCTGATCGCGGGTTTTGCCCATCAAATCCGATACGGTTACTAATTCATAACCATGACTTCTGTAATAGTCAATAATTTTGGGGAGTGCCACAACAGTTTGAGAGCGGTCACCACCGGCATCATGCATCAGAATAATGTTTCCGAGATGTTGTTCTGCAATGGCTCTTGCTACAATTGAGTCTGCTGTAACACCTTCTTCCCAGTCATTAGTATCTATAAAAGAAGTTACACTTATAAATCCCTCATCGTGTGCTATTGCTAAGGATCGAATCTGGGTTAAATTCTTAGGCTCAGCATCTGTCAAATAAGTAGCTCTGAATAATAGTGTTGAATGTCCCAAAATACTCTCTAACAATAATCTTGTAGACCGAAGTTCAATTCGTTCTCTATTATCAGAAGTTAATTCTAAGTTTGGGTGTGTATAAGTATGATTGCCTATTTCATGACCTTCATCGTATTCTCTTCTAATAAGTGGAATATTATTTTGAATATTTGCACCGGTAACAAAAAAAGTTGCCGGAACCTTTTTCTCTTTTAGAATATCAAGTATTTCGGGAGTATAATCGCTGTTTGGTCCATCGTCAAAGGTAATGGCTATTTTTTTAGGATACTTGGCTCCATAGCGTTTTAGCAGATAAGAACTTGGAAGAGATAAGTACTTTTCATCTGTAATTAATTGGTCAGTTTTGTTGTACTCAAATTTAGTCAATCCGTGATCAGGCTCGTTTAATATTTCTAGTATTTCACCCTTTGTTCCATCATAGTTTACGGACAATATTGAGTTTATATAATTTAACTGTCTATAATTAAACGGATTAAGTCTCAAGAAATTTTCATCCAAGTCTTGAGAATAAAAATCCCATATTCGCTCATCTTCTGACCCTAAATACCACAAAGAAACCCCCGCGGCATTATAATCTTGAGCAGTACGCATAATATTGAAAGTTCCGGCCGCATCATTGCAATGTGCTTCGTGTTCATTTCCATTATCATCGTAATAAAAAAGAGTTAAATCTGATTGTCCAAAATCAAAATAAACTTTTTCGTTTAGTTCTTTAGCAATAGATATAAGTCCTTGATACGAAATTTTTGTAGCTGGTTTACCTTTTTCCCAATCGAAACCATATGATGCAACGCATAATACAATTTTGTCGGAAGATACTTCTTTCATTGCATCGTCAATAGATTTTTCAACGAAACTTAGAGAAGAAATACTCCCCGGAGGATCATCAGGTGAATGTTCATTATAAGCCATCAAAAAAATGAAGTCATAATATTGCGATATATCTTTATACGTTACACCCTCATCTGTAGGGTTAATATCTATTGTTGTGATATATCCATCAGCATGTAATGATGTAGAAAGTTCATTTGAAAATTGAAGCATATAAGGATGTGATCCTTTGGGAAGATTTTCCAAATCGACATTAATTCCCTGAAAATCATTTTTATCTAAAAGATTTTTTATGCGGGAAATCAACATTTTTCGCAATTTTGGATTTTTGAGCATTATTAATGTGCTGTCGCCATTCCACCTATTATTGAAAAAATTACTCAATATTGGAACAACTGCAACTTTATGACTCTGAATGAAATCGAGAGTTTCATTTTGAATTCTGACGTCAAGATCACCTTTGGCATTTTTCAGAAAAGTCCACTCAGGTAAAACCATATTTAAATGGCTGATATTTTTATGTAAAGATATGGATGAATTTGGATCCCAATTCACATAAAACCCTGCTCGCACGGGTAGGAATTTTGCAGCTTCAGGTCTATGTTTTATATGTAATCTACTGTTTTTTGTGATTTTTTTTTGTCTCTTTCTATAATGTTCTATATGTTTAGCAAAAGCAATTTCTTCCGATTTTGAAATAAAAGTCTTTGATCTATCTGTATTTAGATCAGGTAAACTTTTTGCATTGTAAGTTAACACCTTTAGGTCATAATCTCTTTTATTAAACAAAGATATTGACACAGAAGCAATTAACACAATCAATAAAACAATTAATATTCTTACTAACCAAATAAAACTCTTCCAGCGAGTTGATGAATTAGTTTGAAAAATTTGCTTTTGCATATGGATAAGAATTTAGTTTTAAGTTTTTTTTATCTACGTTCCAACAAAACAACGTTTTCAACATGATGTGTGTGAGGAAACATATCGACAGGTTGAACAGCAGTGACTTTATAATTAATGTCGAGCAAATTTAAATCTCTTGCCTGTGTAGCAGGATTACAACTTACATACACAATTCGATTTGGTTCTGCAAAAAGTATTGCTTTAATAACATCATCATGCATACCTGCTCGTGGTGGATCCGTTATTATCACATCCGGTTTACCATGCTCTTCTATAAATGAATGATTTAGAATGTCTTTCATATCTCCTGAGTAAAACAAGGTATTGTCAATATTGTTTAATTTTGAGTTAATTACAGCATCTTCGATTGCTTCCGGTACATATTCTATGCCAATTACTTGTTTGGCTTGATGCGCCACAAAGTTAGCAATTGTTCCTGTTCCAGTATAAAGATCATACACTAATTCCTTTCCGGTAAGTTTTGCAAAATTGCGGGCAATTTTATAAAGTTCATATGCTTGCTCAGAATTAGTTTGATAAAATGATTTTGGTCCAATTTTAAATTTCAAACCCTCCATTTCCTCATAAATACATTCATTTCCTTTATAAAGAAGCACCTCCTGATCAGTTATAGTGTCGTTGGCTTTGGAATTGATAATGTATAACAAAGACGTTATCTGAGGGAATTTATTGGCAATATGCTGTAATAATTCGTTTTGCACGTCTTTATCTTCATAAAAAAACACCATAATCAGCATTAATTCACCAGTCGAAGTTGTTCGTACCATCATAGTACGCAGAAGTCCTTCTTGGTTTCTTAAGTCAAAAAAAGTAAGTTGATGTTCTAATGCATAACTCCGAATTTCATTACGAATTTCATTCGAAATGTTATCTTGCAACCAGCATTTATCGATATCCAATACTTTATCAAACTGACCGGGAATATGAAAACCTACGGCATTCATCGTGTCAAATTCCTTACCTTCATCAATTTCCTCAAATGTTCTCCAACGTTTATTGGAAAAGGTAAATTCCAGTTTGTTGCGATAAAATTCAGTTTTAGCAGATCCTATAATAGGTAGTATCTCGGGTAATTCTATTTTACCAATTCGGGTAAGGTTATCAACAACCTGTTTTTGCTTGTACCTAATTTGCTCGGAGTAAGGAAGAATTTGCCATTTGCAACCTCCACAAATTCCAAAATGCTGACAAACTGATTCTATCCTTTTTTCAGAAAACTTATGAAAACGAATAACACGAGCCTCCATAAAATGGCTCTTCTTGCGTGTGACCTGTAAATCAACAACATCGCCTGGTACAGCAAAAGGCACAAATACTACAATTTCATTTACTTTGGCAATAGCTTTTCCTTCAGCGGCTATATCTATTATAGTTATTTCTTCAAGAACAGGAAGTTTTTTTTTGCTTTTAGCCATAAAAAAAGAGAGCTTTTTATAATTTTATTTCAGGGTGCGAAATTAGCTATTTTTATTGATATGACAAGTAGCCTCTAAATTTCAAATAGAAACAAGAATCTACTAAACTCGAGTCAAATAAATTAACTAAATCTAAAAGTAACTCATCAAATTGCAAATTACATTTTACAAAACATACGTTTATTTTACGTTTTATTCGTAAAATAAACGTTTAAACATACATAAAATAGCTATTAAAGTATAAGATTTAGAAATATCAAATTAGCCAATAATTTTTTCGGATGAATAATTTGCTACAAAAAAAGAATTATGAATTGAGGCTTTATTACATAAATTCAATTTGTATTATTGTGAAATTACAGTATAATATAATTAAAAAATATAAATATATATTAAATTATAATATTTAATTTTGTCATAATCTGTCATAAAACAATAAAATAATTTGTTTGAAAGTCCTTTATAGACGAATAATCTTAAAATTAATATGTAATTATTACAAAGAAGTAATAAAATCATAAAACAAAATATTTGTTATTCTTGAACACAATAGTTTTGTAATTAATATTTGTTTAATTATATTTGTAGCAAAATATTTGACAATATGTAGCAATAAGTATATTTGCTGTATATTTATGTAATGAATTTAGAGAATTCACCATATAAATAGATGTAAGTTTCGTGGTTTTTGTATTATTGAATACAATAACAGAACATATACGATTTTAACAAATTAGTTGTTGAAGTCCTTTTTTAGCCAAAAAAAACCGAAAAGTTAATTTTTTTTTATATTTAAAGTATACTAATGAAATGACTGAAAAACCAACTATATGAAAAGAAAACTACTCCTTCAAGTCATTATTTTATTCGTTTTTATTATTAGTTCCTTTGCCGAAGGAACTAAAACTGCATCTCCAAATGCAACAACAATAACAGGTCTCATTAGTGGACCTGATATATCAAGCGGTTCATATTATAATTGCCCTGTTGATAACCGTTTAAAGTTTTTTATAAATGATGCTACAAATGAATATCTCTATTTTGGATTTGATTGTCGTGACTATCAAAATACAGGAATACCAAACAGGCAAACAAACGTTTACTATCGGATTTTAAATCCGGATGGAACCGTTGCTAAGCAGGGCGCATGGAGTCCTACTGTAGGAGCTACTGGAACAATTGATGGCTATACCAGGGCAGTAAATGGTCCAAATATAGGGGGTGTTAGTACAGGATATGTTCCATTTGTGTTTAAACCCACTGTAACAGGTGAACATTGGATTGAAATATATCGTAGTAATGATGGTGGAACTACTCCACTAACAGCGGTTCGTTCCTTTGTACCTCTATTTGATTTGACTGTAGCCAACAAAAATACATTCGCCAAGATTGACGGTAGGGTCTATAGCAATAAATGGGGATTTGCTGCATCTGATGGAAATTTTACCATTGGCATATACTCTTCTTCACAACCTACAATCTATGCTTACACAGCTGATCAATCGATTGTAAAAATTGCTTTTCAGGCAAGTTTTGAACCAATTGCATGGAATATTGCTGTAAATAATTATGGTGTTTCTTCAGCAGGAACTTATGATGTTACACGTAGATCCAGGAATGATGCAGTTTCACCAAGTTTAGCTGATGGATATAATGTATTTTTGAATACTCCAGATCCTGGAATATTTCCTGTAGGATCTGCCCCAACATGTCCAAATTTTGCAACCCCTTCAATAACAGGCTGTGGTCCATACACTATACATTATTACTTGCCAGAGCCTGGTGATGTGAAACTTGTTCTTAATTTAAATGGCATTGCTGGGTTCCAAGCAAACACTTCCGATAGGATATTGGAAGCATTTGATGTATCTGCGGGCGATAACACTATTGCTTGGGATGGCAAAGATGGATTGGGCACTGAAGTGGCAAGCGGTACAAATATCAAATTAACTGTTATAAATCAAAAAGGAAGGTTTAATGTCCCCTTATACGACGTAGAATTAGCAAAAAATGGTATTTTAGCTTCAGTAATAGCTCCAGTATCGACCCCCAATGCAACGTTGTATTGGGATGATTCTCAGTTAACAAATGTGACTGGAAATCCAGCCAATAGTAATAATACCACTGGTGCTGGAATAAACAATTCATTTGCAGGTACGGTTTCTCCAGCTCATGCATGGAATGGCAATGGCAATCCAAGTCAAATCATCCCTGCTCCGGCAGTTGGAGGCAATGACACAGATAATTCACAGGATAATGACTTTGGTAACGTTAGGACTATCAATTCATGGGGTTGGGCTGCTTCTGCGTCAAGTAGTGAGTTAAGCCTGATTCTTGGCTGTGCCGATTTAAGTGTTACTAAAACCGTAAACAATTCAACGCCAAATGTTGGAAGTAATGTAACTTTTACGATTACTGCTGCAAATGCAGGCCCTGCTCAGGATGCAGCTGTGGTTGTTACAGATTTATTGCCATCGGGGTATACATTTGTTAGTGCCACTCCTTCTAAAGGTACTTATGTAAGTGGAACAGGAGTTTGGACAGTTGGCAATATCGCAAGTGGAGCTAATGCTACTTTGCAAATAGTTGCAACTGTTTTGCCTACAGGCTTATACGCTAATACAGCGACTATAACAGGTGGACAAGAAGATCCAACTCCTGCTAATAATTCAGCTACAAATACTCCTGTTCCGATTCCGGTAACAGATCTTTCAACAACTAAGAGTGCACCAGCATCTGTCATTGCAGGGCAGGGATTAACATATACAATAATAGTAACCAACAATGGTCCTTCAGCAATATCATCAAGTGATCAGTTTAAAGTTACCGATGCGTTACCTGCAGGATTTTCAGCAACAACTTATACGGCAAGTTCAGGAACTTATACTTCTGGCACCGGTGCATGGACAGGAGTAAATATTCCCAGTGGCGGCAGTGTAACATTAACCATTGCAGGGACAGTAAGTGGAAGTTCTACAGGCAGTTTAAGTAATGCTGCAGTTGCTGTAGTTCCAACAGGATTTGTTGATCCTGCGCCAGCTAATAATACAAGTGCTCCGGCAGTGACTACAATCAATCGGCAAGCTGATCTTTCAATTACAAAAAGCGCAGCAGCATCGGTGGTAGCAGGGCAAAATCTGACCTATACAATTACCGTTACTAATAACGGACCGTCAACAATTTCAACCAGTGATCAATTTAAAGTAACCGATGTCTTACCAACAGCTTACACGGCAACAACCTTTACACCAAGTTCGGGAACTTACACACCGGCAACGGGCAATTGGACC
>JARLGX010000017.1 GCA_031292575.1 Paludibacter sp.
CCGTAGGGAATCGATATATTTATCCCCTAACGGGGAATTTAATCCCTGAAATAACATATTCTATGGATATAAATTCCCTACGGGAATGTTGACGCATGTATCTCAATTAGTTATATAAATTCTTATATCGAACTCACGTTAGTTTAGGAGTCTACGATTAAATTTAGCTGTAACATAGTTCGTTTATTTTCAAATTTCGTTGTCGGGTTTTGTGCTGTCTTTTTTTTAGGTTTACAGGTACACTTCCTTTGTTCGGTGTAATCTCCAGGTGGCATCGTACTAAAATTAAAACTCAAAGATAAAAACTATTTTTCACATTAACAAGAGATTGTTTATTTTTTTAATTTATCTAATAGACATCATATAAGTTTGATTCTTTGAACTTTTAATGCCTTTGATTTATGACTAATGATACGTACTATCTAATTACTCCGAAAACAGAGTATCACTTCAAGGATTGCTTCCACTGAGTATAATCAGTGTTTTATAACAAAAAAAACTCCCCTTGAGACGATCTCAAGGGGAGTTCCTGTATTTTGATATAAATCTTTATTTACTCTTAATCAAAATTTCCTGTGCTGGTAAACCATCCACTTCGGCTTTGAGCGTGATGTCTCCTTTTTTGCCGGTACTTTGCACAATGGCCAGACATTTGCCGTAAAACAAATGACGTTCAGGTTTTTTTAACGACACATGATCGTTTTGATCGCCGTTATCGGTTCCAACAATAGCACCTTCGCCTTCAACGGTGAATTTTACCAACTGGTTAGCCAGTGGGTTAGCATTCCCTTCTTTATCGAGCAATTCAACTGTTACATACGATAGGTCTTTGCCATCAGCTTTAATGCTTGAGCGGTCCGCTTTCATGCTTATACTTACGGGTTCGCCTGCAGTCTTAATTTCTTTGGTCAATACCACTTTTCCATCTTTACGCGAAACGGCCTTCAATGTTCCGGGTTCGTATTTTACGCGCCACATTACATGCAGGTCATCTCCTGTTTTACTACGTTTGCCTAAGGATTTTCCATTTAAATATAGTTCCACTTCGTCGGCATTATTGTAATAGGCCCATACATCCACAGTTTGTCCCGGTGTCCAGTTCCAATGTGGGAAAATGTACAATACATCCTTGGTTGTCCATTCACTTTGGTACATATAATAAACATCTTTGGGGAATCCGGCTAAGTCAATGATTCCAAAATACGAACTGCGCGATGGCCACCAATAGGGGGTCGGTTCGCCCAGGTAATCAAAACCTGTCCAGATAAATTGACCGGCCACATGGTCTAATTTTTTGACAATTTTCCATGTTGCTTCGTGGGTTGAACCCCATGGTGCGCGACAATTATCGTATGCTGAACATTGTTGTGAAGGATTTGTATAAGGTTTATCCCAACTTTTGGGACAAACAATTATACTGTCTGAAGGCATCACATAATAGCCACGTGTTTGAAGTGCCGAAACCGACTCGCTTACAAAGAATGGTTTAGTTGGGAAATGTTTGGTAACATCTGCGTATTGCGATTCGTGATAATTAAAGCCGATCAAATCCATTGCTTGAGATAAAAAAAGCGGATTATTATCGTCGGTTCCATTACATGCTGCAGATACAGGACGAGTAGGATCAACGGCTTTTGTAATATCAACCAATTCTTTTGTAAGTAATGCATTTTTCCCCAATTTACCTGATTTTGCGGCTTCATTACTATCCACTTTTCTGTTATTCAAAAGGATATTTGCTTTTTGTAAATCCATATCTTCCGATTTGGCTTCGCCCCATTGTTCACCAACTTCATTGCCGATGCTCCAGATAAAGATGGAAGGGTGATTCCGGTCACGTGTAATCATATCTGTCAAATCGCGTTCGTGCCATTCGGCGAAATCAGAGGAATAATCGTATTTAGTTTTCTTTTTTAGCCACATATCAAAAGCTTCGTCCATCACAATAAAGCCCATCTGATCGCAAAGGTCGAGCAATTCGGGAGCAGGTGGATTGTGAGAGGTACGAATGGCGTTACAGCCCATGGCTTTGAGAATTTCTAACTGACGTTGAATAGCTCGGGTATTGATGGCAGCTCCCAGTGCGCCTAAGTCATGGTGGTCACATACACCATTAATTTTCACATGTTTGTTGTTCAGAAAAAAACCTTTTTTTACATCGAATTCAAAGGAACGTATTCCCACCGGCGTTTCATATTCATCCACTTGTTTACCTTTGATATACAATTTAGTAATCATTTTGTACAAATACGGAGTTTCGATACTCCAAAGGGTAGGCTCTGTTACGTCCAGCGTTTGAGATACTTTATCCGATGCTGCAGATATAACATAAATTGTGCTATCGGTTTTTGAAACACTTTCACCCTTGGCATTTACCAATATTTGTTCTACTTTTATTGGTTGAACATTTTTAGTTGTATTTTTTATTGTAGTTTCAATTACCACTTTAGCATCATTTTCGCTTACTTCCGGAGTGGTTATATAAGTTCCCCAATGATCCACGTGAACAGGATTAGTTATAACCAACCACACATTACGGTAAATCCCCGAACCGGAATACCAGCGCGAATTTGGCTGTTTTGAATTATCCACTTTTACAGCTATAACATTAGTTATTCCGAACTTGACATAGGGAGTCAAATCGTAACGGAAAGAAGAATAGCCATAAGGTCTTACTCCGACTGAAGTTCCATTAATCCAAACTTCGCTGTTTCTATATACACCATCAAAATCAATGTAAATACATTTGCCTAAATTGGCAAGGTCCATCGTGAATGATTTTCTATACCAACCAATTCCACCAGGTAAAGCTCCTCCGCCCGGCGAAGCCGGAAAATCTTTACCAAAGTCGGATTCAATGCTCCAATCATGCGGCAAATTAAGACTACGCCAGGAACTGGCATCAAAAAAAGGGTCTGACGCATTCAACGTGCTATCGGCTAAAGTAAATTTCCAGTCGTTGTCAAAGTTCTGAACACGTTCTGTGTTTTTAGCTGCTAAACTTGAACTTAACAAGATGAACAAAATTGGAATAAATTTAAGAGTTCTCATTTTTTAATTTCTTGAAAATATGGTTTACCTGTGATTAATATAAATTCGTGAAAGTTCTCTATAGAAAAAACCTCGGACAAAAATACTTAATAATTTATGCTTAATCGTTCATTTTTGTAGATAATTAGGTCTATATATGTTTTAATTTGAGGTATATTTTGTAAACAGCAACATACATTATTTGATTATCCATAGGAATAGCTATTTTAATGTATTAAGACTTAATTTTTTAGAATTATTTTAAACTCATCCAAATATTATGTATTTTTATTCACTGAGCAAAAAAGTTTCAATTTACAATTTAAAATTATATGGTAAACTTTATTAACGAACTGAAAATAATGCAATAATAAAGATGAATGAATATCATAATTAGCGAAGATTGTTATGCATTATTGCATATTTATTACACTTAAAGAAAAAATATACATGAATAAGGAAAAATTTCTTTAATTGCTTTCGTACTACAAAAAAAAACACTACTTTTGTAACCGAAAAAGAGAATTTTGGTTTAGGAGTTAGTAAAAACAATATAATAAGATCAATTAATTTAAAAAAAATGGCAAATTTGGATTTAAGCAAGTACGGCATTTCGGGAAATTACGAAATAGTACACAATCCTTCTTATGAAGTTCTATTTCAAGATGAAATGAATCCTGCAAACGAAGGTTTTGAAAAAGGAGTGTTAACAACATCGGGTGCTGTTTCGGTTGATACAGGTAAATTCACAGGACGTTCTCCTAAAGATAAATTCTTTGTAAAGGATGCTGTGACTGACGAACATTTGTGGTGGGATGGAACAATCAATCGCCCAACTACTCCTGAAGTATTTGATCATTGCAAAAACCTGGTTACAAAACAACTTTCTTCGGCTAAGAAACTTTACGTTGTTGACACATTCTGCGGAACCAACGAAGATACTCGTATGAAAGTACGTTTTATTATGGAAGTTGCATGGCAAGCTCATTTCGTAACTAACATGTTTATCCGTCCTTCACACTACGAGTTGGCAAACTACGGCGAACCTGACTTCGTAACATTAAATGGTTCTAAAACGTCTAATCCACAATGGAAAGAACAAGGATTAAACTCTGAAGTTTTCACGTTGTTCAACCTCACAACCAGAATGCAGGTTATTGGTGGTACCTGGTACGGTGGTGAAATGAAAAAAGGTATTTTTGCTTTAATGAACTACTATTTGCCATTGAAAGGCATGGCTTCCATGCATTGCTCAGCCAACGTAGGTAAAGATGGTGATGTTGCTATTTTCTTCGGACTTTCAGGAACTGGTAAAACTACCCTTTCTGCAGATCCAAAACGTTATTTAATTGGAGATGACGAACATGGCTGGGATGACAATGGTGTATTCAACTACGAAGGCGGCTGTTATGCAAAAGTTATCGATTTGGAAATGGATAAAGAACCTGACATCTGGAGAGCAATCCGTCGCGATTCATTGCTGGAAAACGTAACGGTAGGTGCTGATGGCGTTGCTGATTATTCTGCAGCTGCTTCAAAAACTGAAAATACCCGTGTTTCTTACCCAATTTATTTTATAAACAAAATAGTTTCTCCTTCACGTGCAGGACACGCTAAAAAAATTATTTACCTGTCGGCTGATGCATTTGGTGTATTGCCTCCGGTATCTATTTTGGACGAGAAATCAGCCCAATATCACTTCCTTTCAGGTTTTACGTCTAAATTAGCCGGAACTGAACGTGGTATCACTGAACCTGTTCCTTCATTCTCTCCTGCATTTGGTGAAGCATTCCTGACTTTGCACCCAACTATGTATGCAAAAACCCTAATTGGTAAAGCAAAAGAACACAATGCAAAAGTTTACTTGGTGAACACAGGTTGGAACGGAACTGGAAAACGTATTTCGTTGAAAAATACACGTGCTATCATTGATGCAATTATCGACGGTTCAATTGAAAAAGCCGAAACAATAAAGGTTCCTATTTTGAACTTAGTTGCTCCTAAGGCATTGAACAATGTTGATACGGAAATTCTTGACCCACGTAACACCTATGCTAATGTTGCTGAATGGGAAACCAAAGCAAAATCACTGGCTGCCAAATACATCAAGAACTTCGAACAATATTGCGACAATGATGATGCTAAAGCATTAGTTTCTTCAGGACCACAATTGTAAGAAGGACCAAGAGTCAAGATTTTAGAATCAAGTCTTTAATATATAAAATGAGCTGTTCGATTAATTTCGGACAGCTCATTTTTTATATAATCTTGAAAATTCTTTATGGCTTCCTTTCCTTGTCAAAACAACGATCGAAAAACAAGAATTGATACTGCACGGCATTTGCCCAATACGCCCAGTTATGTTCGCCGGGGCGTTCAATATAATCGTGGTCAATGTTCAATGCCATTAATCTGCGGTGTAGGCCTGCATTAATCTGATAGAAAAAGTCTGAAACTCCGCAATCTATTATCAAGTTCAGTTCGCCTTTTTTTAATGTTTCAACCATATTGATTACTGATCGATTATCCCACTCTGCACGGTTAGTATCAAAATTTCCAATTCGTTTGGCAATATCGAATAGTTTTGTAGAACTTCTTAAATCAACTCCTCCACTCATACTGCCCGCACTGCCAAACAAAACAGGATTCCGAATTGCCAGATACAAAGCACCATGTCCCCCCATGCTATTTCCGGTTATAGCTCTGCCGAACCTATTGGGAATAGTTGAAAAATGAGTATCGATAAAAGGAATTAATTCTTTGGTAATGTATGTTTCATACTGATAAGTTGAATCTATCGGACTGTCGAAATACCAACTGCTATAACCACCATCGGGACATACAATTAGAAATTGATATTCTGTTGACAGGTTTTTAATTGAAGGTACTGCATTCACCCATTTAGCATAATTATCACCAAAGCCGTGAAGTAAATACACAACCGGGTAGTGTTTTTTAGCCGAATAGTTTTCAGGAATGATTACTACGTTCTTAATTTCCTTCTTCATTTTGGGAGAAAAGACAGCAATCGTATCAACCTGAACCTGAATCCGTGAAAAAGCAAATAAACTAATAAATAAGGTTACTAACAGAAGATTTAGTCGTTTCATAATTGCGTGTATATTTTAAATTTTAAGAAGTGAGGGCAACAAAGATAAAGAATATCAATCAATATCATAGTATAATGATTAGTTATCGTCGTGATTATAAATTACTTTTTGAAATTTAAAATACTTTTTGCAAGCTATGAGAAATAATTTTACCTTTGCCTTCGGAAATCCGAAAACAAATTCATATTGAAAAAAAATAAATTATAAATATATAAATCAGCAATTTATGTTTAAAACAAATCAGTATTTCGATGGAAAAGTTGTTTCTATCGGATTGGAATCAGTAGAAGGAAATGCAACGGTAGGCGTTATGGCAGCGGGCGAATATGAATTTGGCACAGGTACCATCGAAATTATGACTGTTATTTCGGGACAGCTCACCATTCAACAACCAGATGAAATAGAATGGAAAACATACAAAAAGTTTGAAAGTTTTGTGGTGGCAAAAGACGTAAAATTCAAGGTGAAATGTACAGAAGACACGCCGTACTTGTGCTTGTATAAATAAGAAAAAAGCTTGCTCCTTAATTGTAACAAGCTTTTTAGTATATTTAATAGCCTGCTTACTAAATACTACCGGTTTTTCAAAACTTCTTAAACCCGATTATCTCGCGTACCTCACGGATGGTTTTAGCGGCGTTTTCCTGCGCTTTTTCTTTCCCCATGCGTGCTACCTTGGAAACATAAGCTTCATCGGCCGAAATGGCTTTTATTTGCTCTCTAAATGGTTCCGTAAACGCAATCATATCAACCGCCAGTTGTTTCTTCATGTCACCGTAGCGAATCTGGCAGGTATTGTATTGTTCGTTGAAATAAGACAATGTCTCCGGAGTCGAAACTACTTTCATAAGCTGGAAAATATTTTCTATGGCATCCGGTTTTATTTGGTTAGGCTCGGTAGGTCCTGAGTCTGTAACAGCTTTCATTACTTTTTTGCGAATAGCTTCGGGCTCGTCGGCCAGAAAAATAGCATTCCCCTCACCTTCCGATTTACCCATTTTGCCCGTTCCGTTCAATCCCGGGATTTTGACAAGTTCATTCCCGAAATTATAGGCTTGCGGTTCCGGGAAATAATCTACATTGTACAAACGGTTAAAACGGTTACCAAAAGTACGGGTCATTTCCAAATGTTGCTCCTGATCTTTTCCTACCGGCACTTTAGTAGCACGGTGAATTAAAATATCAGCGGCCATAAGCGTTGGATAAGTCAACAGTCCGGCATTTACATTTTCGGGTTGTTGGCGAATTTTATCTTTGAAAGAAGTACAACGCTCAAGCTCGCCAATATACGCATTCATATTCAGGAACAAATACAATTCAGCCACTTCGGGCACATCGCTTTGAATATAAAGGGTTGCTTTTTCGGGATCAAGACCTGCCGCGAGGTATTCAACTAAAATCTGACGAACATTACCATATAAGTCCCCCGGTGTGGGATGCGTGGTAAGTGAGTGATAATCGGCAATGAAAAAATAGCAGTTATGCTCATTTTGCATGCTTATAAAATTGCGCAATGCGCCAAAGTAATTTCCTAAGTGAAGGTTTCCGGTTGGGCGAATGCCACTGACAACTGTTTCCATTAATTGATTTTGTTACGAGTTACGAATTACAGGAAAGTAAATTCGTTAACGAGTTAACGAGTAAACGGCAAAGAAGTAAACGAATATATTAATTACGATTACACGATTACACAGTTCAACATTTATTTTATTCTATTGGTATTGTTCTTTTAATTCTCTGATCTAACGATGTAAGCGTTTCGGTAGTTGCTACGCCGGGTATTTCCTGAATTTTCCCATTCAACAGTTCCATTAAATGCTCGTCGTTTTTGGCATATAATTTTATCAGGATAGTGTATGAACCAAGCGTATACTGCGATTCCACAATTTCGGGTATTTTTTCCAGTTCTGACACCACTTCTTTGTACATTGACCCACGCTCCAGTGTTATACCAATGTAAGCACACATTTGGAACCCAAGCATCTTTGGGTTTACGTTGTAGCCCGAACCGGTTATGACATCTATATCAATCAAGCGTTGTACACGCTGATGAATGGCTGCTCGAGACACTCCACATTCTTCGGCAACATCTTTGAAAGGCATACGCGCATTCTGAGTTATAATCTGGAGAATTTTTCTGTCTAATTGATCTATTTTTTCCATGGTTATTGATTTGTTATTATCATATAGGCAGCAAAATTATATATAATAAATTGAAATTGAAAGATTATAATCTTAAATATCGGAAAATTAAGGATAAATGATAGATAATTGTTTGCTCTGACTATCGTTTTGACAAAAAAAATAGCCGAAGTGAAATCACTCCGGCTATTTTTTATATTTGTAACAAAAACTATCGACGTTGTTGTTGCATTTGTTGTTGCAATTGTTGCATTTGTTCTGCACTCATTTGAGGAGCTGGTTCTGATTTTTCAATTGAAATCAACTTAACATCAAAAATCAATACAGAGAAAGGTTTGATTTTTTGTTGTTCGCGTGAGCCATAAGCCAGTTCCTGAGGAATATATATTTTATATTCTGAACCTACAGGCATTAATTTCAACGCTTCTGTCCAACCTTTGATTACTTTGCTCACTTCGAAAACTACCGGAGATTTACGAGCAATGGAACTATCGAAAACTGTTCCGTCAATCAAGGTTCCTTCGTAGTCAACTTTTACTTTGCTTGTATCGGTAGGAAGTGGGCCGTTGCCTTTTTTGATAACCTGGTATTGCAAGCCATCAGCTGTAGTGATTACACCTGGTTTTTTTGCATTATCAGCTAAGAATTTTTCTCCGGCAAGTTTGTTTGGACCATATTGTTTTTCCATTTTTTTAGCCTGAAGAGCTGTCATCGTTTTTTGCAGATATTCCTGAGCTTGTTGTGGGGTCATTTGAATTTTTGAACCTCTCAAACCATTGATTAATCCTTGTTTAATTAAGTTTATATCAACCGATAAAGTTGAATCGCCCATTAACCCTTTTTTCTTTTGGTCTTTCAACGAAGTTCCGATTTTTGTTCCAAGGTCAGTAATTTCACCGTTTTCTTTGTCAATTTTACCTTTCATTCCTTCGTTTAAACCATCCAAAAGTGCTTTGATTGATTTTTTAGCAGAATCTCCTTTGATATAGTAATTTTTAATTCCATCACCGTTAGCCAATCCAAATGCATAATTCAAACTATCAAGTTGAGTTTTTAAAGTTGGCATTTTTGCTTTATTACTATTGCATGAAGAAAACGCAAATGCGGCTACTAAAGCCACCGCCATGAATATATTCAGTTTTTTCATTTTTCTGTTTATTTTTAATTTGATGACTAATTATTTTGTAGGTTGTGGGGCTTGTTGTGGAGCTTGCTGAGGTGCAGGTTGACCTTGTGGCATTTGACCTTGTGGCATTTGCTGTTTCATTTTTTCTTGTTGAATTTTCATCATGGTTTTTTGGATAAAGTCTTGTGCTTCTTTAGCAGTCATCCCTTTGTCAAAACCATTTAATGCATTCACAAGTCCTTGTCTCACTAATTTTTCATCAAATTTCATTGTTGAATCACCCATTAAGCCTTTTGCTTTTTGTTGTTTAAACGAGTTTCCGATTTCAAGACCCAATTTGTACATTTCGCCTTTGTCAGATCCTTTGTAAGCTTTGTCAAGTGCTTTCATCAAAGCAATGATTGGTTTACTTGTAGTGTCAGTCTTCATGTAATAGTTTTTAATGCCATCACCGTTTGCCAAACCAAGTGCATAATTTAAACTGTCATTTTGGGTTTTCAATTGTGACGTTTTTGCTTCGTATTTGTTGCACGAAGTAAGCATAAAAATGGCAACCAAGGCTACCAACGATAAAATACTTTGTTTTTTCATTTGATTTTCAATTTATAAATTTTTATTATTTTTTTACACTATGAGTTTTTGCTCTTTGTACAGCTTTGACCGGTGTAACAGGTTTTACATCTACTACGGGTGCTACTTCTTTTACGGGTTTTATATCGAGTAATTCGATTTCAAAAACAAGGGTTGCATAAGCCGGAATTACTCCATTGCCTGCGCCTTTTTCGCCATAAGCAAGTGTGTAAGGAACAAAGAATTTATATTTCGACCCTACTGACATCAGTTGTACACCTTCAGTCCAACCCGGAATTACCTGATTAAGCGGAAAAGTTATTGGTTCACCACGGTCAATTGAGCTATCGAATTTTTTTCCATCAATCAAAAATCCTTCATAATTTACTTTTACCGAATCTGTAGCTTGCGGTTTTGGACCATCTTTTGCTACTAAAACCTTGTACTGCAAACCACTTGCTGTAGTTTGAACTCCTTCTTTGGTTTTATTTTCAGCTAAAAACTTTTCACCGTCAGCTTTTTTTAATTCAGCATCCTGAGCTTGCGCTTTGCTAATGTAATTCTTAAAATATTCTGCGGCAACTTCTGGTTTTATAAGAGTTGTATCACCTTTCATCGCTGTTGAAAATCCTTTAATCAAAAGATCTACATTCGATTTCCCTCCGGGAATACCTTTTAGGTTTTTGGCAAAATCGCCTCCTACATTCATTCCCAATGCATAACTCATAGAATCAACATCGTTAACTAAAATCTGAACAGGAGCCTGAACAACTGCTTTATCCTTTTTTTTGTTTTTGGCTTCTACAGCAGTAAACACGAGAGTTGCTGCAGCAATAAATAAAATCGTTTTTTTCATTATTTGTATTATTAATTTTTTGATATTTTTATTTACAAAACCTGTTAGTGAAGCGTGTATAGTACTTATTGCCGACGATTTACTAAACAATATCCAATAATTCTACTTCAAATACCAATGTGGAATGTGGAGCAATGGCTTGTCCTGCACCCTGGGCTCCATATGCAAGTTCAGAAGGAATGAATAATTTCCATTTTGACCCTACAGGCATCAATTGCAGTGCTTCGACCCAACCGCTGATAACCTGAGTAACTCCAAAGGTGGCTGGTTCGCCGCGACTTACGGAACTATCGAAAACATTTCCATCGATTAATGTTCCGTGATAATGTACTTTTACAGTGTCGGATGCTTTGGGAGTTTCTCCGGCACCTTTTGTTATTATTTCGTATTGCAGCCCGCTTGCCAGTGTTACAACTCCGGCACGTTTACCGTTTTCTTCCAAAAATGCAATACCTTCGCTTTGGGCTTGTTCACCTGCTTTAGCCTGTAATGACTGAAAAAAATTATTGATAACAGTTTGGGCTTCCTGATAGCTCATATCAGGTTGTTTTTGCTCCATCACGTCTTGAATTCCTTTGGCCAATTGAGCATAATCTAAAGCTGCTACTCCGCTACTTAACAAATTGTTTCCCAGACTTAAGCCCAATGCATAACTTACTTTCTCCATAAATACAAAAGACCCCTAACCCCTAAAGGGGAATATATTAGTTTATATTCTCTTTTTTAATCCCCCTTTAGGGGCTAGGGGTTTAAAAAAACGCTGCAAAGATAGCTGATTTGTTGGATAATAACACGTTAATATTTCAAAATTATCGAGATGATACTACAATTGGCAATTTCAATTGCTTCCTATGCCCTGTTTGTGGATTAAACATTTCAAAATAAAGCACATAAATTCCAACATTTGCATTCTTTCCACTATTAGTTTTGCCATCCCAGGTCAAAAAACCTTCCGTGGCAAGTAAGTTGTTGGCTGCCAATTGAAAAACTTTTGAACCAACTTGATTCAAAATTACAGCATTTGCAACGTAACCCGGGGCATCAGTTTTGTAATGGATAAAGCAAACATCGTTTATGCCATCATTGTCGGGCGAAAAAGCTTCGGGCTCTGTCCAAACTGTTTTTTCCGATGTTTCATTCCCCGAAATATCCCTGTACTGCGAGTTCTTATACCCGGGTGTTCCGTAGTTAACTGCCGAAGCTGCCGAATGCCACGTAGCTGCATTTTGAGTCGGCAGTAGCGGGTTAATCCGTTCCAACGCCACACCTTTCGTATTTTTTATTAACGGGTGATGCCATTTTACGTTGTAAGTCAACTCATCATAAATTGTATCTTTGGTCGCATTGGTTAACACAAGCGTTGCACTTTCGTTATTCAATGACGACCAACTTGTTGACAGGATATTACTTTCTGGTGGACAGTTATGATAATTTCTTACCGAATCAGCATTTTCGCACAAAGCCAGGTAAGTATAAGGCAACATCCATGTTTTTCTCGGAATTGCATTCCCTGTATTCAATGTTCCATCCGTTTTGCGGGTAGCAAAAACTAAACCTGATACATCAAGTACGTTATCGGAAGTGTTATAAATCTCAATATATTCCAATGAATTAATCGGGTTATCAAACATCACCTCATTGAAAACCAAATCGCCCGGTTTCTTTGATTCAATAATTCCAAAAGTCCGGCTGGTGTCGGGAAGCGCATTTCCGGCTAAATCAGTCAATCCAGAAACTTTCAACGAATAAATCTTTCCACGTTCAAAATCAGGCGAAAAAGTTAGCTCAACAGATGATTTATCAGCTGAAATAATTTGCGAAGTAGGACTTGCAAAATCCGGATTGACACTATACGCAGCATAAGTGTAATCCATTGCTTCCGAAAAACCCAGATTCAATTTATTCGGTTGCATCAAGCTGAAACTAGTCCAGACTGGAGCTGTTTTATCAATAGGTTTTGTTCCGGTAACCACAATGTCATCAAAATAATAATCCGAACCGGTGGAGCTTGTGTTGGCAAACA
The DNA here is from genome assembly GCA_031292575.1 of Paludibacter sp. Lineage (GTDB taxonomy): Bacteria > Bacteroidota > Bacteroidia > Bacteroidales > Paludibacteraceae > Paludibacter. Next base: position 12,858 of record JARLGX010000017.1, read on the forward strand.
GTAAACCAAAATAGCTGCTTGTTTTCACCACATTATTTTGAACGGTTCCTTCCAGCACAAAATCCTTTTCTGTTGGCAGTTTGCTGTACAAAGCAAAATTTCCATCAGCATCCCGGGTCACTTTAATGCGCAGTTCCACCGGATTCCCGTCAGTGCGCTTATCAACTCCATCAATAATTTTTGTCTTTTTTGTGCCTTCCTGCACGAACAACGACACCTCGTCGTTTGTTCCACCAATTTGCACATAATATCCGTTGCATCCCGACGTGATATCATTTTTATCAGAAACAAGATAAATGGCTGCATAGTTAGTCGCGGAAGTGGAGTAAGTTATTTTCACCCAACATTCCCAGGTTGCATTTTCTATAGCTTCCGAAGGCGTAAAAAGAAACGAAGTGGATGTGGATGTAGCTTGCGATTGAAGCTGAAAAGCGGAATTCACGAAGAAATTGGATGTGGAACCTGTCCAAATTGGGTTATTTATAAAGTTTCCATCCAAAAAACTTTCGTTTACCTGGCCAAAACAAAAAATCGGCACAAAAAACACGAAAAAGAGACTTAAATTCTTCATAGTGTGTGATAATTCTATTCAAATGAATTACTTTTGCGGAAAATTTAACCCCTAACCCCTAAAGGGGAAAAAGAACTAAGTTTGGAATTGAAGTACAAATATATAAATTATTTTGCAAGGCACATTAACAATAATATTATTTCTTTAAATTTAACAAATAAAAGAGCAAGATTATATTATAAATTTTTCAAATTTCACCTCTTCATTCCTCTTATGGGAGTCAGAGGTATTAAAATCAAAACAATGAGAGTAGCAATTGTAGGTGCCAGTGGCGCCGTCGGCCAGGAATTTTTGCGTGTGTTAGCCGAACGCAATTTCCCATTGACAGAGCTGAGCCTTTTTGGTTCATCGCGCAGTGCGGGGAGTGTTTATGAGTTCAAAGGTGCAAAGTACACCGTCAAAGAGCTTAAACACGGCGATGATTTTAAACCATTCGATATCGTTTTTACCTCTGCAGGAGCAAGCATATCCAAAGAATTTGCCGAAGATATTACCAAATTCGGTGCTGTAATGATTGATAATTCATCAGCTTTCCGCATGGATTCCGACATCCCGCTAGTAGTGCCCGAAGTGAATGCCCCTGATGCCAAAGCGCGTCCACGCGGTATTATTGCCAACCCCAACTGTACCACCATTCAGATGGTAGTAGCATTGAAAGCTCTGGAAAACATTTCACATATCAAACGCATTCATGTAGCTACTTACCAGGCAGCTTCGGGAGCTGGAGCAGCTGCTATGGACGAACTGGAATTGCAATACAAACAAGTGTTGGCAGGCGAACCTGTAACCGTAAATAAATTTGCATACCAGTTGGCATACAACCTTATTCCGCAGGTGGACGTATTTACCGACAACGGTTACACCAAGGAAGAAATGAAAATGTACAACGAAACCCGCAAAATCATGCATTCCGATGTGGAAGTCAGCGCCATGTGTGTTCGGGTTCCTGCCTTGCGTGCTCACTCCGAAAGTGTTTGGGCCGAAACCGAAAAGCCAATCAGTGTGGACGAAGCCCGTGCAGCATTTGCGGTGGCTCCGGGAGTGGAATTAATGGACAATCCGGCTGAAAAGAAATACCCAATGCCGTTGTTCCTTTCCGGAAAGGATCCGGTACACGTGGGACGTATCCGCAAAGACATTTCAAATCCGAACGGTATTACATTCTGGTGCGTGAGTGACCAAATCAAAAAAGGTGCTGCACTCAATGCCGTTCAAATTGCTGAATACCTGATTGCCGAAGGCGATATCAAATAACCAGCCCCAATCCCCTCTAAATGATAAACCCTTGTTTCAAAATATGATTGAAACAAGGGTTTTTTATTGTTTTTATCCTGCCTTCTGAGTTTTTTCTTGCAATACCCGAATATTTCCAAAAAAATTGTCTCATTATTGTAATAATTACAATAAGCTGCAAAACAAGCATTTAACCAAAAAACATGTTATAGAACAGTTAAATGACATGCTCAAAACTAAGATTTAACACGAAAGATGCCATTTTTATGTTGTAAAGCATGTAATTTTGCATCGTCAATCAGAGAAGATTTGATATGACACTAGTTTTATAGGTATGAAAAAGATTGTTTATTTAAAATTTTAGGTTATGAAAAAGATTGTAGTTTTAGTTTTAGTAATGGTTGCAACGTCAACTTTTACATTTGCGATTAATCCAAGTGATTATGGAGTATTTTCCAAACTAAGTAATCAATCAACTTTTACAAGTCTGGTAAATTATTTAGGGGCGGACAAAAATCAAGCTGATTATCTGAAAGAAGTTTTCAATGTTACAGCTGACGAATTACAGAATGCAGCAAAAACAGGAAATGATAAATTGGCCAATAACGTAGTAAATTATAATTTATACAATGCAAAATGTATTCTTTCTGATAATCAATACAAAATGTATTTGAAAATTATTAACTTAACTGTGAATAACGACCACAACGCACTTCTTAGTAAGAATAATCTGATTTCGGAGCTTAGTAAATAACCCCGGCTAAAAGCGTAAAAGGTGCTTCAAGAAATTGAAGCACCTTTTTTATTTTCTATTGTGCCCAGTAACAGTTTATTGGTAAAGTCACTCTACACCTTTCCTTCGTGAAAGCCGTGTACTTAAAATCAAATCGCCGCTGTTACCTTTTCTGTTACAATCATGTAATAACGGGCAAAGTTCTCATCCTTCATGTGTTCAATCAATTCTTTTTGCCACACTTTGGCTTCTTCCGAAAGGGCCATCAACTTTTTATTGTTCCCCATATGGTCCGGCTCGTCTTTATGAAGTTTAGCCATGGCATGAAATTCTTTAAGCCATTTTTCGTACATAGCCATAAATTTTTTCTGCTCCTGAGTAAGATTAAATTGCTCTTTCTTTTCAGTAATTATTTCGGTTACTCCCGATACGCCTGTAACGGTTAAAGCTGTGGCACCTGCTATCAGTCCCAATTTTTTTAAAAAATCTCTTCGGTTTGATTCATATCCATCCATAGTGTCTTTATTTTTAATCACAATTAATTATGTTCATTGTAGATAACTTCCAATCCTTCAATATCCGTTATAAATTTTTGAATTTGTCCATTCGTATAATTCGCTATTTCTACTTTGGCAAATTTATTCAGCAACTCTTCCTGTTCAGCTTCATTCAATGCCTTGTCGGCCATGCGGAAAAGTACATTATTTTCCTTGCCAATATGCGCCCGCAGCAAATCAATATAGCCTTGCATATTATGATAAATTTCAGGAAGTGCCGAAACATTTCCTGCTTTAAATAACGAAATTCCATTGCTCAACTTTTTCACAAAATTACGTCCTTCTGCATGGTCGTGAAGCATTACCGATACCGGGCCCTGCTCGTTCGAAAAACCTTTCTGAACCAGCAGCGGGAAAAGTAAATTCTCTTCCTTGGCATGATGAAAACCGTCAGCATAGTGTTGAATTAAACTCACCACCAACTCCATATGCGACGTATTTGTTTCACAATTTATAACCATCTTCTCCATCACATCAATCAATCGAAGGATATACACGTGGTCATTTTCCAGGTTTTGTGTTGCTGTTTTCATTTGTTTAGCATTAGTATGAACTCCTTAGAAAAAACTCCATAAGTTTATCTATAACTGCTTACATTCAATTTTGTTCACTAAAACCTATTGATTTTTTAATAAAAACGAATTGACTACTTCTGTATTCCGACAGATATGAATTCCCGGGAGGGAAATGGGCGAGATGACCAGGGGGTGGGAATAATTAAATAAAAGACTACTTCATCTTCTTCCTTACTTCAATCCTTGCCTGCGACATACGTTCACGCAATCCGCCTTCTTCCAGAAACTCTTTTTCAAGCGTTATTATCTGTTGCGCAAGCAGATACGAAGTTACATTTATCAAACTTATCGGCACATTGGCCGACACTTCAGGGTCAGGACTTTCAATTCCTTTCAGGTAGGTATTCATAACTGGCATTAGGAATCTTATGTTTTTGCGTAAGTTGAGCGTAATAAGGATGATCTTTATCCCAATATAGAAGCTTGTTTGTTCTCAGAAAATCTTTGTAGTCAATTAGCAACTCTTCAAGCGAAGCCCGTGCAACATTCGTCAGTTTTATTTCCGTTTCTTTCGAAGTGCCCGAAGCCATACTAGCCGCCACAATATTTTGTTTGCCCGAACGTGCAGCTTGCACCATCTGGTCAATGGTACGGTCATAGCGAGGGAAATACTTTTTGCAAAAGTACTGTGTGCCATCATAGATGATTTCTGACTTTTGGGAGGTTATTAACCGTTCGTAACCACCATGCTTAGGAATAAAACCATCGGCATTGTATTGCTTTTCCATGGATTGGTGTTTAAATTGTTTATTTTATGTCTTAGTTTCTATCTTCTCAGGCGACTTTGGGGATAATCACGACCGCTGTTCAGCGCACATCACCGTCGGAAAGGTCACCAATGTCACCCGAAAATGCTAAATTGTCTTTATTCCGATCTCTTTCAAGTACTCAAAAGTGCAATCATAATATTCTGCCTTTCGTGTATGATCTTCCGGATTTCCTTCTGGCACAACAATCACCATTCCTTGACGAGCTCGGGTAAGCAGAACACGATATGCATTTTTTAAATACAATTTTCTTTCTTCTTTATTTATGTTTTGCCATTTATTTCCCACAAAAGAATAAGTTTTCCATCCTTCATCAGAATATCTGAAATCACCATCCCATGTGACGCATGCCCAGTCCAACTCCAACCCTTGAACTTGAAATTCTGTAGCAACATCTTCCAAATAATAAGCTGAACGAACATCGTCTTTTTCTCCCAAAAACCAATGTACTGGATCTGTTTCTACGCGAACATCCATCGCCAAAGGTTTTAAACGATAAGCCTGAGAAGAAACAATAATTCCGTATCTTTCTGAACCCCTTGCCTTTTCTCGAAGCCATTTCTTGGCAGTTTCAACATTTCGGGTAAGTACAATTGGATAATTATCTGAAATATTAGAAAGAGTTTTCTTTGCCCCATCAGTATTTAAATCCAAAATCTGCTTCACAAAAAGTGACACATTTTCAGCTCGATATGAACGCCTAGAGACAGCCAAATGTAAATTAGAATCATATTTTGTTACGCATGAACTTTCTATTTCTGCAATTGCTTCCACGGCATTATATTCACTGTCTGTCAAATTAGGCGAAATGCAAACCTCCCACTCCGGAAAAGAATTTTTAATTGCATAAAGCCATTCTGAGATACCTGCCTCTCCTGTATTTATTTCCTGACCTCCACCAACAAGGCAAACAATAACTGCCCAATCTTTATGCCTGTCAAGACAAGAAATCAAATACTCTGGCTCTGAATATTTGAAATCAGGTTGATTCTTTTTCCGACGCATAAAATTGACTGTCTGTTCTTTATTCCATGCACGCTGTGCTTCATCAAATATAGCAACATGGTCATAAGGCGCTTTTGGGTCAATTAAATATGCATCTCGGTAATGGTGAATAATTTGAATAAAAGCTTTTACACCTTCTCGGGCAGAATTTTTTGTAATCCTATTCCCTTTATCCTTTTCTTGCTGCACTTTGTCTCTTGTCAAAGCTTCTTGAAGAATTGCCACAAGTGGTCCATTTCCTGATAAGAACACGCTTGTTGTTGCTTGTTCCTTATCTAAATGTTTTGTAGCAATATCTAATCCCACAAGTGTTTTGCCAGCTCCTGGAACGCCGGTAACAAAACAAATTACTTTTTTATATTGAGTTTGTGCATATTCAATTATTTCCGAAACCGAATTTGTTGTATCAGTAAGATTTTTAGCATCAGCATCTCTTCTTGTAATTTCATCAACCGAGTGGTTTTTGTACATCGAAACAGCTGCCTCAATTATCGTCGGAGTTGGAGAATAACTACCATTTATAAATTCATCTGCATCTATATCTTTTTCGTCTGCTAAGTTTAGAAGACAATGCCGAATTACTTCACCAAGATTTATTTTGTTTGCCTTTAAAGGTTTTATTAATTGATCCTCATGCGAGGTTTCAATAATCTGAATTGCTGAATCTTTAGCTTCAGTTGCCAAAAGAATTGGAACCAACACGGCATTATGACTTGGTTTATGGAAGTTTTTTAAGTCAAGTGCATAATCCCAAACCTGATCATAATTTGCACTAAGATATTCTTTCTCTCCAACCTTAAATTCTACTACAAAAACAATATTTCTTATAATCAAAATACAATCTACCCTCTTACCCATTCGTGGTATTGAGAACTCAAAGTAAATCATACCGCTTAATCCAATAAGTGATTTTTTCAGTATTTCAATTTGTCTTTCCCACGATTTATTCTGATTCATATTCGAATCAAATTGATTAGATAGATTTATTGAACCAATTATTTGTTCTGTGTTTTTTCGAAAAAAATTATCTATTGTGTCACCAAAATAGTAGTTAAGCATAAGAGTTGTTTTGATTCAATCAGTTTAATTTCACAAAACTACACATTAACCTTTACATTTACAATAAAAGCATTAACTTTTTTATTTCCGCTATGCAAATCTCTTAATTTGTCGACTATAAATCAAAGACTATACGTCACCTTTAGTTATTTTTTCTAAGAATCTTTACATTCCCATTCACAACCACACCCCCAACCCAGACAGCGTCGGAACGACCTGTCTGCGGTTTCCATAATTAATCATTTTATACCACCTATACCTCATTTGTAATATTTATCACACGATTCTGCAATAAATTCCGGTACAATCGGAAATATCAATTTGTAAGTTGGTGCTAATTTCAATAAAAATTTCAGACTTAAATACCATTTTTTCGGCTTTTAGTCTTATAAAATCAGACTAAAAACCGATTCCTTAATTTATTTTACCCACCATAAGGCTCAAAAAACAATGAATAATACCTGTCACTGAAGCACAAATATCAAATTGACACTAAAAAATTTTGTGTGCACTTAGTTAGTCGTTTTGTCCACTATTTGGGGTGTAAATGGCAATGTCATTGATTTACATGATATTAATATATATTTAAAGCTATAATTCCCTAAAAAAGTGACAAAATGTGTTGTTTCTTTCTTTTTTGTTTAGAAAAACCTTCGGAATAAAATCACACAAAGGAGAGAAATTCAGACTAACAAAAAAAATAGCCTATTCTTGATTTTATAAAATACTATATATGTGCTATTTATATAATTAACTATTACAATTACTGGATTATAACAAGTTAAATAAATCGATTTGACACATTCTGTTTCTTAACGCTTTTTTGTCCTTATATTCTTCAAACTCACTTTCTACATTTGCCGCAGATTATTCAAACACGACAAACAATGAATGTAAAACTAAAACAGCAGTGCCGGTGCTGTAAAACGAAAAGGATTCTCAATCACCTGCCCCGTCCTCCTACTCATTTTCTGGTGTAATTCTGTAACAAATCCTTAAGGATAAATTACGCTTTCTCTCGCTTGTTTATCCTTCGTTGATATTCCAGTGATCCTCCAGTGATGCTCCACATCAAATCCGTTGCAGTTTTAGTCATCTGCCCTTAATTTTTAAGAAACAAAATGACAAAATTTAAACTATTATTCACGCCTTAAAATATACAAAATGGCGAAATTTAATTCTACGACTTTCGGAACAATTTCCGGTGGTCATGGTAGCGCAGTCGCTGCCACAACAAAGGATGGACAAAACATCCTCAGAATATATAAAGCTCCCTCAAATCCAAACACTCCAGCACAAGTTGTTCAGCGAGGCAAAATTGGGTTTGTGAACACCGAACTCAGTCCGCTGAGAGATATTTTTAAAGTTACGTACCGGAATAATAAAGGTATGAACCTGGCAGTTTCGTATGCCTTGAGAAATGCTATAACAAGCACATCGCCTAACTTTGCATTGGATTATTCCAACATCTGCTTTGCCTGGGGAAGCATTCAGTTGCCCGAACAAACTACTGCCACCCCCGATGATGGCAACACAATTCGGTTTGATTGGGATACCACACTCCGAAAGAAAAACGAAGATCCGGATGAATTGAACGTAATACTCATGAATGAAAATTCAAAATTCACAATTTTACGCGAAAGAGTTTCATTACGTGACGCAGCAACTACCAAAGTTTCAGTTCCCGCAATTTGGGCAGGCACCGAAGTCCATTGCTGGATATACTTTTCGACGCCTGAAAACAACCTGACTTCGGTAAGTAAATACCTCGGATTATTGCAATTAAAATCTGATATTCTTTAATAAAAACGTCCGTGGAGTTCAATCCACGGACGTTTTTTATTTTATGTATACTACTTATAAATCACATTCTTTAAAATCCATGCCATGTAAGTCCTTACAATTTTATAACTTTGCAGCCCAAAACATTAGGCACTAACCCAACGTTATAAAGGCGCTTAATGCAAAATGAAGCATAAATAAGCATAATAGAGATAAGTTTTAAAATTAAAACCTACTCCTTTTCAAAAAAGCTTGCTATCGACCGACCCTGTTCGGTGAGCCGATACTCCGAAGGAGTTTAATATCAATAGCCCCGGTAAGCGTAGTGAAACCGGGGGATGATGGAATACAAGATCAACAACCCCGGAGTGGGTTGAACAGGATTAAATAAAAATAAGGGAAATCAGATTAAATACTGCATAAGTTTTCCCAACTAGTAATTGAACAAAAAGTAAATCAATATAATGGATTTTAAATACGATGTAATCGTTATCGGTGCCGGTCATGCCGGAAATGAAGCCGCCTGCGCCGCAGCCAACATGGGTTCAAAGACCCTTCTCATCACCATGGACATGAACAAAATTGGCCAGATGAGTTGTAATCCCGCCGTAGGTGGTATCGCCAAAGGACAAATTGTGCGTGAAATCGATGCGCTCGGTGGGCAAATGGGGATTGTAACCGACCGCTCGGCCATACAATTTCGTATGCTCAACAGGTCGAAAGGACCCGCCATGTGGAGTCCCCGCTCCCAAAGCGACCGCCATGAATTTATACAACAATGGGTAAAAACCATCACCAATACTCCCAATCTATACGTATGGCAAGACACCGTAAAACAATTAATAATTGAAAAAGGGGAAGTAAAAGGTGTGATTACTGCACTGGGAGTTGAGATGAAAGCAAAAGCTGTAGTGCTTACAGCAGGAACTTTTCTGAGCGGATTGATGCATTTTGGCAAAAACCAGTTGGTAGGAGGCCGTATTTCAGAGCCAGCCTCGTTTGGAATTACCGAACAATTGAAATCTATCGGCTTTATAACAGATAGAATGAAAACAGGAACACCATGCAGAATTGACGGAAAAAGTATTGATTTCTCCAAAATGACCGAACAAAAGGGAGAAACAGACTTCCACAAATTTTCATTTCTGGAAGAATCGCAGCGGGAATTGAAGCAAATGAGCTGCTGGATTACCAACACCAACCAAACAACCCACGACGAATTGCGCAAAGGATTGGTTGATTCTCCCCTTTACAACGGACAAATTCAGAGTATCGGGCCTCGCTATTGCCCGAGTATTGAAACAAAAATAATCACTTTTGCCGATAAAATTTCGCATCAATTATTCCTCGAACCCGAAGGAGTCGATTCACAGGAATATTATTTGAATGGTTTTTCATCATCTCTCCCACTCCGCGTTCAGATCGATGCCATTCATACCATTCAAGGTTTGGAAAACGCACAGCTCTTTCGTCCCGGTTATGCTATAGAATACGATTTCTTCGACCCTACCCAACTAAAACATACGCTGGAAACGAAACGAATCAAGAATCTTTTCTTTGCCGGACAAGTAAACGGAACCACCGGTTACGAAGAAGCGGGGGGCCAGGGACTCGTTGCCGGCATAAATGCACACATAAATTGTGTGGGCGGAAATGAATTTACTCTGGGTCGGAACGAAGCCTATATTGGCGTACTCATCGATGATTTAGTTACAAAAGGAGTTGACGAACCATACCGTATGTTTACTTCGCGGGCTGAATATAGGTTGCTATTGCGACAAGACGATGCCGACATGCGCTTGACAGAAAAAGGATACGCTATTGGATTGACAACAAAAAACCGATTTGATCAGCTAAATAGCAAGAAAGAGAAGCAAGCTATCCTCACTGATTTCATCAAAAGCTACTCGATTAAACCGACACAGATAAATGATTATCTCGCTTCAAAAGATTCTTCAGAATTAAAACACGGTTGCAAACTGAGTGATTTAGTCCTTCGACCACAACTCAGCATTGAAGATTTATCCGAAGCCATCCCTGCATTAAAAGAAAAGATTGAAGAAATTGGAAGCCGAAAAGAAGAAATTGTCGAAGCCACCGAAGTTCTTTTGAAATACGAAGGCTATATTGAGAGAGAGAAATTGATTGCAGAAAAACTGCTAAGATTAGAACATATAAATATTCGCGGCCGAATAGATTATAATTCTATTCAATCCCTTTCCACCGAAGCTCGACAAAAGCTAACAAGGATTGATCCCGAAACCATCGGGCAAGCAAGCCGTATTCCGGGCATTTCACCGAGCGATGTAAATATAATGTTAGTACTATTGGGGAGATAAATAAAACAAATTGTTCCACGTGAAACATTACAAGGACTTCAAATTACAATTAAATTATCCCATAAACATACTGTTCCACGTGGAACAAAACAAACAATAATACACATGAAATCGAATAATACATTAAAAGAGCAGGTAAATGCGCTGCCGGACAGACCGGGAGTATACCAGTATTTTAATGCAGCAGACGAAATTATATATGTGGGCAAAGCAAAGAATCTCAAAAAACGTGTTTCCTCCTATTTCAACAAAATACACGATCCGGGCAAAACAAACGTACTGGTCAAAAACATTGTCACGCTGAAATATATTGTCGTTGAAACCGAGGAAGACGCACTGCTCCTCGAAAATAATCTGATTAAGGAATACCAACCACGCTATAATGTATTGCTTAAGGATGGTAAAACTTATCCAAGCATTTGCATAACCAACGAACACTTTCCACGTATTTTCAAGACAAGAAACATCTACAAAAATGGTGGACAGTATTTCGGACCGTATAGCTCAAATTATACCATCAATTCATTACTCGAAATTATTCACGACTTATTTCCAATTCGAACGTGTAAATTAGCCTTGACAAAGGAAAACATCCAAGACGGAAAATTCAAAGTATGCCTCCAATATCATATTCATAAATGTAACGGGCCTTGCGAAGGAAAAGAGACTGAAGCAGATTACAAAATAAACATCGAACAAATTCGTCAGATAATTCAGGGGGATGCAAATGAAATAAGTAAAGTATTGTTTAACCAAATGCAACAACTTGCCAAAGAGTATAAATTTGAAGAAGCACATCAGATTAAACTAAAATACGATTTAATAGAGAATTATAAATCAAAATCTATTATCGCCAATACCGTTGTTGAGAATACTGATGTTTTTGCTTATGATGAAAATGAAAGTTCAGCGTATGTAAATATCTTGCGCATTTCAAAAGGGTGCATTATTCAGGGATACACAATCGAATATAAAAAACGGTTAGAAGAGCAAAAAGAAGATTTATTGGCAATGGCCATCGTTGAACTCAGAGAACGCTTCCAAAGCAACTCTAAAGAAATTATTGTTCCATTCAAAATCGATTATCCAATAAAGGGAGTAGTTATAAATATCCCACAAAGAGGCGACAGGAAAAAATTATTAGAACTCTCGTTACAAAACGTACGGCAGTTTAAATTAGATAAATTAAAACAAGCTGAAAAATTAGATCCAGACCAACGGGCAATTCAATTACTAAAAAGTATTCAGGAAGTACTTCACATGGAGAAGCCTCCATTAACAATTGAGTGTTTTGACAATTCTAACATTTCTGGTACTGATGCTGTAGCTGCTTGTGTAGTTTTCAAAAAAGCAAAACCCTCAAAAAAAGATTATCGCAAATATACCATCAAAACTGTAGCAGGTCCTGACGATTATGCGTCAATGAAAGAAGTCGTTCGCAGACGATATACCCGCATGTTAAATGAAGCAACTCCCTTACCCGATTTAATTATTGCTGATGGTGGAGCTGGACAAATGGAAGTAATACGTCAGGTGACAGAAGATGAATTAAATATTAACATCCCAATTGCCGGACTAGCAAAAGACAGCAAGCATCACACCAGGGAATTACTCTATGGCTTTCCGCCAAAAGCTATTGGGTTGAAACCAACAGACCAACTTTTCAAATTGCTGGCATCGATGCAAGATGAAGTTCATCGTTTTGCGATAGCCTTCCATCGTGACAAGCGGAGCAAAAGCCAGACAACCTCAGAACTTGATACAATCCCCGGCATTGGAGAAAAAACAAAAAACGACCTGATTAAACATTTCAAAAGCGTAAAACGAATTAAAAGTGCAGATTTGACAGAGCTAGGTGAAGTAGTAGGAACTAACAGAGCTTCAATTATTTACAATTATTTTAATAGGATTTTAAAGCCCTGAGAATTGAATAAAATATTTCCCCTGCGTAATCCACTTTAAATATAGCAGGGAAAAAGGCTTATCTTTGCAAAAAAAGAATAGGAAAGCAATAAACAAATAACACTCAAAACTCATAGTTCAATAATTTTATTAATTGCCCATAAAATAGATTTTATGATTCTTGAAATACAATCACTCGACACCATAGAGCAAACTGCTCAAAAATTTATAGAGCAAATTGGCAACCGTACAGTTTTCGCATTTAACGGAAAAATGGGTGCCGGCAAAACAACCTTCATTAAATCGATTTGTGAAACGATGGGTGTTAAAGAGACTGTCAACTCTCCCACTTTCTCAATCGTTAATGAGTACGAAGCCGACGACGGCAAAATTATTTACCATTTCGATTGCTATAGGATTAACAAAATTCAGGAAGCACTGGATTTGGGCGCAGAAGAATATCTTTACAGTGGGAATTTATGCTTCATTGAATGGTCGGAAAACATTGCCCCTATCCTACCCGACTCAATTGTAAATGTGGATATAGAAGAAAAGGAAAACGGAAGCAGGAATGTAGTAATTGGTTGATGTGATAATGTGCCAATATGCAAATGAAATGATAGAATAATTGTATAATAAGCTAAATAAGAAATGAAATGCAAGCAAAGAAAAAGAACTCCGTGCTGGAGCAAGTAAAAGCAGCTCGAAAGCAAAGTCGGGAAGAAGAAATTCAAACACATGGGAAAGCGATAAATTATCGCAGAGTGATGGCTTCCAATAAGAAGTATAATCGAAAAAAAAATAAGGCAGACGATGAGGTTCTGCCTTATTTTTTTCTGTCCATATTTGGAGTCAGTATACCTTGTTTGAATTACCAGATGGATACTCGCTTAGCAACTGGTACGAACATAGGATCTCCCTCTTTGATACCAAAGGCTTCGTACCATGCAGCTATTTGGGGTAAAGCACCGTCTACACGCCATTTGCCTAATGCATGTGGATCTGATTTAGTTCGTTTAAGTATTTCTTCCGGACGTACATTTCCTGCCCAAACATTGGCATAAGCAAGGAAAAAACGTTGTTCTGGTGTAAAACCATCTTTCACTGGAAGCGGATTTGCAGCTGTTGCTTTTTGGAATGCCTGATAAGATATTTGCAATCCACCATGGTCGGCAATATTCTCACCTAAAGTAAACTCACCATTTCCATGAACGCCCGGAGCTACAACAATAGAATCGAAAAATTGCGCCATAACTTTTGCCCTTGCATCAAAATGTTTTTTATCTTCAGCAGTCCACCAGTTTTTTAGATTTCCATCTTTATCGTACTGACAACCCTGATCGTCAAATCCATGAGTCATTTCATGTCCAATAACCACGCCAATTGCACCATAATTAAAAGCATCATCTGCTTTCATATCAAAGAATGGATATTGTAGAATACCTGCCGGAAAACAGATTTCATTAGTTGTGGGTTCGTAATAAGCATTTACAGTCTGAGGTGTCATATGCCATTCTGATTTATCTACGGGCTTTGTAGCCTTAGCATATTGATAAGCACTTTCAAATTGATTTGCACGACAGACATTAGCATAATAAGAATCTCTTGTTATATTTAAAGAAGAGTAATCTCTCCATTTATCGGGGTAACCTATTTTTATATAGAAAGCATTTAATTTCTCAATAGCTTTAAGTTTCGTTGAGTCTCCCATCCAGGTTAATGCTTTGATACGTTCTCCTAAAGTTTGTTGAAGATTATGAACAAGTTTAAGCATACGTTCTTTTGCGTCAGCAGGAAAATACTTCTTTACATACATTTGACCTACTGCTTCACCTAAAACACCATCAACAGTACCTACTGCTCGTTTCCAACGAGGTGCTTGTTCTTTTCTTCCGGAAAGAGTTTTGCCGTAAAAATCAAAATTTTCAGCATAAATAGCATCGCTTAAATATGATGCCGATCCATCTATCAATTTCCATTGTAAATAAGCTATTTGAGAGGCAATAGGCTCGGTAGTGAGTATTTTTCCAACTTCAACTAAAGACTCCTTTTGTGAAACACTGACATCTTTAACGTCTTTCAAACCAAGCAAGCTTAAATAAGAATTCCAGTTAATTTCAGGAACTAATTTTTGTAAGTCTTCAATAGTCATTTTGTTATAATTAGCATGCGGGTCACGTAGTTTCACTTTATCATAAGCAGCCGTTGCTAATCTTGTTTCGATTGTCATCACAGCTTCCATACTTTTTTTTGCCTGTTCAGGTGTAAAACCAACCAATTCGAACATTTTTACAATATGTGCTTTATATTTATCGCGTATTTCTTTAGTATGAGCATCATTTTCCAAATAATAATCACGTTGTCCAAGTCCGATACCACTTTGATAAGTTTGCACCAAATTAACAGAACTACTCATAGGATCAGCCGCTACAAAAACTGAAAAATATGGATCAAGACCTGAAAGAGAAAGCTCAGGAATCAAAGCAAGAATATCAGCAACACTTTTTATATTGCTGATTTTTTTTAAATCAGCTTTAATTGGTGTGTAGCCATCCGCATTTAATTTGGTACTATCCATTGCCAAATTATATAAATCGCCTATTTTTTGAGCAATAGTTCCGTGTGGAGCAGGCTTGGTAGCCAGTTCTACGATCAACCCTTTCAACTGTTTACGATTATTTTCTGCCAGTTTATCAAAAGTACCAAAACGAGCATACTCTCCAGTAAGTGGGTTGTTTTTCATCCATCCGCCACAGGCATACTGATAAAAATCAACGTGAGGCGATACCGAAGTATCCAAATTGGCCAACTTAATGCCCGGACTTAAGCCGGCATTTTTTTGGGCACTGCTAGCTGTTGTCATAAGCATTAATGCAAAAATAAAAAATAAAACTTTTTTCATAACTGTGATTAATTGAATTATATAATTGAAAAATATAACATTAAATTCTTATTTCGGGTTCAAGCACAGAATCAATAATTTGAAAAAGGTCATTCAAATTATCGGCACGAAGCATGGCGATTCTTGTTTCCTTGAAGTTAGGAATTCCTTTGAAAACAGGTGTAGCAGCTAAATGTCTCCGACTATGAATAATTCCTTTCAAATGTTGGTTACTTACACTTTCGAGTGAAGTATTTTCATCAATATCGAGCCATTTTACAGAAGCGATGATATGCTCTTTCAAAATTTCTTTTTGTTCTTCAAAAGTTAGCACAGGATGCTTTTCACTCGTTCGAAAATAATTCTTCATTTCAGCAAAAATCCACGGTCGACCAATCGAAGCACGCCCTACCATAACCGCATCAACTCCATATTTATCAAAACACTCTGCTGCCCGTTCGGCTGTGGTAACATCACCGTTTCCAATAATTGGTATATGCATACGCTGATTGTTTTTCACATCACCTATCAAAGTCCAGTCAGCATCGCCTTTGTACATTTGAGAGCGCGTACGACCATGAATAGCCAAAGCCGCTATACCACAATCCTGAAGCCGTTCTGCCAATTCTACAATCACTTTATTGTCTTCATCCCAACCAAGTCGTGTTTTTACAGTTACCGGCAACTTTACAGCTTTTACAACTTCTGACGTTATTTCGAGCATCTTGGGGATATCCCTCAATAGGCCTGCTCCTGCCCCTTTACCGGCAACTTTCTTAACCGGACAGCCAAAATTTAAATCAATAAATTCAGGATTCGCTTCTTCTGCTATACGTGCAGCTTCTGCCATTGCATCCGCTTCACGTCCGTAAAGTTGAATAGCAACCGGTCGTTCCTGATCGTATATAGTCAACTTTTGTTCAGTTCGTTTTACACTCCGAATCAGCGCATCGGCCGAAATAAATTCAGTATAAACCATATCTGCTCCAAAACGTTTACACAAAAGCCGAAAAGCCGGATCGGTAACATCCTCCATGGGAGCTAAAAATAATGGTTTATCCGGGAACTCAATGTTTGAAATCTTCATTTTTATACAAAAAATTGTTGCAAAGGTAGGAAATATTTTTAAGCAATAAATTCTGAATACAATTATCTATCTTTGCAAATGAATTTCAATTGAAAATAATGAAAAAAATAACAATAATTTTACTCGTAATTCTTTGCCATCAACCCATTTTTGCGCAACATCCTCCCTATAATCCTTCCAATTACGATTATTCATCAGCCTGGTTTGGACCGAATGCTAATCCGGTTCCTGAATTTACAGATGCCACTATACCGGCAAAAACTACGTTAAGTTTAATGGCTGATTATTACTTTGGGCAAGGTGATAGAACAGAAAACGGCTATTTTAAAATAGAGTTCCCTCTCCTACCCGAGCGTGTGTCACTGAAAATCTGGTCTACAATCTTAGAAAATTATCAGGTTACTGATCAGTTGAGTGCTGCACGTGACATGGGTGGAAATACTTCGGGAACAGCAAATGGGGATATTTATGTGCAAACAAGAATTCAACTTTTAAAGGAAAGTAAAAAAGCTCCAAGTATTATATTAAATAGTACATTAAAAACTGCATCAGGAACTCATCAGGAATACAGACGTTATTTCAATACAGCCGGATATTATTTTGATGCCGAAATAGGAAAATCTATTCACACAAAAAGCAGCTTTATCAGCGAAATACGTGGAGTTGCGAATGTTGGCTTTATGTGCTGGGATACTGAAAGACAAAGTACGCAAGATGATGCGCCCATGTATGGCGGTAAAATTATTATTGGAAATGATAACTGGAAACTGGAAAATACGCTTTCGGGTTACTGGGGATGGATGCACACAAATAAAAGTTATGGAAGCGATTATGGAGATGCTCCTATGATTTATACTTTGAAACTTATAAAACAAACAAAGACTATAAATTATTTTGCACAATACGAATATGGAATTCATGATTATCCATACAATCAAATCCGTGTTGGAGTGAGTTTTACAATTGATAAATTGACTCCGAAATTTTCAAAATAATGCAGATTTGATTGTGCACAATTAAAAACAAAAATGATTAGAGAAGATATAGAAATAATGGCTCCAGCTGGCTCGTGGGAAAGTCTTTCGGCAGCCATAAAAGCCGGTGCCGATTCGGTATATTTCGGCATCGAAAAACTGAATATGCGTAGCAAATCAAGCAGTAACTTTACTACCGAAGATTTGCGTGAAATTGTGCGTATTTGCAAAGAAAATAATGTAAAAAGCTATCTGACTGTCAATACAATTTTGTACGACAATGACCTGACATTGATGCGCGAAATTATTGATGTAGCCAAAGAATCAAACGTTTCAGCCATTATTGCAGCCGATGTGGCTGCCTTGATGTACGCCAACAGCATTGGTGTGGAAATTCATTTATCAACACAATTGAATATTTCCAATGTAGAATCATTAAAGTTTTACGCACAATTTGCCGACGTGGTGGTTTTGGCGCGTGAACTGAACATGGAACAAGTGGCTGAAATATATCATGCCATCGAAAAAGATAATATTCTGGGCAAAAACGGAAAACCCATTCGTATAGAAATGTTTTGCCACGGTGCGCTGTGCATGGCGGTTTCGGGTAAATGTTACCTGAGTTTGCACGAAAAAAATGTGTCGGCCAACCGCGGTGCCTGCAACCAAATTTGCCGACGCGGTTACACGGTCAAAGACAAAGATTCCGAAATTGAGCTGGAAATCGACAATGAATATATCATGTCGCCCAAAGACCTGAAAACAATTGGATTTATTGACGAATTATTGAAAGCAGGTGTGCGTGTTTTTAAAATTGAAGGCAGGGCACGTGGTGCGGAATATGTAAAAACAGTGGTTAGCTGTTACAACGAAGCCATTGAATCGTGCCTCGACGGAACGTTTTCTGACGCAAAAGTAGCTGCTTGGGATATCCGCCTTAGCAAAGTATTTAATCGTGGATTTTGGAACGGCTATTACCTCGGACAGCGTCTTGGCGAATGGAGCAATAACTACGGGTCGGAAGCCACACACAAAAAAATTTACGTAGCTAAATGCACCAATTACTTCAGTAAATTAGGTGTTGCAGAATTTTTGTTGGAAGCGCAATATCTTTCGGTTGGAGATGAAATACTGATTACCGGCGAAACTACCGGAGCTTACGAAGACACGGTTAAAGAAATTCGTGTTCAATTAAACCCAGTGGATAAGGTAGAAAAAGGAACTTACTTTTCGATTAAAACCAATGAATTAATACGGCGGAAT
Organism: Paludibacter sp.; assembly: GCA_031292575.1. Classification (GTDB taxonomy): domain Bacteria; phylum Bacteroidota; class Bacteroidia; order Bacteroidales; family Paludibacteraceae; genus Paludibacter. The sequence goes on from JARLGX010000017.1 coordinate 31,586, forward strand.
GATAAGTTATTTAAGATAGTTCCAACGGAACATGCAACAAAAAAAGCGGAATAAGTTCCGCTTTTTTATTTATTACCGGGTTTCGCGGTTTGTAACCGCGGTTATAAACCGCGAAACCCAAAACTCACACCCAACTCGGCCTTCCCATTCCTTTACGCATCATAAACCTATAGAAACCTGAGTAACTACCAAAGCCCAGTCGTTTAGCCACATCACGCAACTCTTTCTTATTGTCTTTCAGCAGGTCGGCAGCCATAAGCAGAACGTATGCTTCTGTAAAATCAGTATAAGACATGCCCGTGAGAGTCAAAACAGATATGCACATTTCAACTCGCTTAATGCCAAGCAAAGCGGCATGATAGTCACCGGTATGGATACCATGTAGGTGGAGATCGCCTACAAAAGCATCGAGAAAAGCACCGCCTGTGGGGCGAAAACCGTTGGTAGGAGTTTCATTCGGGCCGTCAGCTTCGAACGTATCGGGTTCGTTCATGTTGATGTACAGCTCAGCCGGAGTGTATTGTTTGAAGGTTGCTTTCATGTAAGTTGATTTTGGGTTATTGTTGTGCAAAAATAACAATAATTTTTAATTCAAAATAAAAATCAATGAATTAAATATTGCCAATGATATATCAGCCGCACTTTCCTAAACATGGGAAATTGCGGCTGATATATAGTTGGCAATTTCCAAAGAATAAAATATTGCCGCTGATAACTTGTTGGCAATTTCCGAACATTGGGAAAGTGCGGCTGATATATCATTGGCAATATCCGAAGTAAATAAAATTGCCGCTGATAACTCAGCGGCAATTCTACAAGATTTATAATTGCGAGCTAATAGTCAGCCGCAATATTTCAACTCATTTCCAGCATTCTCAAAATAGGTTTTACGGCTTTCACTCGTATTTCTTCGTCTATCAATATTTCGGGAGTTTCATTCAGCAAGCAATTATAGAGCTTTTCGAGTGTATTCAAGCGCATAAAATTGCATTCGTTGCAGGCACAGGTGCTGTCGTTTGGCGGTACGGGAATAAATTCCTTATCGGGGTTTTGCTTTTGCATTTCGTGAAGAATACCACTTTCAGTAGCCACCAAAAACGATTTTTTTTCGGAAGCAGTGGCATAATTAAGCAAAGCTTGAGTACTACCAATAAAATCGGCCATTACCAAAACTGTTTTCTTACATTCGGGGTGTGCTATAATTTCAGCTCCGGGATGTTCAGCTTTTAATTTCACCAACTTTTCAACAGAGAATTGCTCGTGTACATGGCATGCTCCATCCCATAGTAACATACTGCGTCCGGTCACACTGTTGATATAATTTCCCAAATTCCGGTCGGGGCCAAAAATGATTTTCGCATCTTTGGGAAACATACCGACAATTTTCTTGGCATTGGTCGAAGTCACCACCACATCAGTAAGTGCTTTGACGGCTGCTGTGGTATTTACGTACGAAATGACAGTATGGTCGGGATGCGCCTTGGTAAATGCTTCAAACGCATCCGCAGGGCAACTGTCGGCCAACGAGCAGCCGGCATTGATATCGGGAACGAGTACTTTTTTCGCAGGTGAAAGAATTTTGGCAGTTTCGCCCATAAAATGAACGCCGCAAAGCACAATAATGTCGGCATCGGTTTTAGCAGCCCATTGTGCCAAAGCCAGGCTGTCGCCAACATGATCGGCAATATCCTGAATATCGCCGGTTTGGTAGTAATGAGCCATAATCACAGCATTTTTTTCTTTTTTCAGCTGATTGATGGCATTTATAAGTTGAGTTGTTTCCATTGTCAGAGTTTTCAAAACTATATTTATATTATTCTTTTTATTTTTTAAAAAAACTTTATGAAGATAATAATAGGGTGTTCATAAGGTTGATAAAAATAATGCTAAAAGCTTGCATAATCCATTATAAAAAATCTACTCGCTCATATCAACAATTTAAAATGAATTATTCCTTTCAAAATAAGAAAAATACAAACTTTATCAACACCTTGTTAATAACTGCAAAGTTAGAAAGTTTTTGCCAACCCTTATGCTCATAACTGCACAAAACTGGTTAAAAGAACGGTATAAAAAATGTGCTAACTAATTTGGTGAAGTCAAAATAATCGATAAGTGGAAATGGTTTTTGCTTCTCCAAATTTAGTTGTAATATTTCTATCACGTGTTTTCAGTAAGTTTTCAACAGGTTATTGATAGGTTATAACTCCATTTCTGAGCATGTACAAACATAAAAAAAGCGAAGAATAATTTCCTCGCTTTTTCGGTATGTTATTAGAAAGATAATTGTTATCAGGCATAAAGTAAACCCACAATCCACAAACGAAGTTTGGCGGGAAGAATGTTGAACAATACACAAATAACTTTGTATTGCAATCCGGGAACTACGGTTACTTTCATGCGCTTACTCATTATTTGATTTACCATTTGTTTGGCTACAATTTTGGCGTCCATGCCGTTTTGTTCGTCCTTTTCCATTTTACCCACCGAAGTTTTCATTGTTTGGTAATAAACCGAGTCGGTTGATTGGGATTTAGCGGTATATTTTCTGGCAGAGGTAAAATCTGTTTTTGTATCGCCCGGCAATACCGTGCAACACTGAATACCGTATGGTTTTACTTCCAATGCCAGGGCTTGCATAAAAATAGACAAAGCAGATTTAGCAGCCGAGTAAAATGCTTGAAAAGGAATGGGAACAACTGCTGCAACTGACGAAGTAGTCAAAACTTTACCATAACCTTGCGCACGAAATACAGGTAAACAGGCATTAATCGTGTTGACCGTTCCAAAAAAATTAGTCTCGAACTGATAACGCATCTCTTCATTGGAGGTGTCTTCGATAGAACCGGCAATACCATTTCCTGCATTGCAAATAACAGCATCCAACCGTTTATTTTCTTTCAAAATTTGAGCTACGACTGAAGCAATTTCTTCTTCTTTGGTTATATCCATTTTAACTGGAATCAACTCCCCTGCTCCATTCGAAGCTTTTTGAGAAGTTCCACCACGCCGTGAAGCCGCATAAACGCGAACACCTTTTTCCATTAGTTGCATTGCTGCCGAGAGTCCAATACCCGCACTGGCACCAGTAATTAACACCACTTTTGTTTCCATTTTATCAATAAAAAATTATTAGGTTGCAAATATACTGATTATTAAAATAAATCTTATTTATAAAATAGAATAATTTGATAAAAGATTTGTTACTTTTGTGTAAATTATTTTTAAACAAGATATAATGAACGTTTTGGTCACGGGTGCAAACGGTTTGTTGGGACACCATGTTATTTTTGAATTGATGAAAGAAAAGCATTCAATTCGTGTAATAGTTAGAAACACAAAGAGTATTTTTTTCGATTTTTCAAAAATTGAAATTTTTCAGGGAAATTTCATGAATCGTCAAAATTTAAAACAAGCAGCAAAAGGATGCGATGCAATAATTCATATTGCAGGAGTTACAGCCACTAATTTATTGTATTTCGATGATTATAGAAAAATAAATGTAGATGGAACTGCTATGGTTTTAAAAGTAGCTAATGAATTAAATATAAACACAGTAGTTTATGTAAGTTCGTCTAATACCATTGGGTTTGGGAGTGAACAACAGCCAGCCGATGAACGTTTAAATATTGAATTTCCTTTTACAAAATCCTTTTACGCCAGGAGTAAGTTCCAGGCCGAGAGATTAATGATAGAGGCTTCAAAATTACCCAATAAACGCTATGTAATTATCAATCCAACTTTTATGTTGGGCGCTTATGATTCAAAGCCAAGCTCCGGTAAGTTAATACTTATGGGTTATAATCGTAAGTTGCTATTTATTCCCAAAGGAGGAAAGAATTTTGTGTCGGCAAATGATGTTGCAAAATCCATTTGCAATGCTTTGATTCAGGGGAATAATGGCGAAAAGTATTTGGCTTCGGGATACAATCTTTCATTCAAAGAATATTATGAAATTCAAAAACAAATAGGTAATTATAAACAATACATTGTTGAGATGCCCAATTTTTTATTGATTTTAATTGGTAAAATTGGTGATTTGTTACGGTTTTCCGGGGTAAGAACCGAGCTTTGTTCAATGAATTTAAGGCAGCTCATTATACAGGAGTATTATAACAATCAAAAGGCAAAGTCAGAACTCAACATGCCACAAACCGAAGTAAAAGTAGCGGCAGAAGAAGCAATTAATTGGTTTAAGGAGAATGGAATGATTTGATTTAGGATACAAATCATAAATGTTTGAGCAATTGATAATAACTTGCCAAATGAAAAATTCTAAAAAAATAAAGTCAGTAAAATTTAGTTCATCAAAAGTAACATTCTGGTGGTTAATGGTTGTCTTTATTTTTTTTGTATCGAATATTTCAGCCACTAAAAAACCCAAAAGAATTCTATCAATGCCATTTGAAATGGCCGGCAGTTATGTTATTGTAAAAGTAAAGATTAACGATTCATCGCCACTAAGCCTGATTTTAGATTCAGGAATCAGAAACACGCTCATTACCGATTTAGAGTCTGGCGACAAAATAACCATTAATTACTCAAACGTAAAAGAATTAATGGGACTTGGCGGTGGTAGTCAATTGCAGGCTTATACAAGCGACTATAATACAATTAGAATTAAAAATTTAAAACTGGATTATAAAACGGTATATGTGCTTCAGAATGATGTTTTCAATTTGTCGAAACACACCGGAATGAAAATAAACGGACTAATTGGGGTAGATTTTTTTCGGGATTATGTTGTTGAAATAAATTATACTACCAACCGAATTAATTTTTACGATCCGTCTACTTTTGTAATGCCTAAAGGTTATGAATCGCTTCCAATTTCTATTGAATCGCAAAAAATGTTTGTGGAATTATCGGTTTTGGAATCAGATAGCACCCGTAAACAAGCAAGAATGTTGATTGATACGGGAGCTGAATTGAATGCTTGGTTTCAAACATTCACTAAAAATTCAGTTCACAAACCTCCAAAGTGGGTTCAGGGCACTATTGGTGAAGGTCTGAATGGACTTATTACCGGGAGATATGGACATATTCCGCAAATTTGTTTTGGAAATTTCTGCTTGAAAAATCCTATTGTGGCTTTTCCCGATTCTGCTACTATTTCAGGCATTATAGCAAATTCGCACAGGGATGGAACCATTGGAAGTGAACTGCTTAGCAGGTTCAATTTGTTTGTGGATTACATGAATAGAAAAATTTATTTCAAACCAAATTCAAAATTTAAGAGACCATATTCGTATAATGTAGCTGGAATTGAAATAATTCAACTTACGTCTCTTTTTTCATTAACAGAAGTTTTTGATGTATGGAAAAATTCGCCGGCAGATTTTGCCGGTGTCAAAGAAGGTGATCAAATAATTGAAATTAATGGAAATAATGCCTTTCAAATGACAATAAACGAAATAAGAAAAATTTTTGAGACGCCTTCGAAGCATCCTTTAAACCTTACGTTACGAAGAGATAATAAAGAAATTAAAGTTCAAATTGATATGAAAGATAGAATTTGAAAACAAAAATGGTTTGATATTTTCTGTAAAAATTGCATCAAATAAGCATCGATTTATTTACTAGTCAAATATACTTTTTATTTTTTGCAAACTTCTGTAGAAATTAACTCCTCTAAACAAAAAAGAGCTGAAATATTATATTTCAGCTCTTTTTTACAACTTGAAATTAAGATACTTATTTTACAACTTGTTTTAATGAATTTTCGATATTACCTGGAGCTGACATTATTTTAGTAAATGTACCCATAGTTAAATCAGGAAATGAAAGTGCAATTCGGTAGCGTCCATGAAGCATTACTACTTTGTTCCCCCAAACCAGCACTTCGTAAGGCAAAAATGCAGTATGTTTGGGTTGACTAATATCAATAATCGGAAGAAATTTACTTTCACCTTTTTCGCCAGAAATCGCCAGATTGTAAAGTGTTAAGTCTTTGCCAGGAATAGTGACTTTGGAAACTAATTTAATATCAGACACACCTTTTTTCAAATTTCCGTCAATTTTAGCAACTGCATCAGTGTAGTTATCAAACTTAGCAAGTTCAATTATGTCATTAAAATATGGCATAGCAATCATGTAGTGATAATTTTGCAAGCTTTTTTCAGTCAGGCCATTTTTCGATCCAAAAGGTTTATTGCTTAACTCGCCTAAAGCTTTCATTGTGTTTTCTAAATGATTAGTAAGTGCGGTGTAATTAGCCGATACTTTAGCATAATCTGTTCTAAAGTAGGCATTTCCCCAGTAAATTGGATTAGTGTAAGACACAACAGTTTTCCCATTTTCGTTTGTGATTCCAACACGCAAAGTAGCCGCAAATCCGGTTAAACCGCCTATTTTTTTAATTGCATTTTCAAGTTCAACTGAGGTTATAACTATAACACAACGGTTTTTGTCATTTGCTGGCTGGTATTGACCTACGACTTTTATTCCATTTTTTTCAAGTTGCTTTTCAACTTTTTCTTGAGTAGCCAAAATAGATTCTGAACTTTCGAATCCAACAATATACGGCTTTAAATTCTGAGCAGAAAGCCAATAAAAAGGCAAAAGAAGCATTAAAATAATTCTGATTTTTTTCATATTGTATTTACTTTAAAGTGAATAAATGAAAGATATATTGATTTTTTACTATTTTAAAATACTTGGGTAGTTAGCAATAAAATTAATATTTAAACACTTATACCTCGCAAACATAGACAAATTTTTTGAGTTTTTGGATAAGTTTGGTCAATAGCTTGATTTTCTAAATAAAAAAGTTATCAACAGTTTGCAGTTTCGAAAAAAACATCTATTTTTGCAGTCCCAAAGTCGGAAACAAGAAAATAATAACGCAAAACATAAAAAGCAATGAAAAGGACATTCCAACCTTCTGTTAGAAAAAGAAAAAACAAACACGGATTTCGTGAAAGAATGGCAACAGCTAACGGACGCAGAGTATTAGCCGCCCGTCGTGCCAAAGGTAGAGCAAAACTTACAGTTGCTGATGAAGGACGCCACAAAGCGTAAAAATTCTGCAAAAACAGTATAAAGAAAGTAAAGACTTCCGGTAAGTTTTTACTTTTTTTGTTTTTATACCTTATTGAAGCAATAAATTCACTATTTTTGGCGTCAAATTGGTACTCTGTTTTTATTAATGTTTTTCAATTTATTATTCTGATAATCAAGTCTTGAAATTTATGTCAAAATTAGATATTAAAAAATTTTGGAAAGAAACTCTCGGTGGATTTATTCTAAAAAATTTACTGATTGCAGTTGCTATTATTGTTGCACTATCCTGGGCTGCATTAATTGGCGTTGATTTCTATACACATCATGGAGAATCTGAAATAATACCTGATTTGAGGGGGTCATACGTGGAAGAAGCTGAAGTGATTTTAGCAAAAAAAGGATTATATCCTCAGGTTATTGATTCGGTTTATGTAAGAGGTAAAAAATTAGGTTCAATTATCGATCAAATTCCTCCGGCAAATTCTTCAGTAAAAAGTAACCGACCTGTTTACCTGATAATTAATTCCCGTCAGGTTCATCAAGTTACACTGCCAGAAATTAATGATGTTTCTTACCGGCAGGCTGATGCAATGTTACAATCAATTGGTTTAAGCGTTTCAAATGTTGAATACGCTCCTTCAGAATACAAAGATCTAGTTTCGGAAGTAAAATACCACGGAAGATCTATTTTACCAGGAACTCGTATACCCGAAGGAAGTGCTTTAGTCTTGGTTGTAGGAAGTGGGCTTGGTGAGGCAAATTTAACTGTTCCTGCGTTAAAAGGGAAAGGATTTGATGAGGCCAGCCAAGAAGCCGTTGCGGCATCATTTATTATTGGGGCAGTTCAATATGATGATGATCATTCAGGTAATGAGTCTGATTACATTATCTATCGGCAACGCCCTGCTGCGGGTAGTTCTATGCCGGCAGGGAGTAGAATTGATATTTATCTAACGAAAGATAAAGCGAGATTAAAAGAAGTATTTGAAGAAGATAAAAAGCAAGAAACAGACGAACAATTTTTTTAGCATTCTCATAATAATTTAATTGTGACAGAAGATTTTTTGGACGAAATAGAAGATGAAGTTGAAGAAGTGGGAGGGGAGCAGGAGCTTTTCGAGCATTTTCGGTTTGTTGTTGATAAGGGTCAGGCGATGGTGCGTATTGATAAGCATTTGGTTAACTGCATGTCGAATACATCACGCAACAGAATTCAGGAAGCTGCCGATGCTGGAAATATTCTGGTAAATGGCAAATCTGTTAAATCTAATTACCGAATAAAACCACTCGATGTAATTACCATTGTATTGGCTTATCCACCCAATGAGTTTGAAATCATTCCGCAGGATATTCCGATTGATATCATTTACGAAGATGATGATATAATGCTTGTCAATAAGCAGCCAAATCTGGTTGTACACCCTGGATTTGGAAATTTTGACGGAACTTTGCTCAATGCAATCGCATGGCATTTGAAAGACCATCCCGAATTTAATCCGAATGATTCCCGAATAGGTTTAGTACATCGCATTGATAAGGATACTTCAGGTTTAATTCTTATTGCCAAAACAGAAGATGCAAAATCAAATTTGGGCAAGCAGTTTTTTGATAAGACTACACAACGGCGTTATCAGGCTTTGGTTTGGGGCAATGTGAAAGAAGACGAAGGTACAATAATTGGTTCGTTAGCGCGTGATCCGCGTGACAGAATGCTGTTTACCGTTTTCCCTGAAGGTGAAAATCCGGCTGCAAAACATGCTGTAACACATTATAAAGTCATTGAACGAATGGCTTACGTAACTTTGGTAGAATGCCGCCTTGAAACGGGTCGCACGCATCAGATTCGAGTTCACATGAAATATATTGGCCATACACTTTTCAACGATGAACGATATGGTGGTCATGATATATTAAAAGGAACCACAGCTGCCAAATACAAACAGTTTGTAAAAAACTGCTTTGAAATTTGCCCCCGACAAGCTTTACATGCTAAAACGCTTGGCTTTGTACATCCCCGAACAGGTGAATACATGCATTTTGAAAGCGAATTACCATATGATATGCAGCAGTTGATTGAAAAATGGCGGAACTATGCAAAAATATTAGCCGAAGAATAGAAATTAGTCAAACTATCTTTTTAAAATAAAGGTTTTATGAAAAAAAATATTGCCATTGTTGCGGGTGGAGATTCGTCCGAAGTGGTTGTTTCGCTTAAAAGCGCAGCAGGATTGTATTCGTTTATGGATAAAGAGCGTTACAATTTATTTATTGTAACCATTGTAGGACAAACCTGGCAGGTTGAATGGTCAGATAATGAGAAAATTGCGATCGACAAAAACGATTTCAGTTTTACCAGAAATGCAGAAAAAACAAATTTTGATTTTGCTTATATAACCATTCATGGAACTCCCGGAGAAAATGGAATTCTTCAGGGATATTTTGAATTAATAGGGTTGCCATATTCGTGTTGTGGTGTGCTGGCTGCTGCTATTACTTTTAACAAATTTACCTGCAACCAATATCTGAAAGGTTTTGGCGTGAAGGTTTCGGAGTCGTTGGTACTTCGTGCCGGTCAAACTGTTTCTGACGAAGAGATTGCACTGAAAATAGGTTTTCCATGCTTTGTAAAACCAAATGTGGGTGGAAGTAGTTTTGGAGTAACCAAAGTAAAAAGCGCTGAACAACTTCAACCTGCCATTGCGCTGGCATTTGCCGAAGGCGAAGAAGTAATGATTGAGGCTTTTATGGCAGGAACTGAAATTACATGCGGTATTTATAAAACTAAAATCAATTCGCATGTGTTGCTTGTTACAGAAGTAGTTCCAAAAAATGAATTCTTTGACTTTGATGCAAAATACAAAGGAGAAGTTGAGGAAATTACACCTGCCCGGATCAGTGCAACACTAACTGATCGTGTTCAAAAACTGACTTCGGCAATTTATGATATTCTGGGTTGTAAAGGCATTGTACGCATTGATTATATTATTTCTGAAGGCGATATGATAAATTTATTGGAAGTAAATACAACTCCCGGAATGACTGCCACCAGTTTTATCCCACAACAAATTGCTGCTGCCGGAATGGATATTAAAGATGTGATGACGGAAATTATTGAAAATGAGTTGACTTGAAAATAATTATGAAAGCATTTGAAGATATACAAAATATAATTACAACTGAATTAGAAACTATTAATTGGAATAAAGATCCACGTGGACTCTACGAACCAATTGGTTACGTTTTAAGTATGGGCGGAAAAAGGATTCGACCAGCTTTGACATTATTAGCCTGTAATTTGTTTTCTGATAATGTTCAGCCGGCAGTAAATTCGGCACTTGGGATAGAGATTTTTCATAATTTTACGTTGCTTCACGACGATATAATGGATAGAGCCGATGTTCGTCGTGGTCGCCCAACTGTACATAAAAAGTGGGATGATAATACAGCTATTCTTTCTGGCGACGTAATGCAAATAGCTTCATATCAATTTATTGCACAAACTCCATCTGAATATTTAAAGCAGGTTTTGGATTTATTTTCGAAAACAGCTGCCGAAATTTGCGAAGGACAACAATACGATGTAGATTTTGAAAACCGTGATGATGTAAAAGCTGAAGAATATCTTGAAATGATTCGGTTGAAAACAGCTGTTTTGCTTGGTTGTGCGTTAAAAACCGGCGCATGGATAGGTGGAGCAGGAGAGGAGGATGCGCAATTGCTTTATGATTTTGGTATTAATATTGGTCTGGCATTCCAGTTGAAAGACGATTTGCTTGATGTATATGGCGACGAAGCTACATTTGGGAAAAAAATAGGCGGTGATATTCTTTGCAATAAGAAAACATATTTATTGATTCATGCACTTGAATTGGCAAAAGGAGAAGATGGAGCAGAACTTGAAAACTGGCTTAACGCATTTGATGATAACTTATCAAATCAGAAAATTCTGGCTGTTACTTCACTATTTAACCGGCTAGGTGTAAAGTCAATTTGCGAAGACAAGATGCAATTTTTTTACACCAAGGCCATCGCAAATCTCGAAAAAGTGTCAGTTTTGGAGAATAAAAAGCAAGAATTAAGAAAATTAGCCGAAAAATTAATGTTTAGAAACGATTAATTTTTTATCTTTGTCGGCATAAGTACTTCAAAACACTGAATTAAGTATGCCATACAGAAGACTACCCAACACTGATCAGGCTCGTTTGCGGGCGTTGCGAACAGCTATCCAACAAGCCGATAAAGAAAATTTTGGAGAGCAAATAGTTTCGTATAAAACCATTCATGAAGCTAAAACTTACCTTAATGGATTTGAAAAGCAGTTGGTTCAGTACCAACAAACCCTTGAAAGTCAGATTTCGGCCAATAAGCGTTATCAACAGATTGTGCACAATGCACGACTCTATATTTCACATTTTATTCAGGTCTTTAATCTTTCGGTTATTCGGGGTGACATAAAAAAGGATCATAAGCTATTTTACCAATTGGATCCGAACGTTCATGTTGTGCCCGATTTAAGTACAGAGTCTTCTTTGTTAAATTGGGGGAAATGTATTATTGATGGTGAAAATGAGCGGCTTAGAAATGGCGGACTACCAATTTATAATCCTACAATTGCCAAAGTAAAAGTTCATTACGAAGTATTTAAAGAATATAAATCGACCCAAAAACTCCATCAAAATACAACCAACCGTAATTGGGAAGATTTGGTAAGTTTACGAGAAAAAGGAGATATGATTATTTTGGATATTTGGAATCAGGTAGAGGCTAAGTTTAAGAACGAAAAGCCATATTCCAGGCTGATGAAATGTAAGAGTTACGGATTGGTTTACTATTACCGAAAAGGAGAAAAAGAGTTGACCAAAATGGATGACTTAGTTACTTCACCGGTTTGATACAAATCTATTCAATTGTTTTAAATGGAGTTACTATCTTATCCATTTGAATGTCAAATTTTGAAGTAGGGATTTCTGATAACAATTGAAAATCAAATCCAATGCCTATTTTCATTGAATTATTGGTTTTGAAAAACCGATCGTAAAAGCCTCTGCCACGCCCCAAACGATTTCTTTTAGCGTCAAATGCTACTCCAGGAACTATTACAAGGTCTATATTCCCAGTGTAATTTTCTGAAGAATCAGGTTCCCAAATACCTAATGCACCTTGCGTCATTGCACCTCCGGCAACATAAGATTTTAAAGCTAAATTATCTCCAACAACTGTTGGAAGAACCACTTGTTTTTCGTAACTCCACTTTTCAACAATTTCATGAGTAGGTAATTCATCTGGTGTTGACCAATAAAGTAGAATTGTTTTTGAAGCAATAAATTCAGGCAATAATTCTATTTTAGTGAAAACAGCGTTAGCTTCCTGATGCTTTTGAGGCTCATTCATCATTTTTTTTAATTCTCTGATTTTCTGACGAATATTAGCTTTATCTGCATTTAATTCTGACGAATTTTCTTGAAATAATGGTTGTTGGTGTTGAATTATATTTTTCATTTTAAAGCCTATTTGTTTCAACAAGTATAATTATTCTCTCTACAATTTTGTCTTTATCTGCTCCATCGTATGTAGATTTTAGGTTCGAGCCAAAAAGCCGAGCAACTCCTTGCCAAAAAAAGGCAGATATACTCCCACGATAGGCTTTAATCAGTTCGTAGGGTGTTTCAGCACACTCGCGGTCGATAAGTTTCAACAGCATTTGTCCCTGATTTATTGACATTTTTTTGAGACTTGGTTCGTATTTTTTAAACACTTCTTTTTCGTAAGTATTCAGGTATTTTTTCTGTTCTTTCTCATCCGAAATTGAAGCAAGTTTTATATTTGTTTTATTAAGTTCACTTGCAATTAGTTTTGCATATGGCAGCGTTAATTTTACATCACGCACGGTGCTATAATAAAACTTCTCTTGATTTTTGTTTTTGAAACGTTCGGGAGGGAAAATATAAATTTCATTTAAATAAACCATCAGCATAGTATCTTTCCCATTTTTTTCTATCCACACTATTCTGTCTTCAGGAGGTATATTCTTTATAGAATTTTGGGCATATAACTCTACAAATGAGACTGAGATTAAAGTAAATAGCAATAAAAAACTTAATTTTTTCATAATTGAGGAAATTATTTAGTACAAAAAAAATTGTTGCAATTTCTATTCCAAACAAATATTATTTATTAAAATTGTTGTTAATTCGTTTATTTTGTATATTTTTGGCTATTCAAAATTTATATAGTATTATTAAATCTATTGTAACTAAAACCTTTATTTCTATGAAGCCCTTTTTTTCAACGGTTATAATTCTATTTTTTTGTCAATTTCTTCAAGCTCAAATCTCTACTGTAATTCCTTCTTCAAATGCAATTGCTCAAACATCGGTTGCTGATTCACGCAATTGGGCAGCATTTAATAATCCAGCTATTTTAGGTTACGCGGAGAAGCCCGAAATAGGAATTGAATATGAAAACAGATTCTTTCTTTCCGAACTTTCTACTAAAAGTGTTCAACTCGCTTTGCCTTCAAACTTACTCAACACCGGAATTTCATTCTCGCATTTTGGATATTCATTTTATCACGAAATGCTTTTGGGAATCGATTTTGCACGAAGTTTTTCAAATAAATTTGCAATGGGAGTGCAATTCGATTATTACACTGCATATTTCGCTGCTTCCAATTCTTATCGTGGTGCTTTCTTACCTCAAATAGGGTTATCCGTTAAGTTTTCATCAAAATTTAACTTGGGTTTTCATTCCTTTAATCCATTTCAGTCCAACATAAAAACCGAATTTGTGACTAAAAGAATTCCATCCGTTTTCAGTTTGGGTACGGAATACTTTTTTTCTCCGGAGCTTGCATGGCGCACCCAGATAGACAAAGAAGTAAGTAGTAATTATAGGTTTGCAACCGGTTTTGAATACCAAATGCTGCAAAGCGTTAATGTAAAATTGGGAGCTTATTGTTCCGATTATTTAGTGCCATGTCTGGGGTTTGGGTTTAAAACCGGTTCTTTTCAGTTCAATTTGAATTGCGAAATGCATCCGTTGCTTGGGCTGAATACTATTGCTACCATCAAATATCGATTTAAAAAATAAAAAGGATTTTCTGCAAATAACATCAGAATAAATTTGAAACGGTTGGTATTATATCTGTTTTCCCTGATAATATGCTCTTATTCAGTAAGAGCTCAGGATGCTGTTTCCACAACTGAACAACTCATTGCTGATATCTTTGAACAATATGCGGCAGAAAGTGAAGAAACTATTGACTATGATAGCTTTTTTGAAGACTTAATGTTTTGTTCGGAAAACCCAATTAATTTGAATCTAGCTACACGCGAAGAGCTCGAAAAATTACCATTTCTATCAGATATCCAAATTGAAAATATTCAGTCATATGTGTATGAAAATGGCTCTATGCAAACTATTTATGAACTTCAACTAATTGAAGGATTGGATATGACAGATATTCGACGCATGTTGCCCTTTATAAAAATTGGTGAAGCTGGGAATTTAACTCCAAAAATTTATTGGAATGATTTATTAAAATATGGTAAAAATGAATTATTTTTTCGCTTGGATAAAGGAATTGAAACCAAGGAAGGTTATCGGTTTTTACCTGAAGAAGATCAAAATTCAGCCTCAACAAATTCCGTTAATTATTTGGGGAACGACCTTTATAATTCGCTGCGTTATAACTATCATTACAAAGATAGGATTAAGTTTGGCATGACAGCAGAAAAAGATGCAGGCGAACAATTTTGGGGATCGACACACAGAGGTTATGATTTTTATTCGTTTCACGCTCAATTAAATAATTTCGGTAAGTTTAAAACAATAGTTATTGGAGATTTTCGGGCAAATTTTGGACAAGGTTTGGTATTGCATCCCGAATTCGGAATGGGAAAATCGTCGTATGTGCTGAATGTTACACCCCGTAGTTCCGGATTAAAGAAATTCAGTTCAACCGATGAAAGTAATTTCTTCAGAGGTGGAGGAGCTACTATCCGATTCAAAAAGTTCGATGTTTCAGTTTTTTATTCCAATAAAATGATTGATGGTGACACTGTTAATGGTTCCTTTTCGAGTAATATCACTACAGGTTACCATCGAACATTAGACGAACTAAGTAAGAAACACACTGTAAACCAGCAAATTGTCGGAGGCAATGCAACATATACTAACATGAATTTGCAAGTTGGAATAACGGCTGTTCACACTGAGTTAGATAATAACTTAATCCCAGAAAAGTCTGTATACAATTATTTTTACTTTGAAGGTAAAAGGCAAACAACCGGTGGCGTTTATTATCGTTACAGATGGAAAAAACTGAATCTGTTTGGAGAATCTGCGATGACTGATAATGGTTCGATTGCCACGTTGAATGGATTTTATTTTAGTCCTACATCAACAGTCAGCCTGGTAGTTTTGCAGCGGTACTATTCTCCGGAATATGACACTTTTTATGCTTCTTCATTTTCCGAGACTTCTCGAATAAACAATGAAAATGGTTTGTATCTGGGTGCCGAAGTTCGTCCGTTTAGGAAATGGAAGTTGGCTGCTTACGCCGATAGTTATCGTTTTCCATGGCCAAAATATGGGGTTGATGCACCTTCCATTGGCAGAGATTATTTGTTTCAAGCCGATTTCGCTCCCAAACGAAATATTGCGATGTATTGGCGTTTCAAATTTGAAGAAAAGCAAACAAATTTATCTGCTTCGGGAGTTGTGATGCCGATAGTAGTTCCGCTTCAAAAAACATCGTTGCGGTATCAGCTTACATATTCGTATGAAAACTTTACATTCAAGAATGTGTTGGAAGGAAATTTATCGCGACAGGGTAATGCCGCATGGACGTATGGAGTTATTGCTTCGCAAGATGTTAGTTATGCTTTTAAAACGATTCCACTTAAGCTTAATTTCAGGTATCAGTTTTTTGATGCGATTGATTATGAAAACCGGTTTTATTCATATGAAAAGGATGTGCTTTATGCTTTTTCTATCCCAATGTATTTTGGTTTGGGAAACCGGTATTATCTGAATTTGCAATATGATTTGAATAAACGTCTTTCGCTTTGGTTCAAAATTGCTCAAACCGTTTATGCCGACGACCGCGAAACGCTTAGTAGTGGCAATGAAACAATTTCCGGAAACAGAAAAACGGATGTAAGGTTGCTAGTGAAGTTTGAGTTTTGACGATTCTTACAAAATTCCATTTTTGATTTGATTTACGTTGAGAGGAAAAAGATATAAAAGTGCCTTTTAAATTGGAAAATTTGATATATCTATTATACAATTTGACATACTCTCAAATATTTAGCAAAAACTGCCATCTCTACATTGCAATTTTAGAATATTGCAGTATCTTTGTATTGTTTTTCGGTACGAAAAATAACTGCACTCAGAATTTACAACACACTCTATATCTTTAAGATGGAATTATTAGAAAAAATTATGGCACGTGCCAAGGCGAACTTACAACGTATTGTTTTGCCGGAAGGTACTGAAATCCGAACATTGAAAGCGGCAGATATCATTCTGAAAGCAAAAGCTGCCAAATTGATTTTGATTGGAAATGAAGCGGAAATCAAAAAACTGGCTGCTGAAAATAACCTTACAAACATTGTTGAAGCTACAATTGTAGATCCGGAAACTAATGCAAAAATGTTGGATTATAGCAATTTGCTTTTCGAGCTTCGGAAGAGTAAAGGCATGACCATTGAAGAAGCAACAAAGTTGGCTAAAAATCCGTTATACCTTGGCTGTTTGATGATTAAAAACGGAGATGCTGATGGAGAATTGGCCGGTGCACAAAACACTACCGGAAATGTACTTCGGCCGGCTTTTCAGATAGTAAAAACATTACCAGGAATTAATGTTGTTTCAGGTGCACTGTTAATGTTTACACCAACTCCTCAATATGGCGAAAACGGGTTATTGGTTTTTGCAGACTGTGCTGTAAATCCAAATCCAACAGCCGAGGAATTGGCACAAATTGCCATTAGCACAGCAAATACAGCACGTGTTATCTGCGGTTACGAACCACGTGTGGCTATGTTAAGTTTCTCGTCGAAAGGAAGTGCAAAACACGAATTGGTTGATAAAGTGGTGGAAGCTACTCGTATTGCCAAAGAAATGGCTCCTGATTTGCTTATTGATGGTGAATTACAAGCCGATGCGGCGTTGGTTCCTGAAATTGGGCAAAGTAAGGCTCCAGGAAGTAAAATTGCCGGACATGCCAACGTGTTGGTTTTCCCAGATTTACAGGCTGGAAACATTGGCTATAAAATGGTTGAACGGTTCTCTGGTGCACAAGCTGTAGGACCAATTTTGCAAGGAATGGCTGCACCGATAAATGACCTTTCACGTGGTTGCTCGGTTGATGATATTGTGAGGATGATTACAATTACTGCGAATCAGGCAATGAAAAATTAATTCACAATTCATAATGCATAATTATAACTGCATTTTAAAGCTGAATTGTGCATTATGAATTATAATTTATGCATTAAATAAAATATTATGGCAGAAGAAATTATTGAAGTAATTGAACGCTACGGCCTTAGCAAACGTAACCGGAAACGGACTTTGTTTTCGCGCATAGGCGTTGTGGGTTGTGGTAAAGAAGGGAGCGTAATTGCTACAACGGCAGCACTCAATGGTATGGAGGTGGTTTTTTTGGAACCTAATGAAGAGAGTATTGTCAATGCCTATAGTCGCATTGAAGAAAAATTAGATAAAAAGATTTCGAACTGGGGTTTGACTGAAAATGAGAAAAAAGCAATTATCAGTCGTATTACCGGGACTTCGAGTTATGCTGACTTTAGTGGATGTGATTTTGTAATTGAAGCTATTCGTTATCACGATCAAACCGGTGAAAGAAGAATTGCACAACGAAAAGAAGTTTTTAAAGAATTAGAGCGGGTCTTGTCGACAAACGCGATTATAGCCTCAAATGTTACAACAGTAATTGTTACAGATTTGGCATCGGAACTTGAACATACCGAACGTTGTATAGGATTACATTTTCTTTCAAATGTGCCTGATTCACAAATAATTGAAATAGTTCCAGGGTTAAATACATCGACTGAAACTTACGATAAAGTTTGCCAATTTGCCCGACTGATTAATCATCAATACATTCCGGTATTGGAATCGTCTGGATTGGTAAGTATTCGCCTCTTTCTTATACAATTGAACGAAGCTTGCGGAATTTTGCTTGAAGGAATTTCGAGTGTTGAAGATATTGATCTTGTTTTAACTGTTGGTTTTGGCCATCGTCAGGGAGTTTTTCGTACAGCTGATCAAATGGGCATCGAAAAAATTGTTCGTTTGCTCGAGAATTTATGGGATGAATATGGTAGTTTAAAATACAAACCCTCACCTATTTTACTGCGTCTTTTCCGCGCAAAACATTTTGGAGTTAGTACAAATAAAGGTTTTTATACCTACGATGATTTAGGCAATATAATTAAATAAGGAGGAACAGAAACATGAAAATATTAGTATTGAACTGCGGAAGTTCGTCTGTAAAATATAAATTGCTCGATATGGACACTAACGAAGAGATGGGTGCCGGAGGGGTTGAAAAAATTGGGATGAAAGGTTCTTTCCTGAAACATATTCGTCAAGATGGACAAAAAGTGATTTTAAAAGGTGAAATTCTGGAACATCAGATTGCTATTGAATATATTCTGGGTGTTCTTACAAGCCAAAAGCATGGTTGTATTGAATCGTTAGAAGAAATTAATGCAGTTGGCCATAGGGTAGTTCATGGAGGGGAGAAATTCAACGCCAGCGTACTTATTACAGAGGAAGTAATTCAGAAAATTGTTGAATGTATCGACATTGCTCCGTTGCACAATCCACCAAATTTAGCGGGTATTTATGCCATCAACGAATTGTTGCCAGCCGTTCCACAGGTAGCAGTTTTTGATACCGCATTTCATCAAACTATGCCCGATTATGCTTATATGTACGGCATTCCGTATTCATTATATACAAAATATGGTATTCGTCGCTATGGTTTTCATGGAACAAGTCATCGGTATGTTTCAAAACGTGCTTGTGAATTTTTGGGATTGGATTACAACAATACCAGAATGGTTACAGCTCATATTGGTAACGGAGCTTCAGTATGTGCCATTAAAAATGGAAAGTCAATAGATACATCAATGGGATTCACACCAATTGAAGGACTTATGATGGGGACTCGTTCGGGAGATGTTGATTTAGGAGTTGTTACATTTTTGATGGAAAAAGAAATGATTGGTTCGGCAGCAGTTTCCACCTTGTTTAATAAACATAGTGGTGTACTTGGTGTTTCAGGAATTTCGTCCGATATGCGCGATATTGAAAATGCCACAAAGGATGGCAATGAACGAGCCAAATTAGCTTGGGATATGTATGAATATAGAATTAAAAAATACATTGGTTCATACGTAGCTGCTTTGGGAGGGGTTGATGTTATTGTATTTACAGGTGGAGTTGGAGAGAATCAGACGCCAACTCGCGAATATGTTTGTACTGGATTAAATTTTATGGGCGTGAAGATTGATAACGAATTGAATGCCAAATCACGTGGTAAAGAGGTATTATTGAGTACTCCGGATTCTACAGTCAAAGTGGTTGTGATCCCAACTGATGAAGAATTCATGATTGCTTCGGATACGATGGAAATTCTTGCTCAACAATAACTTTTTGACGAATAGTATTACAAACGCCTGGTATTTATAATATCGGGCGTTTTAATTTTAGTCAAATTAATGACTTAACTCACTGATGAGCTATGGAATTCAATAAAATAAATTAAATTTGCAAATCATAAAAATAAGAAATGGAAATAGGTATATTAATTTTAGGTATTTTGGCTGGCATTATGTCCGGCTTGTTTGGTATTGGTGGTGGAATTATAATGGTTCCTTCGTTAATTGCAATTTTTGGTATGGGGATGTTAAATGCAAATGCAACCTCGCTGGCAGCCATGTTACTGCCCGTGGGAATTTTGGGCGTTATTGCTTTTTACAAAGCCGGACTTATTCAGTTAAGAAATGCACTCTGGATTTCATTGGGTTTGCTTGCAGGGTCCTATTTTGGAGCTGAAATGGCTATATCGGTAGATGTCAAGGTGTTGTCAAAGCTTTATGCTGCTTTTTTGCTTTATGTGGCTGTGGGGTATTTGGATATTCCAAAATTGCTTCGACGGAATAAACAGCACATTAGTACCGAAAATATTGTGAATGGAGAGGAAATTGATTATCCTTTTTGGCAATTTATTCTTTTAGGAATTTTTGCAGGTGTAATAGCTGGATTGTTTGGAAAAGGAGGCGGATTGGTTATCGTACCGATGCTTGTAAAATACTTTCGTTACAATCCGAAAGCGGCTTCGGCTACTTCGCTTGCTGCTTTGCAATTACCCGTTGGTTTACCCAGCGTAATTGTTTATGCTCATGCCGGATATTTAAACTGGCTTTACGCCGGATTGATGGCCTTGGGGATTGTTTTTGGGGTGTTTTTTGGAACCAAACTGGCAATAAAATTACCTACAACAACATTTAAAAAAGTGTATGCAGTTTTTTTATTGGGCGTGGCTGTTTATATGGTTTATAAATACATTTAATTTTGAAACAGAATGAATTAGTTAATTTCAATATGTATTAAAGTAATCAAATTATGATAAATTCAACCAAAATTTCTGCTGAATCCTACCGTTTTACTGCACTGGACATTTTCCGCGGACTTACTGTTTGTTTTATGATTATCGTGAATACATCCGGTAATGGTGCTACCACTTTTTGGCCACTAAAACATGCCGATTGGAATGGATTCACACCCACAGATTTGGTGTTCCCATCCTTTTTATTTGCGGTGGGTAATGCAATGAGTTTTGTAATGAAAAAGTGGGAGACCATGAAACAATCGGAAGTTTTGTGGAAAATTTTCAAACGTACAGTTTTAATTTTTGCTATTGGTTACCTGATGTATTGGTTTCCATTTTTCAAATTAGATGCTCAATCTCATTTGACGTTATCTCCTATTTCTCAAACCCGTATTTTTGGCGTTTTACAACGAATCGCTTTGTGTTATGGCATTGTTGCACTAATGGTATATTATCTAGGGACAAAAAAAACAATTTGGCTTGGAGTGTTTTTTTTGGTGGCGTATTGGGCACTTTTGAGTATTTTTGGCACTCCCGGACTCGAATTTTCGAAGACGGGGAATGCAGTTTTACGTCTTGATACTTGGCTAATTGGAGTTAATCATTTGTACACCGGCGAAGGTTTTCCGTTTGATCCCGAAGGTTTATTAAGTACTTTACCGGCTTTATTTAATGTAATTGCAGGATATGCAGTTGGGCGTTACTTGCAAAAAAAAGGGAAAACGTATGAAGGGCTTACAAAGCTTTTGCTTGTAGGTTTTGTCTTACTTTTTATTGCATATTGCTGGAATTCATTTTTTCCTGTAAATAAGAAACTCTGGACAAGTTCGTACGCTTTACTGACGGTGGGGTTGGATTGTTTAATATTATCAGTTATCATTTATATAACTGATTTTTTGGGGAAAACAAGAGGAACTTATTTCTTTTTAGTAACAGGGAAAAACCCTTTGTCTATTTACCTTATGAGCGAATTGGGTGTTACAATCTTGTGGATGATTCATATCGGTAAGGAACCACTTTTCTCTTGGTTGTACAACCATATTTTTATTTACTCGGGAGATTATCTCGGTGCATTTTTGTTCTCGGTATGGTGGATGCTTACCTGTTGGTTGGTTGGCTTTATAATGGACAAAAATAAAATCTATATCAGGTTGTAAGGTTTACCTTAATCTTTCTAACCTCGCTGCGTCAAGTCTTAGCAGTATAAAGAGCAAAATGGTAAAACCCCAAAGAGATGAACCTCCGTAGCTGAAGAAAGGCAAAGGAATGCCTATTACGGGCATAATTCCTAGAACCATCCCAATATTAATTGTCAGATGAAAAAAGAAAATACTGGCTACGCAATAACCATAAACCCTACTAAATTGATCTCGCTGTCGTTCGGCAATACGGAGTATTCGCATGAGCAGTAGCCAATAGAAAAACAGAACCAACGTTGAACCCCAAAAACCGTGTTCTTCGCCTACGGTGCAGAAAATAAAATCTGTATCTTGCTCTGGAACGTATTTTAGTTTGGTCTGTGTGCCATTCAGGAAGCCTTTGCCCCAAAAACCGCCAGATCCAATAGCAATTTTAGATTGGTTCACGTTGTAACCAGCTCCCAATGGAGCATTTTCCATATTAAGTAAAACTCTTATTCGAACTTGTTGATGTGGCTCGAGCACTTTTTCAAACAAATAATCGGCTGAAAAACAAAATAATACAGAACTAAAAGAGAATAATGCAAGCATCCAATATCTTTTATATCGCTTAAAAATCTCAATTACTATCCAGTAAATACATGAAGCTAATACCGTGAAAATAGCTACATAATTGTAATTCAGATAAAACCCTATGTTTATGAAATACGAAACTAATCCTATAACAAAAGTGCCAGCCAGCAAAATAAGAGCTTCTTTTTGATTTTTCCCAAAAAATATTGCGTATCCTATTTCGACGAACAGAATAAACGACATCCCTAAAATCATTCCTAAAGTACCTCTATCAACTTGAATAGGAATAATACTAAGTTTTATGATGGTAATGAAAAGTAAAACGGCAAAAGAACCAATTAGGAGCACAATTCCATTCATTCCTTCGCGATAAAGCACTAACAAGAATGCTAAAAAAACCAATGCTCCACCTGTTTCGTTTTGCAAAACAATTATGAGTGCCGGTCCGAATATTATGAAACTTAAAGGAAGTAAATCTTTCCAATTTTTGAGCTTGTAATTATAGGAACTCATAAATTTAGCCAAAGCCAAGGCAGTAGCCATTTTAGCGATTTCTTCGGGTTGGAAACTTATAGGACCCAGCACCAACCAAGAGCGGGATCCTTTGATGTCGTGAGCTACAAAGATGGTTATTATTAACAATAAAATTGTTCCTGCATAAATGAAATAAGCAAAAATATTGTACATTTTTGAATCGATGAGTAGTAGTGCTCCACCTATTGCAAAAGCAGTAATTATCCAAATAAATTGCTTACCTGCACGCTGGCTGAAATCAAAAATGCTCGCTTGGTCAAAGTTGTAACTGGCACCGTAAATGCTAATCCAACCCATAACAACAAGTACCACGTAAAAAAATACGGTTGTCCAGTCTAAAGCATATCTTATGCTAACGTTCTTGTACATTTGAGTTAGTTACTAAGTTTGTAATTCTGTCTCTTAATTCAGTTCGGGCTATTTTCCCCTTTATATATTGCTCTACCAGTAAACTGAAAATTGGTGCTGCATAAGTAGCTCCAAACCCTGCATTTTCAACTATTACAGCAATGGCAATCTTAGGATTATCGCGTGGAGCAAAACCTACAAAAATGGAATGATCTTTTCCATGACTATTTTCTGCAGTGCCGGTTTTTCCACACATATCCAAACCTTCAATTCTCGAAGCACGGGCGGTCCCATCTTCAAAAACCCCAGACATCCCTTCAAATACAATCGGGAAATATTTTTTATCAATTCCACATTGATGAATATTTTTCAACATTGAATCACATTTATTCAGGTGCGGAGTAATATAATATCCTTGATTAGCTATAGCAGCCATTACATTAGCCAACTGAAGCGGAGTAACTAAAACCTCGCCTTGTCCAATAGCTAGTGATCTTATGGTTATAGCACGCCAGCCAGTAACACCTCTGTAAACACGGTTGTAAAACTTTTGAGTTGGGATGTAACCCCGAGCTTGTTCATAAATGTCGCTATCAGTAAATTTACTTCCTAATCCAAACAATTTTACCCGTCTTGCCCAGTCGTCATAAGTGTTTCTGAAAATCTCATTTTTTTTCCCATATCCATTTTTTTCTATGGTAGTTTTAAATGCATTCCAGAAATATGGATTACAACTTTGTTCAATCGCATTAAGCAGGCTTACCGGTGATCCATGATGGTGCGTACATTTTACTGGAGATGATTCTGGCCCATTACAAGCAAACATTGTGTTTTCAGTAATTCCACCCATTTGCTGAAAAACTAGTGCTTGAAGCGGTTTGAAAGCAGAGCCGGGTGAATATTGAGCTTGCGTAGCACGATTTATCAATGGTTTTGTTTCATCATTTACAAGTTGCATATAATTTTTTGACCGCTGTCGTCCAACCAAAATAGATGGATCGAAAGTTGGGCTAGAAGCCATTGCTAAAATTTCGCCTGTTGATGGCTCAATGGCAACAACACTTCCCACTTTCCCTGTTAAAAGTTTTTCTGCAAGTTGCTGTAACTGTACATCAAGAGTTAATGTTAAATTTTGTCCGGCTTTAGGTGCTATATCATCTTTACCATTTTCATATTTTCCTTTAATTCTCCCTTTGGCATCGCGAAGTAAAATTTCTACACCTTTTTCGCCCCGCAATTGTTCTTCATAGGTATATTCAATGCCATCGCGTCCAGCAAAGTCGCCTTGCTTATAGTAATCGTCGTTATCGATTCTGCTTTGGGATACTTCTCCAATATTTCCAAGAACGTGAGCAGCTGTAGGAAAAGCATATTCTCGCAAGGTTCGGTTTTGAATATAAAATCCGGGATATTTGTACATTGATTGTTGAATAGTAGCAATTTCTTCAATGCCCAGCTGGGTCATAAAAAGTTGAGGAGTGTAGGAAGAATAACTGGGATTCTTCTTATAGTCTTTAATCTCTTCTATTCTGTTTATAAAAAACTGTTTATCAATGTTTAATGCCTTACAAAAAGAAATTGTATCTAAATCGTGAATTTCGCGCATAATAAGCGCAATATCAAACGCAGGCTTGTTGTAAACCAATAATTTATGATTCCTGTCGTAAATAAGACCACGGGGAGGGAAAAGTGTTTTTTTAAGGAAAGCGTTGCTATCAGCTCCGTTTTTATATTTAGTGTCTATAACCTGAATGGTAAATAATCGCAAAATATACACAACAATGACAGCAGACATGATTATGGCAATCACATATCTTCTGCTCTGAAGTGTATCATTAATCATCTTTATTTTGTTTTAATAGATTGGAATCCTAAAATTAAGAGTATTGTTACAACAGAACTGAGAATTATCTTACTCAGGAGTAACCAAAAATTGATAAACGAAAAAGATTCTAAAATGAACAAAGTAAAATTATGAATCAGAACTAATAGTACTACATATTTTATGTAAGCACTTACTCCAAAAGTATAAAAGGAAGGAGTCGGATTATTACCTTCTTCAATCTGAGTAAATAATTTTATAATTCCATCGCGAGAAAATGCCACAAGTACGGTTGCAAAAGCATGTGGTCCGGGGATATTTGAAAAAATGCCTACCGTAATTCCTATTACAAAGGCCAAAATGAGCGAAAACCAACGTGGAGTTTGTACCGGTAATGCAATAATAAATAATATATAAAGATACGGATTGACAAAACCCAAAAACTGGATGTTATCCAACACCAGCACCTGAAAAAGCACCAAAAGTATAAAACGGAATATGTTTTGAAGTACTGTAGGCATTTTATTTAAAAATTATCAGTTAACGTGATCATTGGAATTAACTATTGTTCTTCAGACTTTTTTTCCAAATCTTTTTGCTCTTGAAAATTCAGGTAATTTATAACTTTTACGTATGAAAGTGTACGAAAATTCACGGCTAATTTCACTTTTATTCTATAATAAGCGTCGCTTTCTTTAATTTTAAAATCTTCTACACTTCCTACAGGAATTCCTTCGGGGAAAGTACTGGTTAATCCACTTGTTATCAATGTGTCACCCAATGATAGCTCAACATGGCGGGCAATGTCTGTAAGATTTGCATAACGGTAATCCACACCATTCCAAAGAAGCGAGCCGCTATAATTATTACGTTTAAATTTACAACTTATCTCTATTTTGGGGTTCAGAATTGGTATTACAACTGAAAATTTTGGAGAAACGTTTTTTACTATTCCAACTACACCTTCATCGCTAACAACGCCCATATCTATTTTTATGCCATCCAAAGCCCCTTTATCTAGCGTAATATAGTTTTGTAGTTTATTTGTTGTGCACTTTATTACTTTAGCAGCAATAAATTGATATTCCATTTCGGGTGGAATTCGAAAATGCACAGAGTCAGGAGTGACCTTTTCAAGAGTTACAAGTTTGTTTTCAAGCTTGATAATCTGATTTTTAAGAGCAGTATTTTCTTCAGAAAGATTATCATTAGCAGCACGAAGTTTAAAAAATTCCACCACAGAGTTGCTCCACTCGTACATGCTTGAAACTACAGAATTGCTTGATGAGAGGAATACACTTTTTTGATACTCTTGATTTTTTACAATCAAAGTGAAAGAGATTATTTCTAAAAATAGAAACAAAAACACAACGCTGTATTGAATCAAAAAATTGATGAGATTCTTCATGTTAAATCAAATCTGTGCAGAAAGGAAGAGGATAACTGAGGAAGTTAAACTTTGACAAATACCTGAATTCAGGTATTTGTCAAAATATTTTTTATCGAATCAAGAATGAAAATTTATCCACATTTTTTAATGCGATACCTGTTCCACGGGCTACTGCACGCAAAGGATCTTCTGCAATGTGAAACTGTATATTTAGTTTGTCTGTCAAACGCTTGTCCAACCCACGAAGTAATGCTCCACCGCCGGCTAAATAAATTCCTTTTTGAACAATATCGGCATATAATTCTGGTGGTGTTTGTTCCAAAGCACTCAAAATGGCTGCTTCAATTTTAGAAATTGATTTTTCCAAGCAATGAGCTATTTCCTGATATGAAACAGGCACCTGCATGGGCAAAGCAGTCATACGGTTCGGTCCGTGAACAATATAATCTTCAGGAGCATCTTCTAAATCGGTCAATGCTGCACCCACGTTTATTTTAATTAATTCGGCAGTGCGTTCGCCCACTTTGATATTATGCATACGTCCCATATATTCCACAATATCCAAAGTCAAGTCATCGCCTGCAATACGGATTGACTTGTTTGAAACAATACCTCCAAGTGAAATAACAGCAATTTCTGTAGTACCACCACCTATATCAACAATCATACAACCGTTAGGAGCTTCTACATCTATTCCAATACCGATAGCAGCAGCCATTGGTTCGTAAATCATGTATACTTCGCGGCCACCGGCATGTTCCGACGAGTCGCGCACAGCACGAATTTCAACTTCTGTACTTCCTGAGGGAATACAAACCACCATTTTGAGGGTAGGAGAGAAGAGATGATTCTTTGTCGGAATCATTTTTATCATACCGCGAATCATTAATTCAGCGGCATAGAAGTCGGCAATTACGCCATCGCGCAATGGGCGGACAGTGCGAATTCCTTCATTTTCTTTTCCTTGCATCTGACGCGCCTTTTCGCCGATGGCAATTAGTTTGTCGGTACGTTTGTCCAAAGCTACTACCGACGGTTCATCAACTACAATTTTATCGTTGTGAATGATAATTGTATTGGCAGTGCCTAAGTCAATAGCTATTTCTTGTGTAAATGAAAATAGTCCCATTTTCTTAATTTATTTCTAATTTTTATTTTTATCAATTTTAACAGAGATAAAGCATGCCTTGTCTCTACGAGAGAATTAATGTTTAAAATGACGGAATCCGGTTGTTACCATCGATAAACCTGTTTCATCGCATTTAGCAATCGAAAGTTTATCATTAATTGAGCCACCGGGCTGGATTACTGCTGTTATTCCTGCTGCCGAAGCCAGTTCCACACAATCGGGAAAAGGGAAAAACGCATCCGAAGCCATAACTGCACCTTTCAAATCAAAATTAAAAGCCAAAGCTTTATCAACTGCTTGTCTTAAAGCATCAACACGTGAAGTTTGACCTACACCGCTGGCAAACATTTGTTTGTTTTTTGCAAACACAATTGCATTTGATTTGGTATGTTTTACTATTTTATTTGCAAAAAGTAAATCTTCAATTTCTTCGGCAGTAGGCGCTTTTTCTGTCACCACTTTCAAATCCTCAGTTGTTTCGGTGTGAATATCTTTGTCTTGCATTAATACGCCGTTGAGTAATGAACGAAATTGTTTAGCTTTTATTTTTGCATCTTTGATAATCAGAATAATTCTGTTTTTCTTTTGACTCAGAATTTCAATAGCTTCCAGGTCATAATCAGGTGCAATAACTACTTCGAAGAAAATTTTGTTCATTTCTTCAGCCGTAGCCTTGTCAATTATAGCATTTGTGATTAAAACTCCACCAAAGGCAGACACAGGATCACCAGCCAAAGCAGCATTCCAGGCATCAACCAACACTGGACGCGAAGCAATACCGCAGGCATTGTTGTGTTTCAGGATTGCAAATGTTATATCATCAAAATCATTGATTAGATTTACCGCAGCATCAATATCGAGGAGGTTGTTGTACGAAATTTCCCTTCCCTGCAATTGCTCGAACATATCTTCAAATTTACCGAAGAAGACTCCACTCTGATGTGGATTTTCTCCATAACGAAGTGTTTTCGCATTGTTTTCACTCATGCGGAAACCTGTTTTTTCTTGTCCATCAAAGTAATTGAAAATTGCCGAATCGTAGTGCGAAGAAACTGCAAAAGCTTCTTTCGCAAACCAGCGGCGTTCTTCAGCAGTAGTTTGAGCTCCACTTGCTGATATAATGTCTAACAAAGGTTCGTATTGGTCTTGTGAAGCTACAATAACTACATCTTTGTAGTTTTTAGCTGCTGCACGTATCAAAGATATACCACCGATATCAATTTTTTCAATCGTGGTTGGTTCGTCGGCGCCTGCAGCAACAGTAGCTTCGAAAGGATATAAATCAACAATAACTAAGTCAATTTCAGGTATTTCGTATTCAGCAATTTGAGCTTTATCAAGTTCGTTATCTCGACGGTTAAGGATTCCGCCAAAAACTTTAGGGTGTAAAGTTTTTACTCTTCCACCAAGTATTGAAGGATAGCCTGTAAGATCTTCAACGGCATTGCACGGAATATCAAGCGATTCGATAAATGATTGAGTTCCGCCGGTAGAGATAAATTCAACTCCTTCGGTATGTAGTTTTTTTATGATTACGTCTAACTTATCTTTATGATAAACAGACACTAAGGCTCTTTTAATTCGCTTTTTCTCCATATTCCTTTTTACGTTTATTTATGGGATGCAAAACTACAAAAAAATACTTGTTTTATCAACACAAAAACAGATTGATTTTAAGACTCAACCAAATTTAATAAGTTGATACAGAAATAGGCATAAATGAAGAAATGATTTTTACAATAGTCCTGGCAAATTTATATAAGGGAATTAATGGCAATGATGTATTTAGTTACTCAAAAATTTTAAATAATTTGTATTTATTTATTGTATGTATTAAATTTTACTATAACTTTGCATTTATTATAACGAAAAATCACAAGTTTAATTAATCCAAAGAACCATGAAAAAATTATTTTTAGGATTCATAGTCTTTTTCACTGCGATAAACATTTGGGGCCAAGACATTATTTATAAAAAAAACAATCAAACAATTAATTGCAAAATAATTGAAATAGGTCTTGTTGAAGTGAAGTATCTTATACCAGAGAAATATAAAGATGTGGTAATGGTCATCGCAAAAGATGATATTTCAAAAATCAAATATGAGAATGGCGAAGAACAATCATTTGTTAATGAGATGTATGATAAAAACTCATATGCTGATAATAAATTAAACGCGATAAAATTCCATGTGTTTTCGCCACTGTATACGTATTTAGCTGTAAGTTATGAACGAAGTTTGAAAGCCGGTCGAAGCATAGAGGGCACCCTCGGCATAATTGGGATAGGATATGATCCTCTGAATGTTAATCCAGGAGGTGCTTTTGCAAAATTTGGTTATAAATTTATTAAAAGTCCTGATTTTTATCTTCGAGGAATGAGATATGCACATTTATTAAAAGGTACTTATTTTAAACCTGAGATTGCATTATCAACCTATTCGTTTAACCAGAATAGGTATGATTATACGTATAATTCATTCAATTCATATACGGTAAGGCAGAACACGTTTTCAGGTGCTTTAATACTAAATGTTGGCAAACAATGGGTTTTTGACAATCGATTTGCTGTTGATTTTAGCGTAGGACTTGGCTATGGAATTACAAATTTAAAAAACAGTGGCTTTTTAGATAGTTCATACCAGTACGGTTTTAGTGTAGAACCCAATAGTGGTTTGGCTTGGACAAGTAATTTTAAAGTAGCCTATCTTTTTTAAAGAATATCATCACTAAAAACATATTTTTGTAAAATTAATTACTCTATCGCCTCTTTTACCAGCTTAAATGCTTTCTCTAATTTAAGCATTTCGGTGGACATAAATTGATAGAATTCCATCCATTGGATACGGCGGTGCAGGTCGATACCTGTTTTCATAGTATAAATTCTGCAGACTTCATTGCCTGCTTCACGAACATAAGCAAAATCCCAAATCAAACTTTCGGGAAATTGTTTTTCCATAATGGTTTTGTATTGTTCAAACTGCTCGTATTTTTCTAATCGTTCTTTGGGGTTATGCAGGTTAATTTCAAGAATTACAAAAGCACCTTCGCGGGTGGCATCGAATTTCAATTCAACGCCTTTCATTTTGGTATTGTATAACATGAACTTACTTTTTCGCCGCTTTAAAGCCGGAACATGACTGCAATACACGCCAAAACCTTCCCAAAATTCTTTCTTTAACTGTTTTAATTCTTCTTTGCTATACATGATTTTTTAGGCGTAAGAGGTAAAAACCGCATCTCAATCCATTAAACAAATCAACTATTTTATAATTCTATACAAGTTACCGGGTAAGCATTTTACAATTCCCTTAAATTCCAGTCCCAATAAAAGAGATGAAATTTTGCTGATTGGTTTTTCCAATTGGATGGCAATTTCGTTTAGCTGCAAACCGTCCATATTTTGTCGCAATGTGCTGACAATAGTTTGTTCTTCGTCCGAAAGGTCAAGAAACATGGCAGTTTGTATAATCGGAGCTTTAGCAAAATCTTGCTTTTCCCAATTCATAAAATTCAAGATATCATCGGCCGATTCAATTAGAGATGCTTTGTTTGTTTTAATTAGAGCATTGCATCCCGCCGACCATTCATCGGTTACCCTGCCGGGGAAAGCAAATACATCGCGATTATAATCGTTGGCAACCTCAGCAGTTATCAAAGCACCACCACGAGCTGCCGATTCGACCACCACGATGGCATCGCATAGTCCAGCAATAATGCGGTTTCGCTGCACAAAGTTTTGCCTGTCGGGATTTGTCAAACTCAGGTATTCGGTAACTAAAGCCCCATTTTGCAACATTTTTACAGCTGTAGGACGATGTGTTGCCGGATAGATCCTGTCAAGTCCATGACCAATTACGCCAATGGTTGGAAGTCCTGCATCGAGTGCGGCTTTGTGGGCACAAATATCCACGCCATAAGCTAATCCACTGACAATAATAGTATTTGGTTGCGATAATGCCAAGTCAGTAATTAATTTTTTACAATTTTCTTTGCCTGTTTCAGTGGCATTGCGTGTACCGACAATTCCAACAAACTTTCCGTTATTGAAGTCACAATTTCCCTTTGTATAAATCATGATGGGTGAATCAGCACATTCTTTCAGTCGGAAAGGATAGGCGCGATCAGTAAAATAGGTAGTTTGAATTTTATTTTTTTCAATAAATTCAATTTCCTGTTCGGCTCGGGTCAAAACATTATGTGATACAATTTCTCTGGAAAGGACATCTCCGATCCCGGGAATTTTAGCCAGATTCTGTTGTTTTTCTTTAAAAACACCTTCTGCGCTGCCAATGTAAGCAATCAGGTTTTTAGCCAGATTATTTCCAATGCCTTTAATCAGCGTAATACCTATTTTGTATTTCAGTGTTTCGTCGGTCATTTGAGAGATTAAATCCTAATGTTCAGTTTCCGTAATAATTTTGTTGCAGTCCAACCCATAAATACACCGGTAATGTCGCTAAACCAGTCGAGCCATTCGGCAGTTCGGGGTGCAAAATACATGGGTTGCAGAATTTCAACCAATCCGCCAAGAATAACTGGGAGGAGAAGGCAAAACAAAATATAAGAAAGTTTATTATCAGTTGATTTTTTGTATCTTATAAAATCAAATATTAGTAATATTGTCAAACAAGTGTACAGAAAAATGTGTACCAACTTGTCTTCATTCGGAAATGAAGGAACACCATTGAATGTTGACGGTGGTGCAAAGGATAAATAGAGTATGATTGCTGTAAAAACAATTGATTTCCAGTAGGATCGAATAAAAGAAATGAATTTCATGTTGATGGATTGTTATTTGTGCTGAAATTGTGGACAAAGATAAAATTTTACATTCAAATATTTAAAGTTCAACCAAAAATTTATCAATTCTGCGTTGTAATTTGGATTAATTCAGCAAGAAAATATATAATTAAAAGAGACAGAATTCCCACAGATAGCACAGATAGCCGCAGATTAAGAAATTCTGCGTAAATCTGCGTAATCTGCGGGAAACTCCTAATATAAATCGTTATTACAATTTCTCTCCAAATGCCAAATCGCCGGCATCGCCCAGTCCGGGGATGATATAAGAATGTTCGTTCAGTTCCGGGTCGATTGCTGCGGCCCAAACGGTGGTTTTTACTTCGGGGAAATGCGAAGCCACATAATCAATGGCCACCTGGCTCGAAATAACGGTGGCAATATGGATGTGAGCAGGCTTTCCTTTGGTGAGTAATGCGCCGTAAGCCAATTCCATGGAACCACCGGTTGCCAACATAGGGTCAGTGATAATCAGGGTTTTCCCATCCAGGTTTGGCGAAGCAATATATTCTATAAAAATATCGAATTTCAGAGCATCTTTATATTTACGGTAAGCAGAAACGAAAGCATTTTCGGCACCATCGAAATAATTGAGGAAACCTGTGTGAAAAGGCAATCCGGCACGAAGAATCGTTGCCACAACTATCTTTTCTTCAATAATCCCAATCGTAGCAGTACCAAGCGGAGTTTTCACATCTTCCGTTTTGAAGCGCATGGTTTTACTAATCTCATAAGCCATTATTTCACCAATGCGTTCCATATTTCGGCGAAAACGCATCGGGTCTTTTTGTATTTTTACCGAGCGTATTTCTTTCAGGTAATGATTTAGCACGGAGTTATTGTCCGATAAATTTATGATCTTCATAATTATAAATTCTTATTGTCATTCTCACGAATTTCAGTACGGCGAATCTTTCCGCTGATTGTTTTAGGTAATGTTTCCACAAATTCAATAATACGGGGATATTTATAAGGAGCAGTAACGTTTTTCACGTGTTCCTGAATTTCCTTAATCAATTTGTCGCCCGCTTTGTCTTTGTATTCTTTAGAAAGGATGATGGTAGCCTTTACCACTTGCCCGCGTATTTCGTCGGGAACTCCGGTAATGGCACATTCCACCACGGCAGGATGAGTCATCAAAGCACTTTCTACTTCAAACGGGCCAATGCGGTACCCAGAACTTTTAATCACATCGTCGGCACGACCAACAAACCAAAAATAGCCATCTTCATCTCGCCAGGCCACATCACCGGTATAATACACATCGTCGTGAAATGCTTCGTTAGTCAGTTCGGCGTTTCTATAGTAGCCTTTGAATAGTCCTTCGGGATAGCGTTTATCGGTGCGAATTACAATTTGTCCTTGTTCGCCTACTTCTGCCACACGACCTTCCGGTGTCAGCAAGTCCACATCATAATGCGGATTAATCAATCCCATCGAACCCGGTTTTGGTTCCACCCAGGGAGCTGTAAAGAGTGACAAGGTAGTTTCGCTCTGTCCGTAACCTTCTTTTAATTTGATACCGGTTAGTTTCAAAAATTGATCATAAACAGCCGGATTCAACGCTTCGCCGGCAATGGTGCAATACTCAAGCGATGACAAATCGTATTTGGTAATGTCTTCACGAATTAAAAAGCGGAAAATAGTAGGAGGTGCGCAAAGCGATGTTATTTTGTGTGTCTGAATCATTTCCAGCATGGCTGCCGGTGTGAATTTCTCGTGATCGTATACAAAAACACAAGCACCAACAATCCATTGCCCGTAAAGTTTTCCCCAAACGGCTTTCAGCCAACCAGTGTCGGCAATCGTCAGGTGAATGCTCTCTTCGTGTAAATTTTGCCAGTACTTTGCAGTAATAATGTGTGCCAATGGGTAAACACAATCGAGCAATACCATTTTAGGATTACCAGTAGTGCCCGAAGTAAAGCTGATAATGAGTGGATCATCATTTTTATTGACGTTGGCAATGGGAATAAATGGTGCCGCAGTTTCAATTCCTTTGTGGAAATCGAGCCAGCCTTCCGGTACAATGTGTCCAACCGAAATCAGCATCTTCACACTGGGTGATTCGGGCATCGAGTCGTTAATATGAGTGATAATCGGTTCTTCGCCTACGGCAATAATGGCTTTAATGTCTGCTGCATTATTGCGGTAAACCAGGTCTTTTTTTGTCAATAAGTGGGTGGCAGGAATAATGACGGCACCAATTTTGTGCAATGCAACAATGGTAAACCAAAATTCGTAACGACGTTTAAGAATAGCCATCACGATGTCGCCCTTTTTGATTCCGAGTGATTGGAAATACGAAGCCGTTTGATCGGTGTGTTTTTTTATTTCGCCAAAGGTAAATTCACGGCATTCACCTAAGTCGTTAGTCCAGAGAAGTGCACGTTTATTTGGTTCTTTAGCTGCCCAGGCATCTACAATGTCGTAGCCAAAATTAAAGTTATCTGGAACTATAAGTTTGTAATTTGCTTTGAAATCTTCAAAGTCTTTAAATTCTGTTTGTTGAAGAAACTTTTCTAACATAAGCATTATTTTGTTTTAAAGCATTTGATTTGCGTTGCAAAGTAATACCAAAAGCTTTAGTGAGACAAAAAACAGGGATAAAACCTATCTATTTGGGATTAAAACTCAAATTATGGGATAAAGAGATATTGCTTTTTGCAAGGAAACTATATAATCACTGCCAGGAATTTCACTTTTTTCCCGTTCAGTGCTTTCATGCCATGAGGAT
Organism: Paludibacter sp.; assembly: GCA_031292575.1. Classification (GTDB taxonomy): domain Bacteria; phylum Bacteroidota; class Bacteroidia; order Bacteroidales; family Paludibacteraceae; genus Paludibacter. The sequence continues at coordinate 66,713 of JARLGX010000017.1, forward strand.
TAGTGGCATCAAAATAAATGCTGTCGCCTTCGTACAGTGTAATATCATTGCCTGCTATCTGAACTTGCATGGTTCCTTCGAGTATCAGGTTAAACTCCTGGCCTGAATGAGAATTCAGATTGAATGGATGATCGTTCGGCTCTACAGTCACTTCGAATGGTTCTGCTTCAGCGTTGCGAAAACCATGTGCCAATGATTGATATTTGTAAGCTTTGGTGCGTTCAACACTTGTCCCTGTTCCTTTACGGGTAACAGAGAAAGCCAGTGAATGTGGATCATTACCCGAAATTAAAGCGGTAGTTTCCACATCAAAAGTTTGGGCAACTTCGCAAATAAAACTCATCGGGATGTCAGAAGTTCCCGATTCGTAACGGGCGTAATCCGTTTCGGAAACACCACATTTTTCAGCTGCCTGAGGGATAGTCAGATCAAGCGCATCGCGTAATCCGCGAAGGCGTTCGGCAATTTGTTTAATTTGTGTGTTCATGGTGAATTAAGGGTTTGATTGTATTATTTGCAACCCACTTCCTGCAATGTAGCAAGTGAGTCGCAATTTTTTGAATGGACTTAGTCTTTTACACAACGAATTGAAAATCCACTTTGCTTAGCTACATTTACATTAACTGCCTGTGCCGAATTATTAGATAATGACCAACTATAAGCGCTGTTCGAATCGGCTTCAGAAGATGACCACCATTGTCCGGTAGTTCCAATGTTATAAAATCCATAATTGCTATTCTGCAATACTATACTGCCACCCGGTAATGCTGTAAAGCCACTTGTGTTGGTTGCACTGGCATAACTTCCTGTCCAATGTGTATTGCCGGTTTCTTTTAATATATCACCGGCAACACTCGCTCCACCCAAATAATTTATCAATGTAGTCCACTCTGCTTGTGTGGGCACATGCCAACCAGTTGGAGCAATATCCCTGATGTCGTTCACCGCACTCCAGTTATAAAGATTTCCGTAGGTTGTTTTATTCGCAGCGCTATTGTCGTAACTGCAATAAGATGGTGAAGTAAGGTTTGCCCAGGTTGTAGGATCTAGATTATTTGTAATAGTGTTTCCATTACGGAACTTCGTAACTTTTAAATTTTCAGCCATCCATACTTGTGTCCCAATTGTTACAGTATTATATGTATTCCCATCATAATCAACTAATAATGTTGTAAATGTTAGCTGATTTCCATAAGCAGTCCCAGTTTTGTTTGTAGCATAACATCGAATATAATACTTTGTTCCCATTGTTAGACCTGACATGGCAACTGAGAAATTTCCTGTACCGGCAATTGTGGTTGCTTTGCTGTTCGAAGTTGTAGGATTAGGTTTTGTGCTCCAACATACTCCACGGGCACTAATTGCAGAACCCGGATCAGAAGGAATATTTCCCCAACAGGTTGCGGTTCCGGAGCCTATAGCGGTTATACTTTTTGTTTCTACAACTGGAAGCAAGGCTGTATTAACACAACTATTTGTTAGGACAAAGAGTAAACCGATTATTATGAATAATGGAAGACGGAATTTAGTTGTTCTGTTCATAATCTTCAAAGAATTTGATTCTTGTTTAATTTAATTAGTTTGTAGAGTTGGCTATTTTATATGCGAAGCTTTTAATCCTTTAATCACTGCATTGGTAAAGCCGTGGGCTTCCATTTCATTGAGTCCTTTGATAGTTGTGCCACCAGCCGTAGTTACTTTATCAATCTCCACTTCGGGATGTGTTCCGTTTGTTTCCAAAAGTTCAATTGCACCACGCAAGGTTTGAATAATAACTTCTTTGGCTACATTGGGATAAATACCCATTTCTACACCGCCTTCGGTGGCTGCACGTATATAACGAAAAGCATAAGCAATTCCACACGACGACAGCGACATAAAGGCATTCAACTGAGATTCGGGAACAAGAAAAGCTTTGCCCAATTCGGCAAATAGCGAAACAATAAGATTCTCCTGTTCTTTATTTGCATTAAAAGATGATATAGTTGAAACGCTTTGCATCAATTCGATAGCTGTGTTTGGAATAATCCGAAATATAGTGGCATCGGTGCTAAATAATTTAGCTAATTGTGAAAAATCAATTCCGGCAGCGATGGATACAATGATTTGCTTTTTGTAGTCAACCATGTTTTCAATTTCCTCCGAAATTATTTCGACTAACCAGGGTTTAACTGCCAGCACTATAATGTCGGCATCTTTTATAATGTCGCGATTGGAAATACTCACAGTTACTTCGGGGGCAAAAGCTTTAATAGCCTCCAAATTAGCTTGATTAACGTCACTTACCCGAATGTTTTTAGAGTTTATTAATTTGCCTTTTGATAATCCGCGGGCAATGGCACCACCCATGTTTCCTGCACCAATTATGGCAATTTGAATGTTAGTTGTTTCCATATTTTTTAGTTTAATAAAACGATAAGTCTTCTAATTAGGTTTTAAATGACAAAGATAGAATTTTTTGCGATTTCTTGTGTTTTTTGTATAAATATATTTAACTATTTATACACAGAAAACACAAAGATTCACTAAGATTGGACTTCAAAAGCCTACAGTTTAAAATTGAAACGAGGTTTAAAAACTCAAATTCAAACATCCCCTAATTCCCCATGGAATAACTCCGGCATGATTCAGGTCGGTTAGTCGCCAAACCGATTGTAAGGTAAATATATGCAAGATATTTGTTAGTCCAACACCTACCTCCATATAGGGTTTGTTCAGCGGATTCATGAAAGTAGGATAATCGAGCTGAAGCCGATGTGAATCACTTAAACTCCCGTAGGTCATATGAAATGAAAACATCTCGCGCAGATTGAGGTATTTTATTAATGGAATTTGATTCATAATCAATCCATTAAGCATTAATTCGCTGTGTAGATTCACGTACTTATCCGCTGCATATTCCATGTAATTCATCATATTGAATTGATAGGTACTATAACCGCCGGTTTCGCTTCCGGGTGGAACTTCGAGCAAAGGGTAAGGTACATTTCCAAAAATCCAACCGGCTTCAGCAACATAATTTAATTGTCCAAAATCGAGTCTGACATTTTGTTTTATTGATTCAATAATTTTTCCGTATTTTCCTGATTTATTTCCTAATTGAAAATTCCCAAGTTCTACTGTGCTGTAAATATCGGGGTTTGAGTTGGTAATATAAATCCGTTGCATCTGGTCATCATAGGTTCTCTCGTTGAAAGAAAAACGTGTTGAAAAAGTGGCGGATTGTTGCTTAAGAAATGATGCCACATTTGTACCATTTATCGCCATTGGCATGGAAGCATTGGCATATAATTGATTGGCACGCAGGTAAATATTACTCTCAATATCTGAGTTCCAATCGGTTGCAAAGGTAACCGAATATTCTTTTCGTTCGCTCATTTTTCCAACAGATTTCATTGCAAATACTGAACTGGAAATGTCTTCATCACCTGTAACCAAAGGGTTTTCGCGGAACATAAAATCGTTATAATTATAGTCGATGCGACGATAATCGTTGGTGTAACTCAGACTCAAAATATGTCGTTTCTCACCAGGTATTTTGAATTGTGCCAAACCTGAATATTTCACCGCGTTGTTTTTAAACCCATAACCTACAAAACCGCCAAGCGAAATGTTTTTCATCAGTTTTTCACTTGTTTTTAAAGGCAGTGTCAGGCGTAAACCTTCAATATCGGTTATGCGCATAAATTGTTGAATTTTACCAATATCAAATATGCCGGCCGGAATATAACCTGTCAGCGCAATTTCAGCAATCCATTTGGCCGTGCGAAGTAATGGGGTGTTATTTAAATCTTTGAGTTTTTCATCCAAGGTTTCCGGAGTATAATTGCTTTGTGCAAAATTCTTGTTTCCCACAGCCATTGGGGCTGAATGATATATGGCAGTGCGTTTTATAAAAATTTCGGGAAATGGATGCAGACTGTCAGCAATAAGTGCGTAATTCATATTTAACGCCAAATCTTCCGATTTACAAGTCCAGCGTTTGTTTGATTGAGGAATAAAATTTTCTGAAATACTCAGGTTATGAATGAAATTGATGTTGGCTTGCAAGGGCAATTCGGCTTCAATTTTTGTCAAAGCAAAAGTTGCAGAGTCAATCCATAGTTTTCCGTTGAAAGCTAAGTTTTTGGAGTTTTTGGTTCTGAAATGAATTTCGTATTGTTTGCCGGTTTCACTTTTAATACTGTCGGCCAGATAATAATCGTAAAAAGCATTTCCTACATTTGCAAGTGGGCTAATCATGCTTTTCCCAAAGACTGAAACGGCATTGTCGTAAAAATTTAATTCCGTTGACATTTCTCCAACTAACTTTTCTATTAATTTTTCAACACTTTCGGGAGATGAAAATATATTTTTAGAAACTTGGTTTTTTTCAGTGGCTGTAAGCTGATACTTATTTTCAGCCATATACAGTGGAATAACTAAGGATGAGTCAGTTTTTGATAGGTTTCCTTTTTTTAGTTGATCAAAGATTCGTTTACTTAGCGAGTGTTGATTAATTTTGCTTAGCAACACCAAATTTTGCTCGGTACTTTGTGCGCTAAATCCTGTTTGCCGGCTAAGGTCATTTGCTTTTCGTAACATTCGTACTTTTCGCATTATGTCTGCTGCCGGATTAACTCCCGGTACAACAAATGCTTCTTGAAGTAAAGTGTTTTCTTCAACCATTTCCACTTGCATTCCTACACTTTGGCCTGGTTTTATCTTAATTTCCTTTTTTTGGTATCCAATTGACGAAAAAATCAGAGCCGATTCTTTGCCACGATATCGAATTAAAAAATATCCATCTTCGTTAGATTGAACAACATTCTGCGAATTTTTAAATTGGATATTCACATTCGGAATTGGATTTTTATCGGCTATGTTTAGCACCTGACCAACCACCACAGTTTCTTGTGCAGACAAGGTTCCGGTAGCAGACAATATTATTAAGAGAAATAATTTATATACAATTTTTTGTAAATTCAATTTTGGGGTAAAATTCATTAGTTGAATATGGTTCTTTAATTATTCTTTTTTCTATAAAATGGATGACAGTCTATCACGGTTTTCCGCAGATAATGCACATCAATATGGGTATAAAGTTCTGTTGTTGTGATAGATTCATGACCAAGCAATTGCTGGATAGCCCGAAGGTTGGCACCATTTTCCAATAGATGAGTTGCAAATGAATGTCGGAAAGTATGCGGACTTACGTTTTTACGAATTCCGGCTAAAGCGGCTAATTCTTTTACTATTTTAAAAATCATATCGCGGGTCAGTTTACTTCCACGCCGATTAAGAAAAACAAAATCTTCGTTTCCTTTTTTAATATTGAGTAAATTACGATCAATTTTCCAAAGTTCAATTTGTTTTAATGCCTGAGGCGACATGGGCACGAGCCGTTGTTTGCTCCCCTTCCCATCTACCAGCATATAACCTTCGTTAATATATAATTTTGAAAGTTGAAGGCCAATTAATTCCGAAACCCGCAATCCTGAGCCATAAAGTATTTCGATAATTGCTTTGTTTCGTTGTCCTTCCGGCCTTGAAAGATCAATTGATGCCACTATTTCATCAATTTCTTTCAAAGAAAGTATTTCGGGCAATCGCAACCCAATTTTCGGACTTTCGAGCAATTCAGTAGGGTCATTATCGAGGATATTCCTGTAAATCAGAAAATGATAAAACGATTTCATGCTTGACAAAATGCGTGCTTGCGAGCGGGGATGAATCCCCAAACTACTTATTTCAATAAGGAAATCACGTAAAATTTCGGTAGTTGCTTTTTCCAACCTAACGTGGGCATCCGATAAATATCCTGACATTTTTTGCAAATCACTTTCATAGGCCTCTATCGTGTTGTCCGACAAGCTTTTTTCAAGTTTCAGATATAGGTGATAATCATCAAGAATTGGAAGCATAGCCAGTGGTAGTTTTGAAACGGTTCAAACAGTTTTGCCTGAAACGATTTGCAAAGATATAAAAGAATGTTGAACTGTTACTTTTTCAATTTTACACAATGGTTATTATTCGGGATGAAAGAAAATTTAAACTCAATATTTGAATAAATATTCTATCTTTGCTCGTCAAAAATTGAAACAAATAATTATTAAAAGATATATCGTATGAAAATCAACAAACTCTTTGTTACGCTATTTTTTTTGGCATTAACCCTATCACTTTCAGCTTATGATGCTGTTGGGCATAGAATTATTGCAGACATTGCTTATCAAAATTTAACCGAGAAGGTCCGTACTCAGGTTGATAAAGTGCTTGGAAAACGTGGTATTGTATATGATGCATCCTGGGCAGATGAAGTGCGCAGCGATAAAAAATATGCATACAGTTATCAGTGGCATTTTCAGGATTTGGATGATAACATGACTTCGGGAGATTTAAAAAAGTTACTTGACAATCCTACGGCCGAAGGGGAACATTTGTTTTTTGCCATCGATTCAATGACTGCTCGCCTGCGAAAAAACAAAAACGATGCTGAAGCTTTAAAGTTTTTAGTTCATTTCATTGGCGATTTACACCAACCGCTGCATTTAGGACGTAAAGATGATTTGGGCGGGAATAAAATAGAAGTGAATTGGTTTGGTCGTAAAATGAAACTACATGCCGTATGGGATAGTGGGCTGATTGAAAGTGAAAGAATGTCTTATACTGAATTCAGTCAATTTTTGCAAGACAAATATGAACCACGTAAAGCTGAATTCAAAAAGCACAATATTCTTCAGTCGGTTGAAGCAGTGTATGCCGTTCGGAATATGATTTATAGCTATGATACTACTGATACTAATGATTATCATTACGTTTTTTTCTTTGCCGACAAATTGGACGAAATGCTTTACCGCGGTGGCATACAACTTGCTAATGTCCTGAATGCCATATATAAATAGACTTTTTTTTTAAAATAGATTCAATAATCTAACAATAGGTAAGACCTCCGAAACATCGGGGGTTTTTTTATTTTTCACCTCAACCGGTTATTTTATTCAAATTTAATGTTTTTGAAATTGTATTTTTAATTAAAAAGCTATAAATGAAATATTTGAAGTATGATAGACAACTATCAAAGTCATGTCTGTTTGATTAATTTATATAGTTTAACAATAAAAAACCAAAATTTATTTATAGTTTTGTGCCATGACTTGAAAGTTTGAATTCAATATTTTTAAGAAAAGTATTAATAATTTGCCCTTTTGAAATTATAAACTTTATCATGAAAGAGGATTACTTTTTGCTTGTAGAACTTAAGCTTGGAAATAAAGAGGCTTTCTCGTTATTATTCCAACGATATTACAAGGATTTAGTGTTATTTGGAGGTAATTACCTTCGTGATAAGGTTCGTTGTGAAGATATAGTTCAATCAGTTTTTTTGAAATTATGGTTGGATAAGGAGGAGTTAGATATAGAAATTTCATTGAAAGCATTTTTACTTAGATCAGTAAGAAATGGATGCCTGGATGAGATACGACACCGGCAGGTAGTTCGTGAGCACGAGTCATACGCAGAGTTATTTGGAAATCTAGATGATATGGCAACTGAGAACTATGTACTATATTCAGATTTAGAAAGTCATTTGACGGATGCACTGAATAAATTGCCGATAACCTGCCGTGAAGCATTTGAAATGAATCGTTTTGATGGATTGAAATATAAAGAAATTGCAGAAAAGCTCGAAGTTTCAGAACGTACAATTGAAGTTCGTATTGGAAAGGCTATCGGGTTGCTCCGTCATTACCTGAAAGAGTTCTTCATTACTATTTTAGCTCTCATAATAGCTTAATAATTCTAAAATTGTTGTGGTAAAAACCATGTAAAACGTCATATTGGAAGTAAGGAAAAAAAGAAATGCAAAAAAAACAACAAATAGAAGAGTTAATTGCCAAACTTTTTTCGGAGAATATTACTTCGGAAGAAAAAAATACGGTAGTTTCATGGTTGAATGAAAGTGAGGAAAATAAATTATATTTTACTCAATTGAGGAATATTTGGCAAAATTCACACCCGGCGTTTGATCCCAAAGAAATTGATGTAATAGCTGCCCATGAAAAGGTAATGAGTAAGATCAGAGGCAGAAGATGGACTCATGCTCCCGTAGTAATTTGGTGGCAACGGGTTGCGGCTATTATGATTTTGCCGGTAATAATGTTCACGGGTTATTTACTGTTAAATAAAATCCCACACACAGCAGTTACAGCATATCAGGAAATTACTTCACCCTACGGCATAAGTTCAAAAGTGGATTTACCCGATGGCTCTACAGTTTGGCTGAACTCAGGAAGTAAGTTAAGATATCCTGTTGTATTCGCATCTCGTGAGCGCAATGTATATTTATCGGGTGAAGCATTTTTTAAGGTTTATTCCGACAAATGCCATCCATTTATAGTAACTACTAATAATGTAAAAGTAAGAGCAACCGGAACCCAATTTAATGTTGAGGCTTATAAATCCGATACTATAACTGCTGTTACATTGGTAGAAGGTAAAGTAGTTGTTGATTTTAACAATGATGCCAAGGAGGAACTTTTGCCTAATCAACGTATTGTTTTGAATTCTAAAATAAATAAGTATCAATTATTTGAAACAGATGCAAAAAGATGGGGATTGTGGAAGGATGGCATTTTGGCTTTCAGAAATGAGCCATTAGAAAATGTATTTAAACGTATAGGACGAACATATAATGTTGATATTCAAGTTAAAGATCCAATTGTTGCCCGCCAATTATATAGAGCTACGTTTGAAAGAGAATCGTTTGAAGAAATTTTAAGGTTACTAAAAATGTCAGCACCAATTCAATATAAGCGCATTGGGCGAGAGAAACAAGCCGATAATGAGTTTAATAAAGATAAAATAGAAGTATTTCGAGCAAAATAAATTCAGTTAAATAATAGATTATCTTTCCCCACAAAAGAATTACAAAATTAAAGTGATTTCTTATGTGGGGTTTCTTTTTTGAAACGTCTTAATAGAAGAAAAGAGATAAATTGCATTCCATTTAATTGAAATGCAGGTGTCATTTTTTAACCCTTAAATCAAATCAAAAAATGGAAAATCACTTAAACTCCCCTCCGTAATTATGTATCTGCTGTACACTCAACAGCATTGTTACACTTTTCTGAATTACAATCTATAAATTCTAAAATTAACCCTCTAATGAGTATGAAATCATTTCTAAAAAACGAAAATTATTTAAAACCTGAAAAAAAAAATAGGGCTTATAAATGTCGTATTTGCTTGGTTTTAATTGTGTGCTTGCTTGTACAATTGACAAATTCAAAAGTACTTTCCCAAACAGCTGGAATTACTGTGAATTTGAAAAACGCTTCTATTGAAGAAGTCTTGAATGTGATTGAATCCAAAACCGTTTATCGCTTTGTATATAACAAACAATTGGTCGATGTCACTAAAAAAGTATCCATTGAAAGCACAAATCAAGATGTTTCTAAAGTGCTATCGGAAATTTTTAAAAATACCGATATTTCATTCAGTATCAATGGAATACAAATTGTATTATTTAAGAATAAAAACGACTCATCTCAACCTGTAATTAAAATAACAGGGAGTGTCACTGATTTAACAGGAGAAGCAATTATTGGAGCAACAATAATTGTCAGAGGAACTAAAATTGCAACGATAACGAATTCTGAAGGTATTTTTAATTTAGAAGTTCCTGCAAATTCAGTTATAACTATCTCTTACGTTGGATATAAACCTCAGGATATACGAATTGGCAATGTAAGAAATTTAGCAGTAAAATTAGAAGAGAATGTTGAAAACCTTGATGAAGTGGTTGTAACTGCTTTAGGCATAAAACGGGAACAAAAAGCGCTTGGTTACTCGGTTCAGACTATCAGTGGCGAAAATTTACAAAAAGTTTCGGGTGTTGATGTGGGTACCTCACTTACCGGAAAAATAGCAGGTCTTTTAGTTGAAAACTCAACGGATTTTGGAACTGCGCCGGTGCTTGCAATTCGGGGTGAGACTGATATTTTATTGGTTGTAGATGGAGTTCCCTATGCAAATAAAACAATAAGCGATATATCTTCGGAAGATATCGAATCGATGAGTGTTTTAAAAGGAGCAACAGCCTCTGCTTTGTACGGCTTTCGTGGGAGCAACGGTGCAATTTTAATAACAACCAAAAATGGCTCCGGAAACAAATCGGGAGTAGTAACCGTTGAAGCTACAACAAATACAATGTTTTCAGCAGGATTTTTAGCTATTCCTCAGACTCAAAGTGTTTATGGCCGTGGTGATGGTGGCATTTATGATAAATACAATGATAGTTCATGGGGACCAAAAATAAGCGGACAAATACTAAATCAATGGGATCCTATTTTGAAGGAATATAGAGATTATCCATATTTACCTATTGGGAAAAACAACTTCCAGAATTTTTTGGAACAAGGTTATGTAACAAATAATAATATAAACGTTGGATACAAAAGTGATATCGTATCGCTAAGAAGTTCGGTTAACTGGACGGAAAATAAAGGACAATATCCTAATTCCACGTTGGATAAATATACATACACTTTAGGCGGCGATATCAATTTGAAAAAATTCAAATTGAGTTCAAACGTATCGTATGCAAGAAAATACAGTCCTAATTTGGGTTCTAACGGTTATACTTCGTACGATCCTATGTATTCATTACTAATTTGGTCATCTCCTGATTATAATATTTTGGACTACAAGAATAATTATTGGGTTAATAAAGGACAAACACAGAACTGGACTTATGCATGGGGTTCAAACGATCCTTATTTCGACAGATACCAACGAACAAATGAGGTTAGCCGTGATATCTTTAATGCTGATTTAACAATGAGTTATGATTTAACCGATTGGTTGAAAGCGAGTGTTCGTTCAGGGCTCGACTTTTATATAGATCGAGGACAGTTAAGAACCTCTTGGGGCTCGTATTTATATACCGGTAATACTGGTGTACCTGGCAACCAATATACCTGGAACGGTTATATGACAGGTGGATATAATATTGGTCAAACTCAGGGATCAAGTATAAATAGTGATTTTCTACTAACTGGTAATAGATCGTTTAGTGATTTTACAGTAGATTATCTTGCCGGAGGTTCCATTTTCTATCAAGATGATTATAATATGAACGCCAATACTCAAGGCGGCATCTCAGTACCTGAATTTTTCTCACTGGCTGCATCAGTAAATACTGCAGCAGTAGCACAAATTACAACACGCCGACAAGTAAATTCGCTCTATGGTCGCGTAGCTTTATCCTGGAATAAATTGATATATGCAGATGTCACCGGACGTAATGACTGGAGTTCAACATTGCCAGCCAAAACTCAATCATACTTTTATCCATCGGTTTCGGGGAGTTTTGTGATTTCAGAACTTTTGCCGGATACAAAGAATTGGCTTGACTTATGGAAGCTTAGAAGTTCCTGGACAATGTCAAAAAAACCGGCTGATGTTTATGCAGTTAAAAGTGTATATTCAATTTCGAGCGCTACATGGGGAACCTTGAATGGAGCATCAGCGCCACATACGCTATATGCGCCCACTCTCCTTCCACAAAGTGCTAACACATTTGAGATAGGAACGCAAGGAACAATGTTCAAAAATCGGTTGATGGTTGATTTTTCTTATTATAATAAATTTATGTATGACGCTTTGACAAATGCGCCACTATCAACAGCTACCGGCTACTCTACCACATTTATTAACACTAAAGAACAACAATCTCGCAGGGGATGGGAGTTCGAATTATCAGGTACACCAATAAAGGATAAAGACTGGCAATTGGATTTGGGAGTTAACCTGTCCGGTTATGCGACCTACTACGTAAAGTTAGACTCAATTAATTCACCAAAAGGTCCGTGGGTAAAAGTAGGAAATCGGGTAGATGCGTTTGTAAGTAAAGATTATGTGCGCGATCCATCCGGAAATCTTATATTCAACAATGGTAGGCTTCAATATAGCCAGTATGATTCAAATTTTGGCTGGACCGATCCTGATTTTGTTTGGGGTATACATACTACATTGAGATATAAAAGCTTTAGCTTATATGTGTCCGTTGATGGCGCATTTGGAGGAATTATGGATACACGGACAGAAAGTTATATGTGGCAGGCGGGAATTCATCCCAATTCTGTTACAGCAGCCAGGGCATTGGATGTAGCCACACCTGGCTCTAAGAATTTCATAGGAAAAGGAGTAAAAGTCGTATCAGGTACGGTAACTTACGATCAGTATGGTAATATTACCAGTGATACCCGTGTTTTTGCACCGAATGATATACCCAGCACCTATGAACAATACATAACAGATTTGCACAGCAGTAGTGCCTGGGGAGGTGCAGGAAGCCCCGCTGATACTTATTCTAAGACTTTTTTGAAATTGCGTGAAATCTCCTTGACGTACACTGTTCCGGTTAAATTCCTACATGGTTGGGCAAAGGCTGCATCGGTAAGTTTTGTAGGGCAAAATGTACTGTTGTGGGCAAAGCAATTCAAATATTCCGATCCAGACGGCGGAGTTGAAGACTTTTCAGATCCATCAATACGATATCTTGGAGGTAATATAAAAGTAACATTTTAATAAAAAAGGCAATGAAAAAAATATATTATATAATTTCAGCAATAATCTCACTTACTATTGCAAGTTCGTGTAGTAATTTTGATGCATTAAACACTGACCCGAACACAGTAACAAGTGTTTCTCCTGGAATGCTCGCTACTCAGATAATGAAAAGTTCATTTAGATTTTGGAATGTAGATGGTCCTGATTTCGCTTCGGGAAACTTATTTTGCAAGCATACTGCGTGGCTCCAGTCAAACCCCAATCCTTACCAGTATTATTATTCCTATTGGCCTTACGGTAGTTTTGGTGCAGATCTTAACTTAACTGATCTCAAACGAATGGTTGAGTTCGCCAAAGGGTCTCCAACAGAATCGTCGTATGAAGGATTGGAATTATTTCTCAAGGCTTGGTATGGTTATTCAATGACTACACAGATGGGCGATATACCCTATTCTGAGGCTGGAATGGGAGAACAAGGAAATTTTCAACCAAAGTATGATAAACAAGCTGATGTGTTTGTGGAAATATTAAATGATTTAAAAGCAGCCGAGTTAGATTTTGCTTCAGGGCAAAATTTTGATGGTGATATCATGTACAATGGTGATGTGACCAAGTGGCGAAAGCTTTGCAATACTATGCAGTTAAAAGTTATACAGACAATTAGTAAAAAAGTTACTGCTGATCAAAAAGCCCGCTTTGCGGAAATAGTAACTGCAAATAATTTGATGACTGACAATAGTGATAATTTTCAATTAGTATATACCGGAGATCCAAATTCAGTTCATCCTTTCTGGAATGGAGAAGACACACGGCTTTATGATGCTGTTTCAAACCTAGTAGTTGACGCGTTGAAAAACACGAATGACCGCAGGCTGTTCATTTTTGCAGAACCTGCATCAGCATTGATTGCAAGTGGCAAACTGGAGAATGATTATGCTGCTTATGCAGGTGCACCTACGGAATTATCTCCCAATCTATTAGCCACTAATAATGGTTTGGGCATGTATTCTTTGGTAAATAAACGCTATGTAGCAATTAAAGCAGGAGACCCAATGCTTTATCTTACTTACTCCGAACAATGTTTCATAATAGCAGAAGCAATTGAAGAAGGGTGGGTTACCGGAAATGCACAGAGTTACTACGAAAACGGGGTAAAATCAATACTTGGTTATTATATGACCTTGCCTTCTGCTCCAGCTTCCTACACGCATGGAATGGCTATTGACCAAACCTATATCGATAATTATTTTACAGGTGCAGCAGCTTATGCAACATCTGGAACTAAAACAGATCGTGAACATCAGATATGGATGCAAAGATGGCTTTTAGATTTCTTCCAGGGTAATGGGGGAAATTACCCTCAATTTCTTCGTACAGGCTATCCTAACTTTCCGCTGGATCCAACCACTAGTATGAATCCCGATGATAAAACAGTATACCCAAAACGTTGGAAATACGATCCGAATGAACTAATAACTAACCTCGTAAATTATAAAAAGGCAGTTCAAGATCAGTATAATGGATATGATGGGATTAACGGAACTCCTTGGTATTTACAATAATAGATAAAATATGTAAATCAGTTTAAATTAATAATATAGCGTTTGATTTAGAAAAGGTTGATGTTGTTTGGATAAGAAGGATTGTGTAATCTTGTTTTTGAGGGCACTTCACATTTTGAAGTGTCCTCAATTATTGAAAAATATATCCACTCATCGATGCTATTTTTATCAGTGTCAAAATAAAACAATTAAAGATGAAAAATAAATTTAAAGTTCTTTTCCTGTTATTACTTGGGACAAGTATTTCGCTATTCGGGCTGACTAACGATCAACAAATTTTGGTTCAGGGTGAAGTACTTTGCAATGGCAAAGGTGTTCCTTCGGTTTCTGTAACCGATGGTTCTTCTGTTGTACAAACAAATGTCGATGGCAAGTATATTTTACATACCTGTTCAGTGAATGACTTTGTTTACTACTCGCTTCCGGCAGGATATGAAACTCCAATTCAGGATGGTGTACCATTATTTTATGCGAAATTAGATAAAAACAAGGTGGAGCAACAAATCAATTTTGACCTTAAAGCTTGCAATAAATCGCAAGTAAAACATGCTTTTATTCTATGGACCGATACCCACCTGAAAGATACTGAAGACTATAATTTAATGAAAAAAGTAGTTGAGGATGTAAATAAGACGGTTGCTCATTTGGCCATTAAGCTCCCGGTTCATGGCATTAGTTGTGGTGATAATGTTTTCGATCAATTAGATTATTTTGAAAAGTACAAACAAATTGTTGCATTAACAGGTCTTCCCTTTTATCAGGTAATCGGGAATCATGATATGGATTACAATAACCGCTCAAATGAGTTATCAGATAAATCGTTTTCTGAAAAATTTGGTCCGACGCATTATTCATTCACTATTGGGAAAATTCATTACGTTGTGTTGAAAGATGTCTTTTATTACGGATATTCATACCGCTACATTGGATATATTGATGAAAAACAATTATCGTGGTTGGAGAAAGATTTATCGGGAATAAAACCCGGAAGTACCGTTATAGTTGCGTTACACATTCCTACTATTTATGGTGAATCGAAGGAAGCTGACAGTTACTCCACTTTAATGTCGAATTCGGTAATGAATCGTTCAGCTTTGTTCAAAATATTATCTCCATTCAACGTTCATATTTTGTCCGGTCACAGCCATACCCAGTGGAACACTGTAATTTCGCCATCTTTGTTTGAGCATACACACGTGGCAGCTTGTGCTACATGGTGGCAGGGAGAAATAGGAGTTGATGGAACTCCGAAAGGGTACACAGTTTATTTGGTCAACGGCGATAGTTTGTCCTGGTATTTCAAAGGTGTAAATTTAGATAAAAACGATCAGTTTAGACTTTATTCTGTTGGTTCAGATTTGAAGTATCCGGGTTACATCATTGCCAATGTGTATAATTACGATCCAGCATGGACTGTAAATTGGTATGAGAATGGTGTTTTGATGGGAAAAATGGAACGATACTGGGGAGATGATCCATTGGCAAAATCATTATACCCACCCGGCAAAAACAAAAAATACAGTTGGCTGGAAGTAGAAGAAACCCACCATCTTTTTAAAGCAAAAATTCAAAATCTGAAATCTAAGATTACTGTTAAAGTGACAGATCGGTTTGGTTATGTTTATGAAAAAGGAATTAATTAATTATTTTTGCAAATCATTAAAATCATAAAAATGAAACACACGAAAGAATTTTTTACAGTCATTTTATTTCTCCTTACTTTA
This sequence comes from Paludibacter sp., assembly GCA_031292575.1. Lineage (GTDB taxonomy): Bacteria > Bacteroidota > Bacteroidia > Bacteroidales > Paludibacteraceae > Paludibacter. Next base: position 82,551 of record JARLGX010000017.1, read on the forward strand.
AATCTATTAGCTCAATCTACAAAAGGGTATAAATTAGTTTGGCAGGATAATTTCAATGGAAATAAGCTTGATACAACATCATGGAATAATCAGGTTGCTAAACCGGGTTGGGTAAATAATGAATTACAACGTTATACCAATGGAGAAAATGTAAAACAAAAAGACGGAAAGCTTTATATAGAAGCACGAAATGAAAATGGAGAATACACTTCCGGCCGAATTAACACCCAAGGGAAAAGGACTTTCACCTATGGTATCGTAGAAATGAAAGCAAAACTACCTAAAGGAACCGGTACCTGGCCGGCCTTATGGATGTTGGGTCAAAACATAAAGGAAGTTGGCTGGCCGGAATGTGGCGAACTGGATATTATGGAACATGTAGGTAAACAGCCTGGTTTTATACACTGCACCATTCATAATCCTTCTGGCTATGGAGCAACACCTTATACCGGAGTAATAGAGGTAAAAGATCTTTTTGAAAAATTTCATATTTACAGCATGGAATGGACAAAAGATTTTATCACGTTTTATGTTGATGGTAAATCCGTTTATCATTATCAGCCGGAAATTAAGAATAAAAATAACTGGCCCTTTGACAAGCCTTTTTTCTTGATATTTAACGTTGCAGTTGGTGGCGATTGGGGTGGACCGATTGTGGATAAGGGTTGTTTTCCCGCTATTATGGAGGTTGATTGGGTAAAGGTTTATCAAAAATAGATTTTGTATTGCAAAATTCAGATTTAATGCAATATAGCTTGAGTATTAAACTAATTGTGAAAAACATCCATACTCAGAGGTTTTTCGCAATTAGTTTACATATTAATTATTTCGCTCTTAAATATTGATTCGGCCAGGTTGTATTTTCTATCTTTAACGCAAAATACGGATTTCGTAAAAGTTCTCTGGCTAATAAAATCATATCTGCTTTTCCTTCCTCTAGTATGTTATTTGCCTGTTCAATAGAAGTTATTAGTCCAACAGCAGAAGTCATAACGCCTATTTTTTTGATTTCTTCTGAAAAATGAACCTGATAACCCGGAGCTACTGGTACTTTAGCCGTGGCAATATTTCCGCCCGATGAACAATCAATTAAATCGACACCTTGTTTATGTAATAACTTGCTTAGCTCTGCTGTTTGATTTAAATCCCACCCTCCTTCAGTCCAATCTGAAGCAGAGAGCCTCACAAATAAAGGATATTCCTTTGGCCAAACAGACTGAACAGCTGCCGTTATTTCTAACAATAAACGGATTCTGTTTTCAAAACTTCCTCCATATTTATCCGTTCTTTTATTGCTAAGTGGAGAATAGAACTGATGAATTAAATATCCGTGTGCTGCATGTATTTCCATCACTTTGAATCCGGCTACTTTAGCTCGAGAGGCTGTATCTTTAAACTGCTCAATTATAGTATTAATTTCTGCTTGATTAAGCTCGTTAGGCGCAATTTCACTTGTTTCGAAAGGGATTGACGACGGAGCAACTGTTTGCCATCCACCTTCAGACGCTGCAAGTTGCTTTCCTCCATTTGAAGGAGAATCGTGCGAAGCTTTTCGTCCGGCATGAGCAATTTGAATTCCTGCAATTGATCCATGATTACGAATAAACTCAGTTATTTTTTTTAGCTCAGTAATTTGATCATCGTTCCACAGCCCTAAATCATAAGGTGTTATTCGTCCTTCGGGAACTATAGCTGTAGCTTCGAGTATAATTAATCCCACTCCACCAACAGCTCTGGTTCCGTAATGTACATTATGCCAGTTGTTTGCAAAACCATTAATTGATGAATACTGACACATTGGCGACATGCCAATTCTATTTCTGAAAGTCACAGATTTAATTGTAAGTGGATCGTTGATTTTATACATATAATTTTAATTGTTATTTGGCATTGGAACAAAATTAGGGTTAAAAAAGTTTTACCCTGTACTTATTTTAAATAAAAAGCGACTAAGAATAAGATCTTAACCGCTTTTATCAAAAAATCAGAAGTTTATTTATTATTTTGCAACTTTATTTTCTTTGTAGCGCTTGTCAGGTGTTCCGTCTTTTTTTACATGAATTCCATTAACCACTTTGGCTTTGTATTTATCCGAATTTGTTTTGGCATTAGTAACCTCGGTTTTAGCTGTACTTTGTGCTTTTTTTACATCAGTATTCACAGCTGCTTTGTTTTCTTTGAAACGTTTGTCAACCGTGCCGTCTTTTTTCAATTTGTCACCTGCTGCGTTTACTTTTGAAACAGCGTCAGCCTTTTTTGCATCAGCCTTTTTTACTCCATTATCAACAGCCGTTTTGTTTTCTTTGAAACGTTTGTCAACAGTTCCATCCTTTTTCAATTTGTCTCCAGCAGCATTTACTTTTGTAACAGCTTCAGTTTTTTTCTTGTCAATTTTTGAAGCTTCAGTTCTCACTTTTTTCTTAGTGGTTTCTACAGTAGGAGTCTGAGCAACTACTGCTGTGGCTGTAAGAAACAAAGCAGCCATAAATACAGTCCAAAATTTTTTCATTGATGTTTTTTTTAGATTTTAAACAATCTGCATATTAATTGTTTAGTTGTTTAATTATAAACGTATATGCCCGTTTAGAATGTATTAAGTTGAAATCGATACAAATATAGAAAGAATTTAAATAAAACAAAATATTTTGATTGTTTTTTTAAAGGAGGTAATATATATTAACATTAATTTTAATTCAATAGTAATTGTGCAAATATAAATTGGTAAAAGAATGATATTTAAAGCTTTTAATTATTCGATGTAAATTTCGTGGATTTGTTTATTTACATATTTCAATATCAAATTGCCAAATAAATTTGAGTAATTTCTAATTCACAATTAAAAAATTTGAGATGGACATTAGATTGAATTTATAAAGTAAATTTTGAAAAAATCATATTTTTCAATGATTCATAATCAAGGGTATTGATTAAATTTGTATTTTTGTGGCAAAGAGCATAATGATTTAACATTTAACAATTAATGATAAAAATGCAAACTTCTCACCAATTTTGTATCAAATCAGAAATCATAATTATGTGCAACGAGCGTGAATATAATTATCTACAAATATTTATAAAATGCTGATATACAAGTTCAATGTTACAATTTTAAAAATAGTTATTTACGTATGAAAATCAACATTGTCAATCAATCAAAACATTCATTACCTGAATATGCAACATCTTTGTCGGCTGGTATGGATTTACGGGCAAATATCGAAGAGCCGGTTGTTTTAAAATCATTGGAACGAAAATTGATACCAACAGGATTGTATATTGAATTGCCGGCAGGTTTTGAAGCGCAGATTCGTCCTAGGAGTGGATTGGCAATTAAAAAGGGAATTACAGTTCTTAATTCTCCCGGAACAATTGATGCCGATTACAGGGGAGAAATTTGTGTTATCTTAATAAATCTTTCGGCTGAAGATTTTGTTATAAACGATGGTGAACGAATTTGTCAGATGGTAATTTCAGCTCATTCGCAGGCAGAATGGATTGAAGTTGCCGAGTTAAACGAAACTGAACGTGGTGCAGGAGGATTTGGCCATACAGGTAAACATTAAATCAGTTGACATTTATCGGAAAATGGCAACTGTGAATTTTAATTATGAAATTTCAACCTATGCGAAATAATTTTTTTACGTTTGTACTTCTCGCTTTTACTCTTATTTCTTGCTCAACTACAAAGAAATTAGTTGAGAAAAATCTGGATGAAAGGCCTTTGAGCAATTCTGTACGACGACAGTTTGACTATTATTTTTTTGAAGGATTAAATCAGAAAGATAATCAAAAGTATGATCAGGCCTTAGAGTCATTTCGTATGTGCCTGGCCATTGATTCGTTGGATGCCGGTGCTCAATCGGAAACGGGAATGCTTTATGCGATGATTGGATTCACCGATCAGGCAGTTAAAAGTATGGAGAAGGCGGTTAAATTAAATCCATCGAACTGGTGGTACAGTATAAGGTTAATTTCTATGTATTCCGATTTAAAAAACTGGAAACGTGCAATTGAACTTACTAACAGCCTCCAAAAAATTTATCCTCAAAAGGAAGAGGTTTATACCATGCTTGCAACCTTTTACAAGGAAACAAAAGAATACGATAAAGCCATAGCGGCTTTTGATAAACTTGAAGAGTTGAATGGTATTCAGGAATCCACCTCTTTTGAAAAATATCAGTTATATTATTTGTTAAATAAACCACAAAAAGGCATAGCCGAAATAGATAAACTGGTAAATAAATTTCCTACCGATTCGCGCTATAAGGTTTTACGTGGTGACATTTTTATGCAACAAAAAATGCCGGATAAAGCTTTTGAAATTTACCAGAATGTTTTAAAAGATGATCCACAAAATGCGTATGTGTATATATCTCTTTCTGAATACTATAAATCTAAAAATCAACCTGATAAAGCAATGGAATCAATTGTCACTGCCCTTAAAAGTGATCAATTGGATGTAGACACAAAAATTAGTGTGTTAGGTCAGTACGTTGAAAAGCTGGCACATGATTCCACAAAATTAGTAGAAACCGAAAGTCTGTTTAAACTTTTAGTAGATAGGTATCCAATGGAAGAGCAGGTACATGGTTACTACGCTGTATTTCTGCAATATCAGAAACGGAATGCTGAAGCAATTTCGGAGCTTGAAACGATGATTAATATCAATCCGAAAAATGATCAAACATGGATGAGATTGATTCAAATTTACATTTCAGAAAAAAAATTTGATCAGATATTAACTGTGACGAATAGAGCTATTGGTTATTTGCCGAAACTCCCGGGTTGGTATTTTTATAAAGGTATTGCGCAATTTCAACTTGCAGATTATCAGGGATCATTAATTTCGTACCAGAAAGGATTACCGTTGGTTCCGGTAGATCAAATGGCATTAAAAAGTGATTTTTATGCACAAATAGCTGATAATTATTACAAATTACAATTGAAAGATTCTGCATTTGTTGCTTATCAACAATCATTGGCAGCAAATCCACAAAATAATATGGTAATGAATAATTATGCTTACTATCTTTCGTTAGATAAAAAAGATTTAAGGAAAGCTGAAAAGATGAGTGCAAAAACCGTAGAGATGGAACCCAAAAACAGTACATACCTTGATACGTATGCCTGGATTTTATATCAGGAAGGAAACTATACTCTCGCAAAATTTTACATTGAACGAGCCGTTGATAATCTTACAAAAGAGGAAGATCCGGGAGTAGTTCTTGAACATTATGGCGATATTTTATGGATGACAAACAATGATGCAAAAGCACTGAAAATTTGGCAAAAATCATACGATTCGGGTAATAAAACAGAGGAGATGAAACAAAAAATAGAAAATAAAGGCTGGAAAAGAGAAACTGACAAATGAACCAAGAAATTCCAAATATATAAATGAAACAAAAAATAGCAATAATTTTCGTGTTTGCAATGCTCATTTTTTCAGCATGTAAAACCACTCGTACCTTAACTAAATCAACACCTGTAATAACTAACGCACTAAGTCAGGAAATTGAGCAGGTACAAAAAATGCAGCCTCATTTTAATACCGCCAATATAAATAAATTATCGATGGCATTTAATTTGAAAGAGCGCAAATTAAACGTGTCGGCAACTTGTAAAATAAAAAAAGACTCGGTAATTTATCTTTCGATTCAACCATTTTTAGGGATTGAAATGTTCAAAGCCGAGCTGACAGTTGACAGCATGCGCGTTTTTGATAAAATGAATCATAAGTTTTATGTGGTTGGCTACAATTATTTTAGCAAAATGTTTGGCGTAAATGTTGATTTTTATAGTTTACAATCCTTGCTAACTGCTCAGTTTTTCTGCGTAGGAAAAAGAGAAATACAGATTGATAGCTGTAAACTAACTGCCTTAGATGCAGGTAAAAGCAAGATAGATTTCGAAAACAACAATATGTTGCAAAGCACCGAAATATCATCGCTCAAAACAATTGACAACGTAATTTTAAATGCAAAAAACAGCAATTATAAATTAGAAACCAAATATTCTGATTTTACAGTTATTGATGGAGTCAATTTCCCTCAAACCATATCTTTGCAAGCAAGCAATCAGAATTCTAATGCAACATGCGATTTCTCCATTTTGAGAGTGGAATTCAACAAAGATTTGAAATTCTATCCTACCAATGCTGAACGATTTACACGTGGCGACTTAGACCAATTATTAAAAAAATAACTGATTAATGATACACCAAATTCTAAAAATCAAATTGAAGCCCGTTATTATGCCTAATCGATTGTTGATTATTTTAATATCAATTTTCTGTATTGTTCTCACTCTGCCGGCTCAAAATGTAAAAGAGTTGGAAAGACAACGCAAACAGACACTTAAAACGCTCGAAACAACCAGCAAAATGCTGAATGAAACAAAAAAATCGCAGCGTAGTTCACTGAACAAGTTGACAATTATCAACAAAAATATTACTGAACGAAAAGTATTAATTAAAAATATAAGTTCAGAAATTTCACAAATGGATGTCAAAATCGATCAATTGAATCAAGAAAAAAGCAAACTTGAGAATCGATTAAAGTCTTTGAAATTAGATTATGCCAACTTAATTCAGGAAGAACACTACAACCGAAGCTTGTATGCGAAGGTCATGTTTGTCCTTTCGTCAAAAAGTTTTGATCAATCTTTGCGCCGACTTCGATATTTGCAAGAATACAGCGATTACCGAAAAGATCAGGTACATGAAATTGAAGATGTGAAAACTCAGATTCTACGAAAAAATGATAGTATTCAGTCACACAAAACCACGAAAGTAAAGGTTGTAAAACAAAAAGAAACTGAAGCCAAAACCTTATCCAAAGACGAACAAAAAGAAAAAGGCTTGCTTACCGATCTGCAAAAGAAAGAAAAGAAATTAAGAGAAGCTCAAAAGATTCAACAAAAAAAAGCTGACGAATTAAACAATAAAATTGAACAAATAATTGCCCGGGAAATTCGCAAGGCTGAAGCCAAAAGAGAAGCTGCTGAGAAAAAACGAATTGCTGATGAAAACAGGTCTAAAAGTGTTACATCTACAGGTTCAAAAACCGCTTCAAAGAAAAATACTCCTTCAACATCAGCCTCATCAGTTTCAGTTCTTACAAAAGAAGAAACGTTAATTTCAGGAAACTTCGAACGAAATATCGGACGTTTACCATGGCCAACTTCCAATGGATTTATAAGCGGACATTATGGAATTCAACAACATCCGGTTTTAAAACATGTAACTATCAATAATAAAGGAATTTACATTCAAACCCCAGTAGGAAGTACGGCACGCGCAGTTTTCGAAGGCGTTGTCACTCAGCGGTTCTCCATTCCCGGAAGCAATAATGGTGTAATTATTCAACATGGGAATTACCGAACTGTTTATGCAAATCTTACACAAATATATGTTAAGGAAGGAGAGCATGTAAGTGCAAAACAAGCCATAGGCAAAATCTATACGGATGATGAAAATGATAATAAAACCGAATTATATTTTCAGATTTATAACGGTAGAAACGTACAAAATCCTGAAAGTTGGATTGCAAGATAAATTATGCATTATTTGAATTATGGAAGAATTTGTAAATGAGTCGCTATTAGTCGACTATGGCGATAGTAACATTATTACACTTGAAGGTCTCGAACATGTTCGTCGTCGTCCGGGCATGTACATTGGTAAATTGGGAGATGGAACGCATGTTGACGACGGAATTTATGTGTTGCTCAAAGAAGTGCTCGATAACTGTATTGATGAATATCGTATGGGAGCCGGAAAAGCCATTGATGTACTTGTTCAGGATGGTCATGTGGAAGTGCGCGATTACGGTCGTGGAATTCCACTCGGCAAAATGATTGAAGCAGTCTCCATAATGAATACCGGTGGTAAATATGACTCCAAAGCATTTAAAAAATCTGTCGGGTTAAATGGTGTTGGAACAAAAGCGGTGAATGCTCTTTCGTCGAAATTTATTGTTCAAAGTTTCCGCGACGGTCAAAGTCGTAAAGCGGAATTTGAAAAAGGGAAGCTCATAAATGATTCAGAAATTTTTGCTGATAATACCGATCGAGGAACGTTGATTTACTTTGTTCCAGACGATTCAATGTTTGAGAACTATGTTTACAAAGAAGAATACATCGAAACCATGTTACGCAATTATGCGTACCTCAATACAGGTCTGACCATTAATTTCAACGGAAAGAAAATTTTGTCGAAAAATGGGTTAACCGATTTGTTGAATGAAAACATTACCGCGCAACCGCTTTATCCGATTATTCACCTGAAAGGCGAAGACATTGAAATCGCTTTTACACACAGCGATCAATATGGTGAAGAATATTACTCATTTGTAAACGGACAACATACCACACAAGGAGGAACACATCAAAGTGCTTTTCGTGAGGCAGTGGCTCGTACCATCAAGGAATTCTATTCCAAAAATATGGAATTGGCCGATATTCGCAACGGAATAATTGCTGCTGTAGCCATCAGCGTGGAAGAACCAATTTTTGAATCGCAAACCAAAACTAAACTTGGTTCGCGCGACATGGCCAAAGATGGGATTTCGGTAAATAAATTTATTTCCGATTTTTTAAAAAAGGAGTTGGACAATTACCTGCACCGCAACAGTGAAACAGCCGGAATTTTACTTCAGAAAATTCAGGATTCTGAAAAAGAACGCAAAGCCATTGCAGGTGTAACCAAGCTGGCTCGTGAACGTGCAAAGAAAGTGAACCTGCACAACAAAAAACTCCGCGATTGCCGCATTCATTACAACGATTCGAAAGGAGATACTGATAATTCCTGTCTTTTTATTACCGAGGGTGATTCGGCCAGTGGGTCGATAACTAAAAGTCGTGATGTAAATACACAAGCCGTGTTCAGTTTGCGTGGAAAGCCCCTCAACAGCTACGGATTGACAAAAAAAATTGTTTATGAAAACGAAGAATTCAACTTGTTGCAAGCAGCCCTAAATATCGAAGATGGTATTGAAGGATTGCGCTACAACAAAGTGATTGTGTCGACCGATGCTGACGTGGACGGAATGCACATTCGCCTGCTCTTGATTACTTTTTTTCTGCAATTTTTCCCCGATTTAATTAAAAAAGGACACGTTTATATTTTGCAAACACCACTTTTCAGGGTGCGAAACAAGAAAGATACATTCTATTGTTATTCCGAAGAAGAACGGCTTGCTGCTATGGCTAAGGTAGGAACAAATCCCGAAATTACCCGATTTAAAGGATTAGGCGAAATCTCTCCTGACGAGTTCAAACATTTTATTGGCAAAGATATGCGTCTTGACCAGGTGAGTTTGAAAAAGGAAGATGCCGTGCAGGATTTATTGTCATTTTACATGGGGAAAAATACTTCCGAACGTCAGAATTTTATTATTGATAATCTGGTGGTGGAAGAAGATGTGTAATTCAATTCATAATTAAATGTCCATTTCCTATTACTCCGAAGACGATTCCAAAGACATCAATCCTGATGTTTACTTTATGAAGCAAGCACTTGCTGAAGCAAAGCGAGCGGGTGAGCGCGACGAAGTGCCTATTGGAGCGGTAATTGTATGTCAGGGACGAATTATTGCTCGTGGGCACAATCTTACCGAAACACTAATAGATGTTACTGCCCATGCCGAAATGCAGGCAATAACTGCGGCTGCACAGTTTTTGGGTGGAAAATATCTTACTGATTGTTCGCTGTATGTTACTGTGGAGCCATGCGTAATGTGTGCCGGGGCATTGGGTTGGTCGCAAATTACCCGAATTGTATATGGAACATCCGACGAAAAACGAGGTTTTATGCGTTTCGCGCCCAATGCACTTCATCCTAAAACTGAAATTGTTTCGGGTGTTTTGGAAGAAGAATGCAGTAAATTGATTAAAGATTTTTTTAAAAAGAAAAGATAAACAATAAGCCAGTTTTCCACTAAAACAATGTGCCAATGAAAGGAATCATGAATCTTTCATTGGCACATTTGCATATTAAATCATTAGCAGATTGCCCTTAGTATTTCAAATTAATTACAACAATTTCCGACTGAGTACCAATTCTGTATTGTGGTCCCCAAATTCCAAGTCCGGACGAAATATAATAATTTGTTTTGCCTTTTTTTATGTAACCGTATCCTTTTTCGTACATGCGCTTGACAAGTAAGTTTCCCGGGAAAAATTGTCCATTATGTGTATGCCCCGAAATTTGGAGGTCAATTCCATTTTGTTCGGCTTCTTCAAGCTTAAATGGCTGATGATCCATAAGTATTCGTGGATAGTTAGCATCTAATCCATTCACTAATTCTTTGAGTGATTTACGGTTTGCATTGCTCCTGTCATCACGCCCAATCACATAAAAACTACTATCAACAAGGCAAACGGAATCACGTAAGTCAATAATACCTGCATCTTTAAGATAATTTGCAGTGGCATTGGAAGTTTCGGCATAATGTTCATGATTTCCGTTTATAGCATAAACCCCGAGTGGAGCTTTGATGGCGCGAAACTCTTCTGCCATATTTTGTTTAACTACCGGAATCATTGATCTATCGGATACATCGCCAGCTAATAAAACTATGTCGGGATGTTGATCATTTATAAGCTTTACATAACTTTGAAGGCGTTTTTTATCTATCGAAATTCCCAAATGTATATCGCTTGCCGCTACAATTTTGAGTTTTTTATGTTGCGTTGGATGGTCGGTTGTCAAGTTCAATGTAACAACCGAGGGGTGATTAAATTTATAATTCCCAATAATCATTGCAATTCCCGTAACTGCGAGTGTAATTATCATAGTCCAAAGTCTGAATGTGGCCATTCCTGCTGGGAGAAAATGAATGAAATAATTAGCTATGCGGACAATATCTACTATCAGAAAGGAGAGAAAAAGGTAAATAAATACCACAATGTAACTAAATCCAATGAAACTTACTGTTTTAGCAACTAGTTGGGGCATGGCATTCCCAAAAATCATACTGCCCATTAAAGCTAAAAACAGCAAAATTGTTGTTATTAAATAAGCCTGACGAACATTATAAACGGATGGTAAAGCTTGCCATCCGCGTAAAATAACATAACTATTCAGAGAAAAAAGTATAGCTAATGCAATAATAATAAACCCAATTTTCATATAAAAGCTTCCTGTCTTTAATTGTTAATTAATTTCAAAATAAAATACAAATTTACCACAATCTGCCATAATATCTTGTTTTTACTTTGGTTGTTTCGTAATTTTTAATGTTATATCTTAACTAAGAATTTAAACGTTTAAATATGATTATTGTTTGAAGTATGTATTTTTAATATTTAAATTTTGTTTCTTTTGTATGAAGTTTATAACTGACCCAATATTTTTGACATTTATGCGTTTTATTTTAATAATTCAATTTGATTTAGCGAGGTAATAAATAGCTTGAATTTTTTTTGTAATTTTACAGTGTTTAATCAACCAATCTCCCAATGAGAAGAATAGTCCTCATATTCATCGTTTTAATTTCTACTTTTCCGATTTTAAATGCTCAAAAGGTTGGACTTGTATTGAGTGGCGGAGGTGCCAAGGGAATTTCTCATATAGGAGTTATCAAAGCTTTGGAAGAAAATGGTATTCCAATTGATTATATTGCCGGTACTTCTATGGGAGCGATTGTTGGCGGGATGTACGCCATGGGTTATAGTCCTGATGAAATGATTGCGATAATTAAATCAAAGGATTTTAAGCTTTGGACCACAGGCGAAGTGGAATCGAACTACAAATATTATTATCGCAATGCCGACCCAAAGCCTAGTTTTGTGGAAATTCCATTTAATGTGCACAATATTGATTCCATCAATTTAAAATCTGCCATTTTGCCAACAAATATAATATCACCACGGCAAATGAATTATGCTTTTGTACCGCTTACAGCTCAAGCCAATGCAGTTGCCGGAGGCGATTTCGATAAACTTTTTGTACCATTTCGTTGCGTGGCTTCGGATATCTACAATAAAGAAGCTGTTATTTTTCGTTACGGCGTATTGGGTGATGCCATTCGGGCTTCCATGTCATATCCATTCATGTTTAAACCTGTTATGATAGACAATCGGCTTCTGTTTGATGGCGGAATTTATAATAATTTCCCCGTGGACGTGATGCGTTCCGATTTCAATCCTGATTTTATGATCGGAAGTGTGGTTGCTAACAATCCTCGTAAACCCGATGAACGAGACATAGTTATGCAAATTGAAAACATGATTATGACACGTACCGATTATTCTATTCCCAAGAAGGAAGGCATGTTATTTAAATTTTCAGCTCCAAGTGTCAAACTTTTTGATTTCTCAAAAGTAGATGAATTGGTACAGATGGGATATGATTCGGTGATGAAACACATGGATGAAATTAAAGCACGTGTTTCCCGTAGAATTCCGTTTGAAGAAACAATTAAAAGAAGGAAAGCTTTCAGGGACCGTTATCCTGAACTAAAATTTCAAAATGTTATAGTTGAGGGAGTTGATAGTCTTCAAAAGAAATATGTAGAGCAAGTGTTCCACTATCATAACAATGTTTTTACATTGAAAGACTTTAAAGAGGCCTATTTTAAATTAATTTCGGACGATAAGATTCTGGAAGTTATTCCGCATGCGGTTTACAATTCTGCAACTGGTAATTTTGATTTACATTTGAAAGTGAAGACTCAAAACCATCTAAAAGTATCGCTCGGAGGAAATGTTTCATCATCAACTTCAAATCAGGCTTATTTCGGACTAACTTACCAAAACCTGACTGAATATGCCCAATCAGCCTATATTGATGCTCAGTTTGGAAAAGTGTATAATGGATTGGGGATAGGTACACGAATTGAAATACCCGCTCAAAAAACCTGGTATATGAAATTAGGTGTAATTCTCCATAGCTTTGATTATTTTGCTGGCGATCAGGTATTCTATAATGACACCAGAACTGCTGATTTTACTGAAAATGAGGTTTATACAAAACTAAGTGCAGGTTTCCCACTGTCAATGAAAGGTAGGATGGAATTTGGAATTGGTTACGGTTATTTGAAAGATAATTATTACCTTAACAGGGCTTTAATCACTTCGAATACGAGGGAAGATGAGAGCGCGTTTTCGCTGGGTAGTTTATTTGGAAGGTTAGAAAGTTATACCCTAAATGATGTGATGTATCCAACAAAAGGTTATAGTCATTCAACTTCGTTGCAAATGATTGGTGGCGAACAAACATATAGATCAGAAAATAACCCTGCTAAAAATGTGAATGATATATTTGATCTATGGGTACAATGGCGGGCAAAATTAGATCAATATATTCAGTTTACTCCTAAATTTACATTGGGAACTTACGGTGAAATTGCACTTTCAAGCAGGAAACTTCTTGAAAATTACACTATTAGTGTTATTCAGGCTCCGGCATTTCAACCTACACCTTACACACGAACGGTTTTTAACGAAGCATTTTGTGCCAACCAGTTTGCAGCTATCGGTTTGAAACCAATTTATAAGCTTACCAAATCATTACATATACGGGGGGAAGCATATTGGTTTGTACCTTATCAAACTATTTATCGGGCTGCAGATAATACGGCCTATTATACTAAACCATTTTATTCTTCACAGTTTATGGCAGAAACGTCGTTGGTATATAATTTTAAAATTGCTTCGGCGGGCATGTTTTTAAATTACTTTAGTACTGCATCCAGTCAGTGGAATTTCGGAATCAATATTGGGTTCCTGCTATTTAATCCAAAATTCACAGAATAAAAATTCCCCGCAGAGCAATTTTTCGTATTTTTCCGAAATGGTTGCTTAATCTGCGGGAAACCCCTTCTAATAACTAAATCCTAACTTAGTCAATCCAGCTTGTATGTAAGTATTTTGCATAAACAAGTTCCAAAGTAACCCCGTGCGGTAATTTTCAATCATGACCACGATAGGACCTTCGTCGATGGCTAAATACGAATTTGCAAACCAACCCTGATTCAGGTTAAATGAATCGTTAAATCCGTAAGTTCCCCAAATTTTATCGCCTAATTTATAATAAAAGAAATGCAGTGCCTGCATACTTTGCGCCGGAGTATATGGAAAAGATGACAAGGCGGCGGTAGGTGCAATCACCCCAACATCGTTAGTAGGCGATGAAGCAGTGTAACTGTTTTGAATATCGCTGGCTGTTAATCCCCAGCAATTTGCACTATAACCATAATAACCTTTTGGATTTGCCACACAATAATCGTAATTAATCAGTGCATGGGCTGTGTTTTGTGTCCAGTAATTGGCGTACGAATCCGATAATTTTCGTGGGTCTAAACCCAAAAAGGAATAATGAGCAAAAAACATCGGACCGCCATAATCTGGACCCAATGGCAAAGAAACTCCATAAAAAGATTTGCCGTTTTTGATTCCTCCGTTCAGTGCCCAACCGTTGTCGTAAACGGCTTTGGTAATCGGGAAAGTAGGTGAAGAAGCCGCTAATACATAAACAATTAAAGCTTCGTCCCATCCAGAAATTTGCATATTAATTGCCCAACCATAATCGGGTGACCAATGCCAAAAAAGTTTTTGCTGCGAGTTCTGTTGAAACCAACTCCAGTCAACGTTTTCCCACAAGGTTTCAATGTTCGCGCACATGGCTTTCTCAGCTGTGTTTCCGGTTTTAAAATAAGATTGAACAGTGAGCAATCCTTCCATTAAAAAAGCTGTTTCCACCAAATCTGCTCCATCGTCTTGCGTTCCGAAAGGTATAACTTTACCGGTAGTTCCGTTCATCCAGTGTGGAAAAGCACCGTGAAACTTATCGGTATTAGGGAGACTCAGAAAGTTTACGATTTGATTCATCCGGTCAAGGCCTTGTTGGCGTGTTATAAAACCCCGTTCGATGGCAACAGGAATACCCATGATGCCAAAACCGGAACCTCCCATGGTTACTGTTTCTCCTGAATTAAGGCGCTCGCGTGCTAGACCTGATGTTGGATGTGCATAACTCCAAAAGTAATCGAATGTTCTTTTTTGTACAAGAGTTAATAAACTGTCATCAGAAATAGCCGGAAACTTGGCAGTTGTATCTAATTGAGTCATAAATTTGGAAGAAAAGCTATTATAAACAGTTCCTCCTAAATTGTTCCCTGAATCAAAATTGAAAGTATATTCAGTTAATGATTTAGGGGAAACTGTTGTAGTTAAGAGTAAGGTTTTATTGTCAGTTCCAATGGAAGCTGTAAAATTTGCTCCAATATCCCCACTAAAAGTTACTTTCGAAGTTAAAAACTTTGATACATTTATAGAATCATCAAATACAATCTTTACTATTGGTTTTGTTGCTAAACTTATATTATAAAGCTCAGTGTTACTTACCCAATTATAATCATTGATTTGAACGCTTTGTATTCTTAAAGTACGAAGTACTGGATTTTTAGGAGTAGGTTCTTCTACTTTACATGATGTCCAAACCAATAAACCTAAAAATAAAAAGATAATGATTTTTTTCATGATTTTGGTTACTTGCAGTGTTTGAGTGAAAACTCAAAAACTGCAAGTCTTTATATGGTTAATTTTAAATTAAATTACTTATATACAAAGATTAATCCACATTATTTTGTCCAGTTTATTGTAGCTGTTTTTAAGTCTTTGGAGTTTCCTCCGATTTTTATTTCAAAGTCGCCACTTTCCCAATCATATTTTAAATCGTTGTTGTAAAATTTCAGATCTTCGGGTGTAATATCAAATGTAATTGTTTTGCTTTCGCCCACTTTCAAAAATACTTTTTGGAAACCTTTTAATTCTTTTACAGGCCTTGTAATGCTTCCCACCACATCACGAATATAAAGTTGTACCACTTCTGCTCCATCGTATTTCCCAGTATTTGATAGAGTTACAGATGCTTTTAGAGTTTCATTTCCGCTCAGTTGGGTTTTATTCAACCTAAAATTATCATAATTAAAAGTAGTATAGCTTAAACCATATCCAAACGGATACAATGGGTCATTAGAAACATCGAGATAATTTGAGCGGTATTTTTTAAACCATTCCCCTTCTTTTAGTGGTCGCCCTGTATTTTTGTGGTTGTAATAAATTGGAATTTGTCCTACGTTTTGCGGAAAGGTCATAGGTAATTTTCCGGAAGGATTTACATCTCCGAAAACAACATCGGCAACAGCATTTCCCGATTGCGAACCTCCAAACCAAACATTCAGAATTGCAGGGATATTTTCATTTTCCCAATTAATTGTGAGTGGGCGACCTGTGAAAAGAACCATCACCACAGGTTTTCCTGTTTTAATTAAGTCTTTCAAAAATGCTTCTTGATTTCCGGGGAGTGAAATATCTGAGCGGCTTGAACATTCGCCGGACATTTCAGCACCTTCACCCATAACGGCAATAACCACGTCACTTTTTTTTGCAATTTTCAATGCTTCGTTTTTCAATTGCTCAGGAGTTTTTGTAGAGTCAATAGAAGTTCCATCCCAATGTGTCCATTTGTCTAAATTTTTATCTTCTACCATATTGCATCCTTTAGCAAATTGGATTTTGGCATCTTTTCCCAAATAGTTTTTGAACCCTTGCAATACAGTTACCGATTTAGAACGATCAGCTCCTACAGCCCAGGTTCCTACCATATCGTATTTTGAATCTGCCAATGGGCCAACTATAGCATATTTCAGATTCTTCTTCAATGGCAGAAGTTGGTTTTGATTTTTTAGAAGTACAAACGTTTGAGATGCAATTTCACGAGCCACTTTCATATGCTCAGGAGTTCCAAGTTCGGTTTTGGCACGCTTCACATCACAGTATTTATACGGATCATCAAAAAGTCCTAAATCGTATTTTGCCTCTAAAATTCTACGACAAGCCTGATTGATTTCTTCTTCCGTAACTTTTCCTTCCTGTAACGATTTTTTTAATGTAGTCAGAAAGGTTTCACCCACCATATCCATATCAATTCCTGCGTGAAGTGCTAGAGCTGCAACGGTTTGTTTATCACCCAATCCGTGCTGAACTAATTCTTCAATAGCCGTAAAATCAGTTACAACAAAACCTTTAAATCCCCACTGATTGCGAAGTAAATCGGTCATCAACCAACGATTAGCAGTTGCCGGAAGACCATTTATATCATTAAAAGAACTCATTGCACTTCCTGCTCCGGCGTCAAAAGCTGCTTTGTAAGGTGGCAGATATTCGTTGTACATTCTGTTCAAACTCATATCGGTACTATTGTAATCGCGTCCTGCTTCTGCAGCTCCATACAGCGCAAAATGCTTCACACAAGCCATGATAGTATTATTTTTCGTCAAATCATCGCCTTGATAACCACGTACGTAAGCTTCTGCTGCTTTGGAACCTAAAAACACATCTTCACCCGAACTTTCAGCAACTCGCCCCCAACGAGGATCGCGTGAAATATCTACCATTGGAGAATATGTCCAGCAGATTCCATCTGCACTTGCTTCTTGCGCTGAAATTCGAGCCATTTTTTCAATTAGACCCATATCCCAACTGCTAGCTAATGCAAGTGGAATAGGAAACGTTGTTTTATATCCGTGAATTACGTCCATTCCAAAAATCAATGGAATTTTCAATCTGCTTTTAGTTACAGCAACTTCTTGAACAGCTTTAATCCTTTCTGCTGAATCTAAATTTAAAATTCCACCCACTTTTCCATCTATAATTTTTTGTCCGATATCACTACTAGTTGCTTCGCCGGTATGAATATATCCTGCCGTTGCGAGATTCAATTGTCCAATTTTTTCATCAATAGTCATTTTCGACATTAAATCGTTGATAAATGCTTCTTTTGCTGCAACTTTAGTCGTTGATAATTTTTGTTGCGACTGTGTTTGTAAGTTGAAAATAAGCAGTACAAACAGTAAAGTTCTGAATTTCTTACACATTTTATTAATATTTTTGTTATATTTCTACAATAATTTTATTTTCATTTAATTTCAAGTAATCCAAAAATACTTTCATACTTATAAGCGCTCCGCCTATTCTGTAAGGATTATCTTCTGTGTCAAAAGTAATATTCAATCCATTAACAATAATGCTTTTTGGGGTAAAATTTCCAGATTTTACCTTAAAATTCCAATTTAAATGATGTCCTTTAAACTTAAATGATGCTGAAAATCCGTCCATTTCGTTTGTCAAAACAGGATCAATTACCACATAATCGTTGAAAGCACGGAAACCGATTAGTTTTTTGATAATCAAGCTCACGTAAATTCCGGGACCGCTTGAGTAAACTCTCCAGCCACCATCAACCCGCATTTTTCCTGATAATACATCTGCATATTTTTCATCTGCTTCATAACGCGTTTTGAAAGTCACGTCACTGCTTGAATAGTAACAATTTACCTGACGTAAATTGCTGTTTGGAACAATATCCTTATAGTTTACAGGAATTGCCTGACGCAATGCTTTTACAAATTCATCGGCTTTTCCCAAAACAGCCTGAGATTCAGCATAACGAATATGTTCGTGAATGTACATCAAACCAATTTCACGACCGAAAAACGTACTGCTTTCGGCACGTTGGAAAATTTCCTGAATACCACCTTTGTATTTCATAGGTTTATCCATCAAACGTGCTCCATCCGGTCCTTTTAAATGTTTATCAATTAGAGTTTGATGATATTCGGCTTGTTCTTTGGTGAAAATTCCACTCAAAATTCCTCTATCCATTGGAAGCAGACTGTAACTTATTCCAGTGTGTGTGTCGGTTGGATGAAGTAATACGCTGATGTCTCCATTGTCTTCCACATAACCGTAACCGGCAACCACATTATTTTTCACCAAATATTTATTGAAATCTGATTTTATTTTTTTTACAACTTCTTTCAACTTTTTGGCGCGTTCCTGATTTCCGGCTTTTTCATATACTTCCACATAATCGTTGAATGCTTCATAATTCATTTCCACTGTCCAGCTCGAAATCAGGCGTTTTGCCAAATCTTCATTTTTAGGTTGAAGCGAATCGTTCCAATCGCCTCCACCAAACGGAACCAACGCAGTTTCACCGATGTACGAATCTTCAATCATTTGGATTAAACGTTCAGTATGTTCATTTATGGTAAACAATTCGCTTCCACCAAAATATGGTACTTTTTCATTCAAAACAGCTACATCACCCGTAGCTTTCACGTAACTTGCCAACGAAATTATCACCCAATAATAAATATCACCGTGGCAATCGCTGGCACGAATGTGGCTGTAACTGTCAAACATCCACCATTGAGGCCAATCTCCAACGGAGTTTTGGTTAGTAAAAATGGTCAGTAATACTTTGCGAGCAGCATCAAATTTTTCCAATGAAAGTAAAAACTCAATTGGTCCTTGCGAAACATCGCGCGTTCCCCAGGCAGCTCCACTAAATTGTTCCAAACCATACGGAGTAAGGTAATGTGTAATGGCATTCATTCCATACCAGGGAAGAATTTCATTGATGGCAGAAAGATTTTTCTCAGAAGATTTTAAGGTAAGATAATTGCTTAATTCACCCCAAAATTCAGTTCCGGTGATATTTGATTCTTGATTTTTAAGATTTTTCAAATCAAATTTTTCTTTTACTTCACCCACAAATTGCATTGTAAAATGTGAAATAGAAGAAGTTTCAAGAACAAACAAATCATCTAACCCGTAAGGTGATTTTTCTTTCAATGAATTTTTCAATTCAATAGGATTTTCAACCACCATTCTAAAATCAGCGTTAGAAAATTTTTCGGAAATCATCGAATCCAGTGTAGGTTTCGCTTCAAATTCTCCATTTCCTGTTTGAAATAAATTCCACGTGTTTACTTTGTCCCAATCGTGTGTAATAATAAGTTTAACTGCATTTCCATTTAATACATTGAATGTCAACTGAACAACAGGCGATTTTATGTAAGTTTCGGTTTTCACTTCCAAAACGGTTTCGTCCCATTTATAAATCCAGCGACATATATTCAATCCCATTTCAAAAGCAGAAGGAATACCGAGCAAGTATTTTTTATCGTTAATTTCAACAAAAATGCGTTGTCCTGAATTCAGATTTGCATTAAACTGACTGGTGTTAATAGACAAAAACACGTTGAAATTGGTATTTCCCTGCGAAATATGCGAATTGAAAACACCCGTTGCAAAGCAAGTGGTGGAAAGTGTTTCCTCTCTTGGAACTTCCGCCAGATTTGCCTGCATTATGTGCGCGTGCGGGCGATCAACCAAGACTTCTTTTGCTTTAAGTATAACGTGCTTGTTATCTGAAGAAAAGAATGAAAGTAATTGTTTGCCGTTTTGTTCTTTTAAACGCAAATCTTTTCCAAAAAACTTTTCTATTTCACTTCCAGTTAAATCAGAAGAAGGAAAAAACGGAGCAGTTTGAAATAAGTTTTGTTTGGTTTTTGTCCAATCAGTTGGAGTTGATGATTTTATATCTTTAAATTCAGCAATTACATCATCTAAAATTGATAAATCTTTATCAGAAGTAGCTTCAGAATGATGTGATAAATAAGCAGAAACGAACTTAACTGATTTATTTTCATTGCTTTTCAATTCAAAAGGTTTCTCCTGCAAAGCGATAATTGGCGATTCTCCCGCTATATTTCCTGAAAGTTCCGATTGTAATAATCCTTCGGGAATTCCGGTAGAACGGTATGAATTTCCATAAAATTGCATTCCGTCTGTTAAACCAGAAATGGCTTTTCCTACACTCGCCATCATTAACCAGGGATATCCTGTGGCTTCTTTTGTATTCTGACGGCAAACGGCAACTGTTCCATGTTTTGCATCATCTAAAAGAATTCGTTCCAGATATTGTGCTACGTAATATTCATTTACCAATCCATCATTCAGGTTTTTCAACCCAACTTCCTGCATCAAAACCACGTCTAATTCTATTTTTTCAGATGTTGTATTTGTAACGTCAATTTTCCATTGCCAGAAATTGCTTTTATCTGAAAGCTGAAGCGAACAAACATATTTTAAACCTTTCCACTCTCCTTTTGAGTAATATTGATTATTGGAATGGGCCATTTCATTATCAAAACCGAGCAGCGAAGTAAATTCAATCTGATTTTCATTTCTTTTGCGTAAATAAATCTGTGTTCCGGACTGTACGAAAGGATTACCCGATTTTAGATTAATCCTTATTTTATCCGCATCGATATTTTGAACATTACCGTTTTCTAAAAAGCTGAATGTTAATCCCTTATTGTTCGTTAGTTTCATCGCTGTAATTTTTATTTTCCAACTATTTTCAACTTGAAATCTTGTTTGTGTAAATGGCTGTAAGTTACAACCAATTTTCCCTCAAGTATCCGAAATCCGGGAGAAACTTCATCACTATAAACCGAGCTAATATTTTGAATATCATTCCCTTCCAAAACAAGTTCGCCCAGCAAATCACGGTGTCCAAAAAGTTGAATTGACCACTCATTTTCTGATTTATCTATATTCAATATATCAGAAGTTGTATGTAGAAGTTTTAAGTTTTCATTCAACTTCAATCCGATAGGAGATAAAATTGCATACAGATTTGGTATTTCCATTTTCTCTTTACTTAAAGGCATTTTAATAGTTTCTCCTGTTTGAGGATGCGTGTATGAAACTGAGGTTGAATGTTCCTCGTTGTAATAATTGCCTACAAATAACATGGCTTCTCCAGAAGGAGTAAAGCGTTCACGAACATTTACAAAATAATTATCCGATTCAGAGTTGTATAATTTGGCATCCGAAAGTTCCAGTAGTTTTTGATAAATATCTTTGTGTGCTTCGGTATCAAAGCCCCACCAAGTTCCAATGTGTAAAAATGTTCCTTTTCCAATATCTTTCATAAAACCGACAATTTTTCCTCTGATATTTTGAGCAATAATTTCGGCATCTTTCAAATCGGAAGCATCAAAAATCATCTGCGGATTGGCACATTTAATGTCTTTTGAACCCAAAACATCAATTAATGCAGAATCAAACGTGTCTGTTCCAAGAGGTTTCACACCTACAGCATCACGAATAATGGTGCAAGGTTGTCCGTTCATTTCACGAACCGGCATAGCTGGAAAAAGGACAATATTTCCACCATTTTGAATGTAATCAACAATTTTTTGTTGTTCCGGCGCATTCATTTCGTCAGTACTGAAAGCCCAGATTTGTTTGTATTTTGTCCATTCAATTGCCGGTTTATTTAAGTCCAGCATATCATAATCAACATTCAGCACTTGTAACGCTTTCAATAATCCATCGAAATAAGCACTTCTGCGGATGGCTGAAAAGTTGAAAATAAGTTCGCTTGCACTATCAACAGGTCTTTCGAGTTCGGTAGCGTAATAAGGTGGATAAAACAGTACAGCCACTTCTGATTTGCGTTTTGCATTTACAATAATATCTTCAGAAGTATTGATTATTTTACTCATTCTTTGCACCAATGGAAACGCCGATGTTTTTTCAGCTTCAGGAGTCAGTGGATTAAACCAATAGAAAGTAGAACCGCTGTATCCTTTTCGTTCAGGATTTCGTCCTTGCGAAAACATGTAATAGTTCCATCCCGTAAGACCATTTGCCACACTTGCTTTGTAGAAAAGTTCCATTTCCACAGGATTAGTAACCACATGATATTCGCGCGAACCACTTTGAAACTCTGCAGCAAAAAGCGGTTTATTTCCCTGCATTGCGGAAGTAATATCGTTGATTATACGGTCGTCGTGCAAGTTACGATACGACATAAACTCAGGAATGTGATCCACGCCAAAGATAATATCGCTGCGGTCTTCAAATAAATCTTCGTACATGGTGATATTGACAGGGAATTCGTATCCGTTACCGTAAATCCATCCAGGAAGATTGTGAAAAAATGGCAGCGAAACCCCTAAATCGCGAGCCATTTTTGACAGCATCCTCAAATAATCGGCATAATAACGCCTCCAGAACATGGTCCATTCATAATCTCTACCTCTATCAGCAACAGATTTGTAAGGTTCTTTTCCATCAGGAGGAAGTTGTATGTCTTCAAAGGTTACATAATTAGTTTCCCATAGGTTATTCCAATGATTTATATCGCTGTTTTTTTCTTTCAGATAGGATATAAATCTTCTTCTGGTTTCTTCGTTATAATCTGCCTGATGCGCTAACCAGGAGAATACACCAATTTCATTGCATATCTGCATCAAAATCACCGGACCGCCTTTTCCGTATTCATGTGAACTGATCAAAGGCATTATTTGATTGTACCAACATTGAACTTTTTCCAGATATGCAGGATGAAACAAACTTGCACCATCACTGCTTACGGGTTCACCCTTGCTGTTGTGTATTTTTATTTCAGGAATGTATCTGTCTAAAAACCAATCGGGTAATCCTGCTCCACGATATTCTGCCAAGATAAAAGGACCCGGTTTCAGCGTACAAAACAAATCGTGCTCTTTGCATTTTCTGATCCATCCCAATAAATCGCGCTCTGCACACGAATGACCGTCAAAATCAAAATGACCTTCTTCCGGTTCGTGCCACGCCCAAGGTACATAAGTGCTTACCGTTGTTAATCCGGCTTCCTTTGCCAATTTTAAATGGTCATCCCAATGTTCTTTTTTTATTCTGAAATAATGAATTTCACCCGAATTCAAAAAAACTTTTTTGCCATCTAAAACAAAATTTTCATCTTTAATTTCAAACATAAATCTCGTCTATAATTTATATAACTTTACTATTTGTGTTCAGTTTCAAGCACCGCGTTTCTTGCTTTCAATAATTCTTTAATTTCCAACGAACGCTTTTCTGTAAGTGTGTATCGGAAAATAAGAAATAATGCAATAATACTCAAAAGAATTGGAAGTCCGATTTCTACAACACGCATCATAAGTAATGTGTACGGAGTTTGTTTTTTTAATTCTACAATTTGTTGTTCCATTGATTTTACATTGGCTTGTAATTTTGATAAATTAGTTATATTCAAAGTACTAATTAGCATTATTTGAACATGCTCCATTTTCTTATTTAGTTCTGAATAATGCTCTTTATTTTTGGTTTTAGGGTCCAGCGATTTATCTTTAAGATATGCTTTAAGTTCCAAAATTGAAGTTGCCAGTTTATTTAATTTTGTCTGTATTAATGCTACTGGCAGATACTGATTGTTTTTCAAAACAGTGTCGACATTCAACTTTTCGCCGGATAATACATCAATGGTATTCTGCACAGAAATTAAATTTTGTTTTATTGCAGTTTCGCGTTGTGCGGTATATTCCGGTATATATTCAAAAGTATTTTCAAACTTTTTATCGAGTTCTTTTTTCAATAATTCCTTATACGCTGTGGCTTCAGTAAGTGCATCACTTTGCAATGTTTTGAATGCTTCCGAATTTAATTTATTATCTTTAATTGATTGCTTCCAGTTTTTTGTCCAAGTAGTGATTTCTTCAATAGTACCTTCATATTTATCCACTTTTGTTACTTGCGCCTGGTCAAACATTGTTAAAACGATTAATGCGCCGGCAACAAAACTTGCTAAAGCGGTACCCAGTTTAATAAACCACCAAAAGATGGCGTAATAACTACCTTCAGTACGCTTACCTGTTTTCAGTTCTTCTTCATCGCAAATATCACCAACCATTGACGATCCCAACGTGAAAAAGAACAACATACCGGCAGAAAGCAAAGCGGTAGGAATGAAAACTAAGTAAGGATGATGAGGATTATAACAAATAATTTTGGAAAGCTGGGCTAAAATCATCATTATCATTGCCAGCATTAATGTTTTACGTTTTCCAAATTTCGTACTAATTATATTCAGAGGAAATACAGCCAATACGCCTACTATAGCCCACAACGTTCCGTTTAAACCTAAAATATATGCTCCCTGTACTTTGTCTCCTCCAAAAACATAAAAAATTGGAATGTATGAGCCTAATAAAGATACGAAATTAAATCCCATTGCCAATGTGAATACACTGATGGTAAGAATCACAAAATTTCTGTTTGTGATGACCATTTTCATATCTTTCCAGAAATTGGTTTTTTCTTGTTTTTTTGCTATGTATTTGAATTTAGGCTCTCTCAATTTTATAAACCACCAAAATGATAACGGAATTAGCACCGCTGCAATCATCAATGAAACATAGCGCATACCATCCATTTCGGTGCCTCCAACGCCTTTGAAAACTTTTTGATTCGCTAACCAGAAAAGCCATGGCGTACTCATTGCAAAAAGATTTCCAACAAAGCTCTTTGCGCTGAAAAGGCGCGTACGTTCGTGGTAATCGGTTGTCATTTCCATACCAAGAGCTCCGTGAGGAATTTCAAATAAATTTACAGCCGTGAAAAATAGCAACAACGTAACTAAAATATATACCAATTGGAATGCCTGATAACCGCTATCTGTCGGGAACCATTGTTGAACTGTTTCACCCTTGGGAATAAACCAAATTAAAACAAAAAATAGTGCCGATAGAATTCCTCCAATCAAAAGGAACGGCCGTCTTCTGCCCCAACGCGAACGTGTATTATCTGAAAAGTGTCCTATGATTGGATCAGAAAACGAGTCCCATAATCGAGGAATTATCAAAATTGCGCCAAGCCAAAATGCACTCAATCCTAAACTAATATTTCCCATTAATCCGACCAGAATTCCGGCAATATTAAACAATGCGATGGGGATAATTCCTCCTGCACCATACGCGGCAAGTTGTGCAAAGCCTATCTTGTCCGTTTTCGGAGCGTTGCTTGTTGTGATTTCTTTTTCTTCCATTTTTTTGGATATTTGTTTTCAAGTATTATTGGAAATCTGCGTTAAGAATTAAAGTGCTAATAATCTATCACTACGTTTGCAGGCGATAGCATTATTTGAATGTATTTATCTGTAAATGTTTTTATTTCTTTTCCGTTTACTGTAACTTTCTTAGGCATTTTTGAATCATTGAAATTTTGAATTTTAATGCCGTTTGCAGGTAATTTCAAATCTCCTGAAATATTGAAATGATAACTGTTTCCATCCTTTTTAATGCTGTATGAAACCTCTCCATAATAAGTTGGCAAATGGTTTACCGACATTCCTTCCGGTGCGTCAATCCAGTCCTGATACAATGCTGAAGCTAAAACCAACGAAGCATCGTATTCATTTTCATACACAAACATAGTGCGGATGGCATTAACAAAGTCTGAACCTACCCATGTATGAGGCATATCGCCAATATAACCAGGATATCTGTAATCTTTCCATACCACTTCGGCCCAGTGATTCCACGCTTGCGGACGCTGGTCGTGAAGGAAATATGCAATCAAATCGTGCGCTCTTTCTGGTTCGTTCAAAATTATAAATGAACCGATTACACGGTTTTCATACGGAGTGTAATTTACCCAGTTGATAGTATTATTTTTACGTTTAGTGAAATAATCGTAATACTTATCAAATGTATTGAGAATCTGAGGTTTAGGAAGATTTATAAATTCATTGCAGGGAGTTAATGAAATAGTAGTTGAAGTTGCGTCAAAATCACCTAATTCAGCACAGCCGGGAATGTAATTTATCCCTTTGTTTTTCATTGCCAGATTGATGGAATTGTACAGATTTTTAGTAAACGTATCACGAATATCACCAATGCGCTTTTCTTCTGCCGTATTTCCCAAAATATGCTGAATATCTGTAGCATCTTTCAATCCTTTGATGGTAAAGAAATCATCCCAATAAGAATGCATAGGCTTTGCAGAATATCCTTCGTGACTAATGGATTCAGGTACTAAACCATATTGCGCTTTAAGACTATCGTTTCCATTTTTGAATTTATCAGTGCTACATTCAGCAATCATTTTTTCAATATAACTTACATCCAACAAAATTTTATCGTTCTTGCTTTTCAGAAAATCAATATCTTTTGTAAAGTTGTAATACTCTCTGATTGCGTAGATAAATTCGCCTTCACTGTCGTTTTCAGGAACCGGATCGGGACCGCGTTTGTCAACCACGCAAGGTACTTTTCCGTTTTCATACAAATAATTAGCATACCAATTGAGATAATCTTTCACTTCAGGTACGATTCCGTTTTTTAACAATGCAGATGAAGTCAACGCACCATCGCGAATCCAACTACGCTCATAACTTCTCGATCCGGGTTGAAATCCGGCATTATCTCTGTTTATTAGAATATAAACCAATTGAGATTTATAGGTATCAATCATTTTATCAGCAGAAGCTGGCAAGTTAAATTCAACATGGTTGATTTTCTGCGACCAAAAATTCACTGCTTCATCAAATTCTTTAGAAACAGCATCATTTGTAATTTGTGCAGAACTGGATTTCGTATTATAGTAAGGAGATTTTACAAACATTACTTTTGTTTCGTTAGGTTGCAAAGTCATGGCATATCGCAAAACACCTGTTGATAAACTTGAAGCATCGGTAACTGAAGTTTCACGGTTGAATTTTTGTTTTTTCAAAAGTGAAACTACATCACCATCGATCATGCTGTAAGTAGATAAATTCTGATAAGGTAGAGTGGAATAGATTGTTTTTCCATCTACATCAACAGATTTATTATCAACACCTTGAATGTTTTTAATTTTACCAACTCCACCTTCTAAATTCAAAAACTGATAATATGGATTTACCTGATATGGTCGTAAAAGCACTAAAAAATCAAAGTTTTGGGCTTGTGACGTAGTATTTATAAAAGTATATTTGATGTAAAGATTTGAACTTTTATTTGCTTCACCACCAGAAGTTACTTCAGTAGCAAAGTTCAAATTATCCATTTTCCATTTCACACCCGGAACAAACTGAAAATCTTGTGGTTTAGTGGATTTTCCCATTGTTTGAGATACTTCCACATTGCTCCAGTTATACAATTTTCCGTTTTGCATAATCATTGGTTCCAACGAAAACGCTCCTTTTTCGGCTTCCACCATTCCGTTTTCGCTTAAAAGACCTTCCTGAACATCATTATTCATACCTGTAATGGTGAAAAACGATGCTTGTTTGAGGAAATAACTTGGATAATCGCCTTTTTCGGAATTCAGTGCATTGTAAATCATGAATTTATTTCGTCCGTCAACATCATTTGCCTCAATAAATTTAAGTTCAGTTATACCAAAAACATTATTGTTTGATTGATTTAAATCAATTCGTATGTATCTCGGTTCGGCATCTTCAAAAGGGATGATGTTGTTCTGGTTGTCATTTTTTGTATTGACAAAAACGTTTTCCCATGTTTTTCCATCATCAGATAATGCAATGGCAAAATTCGATGCAAACTGGTCTTTAGTCCATTCTATATTCAATCCGCCAATTTCTCTTTTTTGTTTTAAATCGATAAGAATTGATTGTTTTTTGCAGTTCTTTGAAGTCCAAAAAGTTTCCGATTTTCTATCAAACATTGCATCGGCACTTGTTTTCATTTTAGGAATAAATGTAACCGAAGGCTGAGGATAATTTGCAGTTTCGGATGGAAGTTGCTCAAATTTCAAATCGTCAACCCATATCGTGCCTTTTCCACCAACCATAGAAGCGATGGTAAATTCAATACGGTCAATTCTTGGAGGTTTTGGACTGGGATTTGGTCCCCAGGCGAATTCTAAATTTCTTTTTTTGATTTTGATTTTTTTCCATTCGGTAGGAAAATTAAAATTTCGGTGGTTTACAAACCAAACATTATCGCCTGACGCATCAATTACTTTGAATTCGAAATTATTTGATGGAGAATTGGCTTTCATCCAAAACGTAATTTCGTAATTATCGGGAAGATTCAATGGGAAAAGCTTTTGAAATCCACTATATCCGGTACCTTTTGTAAAATCATAATCCAACCGGATGGCTGTTCCGGTATGTCCTTGATCTGTTGAAATGTTCATTTTCACATCGCCACCTTCAGATTTTATATATTGCCAACCGTCGGTGGAATTAAAATCGTCAAGTACGGTCATTTGAGCGGAAACGAGATTACTAATTAATAAACTAATTATCAGCAATATAATAGACTTAAAAAATGTTTTCATCCTTTGAATTTTATTTATATTTAATCAAATTTTCAATAAAACTTTTGTCTTTCTACTTTTTAATATATTCAAAATTAAGTCGTTGTAATCCTTTTTGAATAATTGGATCTTTCATCATATATTTCCAGATTAATCCGGAGCGGAAATTTTCAATCATTAAGATGGTAGGTCCCTGGTCGATACCTACAAAATCATTATCAACCCAATTGGCTGTTTGATTGAATGAGTCGTAAAAACCATATTTTCCCCAAAGTTTGCTTCCCATTTTAGATTGAATATTCTTAATGGTTTTTAACGATAAATCGGGAGTAAAAGGTAACGAACAAATAGATCCATAGATACCAATTGTACCATCCTCAGCCACTACATCGTCTTTACCGGTAGCACCTCTGCCAGCATAACCTTCAAATTTTTTATCTCCGGAATTATAGTTTGGTCCGGGCCCATCGGTTGCAGTAAACCCCCAAGTTAAAGAATCATATCCTACCCATCCTTTTGGATTTTCGATGGCATATTGTTGCTGTGCAAGCGTTGCCCGGCGGGAATTTTCAAAATATGAAATCCCTTTTTCTTTAAGATATTTATCGGCAAGTCCGCGGAAATCAATAAAGATTTCAGAGAACTGATGCCCGAAAAGTGGAGGAAATGCCACGTGAGAAAGACCTGGATAAGGTGTTTTCCATTCATAACCTTTCAACCAGGCGTTGTAATGTTGAATAGGATTGTCGATGCCTGTTCCTGCTGCTAAAACGTACAAAAATAAACCTTCGGTATAGCCGTGCCATCCCCAGTTTGTAGTCCCTTTTTCGGGATGCCAGGCCATAGAAATGGTGTAAGGTTGCTTTGAATTAGCATCCATATTGAATACAGTCCAGTCCATACTGCTTAACAATATACCGGCATATTCCCTGATTTCTTTTTCAGCTTGATTATTTTTATTGTAATAATTTCTTGCGAAAATAACACCCATCATCAAAATTCCGGTATCTATTGATGACAATTCTACCCACGAATCCACACGATTTCCTTCGTCAATATCCAGAAAATGGTAATAAAATCCTTTGTAACTTCTTCGTGAATTATTTTCGGATGTTGCAAAAAATTTCAAAATTTTTAATGTTCTGTCTACTGCCTCATTCCGGGTTATCCATTTTCTTTCAGCTGCAATGGCATAAGTTGGTAAACCAAAACCCGTTGCCGCAATACTTGCAAATGCACCTTTTGCAGCTCTGTCTTTTATAATTCCGATTTCTGGATTATTTTCGTGTAAAAAATATTCAAACGTTTTGCGTTGAATAGAATCTAACATTAACTCATCCGATTTTGACAAATTATAGTCAATTTTTCCTTTATACACATATTTACTTGCATTTTTTAGCGCATTACAGTTCGAAAAAGTAAATATCAACAAGCAGGCGACAATGATGCTGTGTATTAAAAATTTGTTTTTCATATATTATTATTGATTATATGTCTGTTATTTCACAAAAATTGGTTTCGATTTTTCAGAAATACCGGTTTCGCTTAACGATTGAATTGAAAAAAAATATTGTGTATTTTTATCCAATCCACGCATAGTGTATTTTGTATCTTTGTAAACGGTAATGCAATTGTACATTTTATCGGGAGCAATTCCGTAGTAAATATTGTATCCATAGCAATCTTTCTGCAGTTTCCACGAAATCATAGCGTTTCGTTCATCGTTTTTTTCTCTATCAATTTTTAATTTTTCGGCAGGGTGTGGCAAGGCTCCATTCGCTTTTCCAAATACTCTGAAATCCA
The DNA here is from genome assembly GCA_031292575.1 of Paludibacter sp. GTDB lineage: Bacteria > Bacteroidota > Bacteroidia > Bacteroidales > Paludibacteraceae > Paludibacter. The sequence continues at coordinate 113,265 of JARLGX010000017.1, forward strand.
TCAATGCAAAGTTTCCACTTGCCGTATGAATATTTTCAATTTTCAAATAGCGGGTTTGGATTGGTTGCAATAGTTCTACGTAATCATGAGGTACATCCTGATCATTATCGCTTTTATCTACTAACAATTCCCAGTTGATACCGTCGGTAGAGCTGTAAATTTTGTATTGATGATACATGTCCATGGCTTTTCCAAACTGATTGGCCTTATGCTCGTAATAATTTACCTGAATGGCATTCACTTGTTTTATATTGTCCAAATCCATGGCAAACCATTCACCAGCTCGTCCGGATTTTGCAGCCCAATATGTACGCATGTTTTCATCTGAACCATTTTCTGGAGTAAAAATGCTATCGGACGAAGATGCCCATGTTTTTTTGTTTAATGACAACAGCATCCAACCTGTAAAATTCCCTTTCTGGTGGTCTTCGGTGCTTTGAGGAATAGTTGTCGGATAATCACCAAAGGCTGTATTTGAATACATCACTCCATCTTTGTCAAATCCTGCCGGATAAAGCCCGATTCTTCTTTCGAAAGTCTCACGCAACGAAAGCATACAGGTAGAAATATGCCAGTAATTGTTGAAATTATCTTTAAATGTTCCACCATGTCCGGCTCCTTGTACAAACCCACCCGGTTTATAAGAAAAAGGATTATGTTGTTGATAAACAAACGGACCGAATGGATTATCCGCCACATAGACACCATCTGCATACACTTTGAATTCTGTTCCTGGTGCACCGTATTGCAGATAATATTTATTATCGTGTTTCGTCATGTAAGCTCCTTCAATGAAAGGTTTCAATGAAACCGAATCGTCGTTATTCATTCCAAACCGTTCCCAACCATGTATTTCAGGTTTCAGCCCAAATAAATCGTGAACAACGCTTTTTGGACGAAAAGTAGAACGGTCGTATTCGGCCACTTTGATTGGAAATTCATTGCTCGAGCCGTAATAAAGATAAAGTCGTCCATCATCGTTCAAAAATAAATCCGGATCCCAATGTGGCAATATAGCTGTTTCGGTTAGTCTTTTCCAACGCCCCTCTTTTGGATTGGTAGTGTACCAAACCGGCAATTCTTTATAAGTAGAACCAATCATAATGATGGTGTCGCCCGATACTTCTACGGCCGGAGCACATTGATCGTCGTCGGTTGGTTTGCGTTGAAATCCGCTAAAAACGTATTTCCATTTCGAAAGATCTTTCGAAACATAAAAACCATCCTGATTGGTACAGAAAAGGTAGTATTCGCCTTTGTATGGAACAATCAGCGGATCGGCTGTAGACCGGCAGGATATTTTATTTTCCTTGTTGTAGGGCTCAAAGTTATAATCAATATTTATTGGATTGCAATAAGTCTTTGGATGATCGTTTTTAGGATCGAACCATTTAGTTTTTTGAGCTGTGTGTTTAGGTAATGAGTGATCAGAAAGGTCTTTTTTCAATGTGCAATTAATCCTTAAGTTTTGTATGCTAAGGGGTACCTCTGTAATGGTCATTCCAGGATAATAAAACCACAATGCTTTATCATTTGAACCTATAGTTATGGTATATTCTCCCTTCAAATTAGTAGTTCCTGAGCCCACGCCATCTTTTATCATCACTTTTACCTGACTAATGGGTTTTCCCTGCTCATCCGAAACGATTCCGCTAACCTGATAGGTTTTTTCGGTTGAAACGTTGTATTCAGTTATTTGACCTTTTACTATCTTTGATTGAGCAAAAAATGACATAAATATTGAAAGACTACAGATAATTGTCAATATTTTTTTCATTAGTTTATTTTTTAAATATTTGATAATTAGAGTAATTTATAATGGGATTTCAAATTTATAAGGCTAAGTAGTTTCTAAAGGTAAAAAAAGGGGAAGTATAAAACCCTCCCCTTTTCAATTAAATGGTTATTTTATTTGCCTAAGTTTGTGTTTAAATCAATTTGAGTCTGTGGAATAGGAATGTATTCACTTGTTCCTACAACAAATCCTGAAAGCGTAGTAGCAGCTTGTCCTGTACGAATCAAATCATTGAAACGATCGCCCCACCATTCGCAAGCAAACTCAGCTCTACGTTCGTCGAGTACATTTTGCAAAGTGGCTCCAGTTATAGAGGCTAATTTTGCACGATTACGAACAAGATTGAATGGAGTATCTCCACTTTGCCCTTTACGTACTTTTGCTTCAGCATTTAACAATAAGGCATCTGCATAGCGAAGTATCCGAATATTGTTGTTTTCACCGTAGTCAGTCCTGCCTGCTGTCATTTGCGAAGATGGAAGATAAGCTTTTCCATTGAAGTATTTCACTCCATCAGAATTTGCCCAAATAGTATCGTTACTAGGTGTGACGGCATATTTATTGGTTCCTTTGGTTTTTGTATCAGTGAACAAAACTGTAGTCTTTAATCTGACAGAATCATTACGAGAATTCAGATAATCAACAATAGTCTGAGAAGGTGTCATAAAACCCCAACCAGAAATAGGACTACCATGTTGATCACCACGTGGACCCTGAAATGCCCAAAAAGCATCTGGTTCAACGATGTCTCCTGAACTTGTTCCAAAATCGGTAAACTGAAGTTCAAAAAGTGATTCATTACACATTTTGCCTGGCTTTTTGAACAGTTGATAATAATCGGGATAAAGAGAGAATTTACCACTATTGATGATTTGGTCAGTTGCAGAAATAACTTGATCCCAATATGTACTTGTATTGTCACTTCCAGCTAAATCAGCACAGATTTTGGCTTTTAACATTAATGCAGAATACTTAGTAACTGCCCCAACATGAATTGATTGATTTGGTCGTGCATCTTCCAGATTGGCAATACAGAAATCCATTTCGCTATTAATAAATGCTCTAACATCTGCCACAGGACTTTTGCCAATTGTTCGAATAGTTGAATTATCAGTTAAAATTGGAATATTTCCAAATACGCGTGCAAGCATTAAATGAGCAAATGATCTCAAAAAGCGAAGTTCAGCCTTGTACTGTAGATTCAGTTTTAAGTTAGTAGCATCAGTTGAAGGAATATTAGCTGCAAACTTGTCCAATTCAGCCAACGCACTGTTTGCATCGATAATCATACCGTAATAATCATTCCAGCAGTTATTTGTTCCCCAAAAGCTTTGTATAGAGGCATAATTATAATGGAATAACTTAATATCGGTCAATTGAGATTGATCACTGGCTGAAGAACCCTTATCTAAATCGTCGCCGCGGACGCCTCTGATACCATAGTCCATCCAATGGACTAACCCCGGATTAGCACTTTCGGCAATCCGATATACTCCTGATACAGGTGCATACATATTACTGAGTTGAGTATAATTAATTGCTGAAGAAGGGATAGTGTTTTCAGGGAGTTTGTTCAAAAAATCAGAACAACTGCTAACTGTAAAGGAGATTAGCAGTATTAATGGAATATATTTTAATCGTTTCATAATAATTTTATTTTTTATGGATTAATAACTAATTCTGCAACCAATGCTGTAAGTAGCCGATGTTGGATATACATTGTTGTCATATCCTGTATTGCTCAGGTCAGTAGTTGCACCGCCTATTTCAGGTGTAAAGCCACTATATTTGGTAAAGATAAGCGGACGGTCAGCTGTTACGAAAATACGCATAAATGGAGCATTAGCAGTCTTAGCAAGCTTAAATGAATAGGCAAGTTGGATGTTTTGAATTCGCATATAAGAACCATCTTCTACGAAGAAAGAGCTTGCCATGTTGTTCCAGCCTTTTGTAGTACCTAATGCCGAAGGATATTCATTTGTTGAGCCTGCGCCAGTCCACAAATGTGTAATCATTTGGGCATCTCCGTTCATGTCGCTATACCAAAGGCGACGGGCACGATTCATATTCAAAATTTTATTTCCACCTTGTCCCTGGAACATTACATTAAGTTCCAGTTTTTTATAGTTTAATCCAACGTTAAACCCATAAGTTACTGTAGGTAAATAATTGCCTAAAATTACTCTATCTTTAGAGTCGAGCACTTTATCCCCATTTTGATCTTTGTATTTAAAATCGCCCGGAACCAAGCCATTGGCTACAGCTATTGGGTCAGCATTAATCTCAGCTTGTGTTTGATAAACGCCAGCTACCTGATATCCATAAAAAGAATTTACGGGTTGACCAACTTGCATTATAGTTGGGAATTCAGAAATACCTGTCATTTTATAAGCTAACCCTCCCAGATTATCTACTTTGTTTTTCAATGTTGAGATATTTCCACCAATGGTGTAACCTATTTCACCAATTTTATCTGACCAATTAAGAGTAAGTTCTAATCCCTGGTTAGTAACTTTGCCATAATTACCTAACATATCAGGGTTACCCATTGGTTGCGGTGCCATAAAAACTAAGTTATTAGTTTGGCGGTTGTAATAGTCGATAGAACCGTTTAACCGCTGTTTCAACAATGAAAAGTCAAAACCTCCATCCCATTCATTAACAACTTCCCATTTCAAATAACTGAATAAATTTACGTTTGTGTAACCCGGAACATAAGCTCCTGCTGAAGATGAAGTACTTCCGAAAATTCCAGAAGCTGGATCTCCTGTTTTTATAAAGCTAAATCCGTTATTGGCAGGGACAGCATCATTTCCCAACATACCCCAACTTAAGCGGGCCTTTAAATAATCGAACAGGTGTTGATCCTTCATAAATCCTTCTTCACTCAGTACCCAACCGGCACCTACGGATGGGAAATAACCCCATTTTTGTTGATATTTTGAGCTCCCATCTGCTCTGAATGTAGCCGTTAACAGGTATTTTGAAGCAAAGTCATAAGTGGCTCTTCCAAAGAATGATAAACCATGATAATCGGTTCCATTTTCTAAAACCTGACTCGCAACGGGATGTCCATTGCTAACGTACAAATATTCTTCTTGAAATCCTGCACCATTAAAGTTTAAGTTGGTTGCCGTTGCTTTAAGTTGCCTCCAGCTTTCATTTCTGGTTGATTGTCCAATCATAGCTGACCAATGGTGGTTACCAATACCATCTTTGTAGGTTAAAGTATTATCAACAATATAGTTTTGATATTTTTCCTGATAGCTGGTTAATGAATTTAATTGATTAGGAGACAATTGAAATGCATCTACGTAATATGCAGGAGTATAATTCAAATCTTGATTAACAGTATATTTCTGACTATATTGAGTTTTAAACAATAATTTGTCTTTCCACAACTTAATTTCAGCAAAAACAGTAGGAGATATTTGAACTCCATTTGTCTTGTCATAATAGTATTGTGCGGCCGCTACAGGATTTGCAAACGCTCCATTAGAAAACCCAATGCTGGTTGAAGATGCATAATCTGTTGGTGTAGCATTTGTATTAGTTGCATCAAACACTGGATACAATGGCGAAGCATAGTATGCATTTGCGAATGCTGTTTTATTTGGTGAAAATAATGTAGAATTCGAAACCAAAATCTTATAACCTATTTTCAACCAATCGTAGGCTTGAAAATCGGTTTGTGCAAGTAAATTAAAACGCGAGTAATTATTTTGGGCTTTCATAATACCGTCCTGGTATAGATAACTCAGTGCAACATTATAAGTCGCTTTTTCACTACCACCAGAAATACCAATACTGTGGCTATGTGTCAATGCAGATTGGTTCAACAACTCGTTGTACCAATTTGTGTTAGTTGTAGGATTAGTACCGCTACCACCAAATTTTTGAGATGAAAGAGTGACATGGGCTAAATCAGAAGTTGTACCTTTTGCTATTTCCATAGCTGCGTATTCACTTCCACTGGCCATTTTTAGCATATTAACCGGAGTTTGAAATCCTACATAACCATCATAGGTAATTTGAGTTTTGGAATTTAGTTTACCTTTTTTTGTTGTAATTAATACAACTCCGTTTGCGGCACGCACGCCATAAATGGCTGCAGCTGAGGCATCTTTCAAAATGGTCATTTCTGCAATATCATTTGTGTTCAAAAAATCGATATTATCGAAAAACATACCATCAACCACATATAACGGGTTTTCATTGTTAAGCGAACCTACACCACGAATATGAACGGTTGGACTTGAACCAGGCGAACCATTTGTGACTACCTGAACTCCAGCTACACTACCTTGTAAGGATCCCATAGCAGATCCGGTTGTGCGCCTTTGCAAATCTTCTGTCTTGACAACAGAGATTGGAGCTGTTAAATCTTTGACCTTACTTGTGCCATAACCAACAACTACCACTTCATCCAATGCTTGGTTTTCTTCTTCCAATTGAATTTTTAGCGGAGAATTGCTGTTAGCTTTAATTTCCTGTGAAACATATCCAACATAGGATACCACTAAAACTGAATTTTGAGGTACCGTAATGGAAAATTCACCGTTGGAATTTGTTGTTGTTCCGTTCGTCGCTGCTCCTTTTTGAACAACGGTTGAACCAATTAATGCCTCCCCTGTTTTTTTATCGACGATCACTCCTTGCACCTGAATATTTTGGGCAAAAAGTGAACCTGCACTCATAAGTGCAACCAATAGGAGTAAAATGCTTTTTTTTCTCATGGTTTTTTTAAATTTAAATGGTTAGTAAATTTATTTAGTTGATTTTAAATCCTAATTTTTGTAATCTTGCTCGGGTGAATTTTGGGATTACTCACAAATATTGAACGCATCGTAGAAGCCATATTTCTCAAAAAAATGTTTCAGTATAAACTCTTTGTACTCCAATTAATAAGCAAACACATAGCCACAAGGCCGATTCCCCCAATGAAATCAGGAGAATCGTTTGTGCCATTGAACAACTTCATAACCAAACAACAACGAAATGTTTAACTTTAATTTTTCGACAGCAATTTTTTGTAGTTTGCCGGTATAAGCTGTCGTATATGCATTAAATGTATTTTCGGAATTTCCTTTTCGGATTTTATATATGTAACCTTTTTCGAGTGCTGGATTGGTTACAGCCCAATTGGTGGTATAAAGAAGTATTTGACCGATTTTTTCGTTCAAAGTCATCAACTTCATTTTTAAATCAACTTTTTGATTGATTCTATTTTCATTTGAAATCGGTGACGAATGTTTACATGCGGTAAGTATAGTTATAGCCGCCATAATCATTACAATAAATCTTTTCATAACGTGTGATTCTTTATCCATAAAAAAGTTAACGACGCAAAGTAACGCCACTATTTTATTTAAAACAAATTTTTTGACCCAATAAGAACACTACATTAAAAAATTGTCAAAAACAGAAACCCTATTTTAACCCTACAAGTGATCAAAATGCTGTTGTAAATAAATGATTAATAATTGTATATGAAATTTATTTCTTTTGGATAAGTTTACTTAAATTCAATCGAATTAATGTGTAAATTTCATTTTAAAGGGATACTCCATGTTTGTAAATTCAGAAAACTGATGATTTCTTCACTCAAAACACGATAAAATAAATTAAAAGAAGAAAATAATACGCAGATAAGAAGGATGTATTGCTTTGGTTTAAGTTTAGAGCATTGACAATCCGATAGTTTAATACCGGATTTTATCATTTTATGCTGATATATCAAACTAATTTATGCTGGAAACTATTATTTAAACAAAACTTTTAAGCCCGTAAGGAGGATAGGATTATATCGTGGATTTCTGGTTTTTTCAATAGATTTTATTTCAGGTTTGTTGCTGTTTTATATTTCCATAACGCAATAAAAAAAGCGAGGCTCACAAAAAATGTGAGAACAATAAAACTCAAGTGAAGCGACTTGAATTCTGCAATAAAACCCAACAGGACAGGACCAACAAGAAAACCGATATTTGTAGTGGCTGCAATAAACGAAACTCCAACAGCTGTTTTCACGCCATTTACATTTGAAGCAAGCCGATAAACCTCTGGAACAATGACAGAAAAACCCAATCCGACAATAAAAAAGCCAAGGATTGATATAATCGGATTAAGAACTAATATCAATAAAAAGCCTGTTATCCCGATTAAGCTTGAATAAGTAATCAATTGCCATGACCCCATCTTTTTACTTAATAAATCGCCCGTAAATCGCCCAATCATCATGGCAGAAGAAAATGCAGCATAACCAAACCCGATGTATCTTAGGTTCAGAAAAATAATTTTTTTCAGGTACAAGGCACTCCAATCGGCAATAGCACCTTCTGAAACCATCATCACCAGACCAACCATCGCAATTACATATAAGGGTGTCAGTTTCGATTGTTTATGTTTTTCTTTAAATTCGTGTGATTCTCCTATACGGTGGTAATAATGGTGCTTTAATTTAGTTTGAATAATCAGGATGATGGACACAAGAATTGAGATATGTAATATCGGGTTATTCAGCGTGAAAGCAATTAAGCTGCCGGTTGATGCACCAATCATTCCTCCCAAACTCCAAAAGCCATGGCTCCCCGACATAATGTACATTTTATCTTGTTTCTCGATAGTTGCGGTGAGTGAGTTTATGGCTATGGACAGCGACGAACCAGCCATTCCAAATAGAAACAAAGCGATACATAATGTATCAAAACTATACGCCAGAAAAGGACCAAAGAAGAAAATACAATAAGCTATTAAAGCAAAATAAGTATATTTTCCTACACCAATTTTATCAATGATGTGGCGACATATTCGAATCATAACAAAGGCACCCAGTGCAATGAAAAAAATTGCCTTCCCTATTCCACCTTCGTTAATACCAATCTTTTCTGCAATATGAGGAATGTAAGTTACCCATGTGCTGAAAAGAAGACTGTAGCACGAATACAGAAAAGCTGATGCGAAATACGTAGGATGCTGATAGAAGAATTTGACAGAATTCATTGGTTTATTAAAAATGTATGCAAAATTACTTCAATCATTTGAAATAAACAGGATTTATTTTTCTAAATTTATCCTTGTTTTTGAAGGAAAATATATAAATTTGTATGTTTATTTACCAAGATTTTCCGGTGCGTTCCTCTAATGGTTAGGAGATCGGTTCCTCAATCCGAAGATAGCAGTTCGATTCTGCTACGCACTACTTTTATTTTCTTTATTCTGCCCTGATGTTTCTATTTTACATTAAGCGAACTTGAAATAAGCGAACTTCCAATTTCTTCACTTAACCCTGCCTCCGCAAACAAATACTTTCCGGTAATAATCATTATCCAGATTGCTAACTACAACGCCTTTTGATGTAGAGGCATGTAGAAATTTATGGTCTTTGAGATAAATGCCTACATGGTTTACAAACGATTTGGACTTGCCATTCGATTTAAAAAAAACTAAATCACCTTCTTTAAGTTTTTCTTCATTTATTATCTCACAGTTTTTCTTCAACATGCTTGCCGAATTCCGCTCAAGAGTTTTGCCATACACAGTTTTATAAATAGTATATACCAAAAAAGAACAATCTGTTCCATTGTGCGAAGTACCACCATCCACGTGTGGAACGTGTAACCACGCAGCTGCTTCTTTGTAAAGTGCAGAATTGTCTTTTCTGTCTTTATTCAGTCCTAAAGATTCATATACTTCTTCGTTATGCTGCTTCTCAATATTTCGCGAAGTACTGCACCCTACAGCCATCAAAGTAATCATAGCCCAAAGAAGCACATAACGAAACTGAATCAACTTTTTCCTGATCATTTTCATTCTATCAGATGTAGTAATTGTTTTTTTATACAGATTAGACTTTTTTATTTCTTATTCCAAGTTGAAAACATGATGCCTCGCGCAAACAGCTTATTTGAATTCTATCATAAATTCGGTCAAGCTTTTGGTTGACTCTAATCCTATTTTTTTACGGATACGGTAACGACCCACTTCCACGCCTTTCAATGAGATATTCATCAAGTGCGCTATGTCTTTGCTCGATAGGTTCAGACGCAGGTAAGCACAGAAGCGAAGATCGTTCGATGTTAGATCGGGAAAATTGGTGTGTAGGTTGCGGAAGAAGTTTTCGTGTATCCTGTCGAAGTTTGTCTGAAAAATAGCCCAGTCATCTTCCGACGACAAATTCTCATCGAGCAAGCGGATAAGTTTGTCGTAATATTTGTTTGGATATTGTGTGCCCAGGGCGTTTTTTTGGTTTATTACCTCTTCCTTGATTGTTACCAAAATTTCATTTTTCTTGATAATAGTCATGGTTGATTCGGCTAATTCTTTACTCTTTACGGTAAGTTCCGATTCCAGTTTTTCATTTTGAAGTGCGATAATTTGTTGTTCGCGTTTTTCAATTTCTTTCCGTCGGATTTCTTCCTGTTCCTCGTGGATTTTTTCTTTTTTTACCTGAAATAAATGATGTATATAATAATAAATACCCAGTCCAAGCAATATAATTAAAAGTGCATAAATAAATTTAGCAAAAAGACTTAAGTAGAATGGTGGTGCAACTTCGAATGTATAACTTATTCCCGAAAGTTTGATACCACTTTTAGTCAGTACTTCCACTTGCAGCGTGTATTCTCCATGAGGTAAATAGCTGTATTTTCTTTTAGGATAAGTAGTTGTTTCACTCCACACTTTATCCAATCCTTCGAGTTTGAATCGGAAATTAATATTACTCAGGTTTGTATATTGGGGGTAAAATACAGTGAAAATGATATTGTTACGTTTGAATGGGGTGATAGGTTTTGATTCGGATGAAAGCGGAAGATAATCCGTTTCCTTTAATTCTGCATCCGAAGTTTTCACACTTTTCATTTGTAATCCTGTGGTCGAAATTTTCTTTTGTGAGTTGTCGGTATGATATAATGCCAACCCATTCTCGAGTGTAAAAATGCATTCTTCATTCGATATCGGAACAATATTCTGATAATCGTCAACTGTTTGATTCAGGAAAAGAGCATACTCAACTACATCCAATAGTTTAATTGCGCCGGATTTAACCTGTGCCAATGCAGCTTCTCCGTCACGTATAAACCAGTACTGATCTGTTTTAAAATGACATACCCTAAAGGCATGTGAGAAATATCCAAGGCTATTATTTAATTCGTTATAGGGTATTATTTTTTTCTGAATATCATCGTAAGTGTAAAATCCGGTATTGTCGGTAAAAACTACCCGATTGTTAATAGAAAATACATTGATGGGATATGGATGCTTTTGATCCAATGAATTAAAGGTAGTTATATGATCAATCTTTTTCAAATCGGGTGTTAGCTGAATAGCATACAGACCTTGATGCAAATGGCTTGCCCATATAGTTCCGGTATAATCAACCTCCACGTACCGGATTGGATTTAAGAAGTTCTCAACCTGATGGCTGAATTTCCACTCGCCGTTCTCTTTTTCGTAAATGCAAAGCTCTGTATAGGTGCCTTGTACGAGAACATCTTTACCATGTATAACCCCTTCCTTAATGCAAATTCCTCCTTTTATTTTCGAAAGAATACTTGTACCATTTTTTGAAACATCATAAGTATCTTCATTATTTCCGCATATCTGTTGATTATCAAATTGATTCACACTCCAAACTTGTCCTTTAATTTTTGGTTCTAACTGAAGATTTTGAATTTTCTTTTTGTCGGCACTCAGTTGAGCTTTATACAAACCCTGATTTGTTCCGATATATAAATCAGGTTCATTATACGAAAGCGAATAGATAGCACCTATTGAAGGATTAAACGAGCGAATGTACCTGATTGTGGAATTGAGTTGTAACAACGCGATCCCCTTGTCCAACGCCAGCCAAAGGTTGTTGTTCCGATCGCAAAACATGCCCAGCACGGTGTTATTTTGGAGGACATTCGATGTATTCAATGTCCACAACTCCTGTCCTTGTTTATTAATAGCGGTAACTCCATTTAAAATGGTTCCCAGCACAATTATTCCATTTGGAGAGATTGTAGCCCGGTTTATATAAGCTTTTTTTAGCTTCTCATCAGCATTTGTCTTAAAACGAGTGATTGTTGTTCCATCAAACAAAAATAACCCATCTGAATTTGTGACAAGTAATGCTCGGGATTGGTCGAAAGTGAGCACTGAAAGAACAGGACTTTTCAATATGTTGTTGTTTACAGCAGAAAAAGTATTGTTACTTGAATTAAACAAACTAAAGCCAAACTGATCGGTATGTGTGTAAATTTTTTGTTTGTAGATATTAAAGAACAGAAAGTTAAATGGGAAACGGATACTCTTCACCTCTCCATTTTTCAATGTAAAATACGAAGTGAAAGATTGAAAAATAATGGTTCCATTGAAATCCAGAATGTTCCAGATTTCATCATTTTGCATTTTGTAGTTTTTTAATTTAGCAGATAGCGAAGTATAAAACAGTTGTCCGTTTTTGTTTCTCTCAAAATATCCAAATTCCTCAAAAGAACCCACATAAATGCGGCTGTCTTTGCCAATTAATAATGACCTGACAATTTTATTCTCAGGAATTTTGTGGGTTTCCCACAACGAACCGTCAAACTCAAGTAGACCCTGGTTATTCCCAAAGTACATGATTCCATCATTTCCTTGTGCAACAGCCCAGTTTTGATTAGAAGCGTTGTAATCATTTTTATTAAATTGAGTGACTACAGGTGTGAATTCTTGCCCAGATGAAAGTAAAGAGAAGAAAAGGAATATTGGGAATAAATATCTTTTTGACATAATATTCATGAAGTGTGACCTAATTTACAGTTTACTTATTTTAGATTTTAGTTTCACAAATTACGGAAAGTTCTTTGACATGACAAAATATTTTGTATTTAATCTGTTTTATCAATGGTATAAGCTTAGTTAAATACTGCTTGAATAAGGATTCCTTTTAAAAAAAAATATAAATAGGAATAGTTTTTGCAGCAAATGAAACTAATAATTAATTAAAATACTTAGTTTTGTGTGCGTTTTTTGAAATCAAAAATATTTTGATTTAAAATAAACGTCACCGAAATTCGTTCTATTAAAATATCTTTTAATCAAACTTTTATAAAATGATACTTTCAATTCTTCTACAAGCCACCACTCCCGTTGTTGATTCCATTCACTCAGCTGTAAATTCTATTCCGGTAGTAGCAAAACCTGCTTCAATATCACTTTGGGATATTTTACAAAAAGGCGGACTAATTATGATTCCGATTGGAATTTTATTTGTGGTGGCAATTTATATTTTTATAGAGAGGTACATAACTATTCGCAACGCGTCGGCAAGTGAAGGAAATTTTATGAACGACATTCAGGAATTGATTGAGTCCGAAAAAATTGATAAAGCAGTTCTTTTGTGTAAAAAAAATGATTTACCAATTGCCCGTATGGTGGAAAAGGGAATCAAAAGGATTGGCCGACCGATAAAAGAAATTGAAGAGTCCATTGAAATTATGGGTAAGTTTGAAGTATATGAATTAGAAAAAGGACTTCCAATTTTGGCTGTAATTGCCGGTATTGCCCCCATGTTTGGGTTCTTAGGAACTATTTTGGGTGTGATTAAGATTTTCTTCGATATTTCTCAAACCAGCGACGTCAGTATTGGTGTAGTTTCGTCGGGACTTTATGTAAAAATGGTTTCGAGTGCATCCGGACTTATTGTAGGTATTCTGGCCTATGTTTTCTATAACTGGCTAAATATTAAAGTGGGCAAGGCGGTCAACAAAATGGAACGTAACGCTATGAACTTTATCGACTTTTTGCAAGAACCATCGAAATGAATTTAAGATCAAAAAATAAAGTAGGTGCAGAAATATTTACTTCTGCCATGAACGACATTATGTTCTTCTTAATGCTGTTCTTCATCATCGTATCTACTCTTTTAAATCCGAGTGTTATTAAGCTGAATCTGCCAAATGCAAAGGACACGCAGTCGATTCATAAAAAAGAAATAATGCTTTCGGTAAATAAAGATTTGCAGTACTTTGTCGATAATAAGCAAGTTCCATTCGATCAACTGAAAACTGTTTTAGCACAGGAAACAAGTAAAGACAAGGATTCATTCGTGGTTTTACGTTGTGATAATACCCTGGCTATCCAACAGCTGGTTAACCTGCTCCAAATAGGTAACGAACTGAACGTAAAAATGATTTTAGCCACTAAAAAGGAATAGATCATCTCTACGGTCGAAACTTTTAATTATAGTCCCTTATTGTATTTCTTCCCCGGTTTTCGCCGTAACCTGTAATACGCGATGTTCCGCATAAGCTCCTGCGCCTATGTCGTTTCTAAAAATATAAGCTCTCGCTTTTAATATTGGTTACAAATATAATTTTTTGTAAAAGAAAAAGACACAAATTGCTTGTGCCTTTTCTTTTGTTTAAATCTGTAAGTATAGCGGATCATAGATCCTTATAATACAAATAGGTGGGAAAATATTTCCTACCTACAAGTGCCAAACTTTGATTGTTTAATTAAGTACATATCCGTGTGGACGTAGTTTTATTTTACCAACGCAGATCTGATACATTACCCACCAATGCTCAACATAAAATATTACTTAATTACTGGCTGTCAAGTAAAAAATATTAAAACAATCGTTCCAATAATAATTACGCTTGTTATTAAACCAATAATATAGTTTTCAGTATCATATGTTACACCCCATGTTGCTTCCAAATTTCCTTCTATTTCATCTTTTAGGCTAGATTTACAACCTTTTAATAGCCAGCGGACAAATCCGCCTAATAATCTCCCAAATTCAGGCATATTTTTATTTGTTTGTTGTATGTTTTTTTTCTGTTTTTATTAAACCCAATGTTTTTCTCGTATTTTCAAAATCATTCAAAGCCTTTTGAAACAATTTATTATTACGAAAGAGTGCAGAAACTCTTTTTTGCCAATCCTTTCCTTTTTTTAAATCTTTACTAAGTGATTTTTCAAACTTATTGTATCCCTGGTTCGGCGTAGGCCTGGTTCGGCGTAGGCTCCAGCCTACGTCGCAGCTAGAAGGAAAGCTCCCGCTTTCCATATTATATTATCGTACTGTTCGCATTAATGGCATTTTTTCTGTTAGCATCATTGTTAGCACAATGTTTAGCATACATGGCATACCGGCAAAATCACGTGCACTGGAATAAAGATAATCTTCGGCTTTCTCTACAATGCCTGCTCTTACAGGATTCTGGTGTATATAATCTAATTTCTGAAATAAAAATTTATCACTATATATCAACTCAGCATGATTCTCGTGTGTCCAAAATTGAAAGTTTTCATTTCTTTTATGTTGTTTTGCCGAAAACTCAAACAAATCAAGCATCCATTCTTTCCGGCTTTCCGATTCCGTTTCTATAGCTTTCAATATTTTCTTTGCCGTAAAGCTCTTCATCTCACCTATTGTATCGCTTAATGTGCCTTTGTCGCTGCGAATCAATAAATGAACATGATTACTCATGATTACAAAAGCATAAATTTCCAAGCCTTTATTCACTTGACAAAACTTTAAACTATCAATAACTATATCCCGATATACTTTACGAGTAAAAACATCTATCTACTTCACCACCTGAAACGTAACATAGTGCAAAGCATCTTGTTCTACTATTTTATAACCCGTGCTCATAAGGTATTGATTTTGTATTTAACGCAACAAATATAATTCTTTTAGTTGATTATTTTACTAAAAAAAAGACACAATTTCTTGTGCCTTTTTTCTGATTCTCAATATGCAAGGCAGGAGCCTTGCTTCCAACACGACCAAGCGAAAGACGCTTGGCCGAACAAAGACTGCCGAACTACGCTACGCTCAACGGGGGTGCAAAATTACAACTATCTCAGAATCTGACCAGTAATAAAACCATAATACAATAGTGAGATTAGGGTCAGGCTAAGAACGGAAAAGATATAAATGTTACCATAATTATTTTTAGGTGTTGTATGACTTTTTATTATAGACAAGTATCGATTTTTTCTAAAGATAAAAAGATAATTTATTATTAAAAAAGGTGAAACAAATTGAACGAAAAAGGCTAAAGCACTATTCATTCTTCCCATAGAGAAAAAAAATAATGATAAAGCATTTGAATTGTATATATTTAATATCCTCAACCATATTACCACGACCCAGATATTCATTGCATTAATTGAAGATACAAGGATTAGTAATTTCAATTTTATATTTTTATCATCTATATTCGGATTTTTTATTCTATACCTTACGATAATGTCCGACCAAATTGTATAATATAAGTTTTTAAATTTCATATATAAATTAGTTTTGACTAAGGTGTTCAAAAGAGACTCTGATTATATTATTGAGCCATTCCAAACACCTTAGAATATTTTATTATTTAGTTGAATTATTTACCATTCTTGATCAAGAGGTGGTGTTTTTTCATCATTAAAATTATAAGTTGGCCCACCTGGGGAGACGGATAAAGAAACTCATAAGATAATCTTCCTACTCCATAAATTAGCGCACCCCCTTTAATGTATGGATTCAAGTTACCAAAAGCATTAAATGCAGCAGCAAAATCTGCTAACCCAACAACACCATCAACACCATTTATTGTAGAACCTTGACCAGAATAATAAATTTGAATTGAAGAGTATGTATTATAAAGAGTGAGAGGTGTTGAAATTATACTTAGTGGTTTATAACTTTTCCGAATAGATTCCTCTCCAAAAGCTCCAATACTAGCTAATGTGCCAGCAGATTCAAACAACAACTGATTGGTATTCTGATCACTTTGAAAATTTACAGCATCTTTTCCATACAATGCTTCTTCTTCACTTCTTACAAAAAGTAGATTGTATAAATTGACAAAAAAGTTACTCGTTGATTCGATAGTTTTTTGACCAAAATACTCACTTCTCGCATTTTGTTCTGCATTTACAACAGATTGCTGTAAGTTGCTTTCGAAGTTTACCGGCTGTGTGCTAAAAAATCCACCCTGATAATTAGCGGCAACAGGAGTAAAGTTTTTAAAATTGGACGTTTGCACTCCAAACCCAGGACCATAAGGCATTTCATTTGGTCCATTAGGAGCAATAACTGCGTTCATTGATGAAAATTGAGTATCAGTACCGAAACCTATTGTAAACCCATTTCCAAAAACTTGATGAACTTCCCGCATAAACGGATCGGCAATATTCCTCTTCCACCAACTTGCAAATGACTTTCCACTTGGATCCGTAAACATCAATGGATTATTCCTACAATATATGTACCTGTTAAAGTCATTCGTCAAACCGGAACCTACAAACGGATCAGGGGCTAAGAACCGTGCCAGTAACGGATCGTACAAGCGGGCATTCATATTAATCAACCCAAACTGATTCAGGTGCTCATGTCCGGTGTATCCGCGTCCTCCATAATTCATGCCATGCTGTGAACCTTGCGCATACACTTGCCAGTTAACCGGATTCCTCATGCGTCCCCACGCATCGTAGCTGTATTCGGCTGCTAAATTACCACTATTATTTGTAATTTGGGTAATATCTCTCAATGTTACTTTTTTATAGAAAATGGCGAGTATACACCCACCATTCTCTATTTCTATTCTTGTAAATTTCCATTTATTCACAAGCTTTTATT
Source organism: Paludibacter sp. (assembly GCA_031292575.1). Classification (GTDB taxonomy): domain Bacteria; phylum Bacteroidota; class Bacteroidia; order Bacteroidales; family Paludibacteraceae; genus Paludibacter. The sequence continues at coordinate 130,664 of JARLGX010000017.1, forward strand.
TCAATAAAGCCAAATCTGATACATTATTACAATAAATTATCGTTGATAAAAGTCCTTTTTTCTTTTCATTATATTAGTTTCGAGTTTGATTATTTTACTTTGTTCATTTTGTGGTAAACAACCAACGAATCTGTCATATTCGCTTTTACCATGTTCATACATGAAGAATGCAAATAAATCAATAATGGTTATATTGTCAGAATTAGAAACTATTTCAGCGATTTTATCTTTAATTTTTATCCAATAATTAGTAATTAGGATATTTCTTAATGTGATCTTCCATAAATATTTTTTATTATTTCTAAAGGCATAATCTAGGACTTCTAACATAAAACCTATATGTTCTTCTTTTTCAACAACAGAGCAAATACAAATTATTGGTATTAAAATTTGCTCTATTTCAGCGAAATTTTGGTTTTTTATTAATTCGATTGATAAAGCCTCTAAATAAAAAGGTTTGTTAATTGAAATAATCGTTAGTGCTACAAAGCGTTGTTTAAGATTTCCATTCAGTGCAATTTCTTTTAAAATATCCCAAGCAACATCCTGTTTATTCACTATTTTTAATTGCTTGATATATGCATTTAGCTCATACACTGGTTCATCAGAATTATCTATAATCTCTAATAACTCTTTCATCATTTTAATGTCTTAATTATGTTTAAGTATTCAGGATCAATTGGAGTTGTAAAGATATATTGAGGAACACCATTTATCCCGACCTGCCGGATATGCCCTTTAAATTTAAAAAAGCTTGCACACCGCCACTGGGATTTGCAATCCAAGTTCTTGTATTCTTTGGATTTTTAATCCAGTAGCATATCCAGTTTTAAAGCGGATTTCTTTATCTCGGATTAAAATTATTCCCTTCGGTTATGACCGTTGGTTCCTGATAATACATCCAGTTTGGATTACAACTCCCAACGATAAGTGCCAAGCTTTATTCATTTAATTACGGACATATCCGCGAGAACAGAGTTTAATTTTTGGTTTAGTTTTACATATCTGAAACTTTATGTATTGCAAATATAGTCTTTTATTTAAAATATTGAAAGTAGCGGATCATAGATCCTTATAATACAAATTGGTGGGAAAACATTTCCCACCAAGCAGTATTGGGCTTTGCGAATATAATAAACATATCCGCGAGGAAGGATGAAAGCTCTCGTTTGTATATTAATTCCAAACACCTGTTATCTTTTTATAGCGCAAACAAAAAAGCCTTACTGAAAATTCAGCAAGGCTCTTTCGGCTTTTATAAAACGTATTTCTATGAATTATTTCTTTGTATCGTGTTCAAGTTTCTTCTTTTCTTTTCTAACTCTTGACAAACTAATCAGTTTATTCATTTCAACAGTGATAGGTGAAGCGATAAATACTGAAGAATAAGTTCCGATAAAGATACCAAATAACATGGCGAAAATAAATCCTCTGATAGTTTCACCACCAAAAATGAATATAGCAAGTAAAGTAAGAATTACAGTTGCAGTTGTACTAAACGTTCGCCCTAACATTTCGTTTACAGATTCATTGATAATGGATATCCTGTCACGTTTTGGGAATAAATTTACGTTTTCACGAATACGGTCGTAGTTAATTACAGTATCATGCACCGAATACCCGATTACCGTCAGTATCGCCGCTATAAACGACTGGTCAATCTCCATGGAGAAAGGTAAGAATCCGTAGAATAAAGAGAAAAGGCCTAAGGTAATAATCGCATCGTGAGCCAGAGAAACAATTGCTCCTAAGGCATAGCCCCATTCCCTGAATCGAATAAAGATATAAAGACCAATACCAAAGATTGCAAGAATTACCGCCCAAATAGCCGATCTCTTTATATCATCGGCAACTGTTGGCCCCACTTTCTGTGAACTTTTAATATTGTCCTTTATAAATTCTGCTCGTGTAACCGAATTCTTAAGTAAAGGTTTTAAATTATCGTAAAGTTTACTTTCAATTTCGTTATCGATGGTCGGAGAGTTATCGTTGATTTTGTATTTTGTAGCAATACGAACCTGATTGTCTGAACCAATTGTGATAACCTGTGGCATGTCACCTTCAAAAGCATTTTGAAGTAAGGTGCGTACTTTATCGGTATTTACCGGTTGATCAAAACTTACAACATAATTTCTACCTCCGGAAAAATCAATACCCAAACTAAATCCACGAACGCCAAACGATATAAAGCTTATTAAAATCAAAGCACCCGAAAGTCCGTACATCCATTTACGAATGCCCATGAAATTGACCTTTGTATTTTTAAACCAGTTTTTAGTAGCACCGGTGATAAATGTAATTTCCTTTGAAGTCTCCCGATCGGCATAAAGGTACAGCATGTATCGAGTTAAGAATACAGATGTAAAGAACGATGTGATAACTCCGATAATTTCAGTTACAGCAAATCCTTTAATTGGACCTGTTCCGAAATAGGCTAAAATAATACCGGTAATTAACGTAGTAACATTTGAGTCAATAATAGCCGAAAGCGCACTGCCAATACCATCGTCGATGGCTCGTCTCATGGTTTTGCCTTTATTCATTTCCTCTCGAATACGCTCATACATAAGCACGTTCGCATCCACCGCCATACCTAATGTAAGTACGATACCCGCAATACCCGGTAAAGTAAGTACTGCCGAGAATGAAGCCAGAATACCTATTAAGAAAAATACGTTGGCAACTAAAGCCAAATCGGCAATAATTCCGGGTATAGCTCCATAATATAAAACCATGTAAAGCAATACCAGAAGGAATGCGATTACAAACGAAATAAAACCGTCATTAATAGCTTCCTGACCTAAGGAAGGTCCAACAATATTTTCCTGAACAATGTGAGCAGGTGCGGGCATTTTACCCGATTTCAATGTGTTGGCTAAATCTTTCGCTTCGTCAACGGTAAAGTGACCGGTAATTTGAGAGCTACCTCCATCAATTTCAGTATTAACTGTTGGTGCTGAATAAACATATCCGTCAAGAACAATGGCTATACATTTTCCAATATTATCTTTGGTCATGCGTGCCCAGGTTTTTGCACCTTCAGAGTTCATAGTCATGCTAACATTGGCATAAGCCGAAGTTTGACTAAAATCAGCACGAGCATCGGTTATTACATCGCCTCCAAGTGGAGCGCGTCCGTCGCGGTTTGTTATTTTAATAGCATATAATTGGAAGATTTCTCCTTTTTTGTCGATTGCCTTCACTCCCCATCTTATACCTAAGTCACGTGGCAACAATTCTTTTACTTGTTTTGTATTGAAGTAAGTATTAATTTGCGCTGTGTCTTTGCTTTGTGCCAATCCAATTACATTTCCTTTTCCCGGTTGTCCACCTTCTATATTCAATTGAAGTATTGCAAACAAAGGATTATCTTTCCGGCTCTTTTCATTCAATTTTGATGAATCATTGCTTGCTACAGTCGACTCTTTCTTTTGCAATGCGGCTTTTAAACTGTCAACACTGTTCAAAGCGGGTGTTTTCTTCGCTATGGTTTTGGCAGCAACCGGAGTTTTAGTTGTTGCAGTTGAATCTTTTGAAATAGTTTTTCCATCCGTTTTCTGCAAAGTTGCCAATACTTTATTGGCCTCAGATATGTTATTTATAATTTCACTTAAATCATAAGTTTCCCAAAACTCAAGATTTGCAGATCCCTGTAGCAATTTACGAACACGTGCGGGTTCTTTGATTCCCGGTAATTCAATTAAAATACGTCCGTTGCCTAATTTCTGTATATTTGGCTGAACCACGCCAAAGCGGTCGATACGTTGACGCAATACGTTGAATGAGTTGGCAATTGCACCATCAACTTCTGTTTTCAGAACTTTTACAACGTCGTCATTCGAGGTGGTTAGCGAAATTTTATCTTTCAGTTCGAATGTACTAAAAATCGTAGCTAACTTTGCCTGTGGATCCAATCCGGTATAGGCTTTCACGAATAAATCAACGTATGAAACCTGACTGTTAGTTTTCTCCTGTTCAGTAGCTATACTTAAAGCCTGATTGAAATTTGGGCTCGTATTAAAATCTGATAATGACTTAATAATGTCAGGTACAGATACTTCAAGTGTTACGTTCATACCACCTTTTAAGTCGAGTCCAAGATTAATTTCTTTGTCGCGACATTCTTTCAGGGTATATCCCAACCAAACTTTTTCACTTCCGATTGAGTCTAAGTAATTAAACTCTTTCAACTGATTTCCAGCGGCATATTCCTTGGCTTTTTTGTTGTACATATTTGTAACAACACTAAATGACAAGTAAAATAGACACACTAAAGTAAGTGATATTGCAAAAAGTCTGACAAGTCCTTTGTTTTGCATGGAAATTTTTATTTAAGATAAGACATTAATTATTTCGATTTTTTTAAAGAGCTGCAAATATAGCATTTTTTTTATTACAAACATAAAATAAACGGCAATCAGTTTCCCAATTTCAAATAAAAATACAAAAAAGAACAGGCTGTCTCGTATAGAAACAGCCTGAAATTTAGTTGCGGAGGCTCGACTCGAACGAACGACCTTTGGGTTATGAGCCCAACGAGCTACCACTGCTCCACTCCGCGATATTTTGTGGGTGCAAAAGTACCATTTTAATTGGAACTTACAAATGTTTTAATGTTATTTTTTATAACACGCCCATTATAAGCTGCCTATTGATTGATAATATCTGTTTAATATTTTGGTAGGCATCAATTTTTACTTTCCATAAAATGTTCAAAGACTTTATGTTTCCGAATAAAATGTTGGAGCTAAAAGATGCAAGTTATGTGGACATTAAAAAGCAGAGGAATTTGAACAAAATAATAAAGAGGAGAATTTCTCTAAGTAATTTTCAATAAAAAAGTAAGTCCTAAAAAATTCGAACCGAAATTTTTTAGGACTTACCAGAACAAAATCTTTTAGTTTAAACCATGGTAAACTTATCTTTTGTAGTGCCACAAAAAGCACATTTTTTGTCTACGGTTGCTTTATCATAGGTATTTCCACAAGTAGGGCAAACATAATAATTGAAAGGTAAAGTGTTTTCGGTTTTTGTTTCTAAAGCAGCCAAAGCATTTTTATAAAATGCTAAATGTTTCAACTCTGTATCAAAAGCCCAGGTAAATGATTTTACAGCCTTTTCGGCTTTTTCAGCTCTTGCTTCTTTCTGAAACTGAGGATACATGGTTGTAGTTTCATAACTCTCGCCTTCAATAGCAGCTTGAAGGTTCTCTTTTGTTGTTTTAACTTCAAATTCAGGCTTAAAATCATCCATTTTCTCACCTAAACTTGCCAAAACTTTGGTGTGATTGGCAGCATGTATACGTTCAGATTTCGATGCTGCTTCAAAAAGTTTGGCAATTGTGTCATGCCCTTCGGCTTTAGCTTTTTCAGCAAATGCAGCATATTTTGCACTTGCTGTTGTTTCTCCTTTAATTCCTGCTTTTAAATTCTCAATAGTCTTGACTGGCTTGACTTTAGTGCAACTTGCCAAAATTAACACGCTGATTAATGCGAACATAAATGTTTTTTTCATTTTCCTTGAAGATTTAATGATTAATAAATTTTTAATTTTTTGTATTTAGCATACAATACATTAACAAGATTACTGCTTAATTGTTCATATTTAAACATATATAATCATAAACTAACCATGTAACTATAAACAAGTGTGCCTCCAAATAGCCCTGTAATACTTACCGAAAGTGCTGCCAAGGCGTAAACTGCAAATGCAAACCATTTCAATTGTGGATTTTCGTTTTTTTTGATTAATTGAAAAATCCGGATTGCAGAAGTAAATAATAGCAATCCCAAAGTTATATTTGCAAATAATTCATGAAGAGCTTGAACTTTACCCGCAGCTCCTTCCAGGTCGGATGTGAAAAAGTTACCAGCTAACCATGCAGCACATGCTGCAATTGTTCCAATAATAAGCAAATAAAATCCCATTTTCGATAAGGTGACTTCTTTCTTAAAATACAAAAATGCCAATTCGGAAAGAAATCCAACAATGACTAATGCGATAGGAAAATGCACCAACATGGGATGCAAGTGACTGGTTGAGAACATAATTTTGTAGTTTTAATGATGTTGGAATTAATTATTATAAAATAGACTAAATGTCTTTATATAATTAATTATTGACGTAAATTGTTCATTTGCTACCCATTTGTTTTTTCTTCAACAAGTGATAACAATTTTAAGTTATAGTAACCCCAATTAATTCTCCGATTCCGAAAGTAATAGCAGCGGCAATTAACCCAAAGAGAATCTGCCTAACACCCGAATACCAAAGGTTTTTGCCGGTAAATAAAGTAATTGCTGCTCCAATAGTAAATAAACCGATTGTACTCATCAAAACGCTTAACATAATCGCGTGAATTCCGGTAGTTAGAATAAATGGGAATAAAGGTATTATTCCACCAACACTGAACATCAAGAATGAGTAAAATGCCGCTTCAATGGCCGATCCTTTAAGCTCTTCGGCATTGATGCCCAGTTCTTCTTTTACCAGTACTTCATGCGCATGAGTCGTGTCTTTCATAATTTCTGTAGCCATTGAGTTAGCTTGTTCTTCGGGAATCCCCTTTGCCATGTAAATTAATGCCAATTCTTTCATCTCTCCTTCAGGATTGGTTTCCAGTTCCTCCATTTCTATTGCCATTTGGTTCTCGTAAAGTTCTTGCGAACTTTTTACTGAAATCCATTCGCCAAGTGCCATTGACATTGCTCCGGCAAGTAATCCGGCAACTCCAGCCAGTAAAACACTGTGATTTCCGCCTGTAGCTCCTGCAATTCCCATAACCAGACTAAAAATTGATAACAACCCATCATTTCCTCCCAACACGGCAGCTCGAATGGCATTTCCGCCGACAGATCGATGTCTTTTTTCAAATTTTGCATGTTGAGCTCCGCTGATTTCTTTGTCGTTTTCAAGTATCGACCACAGAATTTTCACATGATTCGTTTCCGTACCGGTTAATTCCATCTGGTTCTTTTCTTTCGTCCTTACAATGGCACTCGAAAGGCTCTTTTCGGTATCCATCATTGCGCCAAGTACATAATCGTAACTAATAATTTTGCCAATCATGTTCAACGTTTTTGCGCGCCACGATGGTTTAATCAGATTGTCAATAGATATATTATTTTTCTGGGCAAATGCTTCAGCATGACCTTGCTCTATTTCGCTCATTTGACTGAAAACTTTAGCAACGGCTGGGTCGGATTCATTTTCGGCTAATTTACGATATAAATAACAAGCGTCTATTTCTGTTTGGAGACTTCTATTTTTCATTTTGTTTGTTGCTTAAAATATGGATGTTCAAAATTAGGAAAAAATTTTGATTGATGGAATAAAAAAACGAGTCCGAACATAAAGTCCTGAACTCGTTGTATGTTGTGTTTGAAATGTAACCTCTATAAAACGCGAAAGGTAGTAACGCCTTACTACCAATCTTTGTTAACCTTAAATCTAATACTATGAAAAAATCACGATGCAAAGATAAAGCGTATTTTGGACACTTGCAAGAGCTTTTCGAATAAATTGCATCTAAAACGTGTTTTATAACATATATTCAATGTTTCTGATATTATTTTATCCTAAAATAATACTTTCTTGCTCAGAAAGCACAAATAAATTAAACTAAATTAAGATGTCAGAATCCTTATTTCATTCAAAATAGTAAATTTTGGTCTAAAAACCAATTGATTTTAATCCTAATCCTGCTTTTTCATCCAGTCCGAACATCAAATTCATGTTTTGAACCGCCTGACCTGAAGCTCCTTTGAGCAAGTTATCAATCATCGAAACAATCAACAACTTTTCACCATGCTTTTCAAGGTAAACAATGCCTTTGTTAGTATTTACAACCTGCTTTAAATCCGGATTCTTATCTACCACAAACGTAAATGCTGCATCTTTATAGAAATCAGCGTATAACTTTTTGGCTTCTTCCAGACTCAATTTACAAGTTGTGTAAGTGGTGGCATAAATTCCGCGTGCAAAATTGCCCCGAACCGGAATAAAATTCACTGCTTTTTTGAATCCGGCTTGCAACTGACGAAGCGATTGCCCGATTTCTTCCAAATGTTGATGATTGAAGGCTTTGTAAATGGAAATATTATTGTTGCGCCAGCTGAAATGTGAAGTTTCGGTTGGCTTAACGCCTGCACCCGTGGAACCGGTAATGGCATTCACATGAATTTCGTCGGTTAATAAGCCGGCAGCTGCCAATGGAAACAATGCCAGTTGAATGGCCGTGGCGAAACATCCGGGATTAGCAATGCGCGTGGCAGTGCGTATTTCGTCGCGATTCAATTCGGGTAAGCCATACACAAAATCGTGGTTCGGGCTTTTAGCACGGTAATCTGTCGATAAGTCAATGATTTTTACAGATGCAGGAACATCATTGTTATCCATAAACTTTTTGCTATCGCCGTGAGCCGAGCAAAGAAACAATGCATCTACTTCGCTGAAAGGTAATTCGGATGTGAAAACCAAATCCGTTTCACCAATTAATCCGCTGTGAATATCGGTGATTGGATTTCCGGCATTGCTGCTGCTGTTTACAAAGGCGATTTCCACATTCGGGTGGTTAATCAGGATGCGTAATAATTCTCCGGCAGTATATCCGGCACCACCAATTACGCCTGCTTTAATTTTTGTCATATATAGAGAATTAATTATTTTGCAAGTTAGAATAAAAACGAGAAATAAATAAAAACCACCCAATCCCAATCAGCCACGTCCATACCCAATAACTGAACTTCCGGTTTTTGTGCCGGAGGGTGTACATAAGCAACAGGTTTGCAAAGACTCCACCAAGAATTTCCAGCAAATGAAGGGTTTGTTCAGGAATTCTGCGATGACCTTTTATGGAAGCTTGTTTATCAAAAACAAAAATAAATCCACTAAGCAAGTTGATTATTCCAATGTAATACCAATACTTGAAATTATGCACTTTGAATTCTCAATTATAAATTACTCCAATAAATCTGGCCTCAACCGCTTGGTTCGTTCCACGGATTGCTGGTGGTTCCATTCGTCCACGTTGGCTTGATGACCTGAAAGCAAAATATCGGGCACTTTCCATCCTTTGTATTCTGCTGGGCGCGTGTAAACAGGCGGTGCCAGCAAATTATCCTGAAACGAATCGGACAAGGCTGATTGTTCGTCACCAATAGCTCCGGGAATAAGCCGCACAATGGCATCGGTCATAATAGCAGCCGGAAGTTCTCCTCCTGTAAGCACATAATCGCCAACGGTTATTTCTTTTGTTATCAAATGTTCGCGAATGCGGTGATCGATGCCTTTGTAATGTCCGCAAAGAATAATCAGATTCTCGGACATGGAGTAGCGATTCGCCATTTTCTGGTCAAATTTTTCTCCATCCGGCGATGTGTAAATTACTTCATCGTAGGTACGTTCACTTTTTAGTTTGCTTATAATCCGGTCAATCGGTTCAATTTGCATTACCATGCCCGCGCTGAATCCAAACGCGTAATCGTCCACACGTCGGTGTTTGTTGGATGTATAATCCCGCAAATTATGCACGTAAATTTCTACCAACCCTTTTTCTTTGGCACGTTTTACAATGGAATAATTCAACGGACTTTCCAACAATTCAGGAACAGCGGAGATAATATCGATGCGCATTCTTTGGGATTGATAATGAGATGGCAAAGGTACGGTTTTTTGTTTCATGTTCAAAGTTTCATGTTCCTTGTTGTTGAGAAAACTTAAAACGCAAAACACGAAACGCAAAATAATCAGAGATTAGCTGCCATCCATTTACGCAAAACATCGGGCGATTTATTGCTTCTGCGGGCATAGTCGGCGAATTGATTTTCATCTATTTTGCCAATCATAAAGTATTTCGACTGAGGATGTGCAAAATACAATCCGCAAACCGAAGCATTCGGGAACATAGCTCCATTTTCGGTGAGTTCAATGCCTATTTCATTGAATTTCAGTAATGGTTCCAAGGCAAAAATAATGGATTGATCGGGTAGGGAAGGGTAGCCCACAGCCGGGCGAATGCCACTGTATTTGGTTTTGAGCATGTCTTTTATCGATAGAATTTCATCAGCAGCATAACCCCAATATTCTTTCCGCACTTTCCAGTGCAACCACTCGGCAGCAGCTTCAGCTAACCTGTCGGAAAGTGTTTTTGCCAAAATGGAATGATACACGTCATCGTCTTTTTCAAACGTTTCGGCATAAGCTTCCACACCTTGAATGGTGGTGGCAAATGCACCAACATAATCGTCCTCGGGAGCTACAAAATCGGCCAGCGAGTAACAAAATCCATCGGTGGAAGGATGTTGTTGACGAAGTGTAGGAATGGTAATTGTTTGATTTGCTGATTTTATATAAATGTCATCGTCTTTTGCAAATCCTTCAAAAACACCAAAACTTGCATTTATATGTACAATTTTATCATCCAACATCTCGCGAAGCATTTCCTGGGCATCTTTGAATAATTTCAGAGCCTCTTCAGCCTTGGGTCGCTCCTGGGGTAAAAATTGTTGCAACCAACCAACTTTACACGATTCACAATCACACGCAGTTTCAATTCCTTCGTATTTGCCGGACATGCGCCAAGCCATGAAAAAAAATCCCCAATCGATAAAAGGAGCAATATCACGTAAATTGATATCTGTAAGTTGAATTAATCCAAGAGTAGTTGGTTTTGCAGGAATGTAGCTCATTTTATATGTGTAGTGACGGGAGTGACCTGTCTGTGAAAAAAATGTTTAATGGCATTAGAACGCAAAAATACAGGAAAAAGTTGTAAGGTTGAGTTGTAAGGAATCATTTTACGCCCTCCCAAAACCTGTCATCAAAGGATGATTGACTGTTCATCCACTCGTTCGGTCAATTATCCTTGGATGACTGATTGTTCATCCGCTCGTTCGGTCAATCATCCAAGGATGCCCGGCTGTTCATCGCATCGTTGGATCAATTATCCATGGATGACTAGTTGTTCATCCCCTCGTTGGGTCGTTCATCCAAGGATGACGGAAAATATTAGCTGAGCAGTGGCTTAAAGGCTCGGGATACTCATTCCCGTAATTTTCCGGTATAAATCCAACGCATAAATGTCCGTCATGCCTGAAATATAATCCAAAACGGCCATTATTTTTCCGTAAATCGTGGGACTGTTCGTCTCGTATTGTTCGGGAATGCGCATCAAAAGTTGTTCTGAGTATGCTTTCTCAGGGCTTAAAACGGCTGTAACTAAATGTTCCAATAACGTAAGGATAATTTTGTAACCTGCCAGTTCCACGTCTAAGACTTCCGACGACCGATAGATTTTAGCGAAGGCAGTTTTCGAGCAACTTTCGTAGGCATTTGCAGAATGTTGCGGCAGCTTTTTGATAAGTGAGCCGATAAAAGTCCCATTCAGAATTGATTCTTCATTTTCAGCAAAAACAGCCGAACATTCGTCAATCAATTGCCCAATGACCGACGAGCGGAGATAGGCAATTTGCTCATTTACATCCGTCACCATGTTCATGGTTTCCTGACGGCGAATTTTTCTTTTGTCATCAAAAAAATTCAAAAACAAATTCTTAGTTTCTTCCGAAGTCAGAATTTTAAGCTTGTGAGCATCCTCAATATCCATGATCTGGTAACAAATATCGTCGGCAGCTTCCACCAAATAAACCAACGGATGACGGGCAAAACGCATTGGATTTTCAGGTGAGCGAGGGATTCCAAGTTCTTGAGCAATTTTTTCAAAGTCAGTTTTCTCTGAATCAAAAAAACCGAATTTTTGTTTTCTCGAATCGGAATAAATTGACGCACACGGATATTTTACAATTGATGCCAGTGTACTGTAAGTTAGTACAAAACCGCCAGGACGGCGGCCATTAAATTGATGAGTCAACAACCGAAAAGCATTGGCATTTCCCTCGAAACAAATAATATCTTTCCACTCTTCGCCAGTCATTTGAGACTTTAAATGTTGAACGTTTCCTTCCGAGAAAAAAGTAGCAATGGCCTTTTCGCCGGAATGTCCAAACGGCGGATTGCCCAAATCGTGAGCCAGACAAGCAGCCGAAACGATAGACCCAATTTCTTCCAGATAGGGTGTTTCGATATTCTTTATAGCTTTCAGTCGATGAGCCACATTCACACCCAACGAACGCCCGACACAGGCTACTTCCAAACTATGTGTCAACCTATTGTGCACAAACACACTTCCCGGAAGCGGAAACACCTGCGTTTTGTTTTGTAATCTTCTGAACGGTGCCGAGAAAATCAGTCGGTCATAATCCCGTTGAAATTCGCTCCGGTCATCATCACGCTTTTCGTGATAGGCTTCCAGACCGAAGCGCTTGGTTGATAAAAGTTGGGTCCAGTTCATGGTATTCACCTCGTTATTGTGGCATATGATAGTTTTTCAATTCAGCTCGTAATTCCTTGCTTTTCCCGTCAGTCACTTTGTCTAACCATTGCCAGAATTTATCGCCGTGATTCATTTCCCGTGTATGGCAAAGCTCGTGAAGGATTACATAATCTATTAAATGAGCTGGAAGCAACATTAAATAAAAGGACAAATTTATACTTTTCTCGCGGGAGCAACTTCCCCAACGCGTTTTGCTTGACTGAATTTTTACTTTTGTAAATACAAAACCAAATTTTTGTGACAATTGTTTCGTCCGGTCAGGCAAAAGCCGTTTAGCTTCTTTCTGAAGGAAGTAATTTATTCCGTTCCAGAAAAATTGTTGGCTTTCAATTGTTGAGCAATCCGTTCCAATAGGAAATTCTATATTTAACGTGCTGTTTTTTAGTCCAAAATAAATATTCTTTCGCGATACAGGTTTTGCTTCGACAACGAATGTAAGTGTTTGTAACCGGGTATTTTCATCAATAATTATATTCCGGTTTTGTAACCCTTTTTCGAGTTTCTCTTGCTTCTGAATTAATTTTTCACGAATAGAATCTATAAATTTCAACGCTTCTTTTTCTGTAGCATTAGAAGGTAAAGTTACTTTCAAGCCTGAACTTAAAATTCGCACACGAATATGTTTTGAGCGCTCGTTACGAACGAATTCTATAGTTCCTAATTGGGCATCTGAATGCATAATATCTGAAAAAACGAATAAAATATTTTGTTGAACAGCACAAAGGTACATTTTTTTCAGGCAAAAAATGGGTGTTTATTGCCTGAAAGGAATAACTTTGCATAAAATTTTAGAATCAGCTTTGAAAATGATAAAAGCAAAAAACATACATAAGAGTTTTGGTGAACTGGAGGTACTCAAAGGCGTCGATTTGTTTGTGAGCAAGGGTGAAATTGTTTCAATAGTTGGACCAAGTGGTGCAGGAAAAACTACTTTGCTTCAAATACTTGGCACGCTGGATAAACCGAATATGGGTGAAGTACTGGTTAATGGAATTGATTTTAGTAAGTTGAACGAGAAAGAATTAGCCGCCTTCCGCAACAAACATATTGGCTTTATTTTTCAGTTTCATCAACTACTTCCTGAATTTACTGCCCTTGAAAATGTGATGATTCCAGCGTTGATTGCAAGGAAAGATAACAAAAAAACAGCTCAAAAAGCCAAAGAAATTCTTACTTATTTACAACTTGCCGATAGGATGGAACATAAACCATCGGAGCTTTCGGGTGGAGAAAAACAGCGTGTAGCCGTGGCTCGTGCGCTGATTAATGACCCGGGACTTATTTTAGCTGATGAACCTTCCGGCAGCTTGGATACAAAAAACAAAGAAGAGTTGCATAAACTGTTATTTGATTTACGCGATAAATTTGGCTTAACTATCGTAATTGTTACTCACGATAAAGAATTAGCCGCCTTGTCCGACAGAGTGATACAAATGAAAGATGGAGTTATTAAATTAACGGTTGACAATGGACAAGGATAAATCTTATGCCATTTGCTTTGCAGATAAAAATACTTTTAGTAAAAATTAGTACCGCCAAATTAATTCGTGGCGGTTTTTTTATAAAAATGAACAAGACCAATCCAACCGTTCACCTATCAAAAGCGAACATATTAAGCGTTATTTGTTAATTACAGTAACTTGGTTATTGTAACTTAGTTATTTAATCCTCGAAATTTGACGTAAGAACTACATTTTGCAAATTAATTAACTAATATAGATTAAACTTATCATGATAGCATTCGTCTATAAAAGATAGTCGTTTTAAAAATAGATCTTTCAATAATTACGATTGAGATATATTTTTAATTTTTTTCAAAACCGGAGTAGTGGTAATGTAGTTATTGTTTGTCTTATGGGTAGAAAAGCGAGTAAATTCTATCTACAATTAACGGTTAATCTAAGTTGAGAATATTGACAATTTATAAAGGAGAGCAAAAAAATTGAGATTTCTTTCAAATAAAAATAATGATAAGCAAAAAAAGAGCGGTCGGGAAACTACTCCTGATCGCTAATTTTGTTTAATGCGTCTACGCAAACAGTAAGAAAGCGATGCAAAGATAATTTTAGATTCAAAAAAGATACTTTCAAAATGGCTAAACAATAGAGTTTGCTTAACTGTTTGTTTTTCATCATATTTACCTATGAATTAAACCAAACAAAATCTATTCTTACTATTATTTTTATCAAAACAGGAAAATTACAGCGTTTATTTGTTTGATAATCATTAGTTGTATGGTAGTCCCGCCGGGAATCGAACCCGGATCTAGTGTTTAGGAAACACTTGTTCTATCCATTGAACTACAGGACCTTTTTTTGAGTGGCACAAAATTACATTTTTTTGCCGAGATATAAAACTCTGACTTGTAAATATGCACAAGAGAGAACTGAAGAACGAAAATCAGGCTCTTGTTTGTTGACTAAAAATTTGATGTAATGCTATCCTGTAACAAATTAGGTGATTATTTATGAACGAGAATATTATCAAGAACATTTGTTTTTTTAATAGCGTAAAGTTTTGGGGTGGAGGTGAGAAACTTCATTTAGAATATGCAGTGGAGTTTAAAAAGAAAGGGTACAATATCATTTTGGCCGCCGCAAAAAATTCACCCTTATCTGAAAAAGGTTTCCAACACGACATTCAAATACTTCCGGTTTCTGTTGGAAATCTATCTTTTTTGAACTTGTTTAAGATAATCAGACTTGTTCGATTCTACAAAAGCGAAAACATCGATACAGTTATATTTTCAACATCTCACGATTTAAAATTAGGAAGTATTTCTGCAAAATTAGCCGGAGTAAAGAATATAGTTTACCTTCGTGGCTTAGCCGTTCCAATCAGAGCTAATTTTATAAATTTCATCATTTTAAACCATATATTGACACATATAGTTGCAAACTCAGATGAGACAAAAAAGAGGATTCTTCAAAATTTCGGAAAACGTATCGATGAGGATAAAGTAAAAACCATTTATCATGGTATTGATATAGCGGTTCCAAACTTTAAAGCTAATAAATTGGACGAAATTGCCACAAAAGGGCGAGGTGTTATTTTGGGCAATGCCGGCAGACTTACTCCTCAAAAAGGGCAAAAATTTCTTATAGAGATAGCTAAAAAGTTAAAAGATAAGAATATAGAATTCACCTTATTCATTGCCGGAACAGGAGAATTACAAAACGAGTTGAAATTGTTGATTGAAACGCTTAATCTTCAGAAAGAAGTTATTTTACTTGGTTTTGTAAAAGACATGGATGGTTTCATGAATTCAATTGACGTATTTCTACTTACATCATTGTGGGAAGGTTTTGGTTATGTTTTAGTTGAGGCAATGATAAAATCTAAGCCTGTATTAGCTTTTGATCTATCAAGTAATCCCGAAATTATTACTGCGGATAAAACCGGCTATCTTATAAATTACCCTGATTTGGATTTATTTGTGCAAAAAGCAGAAGTATTAATCACGGATGAGTCTTTACGGAAACAATTAGGTGAGAATGGTAAAGAAAGCGCAATAAAGAGGTTTAATCTCATTGACAGGATAACTGAGTTTGAGTATTATTTGCTTGGGAAAGATTTTACCAACAATGAGAATTAACTTTATTGTTAGTTTAAAGAAGATTGTTTATGCATAAAATAAGCGCTGTAATTATTACTTACAACGAAGAATTAAGGGTTCGAAGAACACTGGAATCTGTAAAATGGTGTGATGAAATTATTGTAGTAGATTCATGTAGCACGGATAAAACAGTGGATATCTGTAATGAATATTCCAACTGCAAAGTTTATTCGCAACCTTTTCTGGGATATGGACTACAAAAAAAATTTGCAGTGGATCAAGCTACAAATAATTGGGTAATATCAATCGATGCTGATGAGGTGATGACAGATGCATTAATTAAAGAAATAAAAATGCTCTTAAACAAACCCGTTCTTTCAATCTCAGGGTTTTATATACCACTCAAACTTGTATTTATGAATAAGGAATTTAAATACGGGAATGTAAAAAAGCTATGTTTGTTTGATAAAACCAAAGGAAATTTCGATTCACAAAATTTACATGAAGTGGTTCACGTATCTGGAAAAACAATAAAACTTAGACGTAAGATTCTCCATTACAGTTATAAAGACATTCATCATTACATTTCAAAAATGAATGATTATACAACTATATATGCAAAAGAAAGGTCTAAAAATGGAAAACGTGTCAGTAGAACAATGTCAATTTTTAGATTTTCATTTGAATTTACAAAACAATATTTCTTAGAATGTAATTTTTTAAACGGATATGCAGGTTTTGTATGGTCGATTTTATCTTCATCTTATGTCTTTGTAAAATTAGCAAAACTTCATGAAATTAACTCGTAGAGGAGCAGGCTATAACAATGAAACACGTCCATTATTATGAGTAAAAATAAATTCTTCGTAGTTTGGGAAGGCAAAGAACCAGGCATTTACCGTTCATGGGATGAATGCAAGCGTCAGATTCACGGGTTTGAAGGTGCTATTTATAAAGGTTTTGCAACTGAAGCTGAAGCACGTGAAGCGATGGTTTCGCCTTGCTGGGACTATATTGGTAAAAATGCAAAAGCAAAAAAACCAACCAAAGACGAAATTGACAAATTTGGAACACCGAATTTTGAAAGTCTTTCGGTAGATGCCGCTTGTAGCGGTAATCCCGGAGTGATGGAATATAGAGGAGTTTATACTAAGACCGGTGAAGAACTATTTCGCCAGGGACCCTTTAAAGAAGGAACTAATAATATCGGTGAATTTCTGGCATTGGTTCATGGGTTGGCTTTGTTGAAACAAAAAAACAGTCCCCTACCAATTTATACTGATAGTATTACTGCATTAGCGTGGGTAAATGCTAAGAAGGCTAAGACAAAATTGGAAAAGAATGATAGCAATGCTGTTCTTTTTGATTTGATTTCCAGAGCTGAAACATGGCTAAAAAATAATGAATATAGTACCAAAATAGTGAAATGGGAAACTTCTGTTTGGGGTGAAATACCAGCTGATTTTGGACGAAAATGAAAGGAACTTAAAGGTTTTTCCCGTTTCGGCAAATTGATATTAAGATTTCAAAATCCTTTCTTTAAATGTTTTGGGACATTAAACAACCGAATAAAGAAAATACGAATTCGCAAAAATCTTGCTGCCCTCTTAAAATTAATTATGTTCGCAAAATAGATAATTTCTGATTTAATTTCTTCCACATCAAATCCTTTTCGAACCATTTTCTTTATTAATTTATACAGCATTTTTTGCTCTGTTTCCATGATATCATCACGTTCTTTTTGCGTGACAGAATTACCAATTATTGGAAGATGATTTTCAAATTTCTTAAATATTTGGATTAAATTTCTAAAATAATGAATATCAGTTTTTCCGCGGGAAAGATGCTCTATGAGAATATTATAAATAACATAATTCTGATAACCTTGCATTACAGCTTGCATAGTAATGTCATAATCATATCCATGAAAACCTTTCAAATTTTGGTCGAAATGAATTTTTAGCATAAGCTCCCTTCGCATACACAGAAAGACTCCATCTAATGTTATTGTGGAATGTCTTAGTTCATTATAGCTCGGTGGTTTTTGAACGTGTATAGTTGGTTCTTTTCCATTCTTGTCTGATTGAATCACGTTCATAAGAGGATTAAAAATTGAAGACCACACAGCGGGTACACGAGTAACTAAATCAACGCCTGCAAGTCCAATAATCCCTGTTTCAGTATTCTGAAGATGTGTTATTACCTTTTCACCCCAGTTTGGAGTGTAAAAAATTACATCTTCATGCACAAAACACAGATAAGGATATTTGCTCTTTTCGTAACCAGCATTATACGCCGAAAAAATACTATAAAGATTCTCTGAATTATCGATTGGAATAATCTCATAATCCACACCAACTGTTTTCGAGATATTTTCAACAAAAACATTTTGCAATGTTGTGCTTCTTGAACAGATAATTATAGAAAGCATAAATAAAATTATTTATTTCTCTTTTGGAGTACAGATTATGATTTAAAATCAGAAAAGGATGAATGAATTTAGACATACTACACATTAATTGATATACAAACATAATCTTAAAAAATGTTAGTTCATGTTTGTCTTGTCAATGCCATAGGGAGTAAAAGAAACTTTGTTTTCAATATTTTCATCGCGTAGCACAAAATTATGCCTATTACTTAGATCTAACTGAGGATGAAACATATGATAAATTGTTATTGAAAATTTTTTCGAAATTGTCAAGACTCCATTGTGACGCAGCCTGTTATCCAAATCGGTGTCTTCACCCATACCAGGGTGTACAAATCGTTCGTCAAACCCATTAACTTTCATCAAATCTTCTTTCCACGCTGAGAAATTACACCCCAATATACCTTTAATTTTTTCACGTGCAAGTAGACTTCTTAGTATGATATTTTTTATTCTAAAAATATGGACAATATGTGTTTTTTCCCCACTAAAAAAGCTTTCAAATAACAATGGCCAAAATAATATTTTATGCAAATTCCTGTTTTGTATTTGGAGCGAAGTCACATATTTTGATGTTTTTTCGGTTAGTGTAACTCTTCGTCCGCACACTACCTGATTAGGTTTTCTGCTGTCAAAATGTTCTTCCAAAAAAAGGGGATGTGGTATGCAATCTCCATCTATAAAAACAAGATAATCTGCCTCCGATGCAACAATTGCTTTATTCAAAATGATGTTTTTGCGCCAACCTTTGTCTTCGTGCCAAACATGTTTAACCTGAAAGGTTGATTCAACGATTAATCGCTTTACTTCATGAACAATGTCCTGCCGTGAGCCATCATCAGCAATTATAACTTCGAAATCACGATAACTTTGCTGTTCCAAAGCAGCAAAAATTAATCTAAGGAAATCAATTTTATTGTAGAATGAAATTATTAAACTAACAGGTTTATGCATAAATTAAATAAAGTTATTTCTAAATACTATTATACAAGTTCATTAAATTATCAGCTATTTTGTCGTCAGTAAATTTCTCAGCGTGAATTAAACCCTGCTTCTTCATTGTTTTTTGAAGATTTAAATCTTGTAAGACTTTTACAATTGCAGTTCCAATTTCTTGGGCATTTTGTGGGTCAACGTATTGACTAAATTCACCTCCGGTTTCTTCAAAACAGCTTCCTGTTGAAGTAATTACAGGTGTTTCGCTACAAAGCGCTTCGAGAATTGGAATGCCAAAACCTTCAAAAATTGAAGGATAAATAAAGAGTTGAGCCAGTTGATAAATAGCTGGTAAATCTTTTGTTTCAACCTGATGTAAAAAAAATACCCGATTCGAAAGCTTTAATTTTATTGACAATTCTCTTAATTCTGCTGTGTAATTCGTTTGGCGACCAACCACAACTAACGGGATATCAATTTTTTCCTGATAAATTGCTTGTAGTATAGTTGCTAAATTTTTTCGTGGCTCTATCGCACCTACAAATAACAGATAATCAGTCGGTAAGTTGTATTTTGATTTAATTTGGTCTTTTTCTTCGACTGTAGCTTTTTGCCTGAAAATATTATTGCAACCTTGATAAACTACTTCAACTTTTGTTGGGTCAGCTTTGAAAAATTCTATGGCATCTTGCCTCGATTGCTCACTTATGGCAATAATTTTGTCAGAAATCCGGCAACTTTGCATGTTCTTTGCCGTAAATATTTTACGATAGGAGGCAGGATATAGTTCGGGATACCTTATAAAAATGGCATCGTGAAAAGTTATGACTTTTTTTATGGGTATTTTTTCAATACCTATGGGTAATTCCTGACTTAACCCATGAAAAATATCGTCGCCATGTTTTTTTATATCTGATTTAATGCCAATGCTTCGCCAAATTGAAGAAGGTAGCACTTTGTAAATTCCACTTGGCTGAATTATTTGTGTATTTTGGCTATTGATAGGGAAATCAATTTTAACTTCAGGGGTAAATAAATCATATTGGTTTTCAGGATAGTACTGATTTAAAATCCGAATCAAATCACGGCTGTAATTTCCAAGACCACGATGATTGCAGAATAATCTTTTTGCGTCGAAACCTATCCTCATGATTTATTGCTTTTGCTGGGTTTAAATCGCTTATTAGTCAAGAAAAAATCTAAACTATAACGGTTTATTTTGTCAATTGTTTCATCCTCATTTAAATTGGAAGCTGTGGCATAGGTTTTAGCAATTTTTGTCAAAACGGCTTCATTTTGCGATAATCGCTTAAAGCTTTTGTAGCGTTGCTCGTTGTCAACTGCAGGTAAAAATTTCATTCTATTGATGTCAATCAATGTAAAATTGTACTTATTTCCAATCTTTTTGTACAAGATATTTCCGGGTGACATATCCAGATGCAAAATGCCTTTGCTATGAAAATCAGCGATATAAATGGCTAATTCTCGTAAGAGTGCGTCGTCCTTTTGATTTCCAAGCATTAATTCCCTTACATCAGAATAATCCTTTTCATAAATCGAAATGAAATATCCATGAGTCAGTAAACCATATTTATATTGCTCAATGTAAGCAATTGGAGCTGGAGAATCTACACCAAGTTGCAGCAATTTTAAAGCATATTCATACGCTCTTTTTGCTTTGGATGGGCGTAAAAAAGTGTATGCTATTCTATTTACTATATGAGGAATTTTATATCGTTTTACAATCACGTCATAACCTTGTACTGAATAGCTTTTGAGTTGATTACGAGCGGTATAAACCAATTCACCTTCTTGATCAAAAAGCTTTTGAACGTTTGTAATAAACGTGTTTAAAATTTTATATGCAGGGTTGATAACGATTTTCATATATTAGAAAAGAATACTTTCAATGTGGTTTATAATTTGCTCCGGTGAAATCTGGTACAAGCAGGCATAATCTTTCCGGTAGCAGGGAATTTGTCCGTAAATAGAACAAGGTCTGCAAAATAAGTCAACTTGTATGGCGTTTTGGATTGATTGATTCCAACCCATAAAGCCCGCATACGGATGAGTTGCTCCCCAAAGCGAAACAACCGGTGTGTTGACTAACGATGCCAAATGCATATTAGCCGAGTCCATGGAAAACATTACATCTAAATGATTCATTAACAGCAGTTCCTGGCTCATAGTTAGTTTGCCGACCATAGAAGTTATTGAAGAATATTTTTCAATCCAACTGTTGATAATGTTTTTTTCCGATTCTCCACCGCCAAAAACAAATACTTTTACACGCTTATCTTTTGCAAAATGGGCAATTACTTTTTCTTGTAATTCAAGTGGATAAATTTTCCCTTGATGCTTGGCAAATGGAGCAATTCCAAGCCATTTAACATCGTTTTTCTCGCCTGTTTCAGCAATAATTTGAGGTAAATCCACTTGGTTGTTATCAAAAACAGATTCAAAGTGAAGCTCAAATCTAAATCCAAGTTTTTCTAAAACTTCGTAATAACGAGTGAACCCCGATTTTAGTTGGACAAACTTTTTGTTCTTTTTCTGAGTGAGTTCTTTTTTTTCTTTACGCCCTTTGTCGATAGATGCAGTTTTAACTCCGGAAAGCATAAATCGTGAACGGAGGTAATGCGACCGTAAAACAGAGTGAAAATCAGCTACATAATTATACTTTTCAGCTTTTAGCTCTTTGTATAAGATATTTAAGCCCTTAATGCCTTGATGTTTTCCATTTAAATCAGCGCTAATAAAATGAACATTTTCAGGTAATTCATGAAATAAGGGCTCGAAAGATTGTCTGCTCAATACGGTTATTTCGTGCATGGGGAAATTGACTGCCAACGAATAAATCACCGGAATAGTCATTGCTACATCGCCTAAAGCAGAAAACCGTATGATCAGAATTTTTGACATTATTTACCTTTAGCGTACAGAACAGGATTCAAAGCCGGATCGTTGTACATTTTCATTTGTTTATACACTTTCATTTGTTTTTCTCCACTGGCAATATCTTCAATCAATTGATTAATAGCCGTCGACAAATCAATTTTCTGTTCAAGCAAAATATTAAGTTTAGTCAGGCATTGAGCTAAATGTTCTGCCGAAGAATCTTTTCTATCCACTTCTTGCTGCATGTGATAGATTTTTAAATGCAAAATAGACAAACGATCTATGGCCCAGGCCGGACTTTCAGTATTAATAGTTGCTTTTGGACTGATTTTTACATCCTTATTTTGATCGAGGAAGTAGCTATCAATCAACTCTACTAAATCGGTTCGGTCCTGATTCGATTTATCAATCCGGCGTTTAAGAGCCAGCGCTTCTACCGGATCAATTTCCGGATTTCGGATGATGTCTTCCAAATGCCACTGAACGGTATCAATCCAGTTTTTCAGATATAAATAGTATTCAATACTTTTGAATTCGTATTTATTATTAATAGGTGCATCTACGTTGTCAGTTTGATGATAATCAACCACTGATTCGTTAAAAATTTGATTGCTTAGTTCAATGAAGGTCATATTCTTTAGTTAATTCGTTTGTTATTTATCAGAAAATTTTCCGGTAAGTTTTTTCCAATAGTATTTAAATGGTTGAGTTTTTTTTAAATGCATCCATGGGTAAATACTGTGCTGTAAATGTGTAACCGGCATCGAAACAGCCAAATAATTTTTAAATCCCAATTCAATTGATTTATTCGATATAAAATGATCGTGCCAGGTTCTTTCAGAATTTAATATGTCGAAATTATACGACGTCAGAAACGACTGTGTTAAAAGAGTACAGCAAAAACTGAGCTCCCTTTTTGTGCTAATAACTTTCGACGTATATCTTTTGGCAAACAAATACGGAGAATTTATTTTTTTGTTAGAATCTCTTGTAATTGCAGCTATTAATCCAGGATTCTCAAGTGTGGAAACAGACTCGTACATTTGCTGAATTGTATTTTTTTCAACGATTATATCCGATTCAATAATCAGTAAATGAGCATCTTCGAAATTCGCACGGCGTTGTGCCGTTTGTAAAATCATTAGATAATTAGGCGAAGGATGCATACTAATGTCTTTAAGATTTACCAACGTAAATCCTAATTTTTCAGCAGCTTGTTCAAGTTTCTCTGTTGTTTCATCAGTGCTGAAATCGTTGTACACAGTGTAGTTGTAATCTACCGCGATTTCAGAATTCATAACACTTTCAATTGTCTTTAACGATGTTTCTAACGAATCTTTTACAGGGGTGAAAATATGCAGTTTATTCATTATAACGGTTATTTAAAAAATCGATTGATAACAGGAATTGTTCGTAATGGGAAATCCCGTTTTACTAACAAAACAATATAAGCAATCATTAGTATGGATTTTAGTCCTACATTTAGGATTGTATAAGGTGTATTGATAAACGTGCTAATTACATATAAAACAATTGTTACAGCAGTGTAAAGCCCGATTGTTTTCAAATCGTATTTTATCGGCATAAATTTTTGGCCGTAATAGTATGAAATCATCATAATAACAAAATAACATACAAATGCAGCCCAGGCACAACCCATGTAACTGTAAATCGGAACTAGAATGATATTCAACAGTATTATAATAATTGTTCCAATAATCGAAAACCAAGCACCATACATAGTTTTGTCGGTAAGTTTATACCAAAGTGAGAGATTAAAAAATATTCCCTGAAAGATAAACGAAAACATAACTACCGGCACAACCTTCAAACCTCCCCAATAACTGTATTTGATTACATGCTTAAAAATATCCATATAAAGTACCATTCCTAAAAATATAAATAGGGCAATTAAAATGTAGTATTTCATTGCATCAGCATAAGTTTCAAGGCTATTTTTGTCCTTCTTTTGGGCGAAAATAAATGGTTCGTATGAATAACGGAATGCTTGCGTGAACATTGTCATTACTAAGGCAATTTTAGATGTTGCTCCATAAATTCCTAATTCAGACTCGCCCGTTTTTCCATGCATTAAAAATGGAAAAAGTATCTTATCCAATGTTTGGTTCATTATCCCCGCAATTCCCAAAACGACAAGCGGCAACGAGTACTGAAGCATTTTTTTAAGTAACTTTTTATCAAACTCAAATTTCACTACAAATACATCGAATAATAAAGCGATTGTTACAAGTGCAGTAGAAAATATGTTGGCAATAAATACATATCCAACGCCGTAATCAGGCTTATAAAACCAGTTAATCAGATTCGGATTTCTGGTCTCGATCCAGGGGCAAATGACGAGAAAAAAGATATTAAAAAAGATGTTGACAAAAATGGCAAATAAATTCAGCGCAACAAAACGATAAGGACGATTAATGTATCGCAGATATACGTAAGGAATGCATCCAAAAGCATCTAAAGCAACCACTGTTCCCAGTAATGCAATAAACTCGGAATGTTTCGAATATCCTAACACATCTGCTATTTGATGGGAAAATATAATACAAGTTAAGGCAAAAATTGTTGAAGTTGTACCTACCGCAACCAATGTAGTGCTATATACTTTTCCTGCTTCTTCTTTGTTTTTATTTGCAAAACGTAGAAAACCGGTTTCCATGCCATAGGTAAGCATTACTAATAACAAAGCAGTCCAGGCGTACAAATTTGTTACAATACCATAATCAGCTGAGCTTGCAAGAACGTAGGTATAAAGTGGAACCATCATCCAATTCAGGAATCTTCCTAAAATACTGCTAACTCCATATAAGGCGGTTTCTTTCGCCAGTTTCTTCATTTGTTGAGCCATAGGTTAATGCGATAATAGGGGTAATTTGGCAATGTGCTAATTAAAGTCTTTTATAAAATTCAATACTTATTTCTTGCGAAAAAAATTCAGAACTTTTTCCATCCATTTCATTTCGGGTGAAGGTTCAAAATCTTCTGGCTTTAGGTAGCCGGCTTCCAGAAGCAATTTTACGGCTTCTTCAGCCTGTTCTGTTCGCACCTGAAGCTGTACGCCTCCATTTGCATTCGCAATATAAGCACGGTTACTTATCTCATCTCGTCCAAAACACTCAATTTCAAAAGATTCGAGATATGACTTTACCATTTCAAAATCATTCGAACTGTTAAATGTTCTTACTGTTACTAATTCTTCCATATTTAGATCTTTCTTAGCCCTTTTTAGGGGTTTGGGGTCATTAAAACAGCGTTCCTGTTTCTCCTAGTTTTACTTTCCCCAAATGTTTGTATGCCAATTCAGTTACTTCGCGGCCACGTGGTGTGCGTTTCATAAAACCCTCTTTAATCAGAAACGGTTCGTATACTTCTTCCAAAGTTCCTGCATCTTCGCCCAAAGCAGTGGCAATAGTAGTTAAACCAACGGGTCCACCACTGAATTTATCGATTATGGTGTTCAAAATTTTATTGTCAATCTCGTCCAGTCCATATTTGTCAATATTCAAAGCTTCGAGCGCATAACACGCAATTTCCACGTCGATGTTGCCATTGCCCTTTACTTGAGCAAAATCGCGTACACGCCGAAGCAAAGCGTTGGCAATGCGGGGAGTTCCACGACTACGACCTCCAATTTCGAGTGCTGCCTGATTGTCAATCGGAACATCAAGTAATCGGGCCGATCGTTTGATAATTCCGGTGATTACTTCTATATCATAATATTCAAAGTGACAATTTATACCGAACCGAGCCCGCAACGGAGCTGTCAGTAATCCACTTCGTGTGGTTGCTCCAATCAATGTAAATGGATTCAAATCCAATTGAATAGACCGTGCACTTGGCCCCTTATCTATCATTATGTCAATGCGATAATCTTCCATGGCAGAATACAAATATTCTTCCACAATAGGACTCAAGCGATGAATTTCGTCGATAAAAAGCACATCGTTTGTTTCCAGACTCGTTAGTAAGCCGGCTAAATCACCCGGTTTATCGAGTACTGGACCGGATGTGATTTTGAATCCCACGTTCAGCTCGTTGGCAATGATATTCGAAAGCGTGGTTTTGCCCAGTCCCGGAGGTCCGTGCAACAACACATGATCAAGCGATTCGGTACGCATACGGGCGGCTTGCACAAAGATTTTCAGATTTTCGACAATTTTATTTTGTCCGCTAAAATCCGAAAAAGTCAGTGGCCGCAGTGCGTTCTCGAACTCTTTTTCGCCTTTTTGATTGTTTCGTATATCGAAATTTTCTTCCATTTATTTTTAGTCTAACTTTTCCAAAGTTTAGAACTTTGGAAAAGATGTCAAACCTTATTTTGTCAAACTCCTGAACACCTCTTCCATACTTCGTTCAACAGCCTTCAGGGTCAAAATTTTATTAGTTGTTTTTACAGCAAAATCAAAAATATTTCCACGAACATCAGAAGTAGATATTATTGTAAAATGTTTTTCACTCAATTTGGTTACTTCTGTAACATCGTTGAGTTTTTCAAGCTCAATAGCTGAAACTTCATTCGAAAACTCTACTTCAAAATGAAGACTGTCTTCAGCAAAAGCTTTTATTTTTGATAAATCGGAATAGTCAGCCACAATTTCGCCGTTATTTATCACAATAACGCGGTTACAAATAGCTTTGATTTCCTGCATTATATGCGTGCTGAGCAATACCGTTTTGTCTTTTCCAATTTCCCGGATCAAATTGCGAATTTCTTCCAATTGGTTTGGATCAAGCCCTGTTGTAGGTTCGTCCAGGATCAAAACTTTGGGGTTTGGAATAAGTGCCTGCGCCAATCCGACCCGTTGCCGGTAACCTTTTGACAGTTGGCCAATCTTTTTATGAAACTCCGGCCGCAAACCTACTTTGTCGATCAGCTCATTAACCCGATGCTCCTTTTCTTTGCCGAGTTTATATGTTTCTGCCACAAAAAGCAGATATTCTTTCACATACATGTCGGCATACAGCGGATTTTGTTCTGGTAAATAGCCAACCATGCTACTCGTTTTCAGTTGGTTTTCGTGAACTTCAATTCCACAAATTTTTGCCGAACCCGAAGAATAGGCTAATGCCCCCGCCAAAATCTTCATAGTTGTAGTTTTTCCGGCACCGTTTGGTCCCAAAAAACCTACTACTTCACCTTCTCCAATTTCGAAGTTAATGTTGTTCAAAACGGTTTGTTCACCGTATTTCTTTGAAAGATTTGATATGCTGATTGACACCGCTTTACTTACAGATTAAGAATTTACAGATTGTAATTGCAAAAGTACATCATTTATTTGCAGATTTACGATTTTATGACATCCAATTGTAGGACTTTGACATTAAACGTTAGGCTTTTTAAACATGCTATTTACTAACGATAGTAAGATATACCAACCTATTATTGGAGCAAAAGCGTTTTGTTGGAATGCGATTAGAAATAATATGCATACAATCAGGAAAATATATTGTAACTGATTGTCATTCCAGCCTGCATTTTTGAATTTGAGCGAAAACATTGGAATTTCCGATATCAGAAAATAGCAGAATAAACCGATAAGAATAAGTAGTAGACACACATTACTAAGCAAAAAAGGGGAGAACGAGAATACAAGCCCTGCCCAAAATATCGCATTTGCCGGTACAGGAAGTCCAATAAATGATGAAGTTTGTCGGTCATCGATATTGAATTTGGCCAATCGAAGTCCTGAAAAAACAGGAATCAGAAATGCAACAAAAGGTAACCATTCGCTAAAGGTATTTCCGGATAATAATGAAAAAACAATTGCTCCCGGAGCCATACCAAAACTAATTATGTCGGCCAGCGAATCCAGTTCTTTACCCATGGGCGAATAGGCTTTAAGCAGGCGGGCTGCAAAACCATCGAAAAAATCGAAAATCGCTGAAAGCAAAATTGCGATAAATGCACCCTCATAATTACCTTTGAATGCCAATAAAACAGCCACACAACCTGAAAACAGATTGAGCGAAGTAATGAAATTTGGGACGTGTTTTTTCATATAAATTACTCTTTATTTTTACTATCTATCCAAATTGTTACTGGTCCATTATTGACCAAAGCCACTTTCATATCGGCTGCAAAAGTACCAGTTTCTACTTCTTTTCCAAGTTTTTCAGTCAACGATGCGCAAAAATTTTCGTATAACGGTATGGCGGTTTCGTGTTTCGCCGCTTTGATGTACGAAGGACGATTGCCTTTTTTGGTCATGGCATGAAGCGTAAACTGGCTAACAACCAGTATTTCACCACCAACCTCCAGCACCGAACGGTTCATTACGCCATTTTCATCATCAAATATACGTAGCCCAACTACTTTCCCTGCCAGCCAATCCGAATCTTCCACCGTGTCGGCTTCTTCAATGCCAACCAAAACCAATAACCCGATTCCGATGGATGATTTTATAGTTTTGTCAATCTCTACCGAGGCTTCGTTTACCCGTTGAATTAAAATGCGCATGATTTCTGAATTGAACCTGTTTTTCAGTCGGCAAAATTACAAAAAAATGTGGATAGTCAGTTTTTAAGACTTCAGGTCTCTTTAATATTCTGCTTCTTGTCTAATAATATTTTGTTTTTATCAAATACTCCCATTAAAAAACCAATTTTTCTACTTTCGATTCGTATAAATAAACCAAATTTGCATTGTAATTTGTCTAAGTAATATCTGCTTCGATTTTAGATGACAAATTCGCAACAAATCAATATTTTTTTTAATCTCAAAAATAGTTAATCATCAAGAAAAATACATTTTATGAAAATCAAAAAAGCATTAATCAGCTTATTTCTATTAAGTTCAATTTTGGCTTCGGCGGCTAAACCATATTACCGTTGGATGGCCGACTCAGAAATGAAACGAATGCCGGAAAGTTGGATGACCGATTTCTCTAAGTCCCCAAAATGGGATTATTGTAATGGGTTGGAACTTCAGGCAATCTACATGGTTTGGGAAAAAACGGCGGAAACAAAGTATTTCAATTATGTGAAAAGCTATACGGATACTATTATCAACCAAAATGGACAAATTACAGGTTATAAAAAGGATATTTATAGTCTGGACAAACTAAATTCGGGAAAGATTTTATTCAATCTTTATGCCGTAACCAAAGAAGAAAAACTTAAAAAAGCGATGGATTTACTGCGCGACCAAATCAAAAACCAACCTCGTACAAGCGAAGGTGGATTCTGGCACAAGAAGATTTACCCACACCAAATGTGGCTGGATGGCATCTACATGGCTTCACCTTATCTGGCCGAATATGCATATCGATTCGGCGAAAAAGAACTTTTTGATGATGTTGCCAACCAAATTCTGACCATAACAAAACATACCTACGACTCCAAAACAGGGCTTTATTACCACGCCTGGGACGAAAGTCATGAACAAAAATGGTCAAATCCCAAAACAGGAACCTCACCTAACTTTTGGTCGAGGAGCATGGGTTGGTATATGATGGCTTTGGTGGATGTGCTCGATTATTTGCCAAAAGATCATCCTAAACGTCCCGAAATTATTAAAATACTGAATAATTTAAGTTTGTCACTCGAAAAATATCAGGATCCGAAAACCGGTATGTGGTTTCAGGTGACAGATAAAATGGGCGAAAAAGGGAATTATGTAGAATCGTCGGGGTCGGCCATGTTTATTTATACCTGGGTAAAAGGAGCTGAAAAAGGATACTTGCCAAAAACATTTTTAGCTAAAGGTGCAAAAGCTTACGATAAGTTTGTAAAACAATTTGTAAAGGAAAATCCCGATGGAACACTTACTGTTACCGAAGCATGTTCGGTTGCCGGATTAGGTGGAAGTCCGCATTATCGCGATGGGAGTTTTCAGTATTATATTTCCGAACCCAAACGCGACAACGATCCTAAAGCTGTTGCACCATTTATTATGGCAAGTGTCTTGTTGAATAAATAAAATCAAAGTTCCATACGACCATTTAAAAATAATTAGTATCACATGAAAAAAATAGCATTATCATTTTTTGTCCTCTTAAGTTTGTGTTCCTTTGCCCAACAGAAAAATTATATTGTGGTTGATCGCAATGGTACTGGAAATTTCCGAAACATACAGCAAGCCATCGACTCGGTGCGGGCTTTCAATCCCGCCGGCACAGTGACCATTTTTATCAAAAAAGGCTTTTACAAAGAAAAACTGGTAATACCGACGCATTGCTGTAATGTCAGGCTGGTTGGCGAGGACCGCGATCAGACCATTATAAATTACGATGACCACGCCAACATCAATAAAATGGGAACATTCCGCACGTATACATTGAAAATATGTGGGAACGACATTCATCTTGAAAACCTGACCGTAGAAAATACAGCTGCACAAATGGGACAAGCTGTTGCGCTGCACGTGGAAGGCGACAGGGCGGTGTTTGTAAATTGCCGTTTTCTGGGCAATCAGGATACAATTTATACCGGACGTGAGAATATGCGCCAGTATTTCCTGAATTGCTACATCGAAGGAACCACCGATTTTATTTTCGGTCCATCGACAGCGTGGTTTGAGGGGTGCGAAATTCTTTGCAAACGAAATTCATATATTGCTGCTGCCAGTACTCCCCAGAATATAAAATACGGTTACATTTTCAATAATTGTAAAATTCATTTAGCCGAAGGTGTTACTGAGGAGTATCTGGGTCGTCCGTGGCGGGCTTATGCCATGACATTGTATATGAATTGTCAACTTCCCAAAGGCATTAGACCCATTGGTTGGGATAACTGGAAGAATACTGAAAATGAAAAAACAGCTCGTTACTTGGAATACAACAATTCGGGCGAAGGTGCTGATACTTCGGGACGAACATGGTCCAAAGTGCTGACTAAAAAGGAAGCCGCCGAATATACGGTACAAAATGTATTGAAAGGATACGACAACTGGGATCCAACAAAATAATTTACCATTTACAATTAAAAAATATGAAGTTCAAATTTTTAATTTTGTTTTTATTATCTGTTGGCATTCTGCAGGCAAAAGTGCGTGTTTTCACTATTGGCGACAGTACAATGGCCGATTACGATACGGTAAAATACAGTGGCGACAAAGAACAACGCGGTTGGTGCCAACTGTTTCCCGAGTTATTGACGAAGGATGTAATACTTAAAAATGCAGCACGGAATGGTCGAAGCTCCAAATCTTTTTATTACGAAGTTTGGAAAACCTTGCGCAATGAACTTAAACCCGGCGATTATGTCTTTATTCAGTTTGGACACAACGACGAAAAAAATAACGGACTCGACACCAACGAAAACGATACAACTACAAGTGCCCGAGGCACTGCACCCTGGTCGGAATACCAACGGTTTTTGAGCATGTATGTAAAAGATGTCCGCGAGCGGGGTGCAATTCCTGTATTATTCACACCTGTTACCCGCAGATATTTTAAAGATGGACATTTGACTCAAAAAGCCTTGCATAATTTATCAACAAATGCTGCCGATGACTCGACTCTGAATTATGTGGCTGCTATGAAGCATGTGGCTCGTGAATTTTCGGTGCCATTGATTGATTTGACTGCGTCTACAAAAAGGCTGGTGGAAAGCTACGGACCCGAAAAATCGAAGGCAATACTTTACATTAAAGCCGATGATACACATTTGAAAATTGAAGGTGCACGTGAGTTTGCTAAACTGGCTGCTGTAGAATTAAAAAGCAAGGGTATTTTAAGTCAATATATTGTTTTAAAATAATTAGATCTCGCCAAACATAAATTTTCCATGCAAAAAATCACACTTACATTCTTTTCGCTTCTTTTGCTTTGTACGGGTTTATTATCGGCTCAAACTATTTCCAAGGTATGGGTTTCCGATTTAGGAAATGGCAGTTACAAAAACCCCGTGCTTTATGCCGATTATTCCGACCCGGATGTGTGTCGGGTTGGCAATGATTATTACATGGTGGCTTCGTCGTTTGGCAATATTCCCGGGTTGCCCATTCTGCATTCTTTCGATTTGGTAAAC
This sequence comes from Paludibacter sp., assembly GCA_031292575.1. Taxonomy (GTDB): domain Bacteria; phylum Bacteroidota; class Bacteroidia; order Bacteroidales; family Paludibacteraceae; genus Paludibacter. The sequence continues at coordinate 162,863 of JARLGX010000017.1, forward strand.
TGGACGATTATCGGTCATGCTGTTTTGGAAATGACACCCGAAAACCGTTTCAATACCATGCAACATGGCAACGGTGTATGGGCTCCAAGTATCCGCTATCATAACAACGAATTCTATATCTATTTTGGGGACCCGGATGCCGGAATTTACATGACCAAAACGTCTGATCCTGCCGGAAACTGGTCGCCGCTGGCGATGGTGAAGGAGGGGAAAGGACTGATTGATGCCTGCCCGCTGTGGGACGAAGATGGCAAAGTATACCTGGTTCATGGATACGCGGGTAGCCGTGCCGGAATGAAAAGTGTGTTGGGAGTTTTTGAAATGTCGGTAGATGGCACTAAATCCATTAGTCCCGACCGGCTTATTTTTGATGGACATCCCAATAATCCGACCACCGAAGGACCAAAATTTTATAAACATAACGGCTATTACTATATTTTTTGTCCTGCCGGTGGTGTAAAACCCGGTTGGCAGTTGGCGTTACGCTCGAAAAACGTGTACGGGCCCTACGAGGAAAAACGCGTGATGGCGCAAGGAAAATCGGATATCAACGGGCCACACCAGGGTGCCTGGGTGGATACTCCCGATGGGAAACAGGATTGGTTCCTGCATTTTCAGGATTTGTATGCTTACGGCCGTGCAGTGTTGCTGCAACCCATGACGTGGGTGAACGACTGGCCCGTAATGGGCGTGGACAAAGAGGGAAAAGGTTGCGGAACACCCGTATCGACTTACAAAAAACCGGATGTGGGCAAAAGCTATCCGAAAGCAACTCCGGCCGAAAGCGATGAGTTTAGTGGGCAAATCCTCGGGCTTCAATGGCAATGGCAGGCCAACAGCAATCCTCTGTGGTATTACTGTGCCGGCGATAAAGGATATCTCCGCCTGTTTGCCTGGCAACTGATTGGTGATGCCAAAAACCTGTGGGACGCACCGAACCTGTTACTTCAGAAATTCCCGGCACCCGATTTTTGCGCCACAACCAAACTGACGTTCAGCCCGTTTAAAAGAGGGGAACGCGCCGGATTGGTGGTTATGGGAATGGATTATGCCACGCTGACCATCGAGAAAGGAGAAAAAGGATTGACCTTAAACCAGATTAGCTGCCTGAAAGCCGACAAAGGTTCGCCCGAAACGCTCAATGCCTCCGTGCCGTTGGAACAACCCACTGTTTTTCTGCGGGTAGAGATTTCCCAAAGCAAAATGCCGAACGAAGAAAAAATCAATCAACCGATAGCAACCTGCACATTCAGTTACAGCACCGACGGACAGAGATTCAAACCGCTTGGAAAACAATTCACGGCGCGCGAAGGCCTGTGGATAGGAGCCAAGGTAGGTCTTTATTGCAGCCGCCCGAAACCAATGAACGACTCGGGTTACACCGATGTGGATTGGTTTAGAATTGAATCAGCGAAATAAAGAAGAGACAAATTATCGGGGGTAGTTAAATCACCCGATAATTTTTATTTTGAGATAAATAGAACCCTGCAGTTCCGAGCAATGGGAAGCAAAAAACACCACCCAATAAATAATAATACGGCACGTGTTGCAAAATAGTCAAAATCTGTTGCACTAACCCGAAAGTGATTCCCAGATAAAAGGAAATGGCCATCCCGATAGCGGCAAAAACCCATACAATCCAACCGTGGTCGGCTTGTTCGGGGAGCTTTCGCATAACACGCTGGCTGAAGCCATTATTTGAAATTTCCTGTTTGTATTCGCCGAAAAAATCTTTCAGCAATTTGTCATTAGTTTCCATATCCTGCGTTTGTTAGGTAAACAGTTAGTTTTTCTTTCCCTTTCAGAATATAGGTTTTCACCGTTCCGAGTGGGCAATTCATTATTTTGGCAATTTCTTTGTGTGTTTTATCTTCCATATAAAACAATAATACGGCCGTTTGTTCTTCTTTGCGCAATAGTTTTAACGCTTTATAAATATCCATTTTCTCGGCCGAGAATTCGTTTTGAGTTTGGTGCAAACCGTCAATTTCGAATTCGTTGATGTCGGCATAATGTTTTTGTGCCCGGGCCGAGTCGTAATACACGTTGTAAGCAATGCGGTAAAGCCAGGTGGAAAATCCCGAAAGCCCTTTAAAGGCGGAAATATTCAGGTATGCTTTGATAAAAGTTTCCTGCGCCAAATCGTCGCTCAACGGGCCATCGCCCACCGTGAGGTTCAGAAAGAACCTCCGTATGGGCGATTGGTACTTGCAGGTTAGTTTATCGAATGCGTTTTTGTCGCCCAATAAAGCAACCTGCGTAACCCAGCGGATATCATCCGTGTTGCTCATTGTTGTTTATTGTTGAATCAGTTTTTGGTTTTTCCAGAAAATGAACCAATAAATAACCAACACCTACAAAGGTGGGAACAATTCCAACAATCAATGCCTCTTTATGACTCATAACAATGAATGAAATCAGCACACCTAAACCAATAACCAACCAAAGAATTCCTTTTTTCAGGTTCGAAGCAGGGTTTTCTTTCTTCGGTTCGTCAAAAAAATGTTCGGGAACCGTTTGACCCATCTCCAACGATTTAGTGTACAATTCGTACCGGCGACGGGATTCTTCTTTTTTATTCCTAACATTCACAACAATTACCGTTCCTGCAAAAAGAAATGGTAATGCGCAAATCAAAACAATTCCAACTCCGTTTAAAGGCATGGCACTACGATCATCATTTGAAACTCGTCTCTCTTCTATCTCCTGCTCACCTTTTTTTAGTTCCATAATTTGAGATGCAGAAAGCTTTGAAAACATAATCGAGTCTTTCTTTTGTTCCTGAATTTCCTTACTGTTGGCTACAATAGTCTGTTTCAGGCTGTCCATATTAATGCCTTTTTCGGCTGCTTTTGCTCCGACTAATAAAGTCAAAGCCAATAAAAATAATCCAATTCGTTTCATAATCGTAAATTTTAGTGTGTAAAAATAATGTTTGTTTTCTAATTAGACGAAACGAACATTAGTTTTGGATTTAAAACGGATAAAATAAATGAAATTATTTTTTCAATCAAAAATTAAAAGATTAGAGTCCTTAAAAATGATTTCATTTTTAAGAGTAATTTATAAACTAATACTTTCGGGTTACTGAAAACGAAAGCTTTGGAAAAAATAATATTGGCAGTGAAACTCCAACTACCAACGCCAGAAGAATAAACAATGCAGTCATTCCATTATGAAAAAAATCAAGTATAAAGCCCTGACTTTTGACAGCGTCTGTGCTTTGCATAAATTTAATCAAACTTAAAATGGTGCGGTATGCGAATAAACCGGGAATCATTGGTAAAAGCGAAGGAAACGAAAAGACTTCGGCAGGACAATGAATGAGTCGTGCAAAAAGAATGCTTAACAAACCGATAAAAGAAGCTGCAACAAAGGTTGCTAATGAAATTTCGAGTCCCGATTTTATTAAAAAAAACCGTAATGCATGGCCTAAGGCAGCCAAAATAGCCGATACAAATATTGCATTGCGCGGAGGATTGGAAATTACAGCAAAACCTATGGCCGCAATAGCTGCCATCAATCCATCCACAAGCACTAAACGAATCATTTCAGTTGTCATAATTTTTCTAATCCTAAAATTAACATAGAAGTAAATAAGCCGATAGCAATGCATACAATTAAACTCACTGCATTTACCAGCCGGGCAATTCCGGTAAGAATGTGACCCTGCAAAATATCCAAAATTGAATTAATAAGCGGAACTCCGGGAATTAAGTAAAGTACACTCGATGCAAGTGCAATTTCGGGTGTGTGTCCAACATGTAATACATAACCCATGCCTGCTAAAAGCGATGCAACAAAGGCACTTGAAGTAAAAGTCACCAAATGGTTAATGTGCTTTTTCATCATTTCCTGCCGAACAGAAAATCCGATAAATGTGGCGAAAAAAACAAATGCCATGGCTGTAAAATCACCTTTGAATAATCCACAAAATGAAGCATTTGCAGCGGAAACTAAAAATAAAACTAACCAACTGTTCATCCTTTTTTTCGAGATAATTTTATGATAATCCGACCTGACTGCATCGTAAGGCAGATGCTTATCGTAAGTTTCCCAACTCAATGCACTTAATTCGGACACAATGGTAAAATTCAAATGCAATGGTTTAATTTTTTTTACTTGTGTTAGGAGCTTTCCCGGATTTTCTTTGTTGATAATTGTCATCATGATGCTCAACTGAAAAACAGATAAATCCAATTCGTAACCAAAAGTTTCGGCCATGCGTGAAACGTTTTGTATAATTCGCATAGTATGAGCTCCGGATGACATCAACGCTGAAGCAATATCAATTAATAAAACTGCAGTTTGTTCAATGGTAGGTTCCTGATTAAAAGGATTGTCAGTCATAGTGAAAAAGTTTTCATTTTATATTTTCTGCTCAAAGGTAAAGAAAAATGATATTTAATCATACTTGAACTTATATTTATTGCTAATTTTGCATAAGCATCCTTCTAAAACCTGAACTAAATCAGGTGAGAAATGTTTTTGTGAATGAAACGATATTAAAAAATGAAAACTGAGAAATTCGATGTAACCGGCATGACATGCTCCTCTTGTGTAGCACATGTTGAAAAAAGTGTTAGTAAACTGGATGGTGTAAAGTCTGTAAATGTCAATCTGTTAACTAATAGTATGACGGTTACATTCGAAGAATTAAACCTTGGTACAAAGGACATCGAACAATCGGTAGATAATGCAGGTTACGCAGCACATGTCCGTCAATTAACATTAGATTCCAATGTTAGCACGATTCCGAAAATTGATTTTGTAAAGCAAGAGCAGGACGAGATGAAAATGCGTTGGTGGGTTTCACTGGTATTTTTGATTCCGCTGCTTTATATTTCCATGGGTCACATGCTTGGCTTACCTTTACCTCATGCTTTTCATTCCACAGAAAATGCTTTAATGATTGCATTCACCCAATTTTTACTGACTTTACCAATCGTTTTTGTAAATAAAAAGTATTTTCAGGTTGGTTTTAAAACGCTGTTTAAAGCTGCTCCCAATATGGATTCGCTTATTGCTATCGGTTCTTCGGCAGCAATTGTATATGGAATCTTTGCTATCTACCGCATTGGTTACGCGCTGGGACATGCCGATATGGAAACGGCCAGGCAATTCTCTCAAGATTTGTATTTTGAATCTGGGGCAACTATTCTCACACTTATAACATTAGGTAAATACCTCGAAGCCAAATCGAAAAGCCGGACCTCCGATGCAATTACTCATTTAATGGATTTAGCACCTAAAACAGCCGTTGTACTCCGGAATAATGAGGAAGTTGAAATTCCGGTTGAACAGGTTTTAGTGGGTGATATTGTAGTTGTTCGTCCGGGACAGCGTGTTCCGGTGGATGGAACTGTTGAAAGTGGCAATTCGTCGGTGGATGAATCGGCACTTACTGGCGAAAGCATTCCCGTTTTCAAAGAAAAAAACGATACAGTCATGTCGGCAAGTATTAACAAATCTGGCTATTTTACACTTAGGGCAACCAAGGTTGGCAATGATACCACGCTTTCACAAATTATTCGTTTGGTCGAAGATGCTTCTTCTTCCAAAGCTCCGATTTCTAAATTGGCGGATAAGATAAGTGCTGTTTTTGTGCCGGTGGTTATTGGCATATCGTTGTTGTCAATTGCTACCTGGATGTTGTTGGGTTATCCGTTCGATTTTGCGTTATCTATTGGTATTGCCGTATTGGTTATTTCTTGTCCGTGTGCATTGGGGCTTGCCACTCCGGTGGCTATTATGGTAGGAACGGGTAAAGGCGCCGAACATGGAATTCTGATTAAATCGGCCGAATCGTTGGAAATGGCACAGAAAATTGATACCGTAGTGCTTGATAAAACGGGAACCATTACCGAAGGGAAACCAAAGGTTACAGACATTTTATTCAACAAGTCAATTACTGAAAATGAATTACTGGAACTCGCTGCGTCGTTAGAAAAACCATCGGAACATCCGTTGGCCGAAGCGATTCTATCTGAATCGGAAAACAGGAAACTAAAAATTCAGGTTGTAGAGAATTTTCAGGCTATTCCGGGACAAGGAATAGAAGGTACGATAGGAGGAATAAAATATTTTGCAGGGAATCTCAAGTTGATGAACAACAAAAAGGTAAATCTGATTGAATTTAATTCGATAGCTGACAGGCTAGCCGATGAAGGCAAAACTCCTTTGTTTGTTTCCGATGATACAAATATTTTGGGAATAATAGCTGTGGCGGATGTTGTAAAACCAACCAGCAAGGAAGCCATTGACCAGTTTAGAGCATTGGGAATGGAAGTGGTTATGCTTACCGGCGATCATGCTAAAACAGCGGCAGCTATCCAATCGCAACTTGGCATTTCAACTGTTGTGGCTGAAGTATTACCACAGGATAAAGACAAAGAAATAACCAAACTGCAAGCTGCCGGAAAAATAGTAGCTATGGTGGGCGATGGTATAAACGATGCTCCCGCGCTGATGCGGTCTAACCTGGGTATTGCCATTGGGGCTGGAACTGACGTAGCCATCGAATCGGCCGATGTGGTGTTGATGCGCAGCGATTTGCTGGATGCCGTCACCACCCTTCGACTCAGCAAGGCAGTGATGTTGAATATAAAACAAAACTTATTTTGGGCATTCTTCTATAATATAATCGGCATTCCGTTAGCAGCAGGTGTATTTTACAGTGCATTGGGTTGGAAACTGAATCCAATGTTTGCAGCAGCAGCCATGAGTTTCAGTTCGGTTACGGTGGTGCTGAATGCCTTACGATTATTGCGGTTTAAACCAACAGGGCAAAAAAGAGAATTTGAGGACGAATTAATTAACAAACAACAAACCAATCAACTAATCAATAAAATAACAAATAAACCAATTACAGTTATGTCAGAAAAAACATTGCAAATAAAAGGAATGAGCTGTGGACATTGTTCAGCTCGTGTGGAAAAAGCGCTGAATGCCATCGATGGCGTAGAAGCAAAGGTAGATTTAGAAAATAACTCTGCTAAAGTAATTCTTACCAAAGACGTAAGTGATGAAACGTTTAAAACAGCTGTGGATGCCGTGGGATACGAAGTAGTGGCGGTGAACTAATTTAAAAACAAACGTTCGATACGCTGTAAAATTAAACATACAGGTTTACTTTTGTAAGCCTGTATGTTGTTTTTTTATATCTATATATTAAACCCATAACTTGAATTTTAGTTATAATAATTTTATTAAAACCCAGACCTTCAGGATTTGTTTTTTTGTATAAAATCTTCCATCCACTTCTTATAATATACCCCAACAACTTGACGACCATTTTCAATTTAATAAATATATGAATAAAGACAGAGGGAATTTCATTTATATAGCCCTTTTTTTTGTAATACTTCATTCAAAAGACTAGCTCCTTTATCCGGATCAAACATACCTAGGCTATTTAATTTACGCACATCAACTAAGTTTCCGAATTTATTAGTTTTATTTCCAACATTCTCACGCACATACAAAGTGTCATTTTTCAACAATTTACTATAGCTATGATAATACTGTTTTTGATATAATGACGGTTCATAATTCTTAAAATTAGTTTTGTAATCTACAAGCAATAGCTTTAATTGATGAAATTTATCACTTGTACTAACATGAAAACCTGTACTTGATAATAACCATATTTCATTCTTTATGGTTGAAAACTTCAACAACTCGTTTGATTTTTCAATACCGTCTTTGAGATAGTAACTATATTCCATAATAGTATCATTGTAAATGAAACTTTCTATATAATGGGGTGCTGTATCGCACTCACATTTAGGATCATATTTTAATTGTTCTTTTCTAAAATTATACCAATAATCTCCGTAATTAATATACTCTATAAGTATTTTTTTCTTTAGTTTTTCATATATAAGTACAGAAATAGTATCTTTACCATTTTTTACAGCAACATAAGGTTCTTTTAATTGTCCTGTACCATAACCTTTTAAAGCGAATATATCAAATGATTGGTATTTTACATAACCCTGTGGTATTTGAGTACAACAAGTAAATAGACAAATTGAAAATATGATTGTAATTTTTACTTTATACATTTTATTTCTCATTTACATTCCACAAAAGAACAGAGGTATGAAATATCTTTTCTTGAATTATAAGTGAAATATAATTCTATTCAATATCCTTAATCTTAAAAGGATTGTATGAAATATCATTATCGAAGACATTGGTTTGTTCGTGTTTTTTTACCCATTTCACCACATAATTTGTTAATGGCAATGCTAAAACTTCGTAACCGGTTTTAAGCGCGGTTTGCGTCAAGATAAGCATTACCAGTTCGTACCGGTGAAGAATTCCCGAAAAAGCAATAGTGAAAAACACCAGCGAATCTGCACCTTCACCAACAATAGTTGAAGCCACTGCACGAGCCGAAAAATTCCTACCGTGCTGCAAAATTTTCATTTTACTCATCACAAAGGCATTGAGGAAAGACCCAAAAAGGAAAGCAATAAAACTTGCCACTACAATACGTTCAGTGCCTTGAAGAACCGTAGCAAAGGCTTGTTGGTGCTGAAAATGTGGTGAGGCAGGTGCCCAAACGCTTATTTTGAAAACCAGTACAGCAAAGAAATTCATCAGAAAACCTGTCCAAATAATCAATCGCATTTTCCGATATCCCCACACTTCGGCAATCAAATCATTAATAATGTAGGTTATCGGAAAAATAAGCAATCCTGCTGTAATTTCAAACCCATGAATATTAATTAATTTTTGTGTAACAATATTGGCAATAATCAGACTAACTGTAAAAAGCAGTCCGCACATCATAAAGGCTACCGAAACTTGTTTTCTCATTTATCTTGTTTTTCAGTGGTTTGCAAGCACACTTTATTAAAATTCGCTGCTACAAAGATATGCGATTTTTACTTATTTACAAAAAAAAGGAACTGCCAAATGCCTTTCCTTTTTGTATTTTATATGCTCCTAAAAGTCGTTATTCCAAATAAAAACAGAATATAGTTCCAATTTTTTCAATTCTATTGTATTAGTTCTTTCATAATAAGAGTCATAAGAGGCTGAACAGAATTCCCTATTTCCTGCACTTCTTCATGACTCACTTCTACTATTTTCCCCGGAACGCCCAGGTCAGTAACAATTGAAATTCCAAAACATCGCATTCCGCCATGATTTGCCACAATTACTTCCGGTACGGTACTCATACCCACTGCATCGGCACCGATTGTCCTGAAATAACGGTATTCGGCAGGAGTTTCGAAAGTTGGTCCTGTAGTTCCTACATATACACCTTCAACGACTTTAATGTTATGATTGGCTGCAATTTGTTTAGCTTTTGCAATCAATTCTTTCGAGTATGCTTCACTCATATCGGGGAAACGAGTGCCCAATTCGTTGAAATTTTTTCCGCGTAACGGATGTTCCGGAAAAAGGTTTATATGGTCGGTAATAATCATCAAATCGCCGATTTCGAAATCAGGATTTACACCTCCCGAAGCATTTGAAACCAAAAGTGTTTCTATTCCCAACTCTTTCATTACCCGCACCGGAAAGGTAACTGCTTTCATATCGTAGCCTTCGTAATAATGAAACCGACCTTGCATGGCCAGAACTTCAACATTACCGAGTTTACCTACAATGAGTTTTCCACTGTGTCCCTCAACAGTTGAAACGGGAAAATTTGGTATTATTTCGTATGGAATTTCAGTTTTATCGGTAATTTGTGTTACTAAATTTCCCAATCCGGTACCAAGAATAATGCCTGTTTTAGGTTTTGAAGTAATTCGTGAACGAAGAAAATCAGCTGTTTCTTGTATTTTCGACAACATAGTTTTTGATTTTTTGAATAAATATTGTTTCTTGATCATGTAATATTTTAACCCGAATAGGCAAAGCAAAGGTTCTTGATTTTAATGATTCCGGGAAGTTTGGATTTGAAACTAATCGGGCAGCATCTTTTTCGGTTACTAAAAGTATTTTTTCAGAAGCTGTAATTGCGTTTAATTCATTGTTGATTAAACTAAAATCTTTCTGCTGAAATACGTGATGATCATCGAAAAATAATGTTTTGATATTTGACGTGTACCTTTTCAACATATCCACAATAGGCTCTGGCGAAACAATGCCTGCCACAAGTAAAATTCCTGCTTTGTTTTCTGTTATTTTCTGCAAAGACCAATTTTCAGATTCATATTCTGAAAAAACCGGCACAATTTCATCATAAACAATGCTTGAAAAAAACATATACTGATTATTTTTGGGATCCAATTCCATTTCAATTAAGCGCATATCTATTGGAGTTAAGTCAACCGGGCATTTTGTAACTATAATAATATCTGCCCGTTTACTCCCTTTTTTTGATTCGCGCAATCGCCCGTAAGGAAGCAGATAATCGCGGGTATAAAGATTAGTAAAATCTGTTAGCAAAATTGATAAGCCTGGTTGGATATATCTATGTTGAAATGCATCGTCAAGAACAACTAACTGCAAGTCTGGAATAAGCTCTTTCAATTTTTCTACTCCATGAACGCGTTTTTCGTCAACCGCAATTGTTACTTTGGGAAATTTCTGTTGTATCTGAAAAGGTTCGTCACCTAAAATTTGAGCATTGGAGTTTTCATCGGCACGCATAAATCCTTTCGACTTACGTTTGTAGCCACGACTGAGCATGGCACATTTCCAATCTGTTTGCAAAAATGAAAGAATAAATTCGGTGTGAGGTGTTTTTCCGGTACCACCAACTGCAAGATTCCCAACCGATATTATTGGAATATTGAACGATGTTGATTTAATTATATCGCTGTTGAACATCCAGTTGCGAATTCCTACCACTATACCGTAAAGTAGTGAAAAAGGATAGAGTATAATATGTTTTACTTGTTTCTTCAAGTAGTGGTAGATTTGAAAAAGAGTTATGCAGATGACAAAGGTACAATTTTTCTTTAAAACACAAGATTTTAGAGCAAAAACCCATTTAAGCAGCTAACATTCAAATTTTTTCTGAAGTGTTGAATTATGGCACTGGATCATAACCACTTCCACCCCATGGATGACAGCTGCTGATGCGCTTAATCGAAAGCCATCCACCTTTAATAATCCCATGTTTCTTTACAGCTTCTATGGTGTATTGTGAGCAAGTAGGAGTATACCGGCATCTTGCGGGAAATAATGGTGAAATGCTATATTTGTAAATATACACCGGAATGAGAAATATAAATTGAAAAAGCTTTTTCATAAAAATAGTTACAATGAAATAGAGAAAAAAATATCAACCCGGAATTTTTTCAATTAATCGTTGAAGAGCAATTTTCATTTTCTTTTCAATTGTTTCAAAATCAAACTCTTCATCTGAAACATAATTAAAAGCTACATGCGCTTGCAATTGTTTTTCACTTAGTTTTTCAACAACTTCAAATTTATTAAGTCTATACGCTTCACGCATTAATCGCTTTATTCTGTTTCGTTTAACAGCTCTTTTAAATCTTTTTTTTGGCACACTCACCATAACACTTACAGGTACGTTATCTTTTTTTGGTTCAATCATAAAGACCACACGCAAAGGATATGCTATAAATGCATCACCTTGTGTGAACAGCCTGTTTATGCGTTTGTCTCCACATAAATGTTCCAATTTTGAAAATGAGTTGAGATGGTTCATGCTAAAAATAAACTATCCCAAAAGTACTGAAATTCTTCGATACTTTTGGGATAGTGAATGTTTTTGAAAAAGAATTATTTTCGAACTTTCTTATTACTTTCTTTCAAATAATTTTCTAAAGCCATTGTCATTGATGGTACGCCCGGAAGCGGAGCTTCAATATCCAACCTTAACCCTGCATCGCGAACCGCCTGGGCAGTAGTTGCTCCAAAACAACCGATTTGAATATCGCCTTGATTAAAATTTGGGAAATTCTTCAAAAGCGATGCGATGCCTACTGGGCTGAAAAACAGCAACATATCATAATTGAAATCTTCTTCCAATGTAAAATCGTTACTTACCGTCTTATACATCACTGCTTTAGAAAAAGTAACTTTAGATTTTTCAAGCGTAGACATTGTTTCTTCGTTCTGAACATCAGAAGTAATAAATAAATACTTTTCATCCACGTGCTTATTCATGATTGTCACTAAATCAGGCAATTTTCCTGTAGCCGCAAAAAAGACTTTACGTTTCCGATAATGAATATAACGTTGTAAATACAATGCAACCGACTCTGAAACACAGAAATATTTCATAGTTTCCGGGATAGTAACACGCATCTCTTCGCATAATCTGAAAAAGTGGTCTATACCATGACGTGCATTGAAGATAATGGCACTAAAATCTAAAATTGATAAGCGTTGAGCTCTAAACTCTTTAGCAAAGATCGGTTCAACCTTAATGAACGGACGAAAATCTATTTTAACATTATATTTCTCACTAATGTCAAAATAAGGTGATTTCTCGGTCGTTGGTTGAGGCTGCGATACTAGTATCTTCTTAATTTTCAAAGCAATAAAGTTTAATTATATTATAGGCTAAACAATTAATTTATACACCTGATATAGTACAATTAGGGGTAAAATTTCGAGGGTGCAAAGGTACAAAAATATATAAAAAGAAGCTACTAATTTATGTAAAAATATTTGAAATAATTTAATTATAACAAGTATGCCTGCCGAAAAGCTAATAATTAGACTAATTAGTTGAATTAAATTACCAAAATTATTAGGAGCATAAACTTGCAAAATCAATAAGGGGAATAAACAAATTCCTAAAAATATAATAATATTAAAGTAACTTTCTTTAGCCATTTTAAGATTCAATGGAGTGAGAAAGATATACCCTATCATGTCAAATATCAGTGCTTTAACTCCAAAATACAGTCCCGTTATTATTATTATATAGCTATATTCAACGATTGTAAATGGCGTAGATGGTTTATTCAGAAACAGATAGATATATAAGCTTATAACTGAAATTGAGAAAACGATTAGAAAAAATCGAATTTGAAAATCATTTACCGTGGCTTTGCTAAAAATGCTTGAGCGTTCTTTAACCTGAAAAAAAGTTTTAGCTGTTTCGGTTATTAAGCCAGATGATCTTGAAACAGTGAAAACAAAAAGAAAAAATAAAATAAATAAAACAATAAAAATCCAACTTTCCGACTGTGGAAGCGAAGGATGCGGAATTCCAACAAAACCGCGTGGAATAGTAACATGAACAATAGCTTTAAGTGAATCAAAATGGCGCAACGAATCAACCGCAGCCAACGAATCGCCTTTCGCCAATGAATTGGATAGTGATTTTGTGCTGTCAGTGAGTAATTTTATTGAATCCTGTTGTATCATAAATTAAATCAAAGTGCCGCAAAATTCCGTGCGTTTGAGTCCCATGAAACTGAATTTTTTATTGCTTTTAAAACGTCTTCGGGTGTTTCTACTACTTCCCACATTCTTCGGTGCTCCTCACGCATAAAATGTTCATCAACAGCACGATTAAGCATTGTTATCAATGCATCAAAATAACCTTCGAGGTTTACAATCACGATTGGTTTCGTGAAGATTCCCAGTCTTTTCCAGGTAATTACTTCCAATAATTCTTCCAATGTGCCACATCCTCCAGGCAAAGCCACAACTGCATCGGCCATTAATGCCATTTTTTCTTTCCGTTCATGCATTGTTTCAACTAAAATCAACTCAGTTAATTTTGTATGATTCCATTCCACATCACACATAAAACGTGGAATAATTCCAGTAATTTTGCCTCCTGCACTCAGCGTACTATCTGCCAATTTGCCCATAAGCCCCATAGAACCACCACCATACACAATTGACAGATTTGCTTTAGCCAAAATCTTTCCCAACCGATCAGTTGCATCAAAATAACTCGGTTTTACCTGAGAGCTTGAAGCACAGTAAACACAAATAGTTTGCATATTAATTTGTGAAAGTATTTTAAGTTTTTCGAAATTTGTATGCAAAAATACAGTTTTCTTTCCGTATTTTTGAATTTCAATCTAAAAAACAAAAAAATGATATTAGTTACCGGAGGAACAGGCTTAGTCGGCGGGAACTTGTTGTGGCATTTGCTGCAGGAGAACGATAAAGTAACAGCTATTCGCCGTTCAACCAGCAAAATAGAATCTCTGCGCACTATTTTTAGTTTTTATACTACAACTCCCGAAAGGTTTTTAGAGAGAATTGACTGGATAGTTGCCGATGTGCTCGATGAAAATTCAATTCTGAAAGCAATGACTCATGCAACAATTGTTTATCATTGTGCAGCTATGGTATCTTTGGGAAATAATGATGATATTTTACAACATACCAATGTTATAGGAACAAGAAATATCGTAAATGCCTGCATTCAAAATAACATCAATAAATTATGCTTTGTAAGTTCTATTGCAGCATGTGGAAAGAGCATAATCGGTGAACATATTGACGAAAACTCCTTTTGGGAAGATTCATCTATCCAATCCACTTATTCACGAAGTAAATATTATTCGGAACAGGAAGTTTGGAAAGGAATTCAGAAGGGGTTGAATGCTGTAATTGTAAATCCAGGTGTGATTTTAGGAGTTTCGGGGAGCAATGCAGGGAGTTCCAAACTATTTTCACAAATTCAAAAAGGAATGATATTTTATACCCTTGGTGGTAGTGGGTATGTTGATGTACAAGATGTTGTGAAAGTTATGATTCAATTGACAAATAGTTCTATTTCAAGAGAACGTTTTATTTTGGTTGCTGAAAATTGTTCAAACAAAGATATTTTAAATTGGATTGCTGATGGTTTCAAAAAAAATCATCCATTTATTCGGGTTGGGAAAAGAGCACTTTGGGCTGTTGGGATTGTTTCTGAATTTTTCGGAAAACTATTTAATTTTCAGCCATTAATCGACCGTGGAACTGCAAAATCTGCGATTAATCGAAATTATTACTCAAGTAAAAAAATAACAAATTCCATCAGCTATAAATTTACGCCCGTAAAAGACTGCATCAAAGATGTTTGCTTATATCTTTCGAATGAATAATAATTGATTTAGGCATCTTCCGTTAAAGTTATTCTTTCAATGTGGTTTGAATTATGTCTTTAAAGCTTTCAATAAATAAAGTTGCCTCTGATTTTGATAAACACAAAGGAGGCAGTAAACGAATGATATTAGTTCCGCTTACACCTGTAAATATCTTTTTCTCAAAAAGCAATTTGTTACGTAGCTCTTTTACCGGTTGATCAAACTCAATCCCAATCATTAACCCTAATCCTCTGACTTCTTTTATTTGAGCTATTTTTTTTAATTCTTCAGTAATATAACTTCCAATTTTTTGGGCATTTTCCATCAGATGCTCAACTTTAATAATGTCGAGAACTGCAATGGCAGCTGTACACGCCAAATGGCTACCACCAAAAGTTGTACCCAATAAACCAAAAGAAGCTTCGAAAGCAGGGCTAATAAGCACAGCCCCTATTGGAAAACCATTACCCATACCTTTAGCCACTGTGATTAAATCGGGGCGAATGTCGGCATATTGATGAGCAAAAAACTTACCACTACGTCCATAACCCGATTGAACTTCGTCCAAAATCAACATTGTTCCGGTTGCCTTACATTCAGCACTCAATTCTTTCAGAAATTCAACGTTTGGAACGCGAATTCCTCCAACTCCTTGAATTCCTTCAATAATTACTGCACAAACATCGTTATTTTGCAGCGATTTCCGAACAGTTTCTATATCATTCAATTCAGGAAATTCTACATCGAAACCTTCATTAATTGGTGCTACTATTTTTAAATTGTCGGTTACCCGCACTGCAGCTGAAGTTCGTCCATGAAAGCTTTTATTGAATGCAATTACCTTGCGTCGACCTGTATGAAAGGAAGCCAATTTCAGGGCATTTTCGTTAGCTTCCGCACCCGAGTTTACCAGAAACAACGAATAATCGTCATAACCTGAAATTTTACCTAATTTTTCGGCTAATTCAATCTGCAATTTATTTATGACAGAATTTGAGTAAAAAACCAGATTTTCAAGTTGTTGTGTAAGCTTTTGAACATAGTATGGATGGGAATGACCAATGGAAATTACTGCATGTCCACCATACAAATCGAGATATTCGATTCCCTGATTGTCGCTAATTCTGCAACCAATTCCTTTTGTAACTTCAATGTCGAAAAGCGGATAAACGTTAAATAAATTCATAAATTCTATGGTTTAAAGGTTTTTTATAAATCCCGGTACGAAACATAATCCAAATTTCATTTTATTGAAAATGGAATGCAAATGTAATTCAAAATTTAGAGACCTTCAAATAAATACATTTAAAAAAATAGTGTAACTTTACATCGAAAATATGAAAAACGGTTTTAAATACGTCAAAATATATGGAGAATCAAGTTACAATTTACTGCAAAAATACAAAATCCTACCATATTTATCCTTTAGGTATTTCATTGATAGAGATATATCGGGATCTGAAAATTGAATTGCAATACCCGGTTATGGCAGCCAGGGTAAATTATAAGGTAGAAGATTTAAACTTTGTGATTTACAAACCAAAAGATATAGAATTTATCGATTTAAGCGTTCCATCAGGGATGCGGGTTTACGTCAGATCTTTGAGTATGGTTCTTTCAAAGGCAATATCGGAATTATTTC
Source organism: Paludibacter sp. (assembly GCA_031292575.1). Lineage (GTDB taxonomy): Bacteria > Bacteroidota > Bacteroidia > Bacteroidales > Paludibacteraceae > Paludibacter. The sequence continues at coordinate 179,489 of JARLGX010000017.1, forward strand.
CGGAAGCTATTCTACGCATTGAACATCCCATTTCAAAAGGCTATTATTGCAAACTTGACAATTTGAAACAACCAATCACTTCTGAAATAATATCACAAATCAAGGAGCGTGTTAATTTGATTATCTCACAGAAGAAACAAATTATTTGTGAAGAAAAGCAAACCAAAGAAGTTAAAGAACTATTTGTAAATAAAGCACATCAAAGCGACAAACTTTCGCTTTTTGAAACTCTTGGAAATCCATATTTTCGCTTTTTCAGAATTGATGATTTTATTGATTATTACAACGGTGTATTGGTTCCATCAACTGATTATCTCGGATTGTATGATTTAATCGGATATTATGATGGGATGTTACTTCGTATTCCAAATCGCGAAAATCCTTTAGAGTTGGAGGATGTTGTTATGTCTCCAAAAATGTTTGATATTTTCAAAGAATACGTGGGCTGGAATAAAATTATGAAGATTAATAATGTTGGCGATTTCAATATAGCATGTCAGAATAATCAGTCTTTTAATCTCATAAAAGTATCTGAAGCTTTGCACGAAAAGAAAGTAGCTTCGATTGCGGATATGATTACACAACGTGATAAAAAAGTTAGATTGGTACTTATTTCAGGACCATCCTCTTCGGGTAAAACAACATTTAGCAAACGACTTTCTATTCAATTAATTGTAAGTGGATTAAAGCCTGTAGTTGTGTCGCTCGACAATTATTTTGTAAACAGAGATGATACTCCAAGGGACGAAAACGGTGATTATGATTTTGAACATTTGCATGCGCTTGATTTAACCTTGTTCAATCGGAATTTAAAACAATTGCTCGATGGAGAGGAAATTGAAGTTCCATTTTTTAATTTTGAGGATGGAAAACGCTATTACAAAGGAGAAAAACTGAAATTAAACGATGATAGCATTTTGATTATGGAAGGAATTCACGCTTTGAATCCTGAATTAATACCTGACATTCCACCCGAAACTACATTTAAAATTTATGTTTCAGCACTTACCACAATTTCAATAGACAATCATAATTGGATTCCAACTACCGATACACGTCTGCTTCGACGAATAATTCGTGACTATCGTTTCAGAAATTATTCGGCTCGTGAGACTATTGCCCGTTGGCCAAGTGTACGGCGGGGCGAAGAAAAGTGGATTTATCCGTATCAGGAAAAAGCCGATGTTTTATTTAATTCAGCGCTATTATTCGAATTAGCTGTTTTAAAAAGACATGCAGAACCAATATTAGCAGAAGTACCAAAATATTGCGATGAATACACAGAAACTCATCGGCTTATTAAGTTTCTGAACTATTTTGTTCCTATTCTTGACCGCGAAATTCCACCAACTTCGTTATTGAGAGAGTTTGTTGGAGGTAGTAGTTTTAGGTATTAAGTTGATTAACAAATACTTAAGTAAAATACTTGTCAATTTAAAAAATGACTAACTAAATTGAATTTTTTTTGTACATTTGGCACGAATTTGTTTGCAGCAGGGTAGACCTGTAAATTTTAAAGTTAAGCGGACTTAGTTGTCTGTTTTTCCCATTTTAACCATCTCTTTTTTTTGTGAGAAATTAGTTTAGAGAACACTCATCGGGTCTCACAGAATTTTATTTTTAACATAGAATTATAGTTTAATACAGTCAATAGATTTGTGTTAATGTTATTTGGCATAAATTTGCTTGTGCAGCTGCTATGTTTAATTTCACCTGTATTTTATATAATTCAGTCTGAATAAATCAGATGTAAATTTGCAATACAATTTTATGCATTTAATCTTTCAGTTAATTAGCAATGATCTCATTTTTTTGCGAAATAATTACTTATTGTAAATGAGAAAATTACTAATAATTATAGCACTTTGGTATTTTTTTATCGATGCACCTAAAGCTCAAAGCGAAAGTATTTCAACTGATAAAAGGATCGGAAGCACTGGTTCTTTAATAGTTTCTTTTGGTCCGGAATATTGCTTTGCTGATACAAAGGAATTTCCCTTGGGTCAAAATTTGAGAAACAATTGGAATCTTTCGTTGGGCTTTCTACAAAAGTTCCGCAATAATCTTGGATACAAAATAGGTGTAAATTTTGGAAATGTTACTGGATCGGATGGAGATCAAAGTAGAATGTATTCATTTACTTCGAAACTCGAACAAATATCATTTCAAGGTGAATATACGATTAATATAGGCGATAAATCTAAAAATTCAGAATTTAATTCAATTTATTTCTTCTTGGGAGCAGGATTATTAGGCAACAGTACAAATCTGAAATATACGCCCCGTATCGACTATTTGTATAAAGTGAATAAACCTGATTATTATAATTTAAATGCTGCTTTACTTGCAGGATTTGGCTATCAATACAAATTAAACACCAGTATTTCTGTGGGAGCAGAATTTAATTTAGAATATGTTTTTTCTGATTATATAGATGGCTTCAAACCCCCTTATCCTGATTCTCAGTTTAACGATGTTTTACAAGGTTTTTCATTAACTGTAAGTTACGTTGTTTTCTAACAGAATTGTGCTATTATTGATGATTTATAAATAATAAAATGCAGTGGTTTAAGCCACTGCATTTTCGAAATAAAAAACTAATAGTCTATTAATAAAAAACATCAATCATATTAAAGAATTAAAACCCTTACAGATATTGCTTCATTTGCTGTTTGTCCATTTGCAACATACGATCCAACGGGAACGCTGGTTTGTATAGTTGTAGTGCCACTGGCATTAAAATCAACTGTTTTAACTAATCTGCCAGACATTGCATTATAAAGTTTTAAATTACCTCTTTGATTATTTGGATTTTCTACAACAATATTGTTTTGTGAAGTATATATTTTTAATTTTTTATTGCTGTTATTAGAATTACTATTTGAATTATTGCTTAAAGATTTTGAATTTTTTGGTTCTATTGACCCAATGGCTAATGTTGTACTTGATGGGTCGGTTGAATTTCCATTTGAAACTACCGGTGTTGCAGGAATTGAAGGAGTAGCTATTGTATCTTTTGAAACCGTAGGAGTTGAAGGAATAGCAACAGTTTGTGGGTTACTAGTTACAATTTTGAATCTTCTTACTGATTGTGAACTTAGCTTAGCTGTAAAAGTATAAGTTGTTCCATCGGCATAAATGTCTATTGTTTTTTTAGCTACTGAATCCACTAAAAAAAGTTGTTGGTAGCGTTGTGATAAATTTTGATGAGTAAAAGTCATTGTATAAATAGTGTCTATACCTGTTCTAAATCCAATATAGGTATTGTTTACATCTGGAATTGCATCAATTTGAAAATCGCCGGCTGCTTCCATTGCAAATATTTGTGGAGCAAGTGGTGTTCCAAACATCTTATATCCGTCCCAACCATTGTCATAATTGCGAGTGCAAGTGGCAACTGAAAATATCCACATCTGATCTGTAAGGTGAGAACCTTGTACGTCAATGCGTGTACCAACTAAATCTTGGGCAGAAGCATGAGTCACCATAAGAATAAGTGCCAGCTTAATTAGGATAGATTTGATTGTAGTTGTTTTCATAATGCTAAAATTTATAGTGTGAAACAATCTATGAAATTTTGTTCTATTTACTTTGTTGTTGATTGCGATACAAACATAATAAATATATTCTATATGTCTGATATATAGCTATTTGTAGTGATATGTTTACTCTTGTAGTAATTTTTACAGTACCTGAATTAATTCATTTTGACGATTAATTGCTAATATTTATACTGTAATTGTGCAATAAGGAGGGAATGTTTAAAAATAACAAGAGAAATAGAAATAATATGTAGTAAAATGAGGATAAATCAATATAGTAGTAGTAATTTTTGTTACATTTGGCTAATACTTATTAAAGTGCTATTTTAATTTTATTGACTGATTGTGTATTTAGTGTCAATAAACAATAATATACATTAACTATAATTATATATATACTTCGATAATATAACAATAATTTGTATTTAAACTGAGTTATTTTCTTTATTAAAGCCGTTTTTTAGTGAAAATATAGACTTTCCTCTAAAAATATTATAGTAAATACTATTACTGTACTATTATGTTTGTCAGTATTTGATAAAATAAAATGACAAAAAAGGAACGCCTGCAAAGAATTTTTCTTTGAAGGCGTTCCTTATAAGTCTGGTAACAAGTAAATTGATACAATTTAACTACAATTGAAACTTAAATAGATGCTTTGAAAATTAAAAGTAATTTTCTATATAAATGTTGAAATTTAAATAGAAAGTTTTTTAGAATTTAAACCTTTGTTTTAGAATTCCATATCCGGCGGCAAGTAGCAATAGGAATCCCCAACCATCAGGCACTGGAATTGGTGGATTTGTTGGATCGCCTCCAGGGTCAGTACCACCTCCGGTATCGAGAGTTCCATTAGTTGCAAGTTGCCGGACATTTCCTGTCACTAAATTAGTTGACATTGTAGTTATGCCATTATTCATAACCACTGTATTTGAGTTTGCACTGCTTCTTCCGGAACTGTTATTTGAAATAAATACACCACCTGAACCTATATCTGCGCCTGAACTTGCCTTTGGATTTTGATTGGTTGGTGTCTGAACGCTGTATGTATTTGGTGTAGAGCTTTTGTACGTAGATGAAGGGTAATTATTTACAGCGTAATTAGTCTTTAAATTTGAACTATAATCCGGCACATCCAACTCATTATAATTATTTCCATCTTGTTGACTTATAGCAGGTGCGTTTTTAATTTCGCCGCCATTAAATACAACACCCTGATTAGGAATGAAATAAGATTTAGATGTATATAAATCAGGACTTCCAATAGGGGAATAAAGCACCGCCAGGAGCAGTCCGGCCCATGTAAATATCCAAATAAATATGTTTTTTTGCCTTTTATTCACGTCTAATTTTTAATTATCACTCTCTTTCCAACTTTTTCATCCATTGTAGAAGCGCTGACAATGTAAGCTCCCGAAACATAACTTACAGGTATTGAGGTAACACCATTTGGTCCAAATGTAGTTCTTTTTATACAATGTCCAACTATATCATAAATAATAACATCGCCATTCAAATTACTTAAATTTTGAACAAAGACTGTATTTCCCGCACTGAATACTTTTATCTGAGTTGTAGCATCAGGTGCATTTTTTTCGTAATTACGGGTAACTATCTTAAATCGGTTTACCGTCGTAGGTGTAGATTCTGCAACAAAAGAATATGTAGAGCCGCTTTCGGTAATATCAACAATTTTATTCTCAACCGAATCAACCAAATATACTCCTGCATATTTACTCGCTAAATTCTGATGTGTAAAGGTAAAAGTATAATTGATATCTTCACCTGCCTGAAAGCCTATTTTAGTATCATTTATATCGTCAACTGCATCTATTTGATAATTTCCATCATTTTCTTCCGCAAAAATCTGAGGAGAAAGCACTGTTCCAAATAATTTTGTGCCATCCCAGCCATTATCGAAGTTACGCGTACAGGCCGGATTAGAAAATAACCACATCCTGTCTGAAGTTCTCGAACCGACAACTTCTATCAATGTTCCTACCAAATCACCCGTTTCCGAAAGACCTTTAACACCTGGAGCTCTTTGCAGGGTTGTATCTTTTACCACTACTGAATTATATGAAAATCCAAAAGTAGTAGCAGGAGTGCTTGAATGGGCAATAACTAACATGGCTTGCATAGGTGGAATTTGACGAGGTATCCCTAAATTACCTGCTGTACTAGTAGAAATTACTGTATACTGACCAGGATTGGGAGTTCCAATTGTATTTGAAACCCCACCTTGGCTTGTCCATTGAGCAAGCGAACCTGTACTATAAAGATAAATTGAATTCTCTATAACAGCTGGATCTGCTGATCCAAAAGAAAGATTCCTTATATCAATAGCGGCAGTGTAAGGATTAGCATATATGTGTTGCCCAGGGAATCCAGCTCCAGTTGTTATTGTTAAGTCTGATTGAGCTGCAGTAAAATTACTGTTTACAAGTTGTCCTTTAAATAAAATAGTTGTTGCATTTAATTGCGTAATTTCATAGCCAATAAACGGACTTAAGACAGATGCATTATTTAGTTGATGCCAATGTGTTGCAGCTGGTTGTGTTTCATCCCAACTGCGAACATAAGACCCATCAAAAGTTGGGCTTGCAGTAACTGTACTAACTGGAATGCCAAAATATTGCCATTTGAAATTACTTGGGGTCAGTTTATCAATTGCCTCAGCTAACGAATACATTTCTACAGTTGCATTGACCGGCAAACTTACTGGGTTTTGAAATATTAAAGTTCCGTTAGGCACAGATGAACTTGATTTCACAACTATCCCTGAAACCCCGGCATTATTAGTTATGTTAGTCGCGACATTGAGTGAACCATATATAGTTATATTAGCTCCGCTGTTAATGGAAATAGATTTACAATTGCCAGAAACTGCAGCAGTAATAACTGGTTGTGTGACTCCTGAAGGTATAATTACATCTGTAGTTGCTGTTGGAATTCCTCCGCACCAGTTCCCAACATTATCCCATGCTGAACTGATTGTACCTGTCCAGATATTTGAAGTTACAGTTATTGATATTGTATATCCTCCACTCGGTGTACTCGTACCACTGTTCCTTACTTTCAAAGTTCCACTATAGGTTCCTGACGCAGCATTTGATGGGACTAATATTGTTATTGAGCCTGCAGGCAAAGATGCGAATGGTACATTAACAAAACCAGCGACTATCGCGGCTGCACTAAAGTCAATGCTATATTGATCAGGGCAGCCAGCGTTTGACGTGTAACTGATAGTTGCCGATGTAATCCCCTGACATACTGAAGGATTAGCACCAAGTGTTATAGACGGAGTGACAGGTATATACGTAATTCTGGCCTGACCATTAGCACCGCTTCCACCAACCGATGTTCCGATTGATGTTCTGTAAGCACCACCTCCACCACCTCCGGGAGCCAAACCATTAACACCCGAGCCATTTGATCCACTGGCACCATTTCCGCCATTACCTCCGCCTGCTGGAGCTGTACCACCTGTATTGGCTCCTGCAATTCCATTATTTCCGTTAGCCGAAGTTCCTGCCGATGAACCACCTCCACCACTATACCCAGTAGGGCCAGATCCAGAACCTGCTGCCCCAGAACCACCGCTAAATTTAGTTGTTCCAATTCCTGTTGTCGTCGCTCCGCCTATTGCACCTGTCGAAGAATTGTCGGCAACACTGTTTCCTCCTTTAGCCAATACTAATGCCGATGCCAATGAAGTTCCAAACCATGTATCACCACCAGCAGCAGAAGAAGAACTGCCACCACCAATAGATACTATATAGTTCGTTCCGGGTATTACAGATAGTGTCGCTTTGGAATAAGCACCTCCTCCACCTCCTCCACTATTCCCAGATGAAGTTCGTTTGCCACCAGCACCTCCTCCACCCCAGACTTCAACTATTACACTGGTTACGCCACAAGGTGCTGTAAAATTACTAGTTGTTGAAATTGGCTGAACAACAGTATTAGTTACGGTTATATATCCAGTATTTGGCTTAAAATAAGTTGCGTTTATAATTACTGAGGGTCCAGTAGAACCTGTGCCGCCGTATACACCCGATGAATAAGTATCTGGTCCAAGGAAAAGTAAACTGGCGGTATTTGCAAAAGTTCCCAGATTTGCGGTTGATCCACTATTAATAACCAGATAATTCATAGCCGTAGCACCACTAAAAGTTACTCCAAAACTATTGCTGATTGTTACTATTCCGGGATTATTTTGGAATAATCCGTTTCCGGTTACCTGAGCAGCTGTGCCATTGAAGGTATAATTTGCCCCTGAATTGTAAGTTCTTGTACCTGTTAGTTGTATAGTACCATTTGCACCAGTTGTTGTTAAAGCTCCGGTTGCATTTGTATTTGCTGTAATAATGGAACCACCCGGATTCAACGTAAAGCTTCCAGTTGAACCGGAACTAATTACCGATGTCCCAAAATCAACTATAGCTCCAGGTAGAATAGAAAAATTAACGATATTGCTAAGAGTTCCCCCTGATGTAAATGTTTGGTTATTGGTGCCATTAAAGTTGATTACACTTGCAGTGGTTGAACCCGATTCTGTTATAGTACCACCAGTAAAATTAAAATTACCACCCACATTAAGCGTGGTATAATTTGCCGCTGTACTTGATGAACTCAAATCAAATACACCGCCTGATATTGAAAAGTTTTTGGCAACAGACATAGCTCTCGCCCCGGAAGCAGAAATAAAAAATTGACCTCCTGATTGAACAAAGTTTCCACCCACGCTTAAATCACCAGTTCCTGAATTGCCTAGAGTAACCGAGCCAGTTCCTGTACTTGTTACAGTCAAATTTCCGTTTACTATCAAGAATTGTCCTCCAAAAGAATAATCGTAAGTTTGGCTTGTAGAATTCCAATTGAAATTACCAAAGCTTTGGTTAAGACTAGCTTGAAATGATGTAGGAGTAGTTGTTCCACCTGCTTCGTTTGTATAACCTGTAATATTACAAGTCGAAGTTAAATTCCATGTTGCTGTAGGAATAGCCCCTCCATTTACTCCGTGATTATATGTACTCCCAGCATTAAAAGTAATTGCTCCAGTCCCATTAACTACCTGAGCAGTACCATTACCTTGCACTGTTACTGTTCCATTAATTGTTGCTGTAGTAGGAGTTAAGGTATTATTTCCATTTACAATAACAGCACCATTTACAACTAAGTTACTTGCTGTAGCATTGGCTGTTACTGTTACAGTGTGCGCATTTTGAATAGTCACTAAGCCATCTGCACTGGTTGGAGTGGTAGTAGCAGCGACCCAATTTGTACCATCAGCGGATTGTTGCCATGTTGTTGTAGCATTCCAATTGCCGTTTGCTATTGATCGGAATTGTTTTAACGCTATTGTTTGCGTTCCACCTACATACATTGTACCTGATTTTGTACCTCCACTAAATGTAAAATTACCTGTAGTCAGTGCCCCTACAGTTAATGTATGACCCGCAATTGCAGTTGGACTAATATCAGCAGTTATCCATAAATAATATGTTGTTCCACTTGTCCAATAAGGACTGTTTATTGTGATTGTAACAGGTGATCCAGTAGGTTGAGGTGGAAAAAGGTTGCTTATCGAAGCTGCACCTGATAGATTATCAGTTGTGCTAGCCCAAACCCTATAACCAAAATTATTATACGTTGTATTAATATCAGCTGGTATAAATGTTCCACTTGGCGTAAAAGTAAGTTTTGTAAAATTAGCTCCACCACCACCGCTTACCACCACTACAGCTCTATAAATTTGTTGAGTTGTTGCACTTTGTAGAATATTTGTAGCTGGTACAGAAGGGTTAGATGAAGAAAATGTAAAAGTCTGGGCGAAACCCATTGTAGATAACACACAAAATATAACAATTAAAGCTAAAACTTTAATGCTTTGGACAGAAAATTTTTTGGATTTGATAGCGGCAACAGAAGGTAAATACTCTGTTGAGGTAATACGATTTATTGAATAACGTATTAAAGACTTGATATTTAGGAGTATCGTCATCAATTTTTATGCGGTTTGTTAAATTGTAACGTGCGTATAAATATAGTTTAAATATAATATTAAAACGTGCAAATATAGATAAAATAATTGAATACTAAAACATTAGTACGGTATTTTTGTAGTAACAACTACAAAAATACCGTACTAAGTTCTACATTCGAAACTCAAAACGCAGTTTCTGAATACAATTTAACTTAACCATCCCTATATCTACTGGTATAGGTGCTTTTAGAGATTTGTTCTGTTGGATATTTTTTTCATTTATCATTCGTCAATTTGTTTCTCAGTTTTCGTGGATTAAGTTGCTAATTTACAACAAATCTTTTGGACACTTTTTGACTATTTGTTGTAGCATTTGCTATATAAACGCCTTGTGATGAAACAGTAGTAATTTCGGTCACACTATTTGGCTGAAATTTAGCACTGATTAAATTCCGACCTGTCATATCGTATAGTCTAAACTCACCGGTTTCATTACTCTGATTTTCTACAAAGAAGGTGCCGTTAGTATTAAATATTTTAAGTTGTGAACTTGGATCCGTTGTGGATGCAGGGTCATTATTAATTGCTATAATCTTAAATCTACTTTCAATTTTCGCTGAGGTTGAATCTACCGTAAAATGATATTGCGAACCATTGGCTGTTATATCAATTGTCCTTTTTTCCACTGAATCTCTCAAAAATATTGCAGAATAACGCGAATCGGTATTTTCATGTGTAAATGTAAAAGTATATTCGCTGTCAACTCCGGGTTGAAAACCTAACACCGTATTATTCATATCATCAACTGCATTAATTTGATATATTCCATCAGGTTCAATGGCATACAACTGTGGTGTAAGTGCAGCACCCAACATTTTAACTCCATCAAATCCGTTATCAAAATTCTTAGTAGCTGCAGGATCGGTAAAAATCCACATTCTGTCGGAATATTGAGCTCCTACTACATCAATTTTTGTTGAAACATAGTTAGAGGATGCAGTTCCCGCAAATGCCTTTGCTCTTTGTAAATCAGTATTTTTAACTACTGAGCTATACGGTATTGTGACCTTTGCATTGGCAGTAGAATTATTAACTTGTACCAATATGGCTTGCATTGAAGGTACTTGCCCCGGGATGCCTGAAGTCCCTGCAAATGCAGGAGTTACAACAACATACTGGCCTGCATTTGTTAGTCCATTTCCCCATGATGCAAATGATCCTGTATTGTAAAGAAATACTTCGGATAACATATCTGAGCCAAATACTATTTTTTTAATATCAATTGCAGCCGTATAGGGGTTGGCTAATACCTGTTGGCCTGGGAATAATGCCCCTGTTGTTTTTGAAAGTTGAGGAGAAGTCCAGTCCCAATTAACCAATTGCCCTTGATAAACAAGAGTTTCACCTGATGTTACTTGTTGTGTAATTTCGTAACCAATAAAAGGCTGGAGTACAAAGCTGTTGCCCACACTAACCCAGTGGGTTGCAACCGTTGTTCCGGTTTCGTCCCATCTTCGAATATACGAGCCTGCAAAGGTAGGATTTGCAACTACGGTATTAAGCGGAATGCCAAAATACTGCCAACTGTAATGATATGTATTGCCACCATACGAAACGCCTGTGGCATCGTACGAAGCTTTTGAATACATCTCTACTGTTCCGTAAACCTTGGTTGTTTTATTGTGGAATATTAAAGAGCCGTTTGCAGCCGATGAACTGGACTGAATGTATATCTGAGTACCAACAACATCATTCGATGATATTGAATCGTCTACAGTTAAACATAAGGCAGGTGGAATAACTAACCTTTTTCCAGATTGGTTAATAAGATTTCCTATTTCCCTGTCCTGGTCTAAATACAAATCTTTAACTGCTGCAGTTCCATTATTTGCTGTTGTTGCAAATACTACATCATCGCCCGGATAAGGCACTGAGCCAGCCGACCAGTTAGTAGGATCGCTCCAGGTTGTACTTGTATTACCTGTCCAAAAATTTTTGCAAGCACTTATCCTAACAGTAGCTGCATTTGACACATTGGTGGCAATGTAAGTAGATGGATTATAGTTATTTGTACTTTGCATTTTTGCATATCTGTACAAATAGTAGACTCCCGCCACATTATTAAAAGGAGATGCTGTAGCTACGGGAGTAAATGTTGCTCCGGTTGCTCCGGCTATAGCTGTTTGTGTTCCTCCAAGACTAGTACTGTAATACCATTGATAACCCTGAGCGGTCACTCCTGAAGGCAATGTTCCAAATATATCCCCACTTATAGCGGAGCCTGAAGTGTTCTGACAAACTACCTGAGTTGTATTTGCAGACAAAGTATTTGAAAATATTTGTACTAAATTATAGAATCCAATTACATTTTGCCCACCCTGCTCGAAATAGTCAAGCTCTAAGGAGCTACTTCCTGATAGAGAAAAAAGTATATTATTATTTGTGGTTGGGCTATGAGGATCCCAGTGATTGTAAACTGTAGTTCCATCTACAATAAGTTGTGAGCCGTCGTCGCTGGTAATAGTAACCCCGTAGAAACCCCGGCGAGTTGAATTCATTAAATACTTAACATCGAAAGTATAATCCAACACAGCAGCTTCGACTACCCCATTTGAATAGATTGGAAAACTGGTTACATCATCATTAGCACCATTGGGGAATGTTCCGGAAGTTCCAAACATTTCCTGAAATTGATCCGTAGTGCCCATACTCGCCACATTGTAATAGCCTAAATAATTATCATACGTATAATTATTAAAATTCTGACTGTCCCACACCTGACCAATCCAGGAATTTGTACCGGCAGCTGTTTGACTATCGAGGGTATTTTGACCACCACTTACATTTACATTTACCGTTAATCCTGTTACAGCAGTTGAAGAACAGTCAGCTTGTGAATTAATCAACACTCTGACCTGCCCAGATAATGGCGAAGTGAATGATAAATTTACATCATTTGAGTTCGAACCACCTGGATTACCTGTGTTTGAATAGGAATAACCTAAGACAGCACTGGAAGGGTTTCCTTCTTGATAAACAGCCATCTTTAGCGAAGTACCCGGATAACTGCTTGTATACAACTGATAGGTTAAACCCTGTATTACATTTAAATCAAAATATTTACCAGAAGCAAAATTAGTTGAAATCGCTTGTGGATGACTTGGCATATTAATAACCGGAGTTACAACTATTCCACTATTAGAATTGGAGGTGTAAGCACAAGGAGTTGGAATGAATGGTCGTAAAGCTAAGAGAATTCCTCCAAGATAAGCATTACTATTTACCGAAAATGAGCCAGTGCCCGTTGAGCCAGCTGTTGCTTGAGTACCCGTGGCAGCTCCAACTGAAACATAATTTGTTCCTTGAACATCGTAATTTTCTGTAAGCGTTGGAGAAGTTGCAACTTTCCAATTGCTGTAAGTTCTACCGGAAGTCCCAGTACTATTATAGCTCATCCCGAGTAAAAGCACAAGGGCATTATTAGTAATTGTAGTAATTCCAGGAATTCCACTAAGCGAAGTGCTTCCGCTTGTATTACCAACTGTAATTGACCCGGGTGCTACATCGAGCGGAGATGTAGAATCTACGCCTCTATATGCTACAATAGAAGCCTCTATATAACCTGCTTGAGGCCACCAAGGGGTATTAGTTGCTATTTGTAAAGGGTTATTAACAGTGTTGTAATCTGCTATTTTGTAAAAAACTGCAGCCTGAACAGTGCCAGCTGAATTTAAAGTAGTATTTATACAAGTCCATGTTGCAGCATTATTATTAATTAAAGGTACACTTGTTGTTAAAGTATTGTATTGTATAACTGTAACGATAACAAAATCACCTATACTTAGTCCAGTTGGCTGAGCCACAGTAACGCTTTGAACATTGGTACCATAGACCGTTTTTGCAGTACCAACTTGAGTTATCTGAGCGAAAATCGAATTAGCACTTACCCCCAAAATAAGTAGTGCAACAAATAAGCTCCTCAGATTTTTAGTTCTTTTACCGAAAAATGTTGCTTTAGGAAGATAAATCAAATTATTTGCAACATTAGCTGAATTTCCACAGATGGAAACCGGATTAATCAAATGGTTGATTAATGACTTGAATTTTGCGTTCATGACATTAGATTTAGTATAACATTTTATCAATATCGTATGTATTTATAGAGTCCTTTTGTAAATTGTACAAATATATACATATGATTATTGATAATTAATGCATTACTACAAACTATTTTCAGTTTTGCGACAGAAATAATAATTATTTTTACAAAAAATTTATTTTTATTGAAATTTATTTTGTAGATAGATATAAAAACGTATCAAATTTTAGTCAACTAATTTATTTGTAATGGCGTAATGTGTTAATTCAACGTTGCTTTTAATTTTTAATTTTTCAAAAATACGGACTCTGTATGTAAAGACTGTACTAATACTAAGGGTTAATTCTGTAGCAATATCTTTTACTTTTTTACCTGAAGCCAACATTAACATAATTTCCTGTTCTCTGTTCGACAATAGTTCGTGTGGCAATTGTTCTCCTTTGTCGGGCATAAAATCAAAAGCCAATTGTTCTGCCAACGTTGTGCTCAAGTACCTGCCTTTGATATACACTTTACGTATTGCAATTACTAATTCCTCCAAAGCTGTATCCTTGCAAAGATAACCAGATGCACCTGATTTCAGTGTACGGAGTGCAAATTTGTCCTCAGGATGAATACTAAGCACTAAAATGTGCATAAAAGGTTTCAGTTTTTTCAGGTCTGCTATTAAGTCCAACCCGCTTCTGCCTGGCATATTCATATCTAACAGCATTATATCACAGTCGATATTGTCAATATTCTGTAATACTTCATCCCCGCTTTGAGCTTCGCCTACTACAGACATATCGGGCTCTTCTTTCAATATTTTCTTAAGTCCCTCACGAATTATTTCATGATCGTCTACAATAAATACTTTTATCATAACTTTATTTTTAATTGATTATTTTTTTATACCTAAACCGGATTAATGCATTTATATTGAATGTTTTAGTATGCAAAATTGTCCTTCTGATTTTATTTTTCAACAACTTCTTTAAACTCATTATCACTCACTGCATAGGGTATTTCTACTTTAATTGTTGTTCCTTTTTGAGGTTCACTTAAAATAAAAAGTTCCCCTCCTAATAGAAACACTCTTTCTTTCATACCGATAAGGCCGAAAGAATCTATTTTGATTTTATTGTCTTCGTTAATTCCGATTCCGTTATCGCTAATTTGCATAATTAGCTTATCATCTATCCGGTTAATTTCTATTTGCACCGAAGTGGCTTTGGAATGTTTTGCAACATTGTTGAGCGACTCTTGAAGAATTCTAAATAGTGCAACAGATTGTTGTGTATTTAACTCTATATTAGTAACTGAACTATCGAAATAGCAATTAATTTTGTGTCTTTCCTGAAATTTGTTTACCTGTCTTTTAACAGCTTCGACAAACCCCAGCAAATATAATACTTCTGGCCTTAAATCTGTCATTATTTTTCGGGTTGTTTTTATCGTATTATCAACCAAACCGAAAAGATTGTCAAAAATAGTCAAAATATCTTCTACATCAGTATATTTAATCGATTTTAATATTTTTTGCTTCATCATCCCCATTTCAATTTTAATAGCAATTAAAATCTGTCCTAATTCATCATGAATTTCGCGGGCAAGCATAATTTTTTCTTCTTCGCGCACGCTTTGAAGATGTGAAGCAAATTTCTGTAATTGCTCTTGCGAACTTTTTAAGGCTTCTTCGGCAAGTTTTCGTTTCTCGTTATCAATTCCAACTCCCATTAGGAATTTTTGACCGCCTATTTCTAATTTCACTCCGGTAATAATAAAAGGAATGGAACTACCGTATTTTGTTAATAATTGAGCTTCAATCATATCCTGACCATCTCTCATAATTCCTTCGACCGAATCTAATACAAGTTCTTTCTTTTCGGGTAAATGCCATTCGAGCAATGAACGGTTTTTCATTTCATCTGAGTCAAAACCAAAAAGTGTTTCATGATTTTTGTTCCACCGCACGAGTTTCAAATCGGGATAAGAATACAGGTAAAAAATACCGGGTAAACTTTCCATAAATGTTTTCATTAGAACCTGCTCACGGTATAGGTCTTCTTCGGCACGCTTCCGTTCATTTACATCCCGAATTATAAAAATCATACCCGTAGGTAAACCGTCTGAGCTCCAGGTAATATCTCCATTCACATCGGCAAAAAACTTTTCGCCATTATTACGCAAAATGCTATATTCAACAGTTCCCAAGTACCCCTCAAACATCCGATATGCGTTTATTTTTGCACGTTCAACATCTTCGGGAGCTATGAAATCGAACATATTACGCCCTATCAACTGGCTTTCGCTATCGCACTTATACATTAACAATGTTGCCGGTGATACCATGCGAATTGTTCCATCCATTTCTATCAAAACAATTGCATCGGGCGAAGCAAGTAGAATTGATCTGTAAAGCTCTTCGCTAAGTCTAAGTGCTTCGGCTGAGTTTTTCTGATCGGTAATATCCTGTACGGTAGCAATTAATTTAAACGGCTTATTGTTAACGTCGTATTTAAGTTCACCAATGGCATGTATCCATCTTTCTTCCTTATCAATCGGGCGTATTATCTTAAATTCTTTATTTAATTTTATTTTTTTATTAGAAACTCCCTGAATAAAATAATCATTTATCGATTTTCTCCAATCGGGATGAATTAATGATTCAAGGGTTTTGAGTGTTTTATCATATTGCGAATTAATTCCAAATATTGAATCCAAAATTTCGGAACTTTTCCAGGTTCCTGATGCAATATCAATCATACAATTCCCAAGATGAGCTATATGCTGAGTTTCTTTTAGAAAGATTTCATTTTCAATTAACTTATCTTCAGCTTTTTTGCGTTGTGTTATATCTACAACAAACCCCAAATATAATTGTTCAGATATTTTAACCGTATCTACTGACACATAACGATTTGTACCGTTTTTCATTATTATTCCAAACTCGTCCTTCGCAAAACCGGCTTTAATTGCCGTTCTGAAATGCTCAATAAATTTTACGTCAGATTCTGGTGAAATTAAATCTTGTGGATTTATCAAAATTAGTTCTTCTTTACTGTAACCTGTAATTATTGAAGCAGCTGAATTTACCTCTATGCATCTTCCTAATTCATTTGCCACAAATACACCGTGTGGGGCAAATTCAACATAACTTTTAAATTTAAGTTCACTTGCCCGCAATAAATTCTCTGCTTCTTTTCTCAGCGTGATGTCCCTGACTGCGCCATCAATATGAGTAGGATTGCCTTGCGCATCTTTATTTACCCGGGCATTTATCGAAACATGCTTTACTACTCCCGTTTTCGATTTTATATCAAGTTCATAATCTCGCAGTTCGCCTACGGTAAACAAAGTTTTCCTGATAAAATCCCGATCTTCTTGGTTTGAATATAGGTTTGACATTGATGAACCTATAATATCTTCCAGATTGAAATCTGTATAGTATGCTGCTGACGGACTTACTTCCAAAATATTTCCATCGAGATCTATCCTGTAAAAAACATCCATCACATTTTCAAAAATAGTACGATACTTCTTTTCACTTTTTACTAAAGCCTCTTCGGTCATTTTTAGTTCGGTAATGTCCTGGATAGTACCAATCATGTATAACGGGCTGCCTTTATCATCAAAAACCAATGCCCCAAGTCCGTGAACCCATCGTTCTTCCTTATCGTTTTGTCTGATTATTTTATATACTTTATCAAATTTGTTTTTATTCTGAAGTACATCAATCAGAAAATGGTCTGTCATAATTTTTTGCCATTCGGGGTGAACAATCGAAGCCCAACTCTGAAATGTTTTGATATGCTCTTTATCGATTCCAAAAATAGTATCCAGAACTTCGGAACTTGTCCACCAGTTTTTTGAAATATCCAGAGTATAAGTTCCAAGTTGGGCTATTATCTGAGTTTGTTTTAGGAAGTTTTCACTCTCTTTTAATGCATCTTCAGTTTGCTTACGAATAGTAATATTTCGGCCAATACCCATTACACCTATTATCTTGTTGTCTTTATCGCGCAGTGGTAGTTTAGAGGAGAGCAGCCAGTTTTTTTCACCTTTTAAATCAATTATTAAACCTTCCTTGTTGAAATCAGGCACCCCGGTTTCGATAACTAATTTATCATCGTTCATAAAATTATCGGCAAACTCTTTGGGGTAAAATTCGTAATCGGTTTTACCTATAACATCGGCTTCCAAATTGGCTCCAAGCAATTGGACTTCGGCCTTATTGGCAAGCGTTTTACGTCCTTCTAGGTCTTTTGCATAGATTGTATCGGGGATATTATCGATGAGTGTTCGAAGCAACAGTCGTTCGTTTTGAAGTTTTTCTTCCATTAATTTTCGGTCGGTAATATCATGACCTATTCCCAATAAACCTATAACTTTGTTGTCTTTATCGCGTAAAAGCATTTTAGAAAACATCATCCAATGGTTATTTCCATCATGGTCAAGCAATAATTCCTCATTGTTGAGCATTGGCTTACCGGTTTTAAAAACTAATTGGTCGTCGGCGTAAAACTTCTCAGCAAGTTCTTTGGGATAAAGGTCAAAATCGTCTTTGCCTAATACTTCATCTTCCGATTTTCCTCCCAACACTTTTACTTCGGCTTTATTGGCAAGTGTTTTACGCGAATTTAAATCTTTTGTATAAATTAAATCGGGGATATTATCGATGAGTGTTCGAAGCAACAGTCGTTCATTTTGGAGCGCATCTTCGGCATTTTTGCGTTCGGTAATGTCAATTATTAAACCTTCAAGAGCTTCTACTTCACCATCGGTGTTATAAATTGCTATTCCTTGTTCCCATACCCATTTTACGGTCTTATCGGCAGTTAATATTTTATATTCTACCTGACATATTTCGTGGTTTTGCACGGCTCTTTCCCATTCATTCCACAAATAATCCGAATATTCCGGAAGAATAAGATCGTTAAACGAAAGTATTCGATTATCAATAACATTGTCAATAGCATAACCAGTTAATTCAGTAAAACCTTCTGATACATACTCCATTGTCCATGGGCGATCATACTTGCGACGGTATGCCATGCCCGGAAGGTTGGCAAGCAGTACCGATTTACTTCGTTCACTTTCAATAAGATTTTTTTCTGTTTGATATTTTTCGGTTACATCCGAAAAAACAAGAACTACTCCGCTTATTATGCCATTTTTGTTTTTAATTGGGGCGGCACTATCGGAAATTTGGTATTCGGTACCATCTTTTGAAACCAGTATGGTATGATTGGCAAGTCCGATTATTTTATTTGTTTCAATTACTTTTTGAACCGGATTTTCAACTGCTTTTCGCGAATCGACATTGATAATATTAAATACAAGATTTAAATGCTTTCCTTTAGCATCCTGCAATTTCCAACCGCAAAGGTGTTCGGCCACGGGATTCATGTTGACAATCAGTCCATTTTTATCGGTAGAAATTACGCCATCTCCAATTGATTGTAACGTAATTGAAAGCAATTCTTCATTTTTATGTAATAACTCATTTGTATGTTTTTGTTCTTCAATTTGATTTTTTAATTCTAAGTTTTTAAATACATTATCGGCATAATTATTAGCAATAAAAGACATCATTTCTAAAATATTTCCCAGCTTTTCTTTTTTCATAACCGGAACATTATTTAGCGCTTCTAACATTTCATCCACGTTAGCACCAATTTCATTTGCATAGTCAATTATTTTTTGTTGATCAATTTTTTCATCCCTCACTTGTCCAATCATCCAATTAGCCACATGAATTCCGTTTACTAAAATTTTTGTACCGGTGTACCACAAACCTACATTCAGGCAACTTTGTAATTTAAATTCCGAAGATATTTTACTGAAATTTTCAGCATCGGCATTTATACAATTTGTCAATCCTTTCTCAGTTTTGCGTATCAGACTGCACAAGGAGCAGAAGTTGCTGGGCTTTGTGATTGGCGTGCCATCAGAATTTGTAATTATTGAAGCTACGCCGGTTGCATCAGAAAATAAATTCTGCATGCGTTGAATTTCGTCAATAATAAAAATGTCATTAAACACGATGTCGGATTTATTTACACCGATTGAAAAATTTAACTCGTTTTCAGCTTTCATTTTCAAATGTTGTTTATTCCTATGAATGATTTTTCAAAAGTATATGTATTAAATAAGGTATTATTTTGTGTAAGGCATTATAATTCTGACGCTTGTGCCAACACCTTTTTTCCCCGAAATTGTGAGTTCTCCTTCCAATAAAAATACGCGTTCATTCATTCCAATAAGTCCATAGGAATCAGCATTTTTCTTTTGCTTGAGATCAAATCCGATTCCGTTATCAATAACTTCCAACATCAATTTGTCGACAGATTGGTTAAAAATAACATCCACTTTGGTGGCTTTGGAATGTTTTGCAACATTATTTAAAGCTTCCTGAATAATTCGGAACAAAGCCACTGATTGTTGCGAATCCAATTCTACATCGTAAATATTGCTTTCAAATTTACATTCGATGTTGTACCTTTCCTGAAAAGCGTTTAAATGTTGTTTTACCGTTTCAGTAAATCCAAGTAAATCAAGAACTTCGGGTCTTAGATCGGTCATTATCTTTCGGGTTGTTTTAATCGTATTGTCTACCATGCTGAATAAT
This sequence comes from Paludibacter sp., assembly GCA_031292575.1. Taxonomy (GTDB): domain Bacteria; phylum Bacteroidota; class Bacteroidia; order Bacteroidales; family Paludibacteraceae; genus Paludibacter. The sequence continues at coordinate 199,729 of JARLGX010000017.1, forward strand.
CCATCAAATTTTGTTAAGATATTCTCTGATATTTCTTCGTTAATCCCTCTCAAAACATTCTGTTTCAACATACCCATATCAATTTTAATGGCAATAAGTATTTGTCCAAGTTCATCGTGGATTTCCCTTGCCAAAAGAACTCTTTCTTCTTCTCTTATACTTTGAAGATGGGCAGCGAATTTTTTCAGCTGATCTTGCGATTCGCTCAATGCAGCTTCAGCTATTTTACGATCTGTTATATCAGTGTGTTGAATAATAACACTACTAATTGACCCATTTTGATCAAAAATAGGATAAGCCCAATTGCTAAACCAGGCTTTTTTTCGCTCATTTAGTTCTATATTTTGAGAGTCTGCCGCTTCACCAATATCAAATAAAACTTCCCATTCTACAGTTTTGCCTTTATTAAAGACTTTTTCAAGTTTTGGAATAATTCCTTTCTTTTGTATTTCTTTGTCGTTAAAGATATTGTAAACATGACCTTCCATCTGGTTGGCTTCTACTCCGAATATCTGACTCAATTTTGGATTTATTCTCTCACACCATCCTTCTTTGTCTAAAATTTGAGTGCTCAAAGAAGATTGCATAAACATTTGTTCAAAGAAGTTTTTTTGGTCGGCTAATTCTTGCTCTGCCATTTTACGCTGCGTAATATCCAAAATTAACCCCGAAATTGTCAAAGGTTTTCCATTTGAATCTTTTCTTGAAACTGTTCCAATATCATAAAACCATTTATATTCACCTGTTGAAGCTAATATCCTGTATTCTGTTTCATACTTTTTATTGGAGTTGTGCAGATGAGTGCGCATAGCATTCATAGCTCTATCATAATCGTCAGCATGAACTAATTCCATAAAATCAGTATAGTGTTTAAAATTTTCGGCAGGGTAGCCAATCATTTCAGTTTTTCGCTTTCCAAATGAAACGTTACCCGTTTGCACTTCCATTTCCCACCAGGCCATATTCGACACTTCCATGGCAAGTTCAAGCCTTGTGTTATTTTCTTTTAGCGCTTCTTCTACAAGTTTGCGGTCGGTTATATCAATATTAAAGCCTGCAACACCTATTGTTTTGGAACTGATAGTAATAGGGAAAGCAATGTGCTGGTAAATTCTCTTAGTATCATTAATTATGCATTCATATTCTTCGTCAATAAGTTCTCCATTAACTACCCGCTGATTTAAACTTACCCATAAATCTGAAAATTCTTTACTAACTCTGCTGTTTGACATTGGTGTTTTTCCAATAATGGTACCAAATCGGTTTACTAACTTTCTGTTTTCCAGCATGCCTACATTTTCAACATCACTTGCCCATATTTCGAAAGGAGTATTATCGATAAATGTACGCAAAATCATTTCACTTTTTTGTAATGCTTCTTCGGTAAGTTTTCGGTCAGTAATATCATTCAGGCACAAGAGCAGGTTTCTGTTCTCATCATTTTCAATAATTGCCGTAGAACCAAGTAATGAAACTTCCAGTTCTTTATAGCCTACTTTTAACGTAGACTGGAATTCAACATTTTGATGTCCAAATCCTGTTTTAAATGTATTATCCATGGCCATACGCAGGGTACAGGTGGCACATTTTGCACCATGCCCACACCCGAGTGGATTGTCAAAAGAATTTATACAACCAATTACACCACCTACCGGTCCGCCTATTATATCGTTTTCTGAAACGTTAGCCAATGCTATGAAAGCTTTATTTGCAAATTGGATATTTCTGTTTACATCTACCAAACACATCATTACAGGTGCATAATCGTATATGGTTTTCAGCTCATTTCTACTTGTTTCTAATTCTTCATTTGCTTTTTGGCGTTGATTTTCTGAGTCAATTGCATTAATAGCAAAAGAAATATCACTTCCAACTTCATCCAGCAGTATTAGTTCATCTTCACTGAAAAATCCAGTTTCGGTGGCATAAAGGGTTAAAACTCCGATAACCTCATCTTTTCTACGGAATGGAACTGCTATGGATGATTTATATCCACGTTTAAGTGCTTCGTCTTTCCAGGGTTGCATGTTTGGATCCGTGGCAACATCGTTACTGAAAATAATTTTTCCTTCGCGATATGCTGTTCCGGACGGTCCTTTGCCATTTATTTGGAAACCGGAAGTAACAACTATTTGATTCAGATAACCATCGTCATATCCTGCTTGGGCAATCGGTCTAATTTTTTCGGTCGATTCATCTAAAATTCCAACCCACGCCATCCGAAAATGTCCGTGTTCAATTGCTACCTGACAAATCATCTCGTAAAGTTCGATTTTGTCTTGAGTACGCACGATGGCCTGATTAATTTGACTTAAAAAAGCATACAAACGGGCTACATGTTCAATTTTTTCTGCTGCAAGCTTTTGCTCAGTAATGTCAACAATAATCCCTCTCAACCCTATCGGTTTATTATCTTTCAAAATTGGGTTTGAATATACCTGAACCGGAAAAGTAGTGCCATCTTTACGAATCATGGAATAGACATTGTTTTCTGTAGGCTTATCAGCTAATCTTAATTTCACATTTTCTACTGCCCTTAATCTATCTTCTGGAATGAAAAAGTCTATTGAGTTAATCCCAATCAAATTAGATGTTTCTGGATATCTGTATATTGTAAATGCCTGATTATTTATATAATTGATATTCCCATTTAAATCAAGTTCAAATACAATTTGAGGTAATAGATTTGCCATGTCGCGGTATTTTTCTTCACTTTCGCGCAGTGCTTCTTCGGTTCTTTTTCTTGCCTCTATTTCATTTTTTAAATCTTCCAGCAAGTTTAAGGTTGCTGTATGGGTTCTTTTAAGTTCATGAGTCCGCTCTGCAACTAAAGCAGCAAGTTTTTCATTTTCATTCCGCCGTTGGATATTCCCAGCTTTAATTTTTACCATGGCACGTATCTGAGCCACGAGTTCACTTTCGTCGATCGGTTTTGCCAGAAAAGCTTCAGCACCAACATCCAGTCCACGAATGCGGCTTTCTTTATCACCTTTTAAAGCTGTTACAAAAACAACCGGAATATCGCATAAATATTGATCCTCTTTAAGCAGTTTGCAAACTTCGAAGCCATCCATTTCGGGCATAACAATGTCCAGCAAAATCACATCCGGATCTTCCTTTCCAGCCAATTTTAGCCCATCTTTACCATTTAGCGCAGTCACTATTTCTGCATTCGGGAATGACTCATAGACTAAAGCCTGGATAGTTATTAAATTATCCAGATTATCGTCAATTGCTAGAACTTTAATTTTTTTACTTTCCATAAAGGACTTCGTTTATCGTATTAAAAAATACTTTTTCATCTATTGGTTTTGCCAGATAAGCATCGAAACCATGCGATAAAATGGTTTCACGATCAGTTGTCATGGCACTGGCTGTAAGAGCTATTATTGGAATGTGTGATAATTGTCCATTGTTTCGGATTGATTTAAAAGCTTCAATTCCGTCCACACCGGGTAAGGCTATATCCATTAAAATTAAATTTGGAGTATGTTTTTTAGCCATTACTACTCCTTGTGCACCATCTTCGGCCTCAATTATTATAAATTTATCGCCAATTATCGCTTTCACAGTTATCATGTTGTCTGGATTATCTTCAACAATTAACACTGTTGGCTTCCCTTTAATGTCCTGAATTGGCGAAATTGGATTTTCAGATACTTTTTTTACGGGGAAAAGCATACTTGACACCGAATTTAAAAGTTCCGCTCTATTTACATCGCCTTTCTGAATAAGTTGATGTACATTATTTCGTGTCAAAAATCTAAGATCGTCTTTTGTAACATGTTTTGCAGTCAAAATTAATACAGGAACGTTTGCAGTGTTATCAGCATTTCGAAGGTTTTTGAGAACCTCAAATCCATCCACATCAGGCATCATTAAGTCTAAAATCATTGCATCGGGAATGGTTTTTGAAATAATTTCCAGGGCTTCGTTTCCTCCTTTTGCAACAATAATTTTATAACCGCTTCCTTCCAGAAAATCTTTCATCTGTATTATGGCTGGTTCGCTATCTTCAACTAATAAAATAGTTTTAGTTTCATTATTGTTTTGCTGAACATTTGTTATTGTGGGTTTAAATTTCGATTCAAATCTTGGCGTATCTACTATACGGTTATCGGCAGAATAATTTAAGGGCAAGGAAACTGTAAAGGTAGATCCTTCGCCAAATACGCTTTTAACTGTAACATCGCCTCCCAGCAGGTTGGCATATTTTTTTGCAATTGCCAATCCTAAACCAGTTCCGCCATACTTGCGTGATGTTCCGCCATCTGCTTGTCGGAATTCGTCAAAAATATGACCAATATTACTTTCTGAAATCCCAATTCCGGTATCTGTGACCGAAATTTCTAACTTATTTTCGTGTTGAACAGCTTCAACTATAACGCTCCCCTTTTCGGTGAATTTAACTGCATTTCCAACCAGATTTTGAAGAATATGGCGACATTTATCAGCATCGGTTGTTATCGTAATATCCTTTTCGGAGAACTTGTGTATTAACTTAATATCCTTTTGTTCGGCTTGGGGTTTAATCATCGATACCACGTCGGAAATAAGATTTCCGGCAGTGAATTTGGTAATCTCAATTTCTTCTCTGCCCGATTCGATGCGCGAAATATCGAGAATATCGTTGATTAGGGCAAGAAGGTGTTTACCATTCCGTTCAATTACTTCCAGATAGCTGAATTCATCCGAAGGAATTTTATCGGAAAGCCTGCGACTAAGTACGCCCGAAAGTGCAATTACCGAATTCAGTGGTGTGCGGAGTTCATGACTCATGTTCGACAAGAAATTGGTTTTGAGCTTGCTGGCTTCGCTCAATTGTGTTTTTTGCATTTCCAATTCGCGGTTTTGCTCCATCATTTCCGAAGATTGAGCTTCCATTTCTATTTTTTGGGCTTCCAGTTCGCGGTTTTGGAATTCAAGTGTTTTAGAAAAATCTTGAATTCGTTGATAAGATAACACGCCTTCGATGCGAGCAGTGAGAGTGCTAAGGAGTGCATTTATCAGCAAGGAAACTTCTTTGACGTATGTGCGAACACTGGCAAGCGAGATAATGGCAATAATTTCTTTTCCCGAAATTATTGGTATCGTAATAATTTCGCGTGGAATCAGTTTTCCGCTTACGGTATGAAATAAAAAGCGCGTGTCTATTGGAATTCGTTTGATTGTCTGCACTTTGCGCTTTGAAAGGACTGAGCCGAATTCGCCTTCTTTGGCTTCAATATTAAAGGATAGTTTTGAACTGTCGGACATGCCAAAAGACTCAAAATGTTCATATCGTTTTTTGTCGTCCGACAATAAATAAACCGCCGCCATTTGAGAGTTTGTTTGTGCAGCAAGTGTTGGCAACAAAGTTGCAAAAAACTTATGTGGTTCTTCTTCGAGGAGCATTACCTGAGAAAGTTCAGATGCTTTCGTGCTTAATTCCGTATTAGTCTGGATATTTTCAAGCATTGAATTGAACGTAGCAGATAAAACTCCGTATTCATTTTTCGATTCGAACATGCTTCGAACACTCATATCGCCTTCTTGAAAGGCTTTTACAGCGTTGGATAATTCTCTCAGAGGTCTGCGCATATTTCTTATCAATAAATAACTTACAGCAAACATGAGCAACAAAATGCCTATTACAAAAAACAGTAATTGTGAACTTAACAATTTCTTTAACTCATTTGAGTTTGCAAATAGTTGGTCGCCTTTCAGGGCGGCATAATCATCAATTATTTTGATTTTAGCCAACATTTGGTCTCTATAAATTCCTACTACTCCGGTTAGAGTCAGGCTTTTTTTCACTTTTTCATTTTCACCAGCAAGTGCCAACTTCGTGTTTACTTCACGAATTGTCTTCCATTTAACAAAGGCAGTATGAGTTTCAGCTACGTCAGCTTCTGGTCCTAAATAGCTGCTTTTCATTATGTTGAACTCTTGTTCGGCATCTTCTGCAGCTACTTGCATCAATTGCATTGCGTCTTGTTTCTCAGTATCTGTTTTTGCTAACATTAAGTCTCTGGTTCCCAGCCGCATATTTAAAATGTCAATTTTTATATTGCTGATAGCTCTTCTTTCTTTCAACGGATGATTGTAAATCATTTCCAATTGTTGATGAATCAGGTTGGATTGTTTGTACGAAATAAGCCCTAATGTTATTACAAATACAAACATAACCGCAAAAGCCAAAATGAGCTGTGTACCAATTTTCAAATCTTTTAATTTCATAATCTTATTTATTCATTGTAAGCGAATTTACAACCGCTTGTATTTACTGATTTTACTGTTAAATTAATCTTATCTTTTTTTCTTTAAATACTAACTTTTATAATTGAATATTGCCGATTGAGGGAAAATTTCCTGAAAATTATCGTGCAATAGAATTTCCCTTTCTGTTTCGCTTGTTATCAAAAATCCATTAGTTGACAAACACTTAGTTGCTTTATCAATAATTTTCGTTCTGAATTTCGGTTGATAGTAAAACAGGAGATTTGCGCACACCACGATATCAAATTCTCCAAAAATACTGGTTGGTGGGCAATAACAATCTTCAGCAAAAAGATCAAAAACCGAGAAGTCAATACTTTCTTTCAATTCAGGTATTACGTGGTAGGTATTATCTTTTTTGATAAACCAACGGCTTAACCTTTTTAAAGTCATATTATTGAGCCCTGAATCATAATAAATTCCTTTTTTGGCTTCAGCTATCTGCAATTCCGATTGGTCTGTGGAAAAAATACGGAAATTAATTTTTTCACCAATGGCTTGCGAAATTTCTTTCAACAGTATTGCCAGGCTGTATGTTTCCTGACCTGCCGCGCAGGCTGCCGACCATATCCTGATTTCTTTCCTGTTTGAGTTAATTGTATTCATTACGATGGACGGAATGACAATTTTCTCTAATACTGAAAATGTAAGCGGATTACGGAAAAATTCGCTGTACGATACACAAAGCGAATCTACAAACTTACTGCTTTCAACGTCGTTTTTTTTGACGAACGAGAAATAAGAACTTTCTGAATCACATTGTGTTTCGCTCATTCTAAACTGAATTGAATTAATGATAAAGCTTGAATCGTACTTCGAAATATCAATTCTATCTTTTTCTAAAATTAATTCGGTTAATTGTCTGTATTTTTCAGTCATTCTACTATTTTGTATTTTTCCGGTTGACCCGAGTTGACCAATATTCTGTTTATTTCTTTTTTTAATTCTATCATAATTAGCTCACGATCGACAGTCAGCCTTTGAAAACGCATTAATTCATTCATTTTTTCCTCTAAAGCTTGTTCTGCCAGTTTACGATCCGTAATATCATGTCCAAAACTCACTATTCCATCTATTTCCCCTTGATTGAAAATAGGGGATGTATTCGTAGAAATAATCAACATTGATTCATCTGCCTTTTTTAATCGAAGTTCATAATTACAGCGTTTACCGGAAGTAGTTTGCTGAAACACATCCATAATCATTGGTAGGTCTTCGGGTTGGATAAGTGGTACAAATGATTTTCCTATCCATTCTTCAAATAGAAAACCGGTAGTGCTTAATGCTATTTCATTCATAAAAATAAAATTTCCTTTCATATCCAATGCCCAAATTAAATCATTTGAATTATCAATCATAGTCCGGTATTTATCTTCACTTTCCCGCAATGCTATTTCAGCCAGTTTGCGTTCAGTAATATCCCTAAATGACCAAACCCTGCCTACAATCGTATTGCCAATTTGCTGTGGGATTGAATATCGCTCAAAGATACGACCATCAATCAAATCTATCATATCGATGCTCGATTCGTGTGAAGTTAGATATAAATCATTGATTTTCGACACAAATTTATCGGGAGTTACTACTTGTTTAATTATTGCATGAAGCAAATCTCCATCTTTTCTATTTTCAAGTAATTCATGAGGAATATTCCACATTTCTAAAAACTTTTGGTTGAAAATAATGGGGAATCCGGCTTCGTTAACAACCAAAATTCCATCCGCAGTAGACTCTAACGTGGCATTGAGTATTGAAACCGATGCTTTTATTTCCTCTTCAGCTCTTTTTCGTTCGGTAATGTCATGAATCAGTGCATGCCGCACATTCCGCCCATTTAATAATATGCTGACAAGTGAGATTTCTACATTAATCAATTCTCCATTCTTCTTGAAATGCCGCCATTCTCCCGAAAGTCTAAATGATTTATCGATTATTTGAACATCCTCCATCAATCGTGGAAGGTCTTCAGCCGGACGAATATCTTTAATAGTCATGCCAAGAAATTCTTCCTTCGTATAGCCGTAATGGTTAATTGCTGCTTGATTCACTTCTATAAATGCAAGTGTCTCCATGTCATAAATATACATTGGTTGCGGGTTATTGTCAAACAAATAGCGGTATTTCCCCTCACTTGTTCGCAAAGCTATATTTGCATTTTCCCTGTCGATGTACAAGCCCACCTGATTGGCAAATAGTTCAACAATTTCAGTGTTGCGCATAACACTTCCGGTGTTAAAAATAAGTGTAAAATCGCCTATGAACTTATTGTTTTTGGTGATTTTTACAACATAAGATTCCCTGACATTAAATGTTTTTTCAATCAGAGTTATCAGAGAGTTTGGGAGGACATTTTTTGCTAATTCATGGATTGAATCAAATTTAGTAATATTATTTTTTTGTATTTTTTCCGATTTGAGCACGTCCAGTTTCCATTTTTTGCTCTGCAAATCAAAACCAAAGAGGTTGGCAATTTTTGACCGAATACCATGAATTCCCGAAACAGCAACTGTTCTAAATACTGTATCATTATCTTCCATCAAATTGAGCGTGGCATACTTAGCTCCTGAAATTTCAAGCATTGTGTCGCTCATTTTTAGATAATCAATCTCTTCAGATACTGAATCTATAAACTGGGAATTGGCAAATAACAGCTTATTTAGCATCCTTTCGCTCTCCTGCAAGGAGTCCTGAGCATTTTTCCGATCTGTAATATCGCGCAAAATTCCCTCATGAGTTGTGATATTTCCATTGTTATCAGTACTATACCATCCATGATCTTCAATCCAAATGCCTGAACCGTCTTTCTTTTTCAATTGAAAAACAGACATTTCTTCATTCAATTCATTCAACTGGATATAATCCCTATCCGAAACGTCAAAATAGAGTTGGGATTTTATATCAATTTTCATTAACTCCTCTTTGGTCTCATATCCCAGCATTTTCACCATGGCAGGATTTACATCAATAAATTTCCCATCGGAGGTACTTTTGTATACCCCATCCGGAATCCGTAGAACCAAATTTCTGTAAAGTTCTTCGCTTTCATGCAAGGCTATTTCAATGAGTTTTGATTCGTTGATATTTTTCACTCCGCCATAAATCCCTATCAATTTATTTTCATGTGCATCCCATAATGGATGTGCATAGACCCTTACCCACACACACTCACCATTTTTTTTGATAGTTCTGATATCCGAAACAACTTTATGATTGCGCTTAAGCTCTTTCAAGTCATTGGTATCTTTTTCTAAATCATCAGGGTGTAACGTGCCTCTCCAGCCGCCTACGGCAATGTATTCGTCGTAATTGTAGCCGGTAATTTCTTCGAAAGCCCCTGTAACCCAGCTTAGTCCCAGCTTATCATCATCTAATCTGGTGGTGAAAATATAGTCAGATACAACCGATGAAATTAAGCGATAGCGTTCTTCATTTTCGAAAATTGTTTTTTCGGATTGTTTACGTTCAGTAATATCGCGTGCGGTGGCTATTAGTATATCTTTGTCGAAATATTTGCCTTTATTTACCATCACTTCTTTTGGGAATACTTCAGCATTCTTGCGCACTGCCCAAAACTCAAAGTTGGCAGACTTTCCGGTTTCTTTTGTCTGTTGCAACAATTTAATAACACTATCCATATCATTCATCCCCTGTGCAGCCACCGTCATTGGTGATTGACCAATGAGTTCCTGCCGAGAAAATCCATACATTTTTTCGGCACCTTTGTTTACTTCTATAAAAGTCCAGTTTTCGTCTAATATATAAATTGCTTCCGACACTGAATTAAAAATATCAAGGTAACTTTCTTTAGCCAGTTGCAGTGCTTCTTCAGCCTCTTTTCTTTTGGTTATATCATATATCTCTGTAATAAAGTACAATAGTTTTCCTTCATTGTCATTCACCGGTGTTGTACTAATATCAACCCAAACAATGTTTCCATTTTTATGAATATATCTTTTTTCCCAATGAGAATATGGTTTTCTCCGATTAACAATTGACTCAATTTCCTTTTTGTTGAGTTCTATATCATCCTTATGTGTAAATTCAACCCAATTCATAGTTGATAATTCTTTCTGTGAATAGCCAACAATCTGACTAAATGCCTTATTGACACTTAATTTACCCTCAATTGAAGTCAACGATTTTCCAACAATGGAGTTTTCGAATATATTTTTGAATTTTTCTTCGCTGAGCCGCAAATTTTGTTCAGCTTCTATTCGTTCGGTAATATCTTGAATGGATGAGCGTAATCCGGTAATTCTACCATCTTTATTGTACAGGACTTTATCCTGAATTGACACTGAAATTGTTGTTCCATCTTTTCTCAGAAAATTCCTTTCGTAGGGCAAAGTTGGAATAAGTTTACCATTAAGTTTTTCTTTTACAGCCTGTTCTGATTCCGATTCGTTGACAATTATTTTCCATATATACTGGCCCATTATTTCGTCAATTGAAAAACCAAGCATATTTAATTCGGTTTGGTTTATGCGCACTATTCTGCCTTTATCATCAAGTTCATGATAGCCTACCGGTGCGTTTTCAAACAGGTCTTTAAAGTTTGCCCTACTTTCACTTAATTCATTTTCGGCTTTTTTACGTTCGGTAATATCGGTAACAATTAATTGAACTGCCGGCTTATTTTGAAATTCTATGGGCATCGATTTTACTTCTACATCAATTACAGACCCATCGACCCGTAGAAACTTCTCTTCCGCCACCGGTAAGGCTGTTCTTCCATTTAATACCTTTTTCATTCGCTCCTGAGCAAATGAATGAGAGTCAGGATGAACAAAAGTCATTACCGGCTTTCCAATTAACTCGTCAGCGCTTTCAGCATTCATCAAATTAAGGCACTCGTTATTTACAAATATAATTTTCCCTTCGGAGTAAATCGTAATTGCATCCGGCGAATTGTCTACCAATTCCCTGTATTTAATCTCACTTTCTTTCAGTTCATTTTCTGCCTTCTTACGTTCCGAAATATCCCGAATAGTTGAAATAGCACCTATAATTTCACCTTCTGTATTTTTTAACGATGCCAATGAATCAGAAACCCAACCTGATTTCCCTGGTAACGGGAAGTTAAACTCAAATTCATTCTCGGGTATAATTTCCCCCTGCAAAACTTTTTCAATATTATCCAAAACCCCCACTTTTTTCAAAAAAGGGAAAACATCTATGGCAGATTTACCTATCAAATCCGAAGCTTTTATACCTGTAATTACCTCCATAAAAGGATTCCAGATTAAGTAATTCAGGTCTTTGTCATAAACCACAACTCCTTCCTGAGCACTTTCAATTATTTGTTTATTGAATTGGTTTGATTCCGTCAGGGCCTTTTCAACAATATTCAGCCGGTTCTCTTTTTCAATTTCAGCACATACTCTATTAATTACCAATGGTATTAACTCCAAAAAATGGTTATCTTTAATAATATAATCCCTGGCTCCAAGTTTCATCATGTCAACTGCAATTCGCTCATCGCCTTGCCCGGTCGACACGATAAATGGAGGAATAGACATTTTTTTCGATGTCAGTTCCGAAATCAACTCCTTACCATTCATATCGGGGAGCCTGTAGTCCAAAAGCATTAGCAGTGGAGTATTTCCCTTTAGCCAATCAATTGCAGCTGTTGCCGATAAGACGCAAGAAGTTTCACACCCATTTTCCTGAATTTTTTCAGACAACAATTCTATCAGACCTTCATCATCTTCTATTATTAGTATAATTTCATTCATAGCTTCTATTAGTTTGTGGTAATGCTTAGATTTTTACAATTTGTATAAATAAACCCAATCGTTGCAAGGTTTCTGTAAACTTAACAAAATCAATTGGTTTTGTAATATAGATATTGCACCCAATCTGATAGCAAGCCTCTACCTCTCTTGGATCATCGGTAGTAGTAAGCATCATGATTGGTATTTCTTTTAATGCGTCATCGGATTTCATTTTTCTTAACACCTCAGTGCCATCCATTTTAGGCATCTTAATATCAAGTAAAACCAAGTAATTTTTATTCAAATCCCGGACTTCATTATTCCCCCTAAGTGATAAAAAATTCCAGATATCTTCGCCATTCGAAAATCGAATGATTTTGTTTTTTACTCCTGATTCCACCAGACCTTCTTTAATAAGTTCGGCGTGACCATCGTCATCTTCTGCAATTAAAATGATAAGTTCTTTGTAGATTTCCATAATTCAAAGTATTTACCTATTATTATTCCGAAAATTCATTTTTTTGTAATTCAATAAAAAAAGTACTCCCTTTACCTTCTTCCGATTCTGCCCAAATTCTACCCTTGTGCTTGTTGGCAATGGTTTTTGAAATGCTTAGTCCAATTCCCTCGCCCGATTCTGCTGATTCAGGATCCGCGCGATAAAAAACATCCCATATTTTTTCGAGGTATCTGGAGTTTATCCCTTTTCCTGTGTCTGAAATGCTATAAATCACTTTATTATAATTTTCAGTTGAAGATATTTCGAGTTTCAGGAGCCTGTTCGGATCCCTGTATTTAAGTGCATTGTCAATAATATTCGAGAAGAGCTGGTTGAGCTGGTTCTCATCTCCGTAACAATTCAATAATTCATGAATATCTACTTTTGCTGAAAGCTCTGTTATCTGGTAATTATGAGCTGCAATTATTTTTTTTAATAGAGCATTCATATTTACTTCTTTCACAGTCAGGTTTAATCGTCCGGTTCTGGAAATTTGTAACAGGCTTTTTATCAGCGTGTCCATTTTGGAAACATTGGACAATATAAAGTTAAGCGTTTTAGGCATATCTTCTTCGGCAATCTTATCAATTCCCGATTTGATACTTTCAAATTTCTGATTAACGGAAAGCAGGTCTTTGATTTTTGAAGCTTGATTCTGAAAGCGTTGGCTAAACCCCTGGATGTTTACCAACGGTGATCTTAAATCGTGCGAAGCGATATAAAGATAGTTTTCCAATTCTTTATTTTTTTCAACTACTTGTTCCTGAATACGTTGTATCTCGGTAATATCATTCGTGATAGTTGCAAACTGGTTTTTTTTAGGCGAAATAACTGAAATTAAAAAATGTTTATCCATTGGGGCAAAAAAACTGTTGAATTCATAAGGTTCACCGGTCATTCCTACGTTGGAATATTCTGTAAGATATGGTGCTGACTCAGTTTTATAAACTTCAGTAGCGAGCTTCCCAACAGCATTTTCTTTTTTAATTCCTGTGATTTTTGTAAATGCATCGTTACAGTCAATTATCCTGTAATCAAGCGGTTTGTTTTCATTGTCAAAAACTAATTCGTGAATTGCCACCATTTCATTCATGGAACTGAAAAATGAGCTTAGTTTTTCTTCACTTTCGCGAAGTTTTTTTTCAGCCAGTTTTTGCTCTGTAATATCATGAACTATTGAATAAAGCAGGATTGTTGAACCATAATTAATTGGAGTTGAATAGACTTCCACATCCCGCACCTCACCGTTTGCCAACCGATGGTTTAGGAAGAGATGTGTCTGTTTTTCGGTTTTAGTTTTTATCAATATGTTTTTTACTTCCTCTTTAGAAAGTTGATTAATATCTGTGATATTTTTATTGCACATTTCTTCATATGTCCAGCCATAAAATTCACATGCTGCCGGATTTGCATCAATTATATTTCCATTATCGGGGTTAAGAATAAGCATTACGGAGTAATTACGCTGGAATAGTGACCTGTATCTGTCTTCGCTTTGTCGGAGATTTTCCAATGCAAATTTCCGATCTGTAATATCAATTATTGATGTTATAAAATATAATGGTTTGCCTTCTAAGTCTCTTTGAATTGTTGAACTAATATCAACCCATACAATGTTACCATTTTTATGGATATATCTTTTTTCCCAACGGGCAGATTCTTTTTCTCCATTGAGTATCTGATTTATTCTTTTTTCATCATTTTCTATGTCCTCTTTAAAGGTAAATTCCTGCCATTTCAGATGACTTAATTCCTGTTCCGAATAGCCCAATACGTCACAAAATGCTTTATTCACCTTCATTTTGCCATCGGTCGTTGTCAGTGACTTTCCTACTACAGAGTTTTCAAAAATATTTCTGAATTTTTCTTCACTTTCTTTTAGTGCTTCGGCAATTCTTTTAGCTTCGGTAATATCTTTCGAAAAAACCGATACCCCGATAATTTTATTGGTATCATCTACAATCGGGCTGTGTGATATTTCAAAATAAAGGCGTTTTAACCCCGGCTCACCCGAATATGCTGATTCAGTAAAATGTTCGCCACTCAGTGCTCTGTCCAGATTTTTTTTAGCGAGTTCCCAATCTGATAAAACTAGTTGGTATTCAGATAATTTGTGGCCAATTTCGATTTTTACACCATAAATTTCGTTCATAACCGAAGCATGTGATTTATTGAAACTGGTGTAACGGTATTCACAATCGAGCGAAAAAAAATTGTCGGTAATGCTGTTGAGTATGTCATTGAACAAGGTTGAAGATTCAACTTTGTTTAATGTAGCGGTATGTTTAATTTTATTTGTAGATATTCTCATAGTCAATTCCGTTGATATTCGCCGTTTTTGTGTAAATAAATGGACGTTTGTTGAATTGAATTTTCTGAAGCGTGATTACTTTTAGTACATTGAATTTCTGTTGTGTACTTGGTAGTTGTGGCAAATATAATCATAATTATAATGGATGATATTAAAAAAATAAATTATTTAAAGCTATATGTTTTTAAAGTGTTGTTTTGATTTAATTTTGTAGTAATTATTTTATAGTGTTGAGGTACAAACTATTACATTCAGTAAATCATGTAATAGGTTTTAAGTAGTTCTTCTATCTTCTGATTTACAAATAGTTAATTAGTTTTTCAGGCAAATTTGTTCTATAGCTTACAATCTTAAATTTTTCCACTCGTGTCTTTTCCCTGCTTTCAGAATTATAGCTGTCAAAATAATTCGTCAACAAAGATAAAATTTCAGCTCCAAGTGTATCATCAGTCTTAAAAAGGTGGGTTTATCTTCAAATTTATGTTATAAAACACATATTTAACGCAATTATTTCGGAAAACTCTTGCAAGTGTCCAAAATACGCTTTATCTTTGCATCGTGATTTTTTCATAGTATTAGATTTAAGGTTAACAAAGATTGGTAGTAAGGCGTTACTACCTTTCGCGTTTTATAGAGGTTCGTAAATCAATTATTGGATTCTTTCGTAAATCAATATAAAAACCAAGGCTATTCGGAGTTAAAGTCCGATTAGCCTTTTTCTTTGTTGCTGACCTCATCCATCAAAAGTTGTTAATTGAATTAATTTTGTGTTATATAACATATTTGTAATGCTTATTTAACACGAAATAGTTGGAATAAATTGAAATACGCTGTACTTTTGCAACGTGATTTTTTCATAGTATTAGATTTAAGGTTAACAAAGATTGGTAGAATGCCGTGAGGCGCGCTACCTTTCGTCATTTATAGGGGTCTATCAAACTCAACTAATTGTAGGCACGTTAACTTCGCACAGAAAAGCATAGTTCAATTTCTGATTTTATAGCTTTATGAAACTACCCCAAAAAAAGGTTATATATTAGGCATTATATAAGTTACAATCCTTATAATTTCGAATTCCAAGATAGTAGACGTTTTTTTTCTGAAATTTTTTCTGTTATGACCCCCAAACCCCCAAATGGGGGCTCAAGAGTGATTCTAAGAAAAGAATATCATTAAAGAGAATTTTACATACTTGGTCTTA
>JARLGX010000018.1 GCA_031292575.1 Paludibacter sp.
CATTATATAAGTTACAATCCTTATAATTTCGAATTCCAAGATAGTAGACGTTTTTTTTCTGAAATTTTTTCTGTTATGACCCCCAAACCCCCAAATGGGGGCTCAAGAGTGGTTCCAAGAAAAGAATATCATTAAAGAGAATTTTACATACTTGGTCTTAAAGCCCCCATTTGGGGGTTTGGGGGTCAATAAAAAACTAACTTTTATATTCTTTACTTTCGAGCATGCTGTTTGTAATATCTTTTTAATAATTATTCTACCAATAAATATGTGAATTTTACAAATTATTTCTAAAGTTGTGTAACAGTTTATGTTGCAATATTTCGCACCTTTGCAATATTATTAATTTATAACAGTGGTACTTGCAAGCTTGGAGGATGTTCCAAAGTTTTCCTTGCTGTAAGTAAGTTGCTAAAAAGATAAATGTAATGTAGTTCATATAATAAAAACTACAAGTATAACGTTATCAATATATTCGATAGTTCAATTGACAAAAAAACCAATAAACTCAAGACAAAAACCAAATAAACTCAAAAAAATGAAAGCAATCAGATTTTATGCAATTATTGCAGCACTCGCACTTATAACGACATCGTGTGTTGAAAACTCAGCAAAATACAAAGCAGCCATTGCTCAGCGTGATTCAATAGCGCAAGTAAAACAGGCCTTAGATTCCAATTACAACCAAACACTTGTTGTCCTTAATGACATTGAAACGGGATTCTCGGATATAAATCAGAATGAAAAGGATATGAAGGTTAACCTCAAAGGAGTTGAAGGTAATGGAGCAAACAAAAGAGCAGTGATAGCAGCTCAAATGTCGGCAATAAAAGAAGGCATCGAAAAAAACAAAGCGAAAATTGCCGAACTACGTCATTTGGCCTCTAAAAGGGGAAAAGCTAACAGCATGCTGACCGAGACAATTAAACGTCTGCAAGCCGAAATGGATGAAAAAGATTTACAAATTAAATCATTACAAACAGAACTTGATCAGAAAAATATCAAAATCACAGAGCTTAACACAACTGTGGATACTCAGAGCAAAAATATTGCCGAACAGCAAAATGTGTTGGAGCAACAGAAATCTACATTGAAAGCACAGGACGCAAATATAAATGCAGTATGGTATTGTGTTGCTACGTCTAAAAAACTTAAAGATGAAAAGATTATTTCTGGTGGTGGACTTTTTCAGGCAAAGAAATTAATGGATACAGATTTTGATAATAGCGCCTTTACTCAGGTTGATTTAAGAAGTCTCTCATCAATCCCTACCAATAGTAAAAGCATAAAAATTATCTCATCTCACCCAAAAAGCAGTTATAATTTGGTAACGGGTACCGACAAGAAAATCACTATTGAAATTATCAATCCACAAAAATTCTGGAGTGTATCAAGATATTTAGTGGTACAAATATAAGTTATTACAAGTCTTATAAAAATAATGCAATTACCGTTTAAACGGTAATTGCATTATTTATTTTCACTCATTAGGTGTTATAATTCACTAAATGAGCGTATTAGTTATAGTAATTTTATCAAGTTCTTCCGATATATCAATAGCTTCCTTTATAATACTTTCGGGATAATCATTTATTTGAAGTATCCTGATAGCATTTCTGTTTTTAAGTTTACCTTCTTTTAGTTTATAGTCAAAATCAACTGTTTTATGGTCAACTAACTCACTGAAATGATATAAATCATATTCATCCTTCAGTAAATCAGCTAACTCAATATCGTGTGTTGATACAAAAACAATATTATCAGCTTTAGTCAATGCAGATAAAACGGCTTTACCTGCCGAAATTCGTTCAACAGTGTTAGTCCCTTTGAATATCTCGTCGAGTAAGAATAAATTAAAGCTTCCATCAATGCTTTTATCTAACATTTCTTTGATTGTTATGACTTCCTCGAAATAATAGCTTTTATCGTTCAGTAAATCATCGCTGATTCGTATAGCTGAAAAAATGCGCATTCTCGACAGCGTAAATTGTTCTGCAAAGCATGTGTTTAGTGTCAATCCTGTTATTACATTTATCGCAATAGTGCGGATAAACGAAGTTTTTCCCGACATATTTGATCCGGTTAGTAGTATCGACTTTTTATTAATCTGAATGCTGTTTTTTACACAATCATAGATTAGCGGGTGATAGGCATCTTCAGCAACAAGCCTTTTTTGACCGTCAACAATTTTCGGTGTACAAAAATTTCTCAATCCCCGTCGAAGTGAAGCTATTGATACCAGAGCGTCTATTTCGCCCACAAACAGGAATACATCTTCAATTTCCTTTCTTCTTGAGTCGATGCGCTTTAAGGTTCCAAATAAAAATAATGGTTCTATGAGAAACACTATTTTTACAAGCTCCATAATTGCCCAAAACAATATTCGCTGGTCACTTTGCATTTCTACTTCCAGATTGAAAAAAGACATGCGGCTATTGACTTTATTAAGAACGTTTGTTGATTTCAATAAATCCGGATTAATTCCCTTTAAACTGTCATTCTTAAATAATTCTTGTGCAACTCCATTTAGTTTCGATAGTTGAGGAATAGAACTAAAATAATTGAATAAATTCTTCTTATTCCAAAAGTGAATAACAATGTTGACAATAGATAAACCCAACAGGACAAGAAAGAATACCGGATGAAAGAATACCATGATAAAAGACAGAACGCTCGTAAAAGATAACAGGGGAACAATAAAATACCATGCTGGAGGTTTTAAAATTTCATCCTGAAACAGTGTGGCAATGTAAAAAACTTCCCGTTCATTCAGTTTGCTCAGTTGGCCTTGTACAGATACCCGAAAGTCGGGATTGTCTGTAAATTTCGCTATTAGTTTTTCATTTCGGGTAGTTTCTTTGGAATCTAAAGTGATGGTTCTTAGTCTATTGTACAGGTATTGTTGCCCAACTTTTGAATGTGTCCGGTCGATGAACATAAATAATTCCTGAAAATCCAAATCGTTACAGGTTTTATCAGACAGGGCCTGAAAAGCTGTAGAATGATCTTTCTTTCGGAAATAGCTTTTTATCTCCTCAAAATTAAATGAATCGTCTTTTAAATTTCCAAATTCACTGAGCAACTTTTCTTTGATTCTTTTTTTTCGCTGACTAATCATTTATGTTGTTTTTTATTTTTACTCATAATTCCCTTTTCCAAATGGCTTGCTGGTATCGCGGATGTTTAGTGAATGGTTTGGAATACTTTACCTTTATAATGAGACAATACCAATTCCAAATAGATATACAATAGCTAGATTCGCCTTATATATCGACCGAAAGTCCAAATGATAAGATTCTTGCTCGTGGATAATTTCCCTGATCGATACCCGTAGCCTGTTCGGGATCCTGACCTTTGTAACCTGTAATTATAAAGGCATTTTGTACTTCAACAAACAATTTAGTATTCATGAATGTATCAAATAGTTTGTCGAAGGTGTATCCCACCGAAATATGATCCATGCGTAGAAAGGATGCATTTTGTATGTAATAGTCAGAAAGTGGTTGAAAGTTTTGAAACTTAGTTGTCAATGCGTTTTGTGAAACATTGCTGAGATATCCATAGGAACTATAGGTTCTAAGAAGATAGCCCCAGTTTGCATCAACTCCGTTATAAACATAATTGCCTATATTAGCATGTAAAGAACAATTGAAAAACCATTTTTTATACTTCAAAGCAGAACTAAATCCCATTAAAACAGTGGGATATAATTGATGCTCGATGAAATAGCTTCCCTGACTGTTTGTAGCGTACATACCTTCAATCGGATTGCCATTCGAATCATAAATTTGCCGGTGGGCATAAAATGAACCAACCGGATAATTGTTTTGGATGATTAAAATGTCATTACCGGTTCCACCTATAATGTTGCCATACAAATTGAGAAATGAGTAGTTGGAACCTGTACGCTTGTTTTGATTATAGCTGAACGAATAATTGACTGTCCAAGTCAGGTTTTTTGTAACAACGGGTTTCCCGCTCAATTGTAGTTCTATACCCTTATTAATTATTTGACCATCATTTACGTATAAATCGACCGTATTAGAACCCATAGAAATAGGGTAGAGCATTAAAAGATTATTCGTGTTCCGCTGATACAAATCAAATGTTCCGGTCACACGTTGGTTTAAGATGCTAAAACCCATGCCTGCACTACAGGTGCTAACGGCTTCGTGTTTCAATGTCGGATTATAACTTTGAGGTTTTGGGTTTATCAAGACAGAAGAACCAAAAACATAAGAGCTTTCCTGATAGGAGGCTGTATAAACATTTGAAGAGTTCAGCGAGTTGATATTCCCCACATTGCTGTAGTTTACATGCAATTTCAAATCACTGAGCCAGTCGGTATGTTGCAGAAATGATTCTTTTTTGATATTCCAGGTAAGAATTTCCGAAGTAGTTATGTCCGGTTTTGTATTGTTTGCAAATTGACTATCAGAGTATTTTTGAACATTGGACGAAAGAGAATATTTATCTTTGAATATGAAATCGAAGCCACCCATAATTGCTGCATGATTATATTGTTTGATTAATTGATAAAATGGGGCTACACTATTTGGATTTGCCGGATAGCTATTCACAGAATAATCTACATCTGATTTAGCAGAAATACTTGAATATCCGGCTATCGCATTCAGTCTTGCATCGATTGCTTCTATTTTGGTGGTATAATTCAGGTGAATATTATACTGTTGACGTCTGTCTGTTTCGTTTGTTTTAATGGTTGGAGCATATTGCTGATACCAGGCGGCATCGGGATCGTTTGTTTCACGATACTTCATGCCAGAATAATCGTAAGCATAATTGCCGACCACATGTAAATCATGAATAAATGGCAAAGAATAATCTATACCAAGATTACCTTCAATCCGATTGGTATTTTCGGTCTGATGCACTTGATTCAACAACGCTACTGGATTCTGTGTTGCATAAATCGACACATTGTTTATAAAATAACCTCCGTAGGGACTTCCATTCATAACCGGTTGTGTTGGATCAAATGAAAGAGCGCTTGTAATGGCATTTGTATTGCCGATAATGTTGTTATGAAGCGAAACAAAGGAATTGAATGAGACCTTCAGTTGGTTATTGAAAAATGTCGGGGTGAGCGACAGTGTAACAACAGTTCGGTCATTTTGATCGGTTTTCAAAATCCCCTGTTGGTTGGTTTGTCCGAATGATAGGCGGTAAGGCAACCATTTATAAGAACCTGATACACTTAAGTGATGGTCTTGTCCGAAAGCTGGTTGATATATTTCGTTTTGCCAATCTGTATTGGCAGTTCCCAACAATCCTGTTATTGAACTGTTCCCGGCGTATTCCTGATTGATTAACGACCGAAACGCCGAAGCAGAAAGCATATCGGCTTTCTTTGATATTTCAGATATGGAAATGTTGCCGGAGTAGTTTATGTGCAACTTGCCTCCACCTTTTTTTGTAGTGATAATTAATGCCCCGTTTGCAGCCAGGGATCCAAAAGTTGACAAAGCAGATGCATCTTTTACAACGACTATACTTGCTATGTCCTCAGGGTGTAAAGGAATCTGATTGTCGAATTGCAACATACCATCAATGATAATCAACGGTGAAGTATAGCCCGATAAAGAACCAATTCCACGATTAATAATGGTGAAATTACTTCCCGGGCTACCACTGTTGGATGTAATTTGTAGTCCCGGTATGGCCCCCTGAATCAATTCTTCGGGAGAAATAGTGATTCCTTGCGGGAAATTAGATGCATCAATGCGGTAAACAGTGCCCGGTTCAGCAATCGAATCGTTTGACAATATCGTTTGTCCATTTACAGGCAATCCAAAGGTAAAACTCAATACGAATACAATCCATAAAGATTTTTTTGTAGTGTTTCTCATGGTAAAAACAGTTTGGTATGAATAATTTGTTCGAGGAGTGCTTAATGACTTTCTTCTTCCAAGTCCAATTATTGTTACTTATGGTTATTTAGTCAGAGTGAAAGTGCTATCTTTTAACCCCTCAAAATTACAAAATCTGTTTAACATTGACAACAGTATTTATGATTATTTTTAAAGAGATAAAAAAACTCTTTATTTATATGGATATATTCAATAAACTGAGTCAGAAAAGATATAGTAGGCTATAGCCAGAGATGCTGGTTATAGCCTTACTATATCTTGAAGCAATATCAGCTGAAATTTGATATCTTTTCAGTAGGAAGGATTTATTTTCTTTTTAATTCCAATACGGCAATTTCAGGGCGGCAAAAAAAGCGAAAGTGAGGTGCTCTGGTGCCAATGCCGGAAGTGATATAGGATTGCATAGTTGTTTTGGAATGAACAAGTCCGTAACGGTATTTTTGGCTTTCACGTGTAAGTGACAGACCTGCCCACATTCCACTATCGGTAGGAAGAATGGGAGCCCATAAACCAAAAAATGTAACTTGACCTCCATGTGTGTGACCCGAAAGAGTCAAATCAACCAAATCTGAGTGTATTTGATCTATATATTCAGGTCGGTGACATATTAAAATACAAAAATCACTCTTGTGTACATCATAAATAGTACTGTCTAAAATCTGTTTAGATCCGCTCGGATCATCAACTCCTCCAATTTTAATACTATCACTATTTATCTTTACCCAATATGATTTGTTATCGCACAGTTTGATTCCGTTACGCACCAGCATTTTTTTTGATAAATCACCATTTACAAAATAGTCGTGGTTGCCAAGAACTCCAAAAACTCCATACTTGCTTTTAAGTTTCCCCAATTCGGTAAATACAGGTTCGATATATTTCTCATCCAGAGAAACATAATCCCCACCAAGAATAATGATGTCGGGACGTAAATTGTTAATGCGTCGCACGAGTTTTTGCACCCGTTCTATTGACAATGCAGCTCCGTGATGAATATCGGATACAAATACAATCCGTTTCCCATCAAATGATTTAGGTATATCGGGCGATTCAATGGTAACATGTGTAGTTTTAACCCATCGTGTTTCCATAGAAGCATAGATTAGTAAAACAATTCCAGTTGCTAAGATGACTAATAGCCTTTTGCTTCTTTTTCTTAATTTCATTTATTGGTTTAATTTAGGAATATAAATTACAATTAGAATGTGAAATATCATAACTGTAACAATAACACCGGAAACTTTCAGATAGTTTTTTACAATTCGTTTTTTCTTTGTTTGGGCTTGAATCTAAACTACGCGGGGATAGGAACAAGGATTAGTCTTTTTTATTCTCCAATTGTTTCCATACTTCTTGAATATTTTCCTCTCCTTCAAAATAATTGACTTTAGAATCTTTATTAAAAATCTCGTACGATGGAGCTAAAAATAGTTTATTCGAGTCAGGATATTCAGCCACATCATATCCGATAAAAGTTCTTATATCCAAATAAACGCAGGTTTCTGAAGTGTGATTATAAAGCTGATGTGCTCCTGTTTCGCCTATTTCAAAAAATATTAAATCCCCATTATTAACAACTTCTAAACCAGTTGGAGTTCTTAAAGTTGCAGAACCGGAGACAATCATAAACAGCTCCTCAGCATATCTGTGAAAATGATAGGGTGCAGAATATTGACCCGGATTTAATTGTCGTAAATCAAAGTTTAAATTCTGAGGCTTTATCCCATTTTTTATTCTGGAAACATCTGTGAGAATACGAAAATTGTCAATTTTATTTGCATCTTCTTTAAATTCTCTTTGGGTTGATTTTAAAATTGTTGCCATAATCTTACAATTAAATTGTTTGTAACAGCCATTTATGTATTAAAAATTATTTGCGGTAAACAAATTATAATTTAGCCCATTGGCAGAGCCTTGGTTCAATTTTTTTCTTCAAATATGCTAATCATCTAATCCCTTTCCATTGAGAATCTGTGGGATATATTTCTCTACTCTCGATTCACGTGTTTTGGATTGTTTGGGTTGAGAAAAATAAAAAATATATGCTCTTTGCCGTCCAGGGGTTAATGCTTCAAAAGCACTTTTCAGGACAGGGATTTCATCTAATTTATGTTGAAGTTCATCCGGAATATTTCACTCATTGTCATAGTATGCTGTTTTAATTTGTTTATCCTGTAAGTTACTCCCCATTGGTTGGTGTCATTTGGCTATTATTCAAACAATTAGAAATTTTCAATTTTAAATATAAATATATTTCTTAATCAATCAAACCCTATTTTTTGTGTGATTTTATCTTTTTTCTATCATTAACACACGTTTGAATAGTGCTGAAGTTTAGAACTGAGGATGTTTTTTGTATCTTAAATTGTTTTCTGGATACGTACATTGAATTTAGTTATCAGTAATGCTTCTCAATAAGTATTACAAAACTAACTCTTCAAATAATATTTTAACAGTTTGATCTAAATCATTACTATAACCCGGATGCGGGCGTGAGGTTTGAATGCACGAACTGCGCACGGCTGTGAGCCAGCGGAAACGCTCGGGAATATCAAATTGTGCTATTGTTCCACTCGCTTTTTCACCGTTGCAAATTTTCTCAAATGAAAGCAATGTTTCGCGGAGTAAATCCATGTCCAGTTCCGTTGAAAACGAACTAAGCCGCTTGGTGTCCAATTTATAGAGCATACGAATATATTTCGCTCTTTTGGAGAACAAAATAATACCGACATTCATAAATTCATCGCGTTCCACTTTGGGTAAAACACGAATCACGGCGTATTCATATAAGTGTTTGCCTTGCATGGAGAGCTTCGTTTAAAAAGTTTTCAGAATTTTCTAATCGCAATGTCAGGAAACGGAAATATGTTTCGCGTATCGTTTCAGGCGTTTCGTCCTCTTCTGTCCAGTTGGCGAATTCGTCGGGAATCAGGTTTACAACCTCACGTATTACATCATTGGTCAGTATGTTTTTGCAAATGGCGTTTGCTTCTTCGAGCTTGTCGGCAAAAGGGAGCAAGACGTGGTCTTTTATCAATGCAAAAGGGGTCATTGCCTGTTTCTCCACGTTAGTCCACGAATGATGAAAATAGAGCGTAGCCCCGTGGTCAATCAGCCACAAATCTTTGTGCCACATGAGCATGTTGGTGTTTTTCACTGTTCGGTCCACATTGGTAAGGAAAGCGTCCATCCACACAATCATCGAAGCTGTCATCCCGTCCACTTTCGTGGTGATTGGGTCGAAAGCCAGTGCGCCGGAAAGAAAATGCAAACCGATATTCAATCCGCGACTTCCCTGCAACAAATCCTGAATTTCTTCGTCGCCTTCAGTTTGCCCGAAAGCTTCGTCGAGTTGCACGAAAACCAGTTCGGGCACGCGTAACTTCAGCAGTTTTGCAACAACGCCTCCAACCAGTTCGGAAATAAGCATTTTTGTTCCATGCCCTGAACCACGGAACTTGACAACATACTTAAAATCGTCATCAGCTTCGGCCAATGCAGGCAGAGAACCTCCTTCGCGCAAAGGAGTGATATAGCGGGTTACATTTACGGTACGTAGAGTCATGATTTAGATATATTATTGAGTTTTTCCGCCCCAAACTCCTAAAGGGGCTTTTAGTTAGTTTCGTCAAGTGGTTTTAGTTTTTTACTGGGTCTCGTACTTCCCTCTTTAAGCCCCTTTAGGGGTTTGGGGTCACCTTTTAAACAACACTTTAAACGCTTCTTCCACTTTTTTTACCTGAATTAATTCGATATTCAGTTTGCTTAGGTTGAGGCTTTTCAGGTTGTATTCCGGAATTACCATTTTTTTGAACCCAAGCTTTTCGGCTTCGAGTATGCGTTGCTCAATGCGGTTGATGGGGCGGATTTCGCCCGAAAGTCCCACTTCACCTGCTACGCAAACGTGCTTTTCTATAGCAATATCCACGTTGGACGACAGAATGGCCGAGATTACCGCCAAATCGATGGCCGGATCGTTAACTTTGATACCGCCGGCAATGTTGAGGAACACATCTTTTTGTGCAATTTTGAATCCGGCACGTTTTTCGAGCACGGCTAAAAGCATATTCAACCGACGCAAATCGAATCCTGTACTGGATCGTTGCGGAGTGCCGTAAGCTGCCGAGCTGACCAATGCCTGGGTTTCTATCAGAAATGGTCGTACACCTTCAATAGCCGAAGCAATCGCCACACCGCTTAGTCCTTCGTGGTTTTGCGAAAGCAGCAGTTCGGAAGGATTGCTGACTTCGCGCAGACCGTTTTGCTGCATTTCAAAAATGCCGAGTTCGGAAGTGCTTCCGAAGCGGTTTTTGATGGAGCGCAGAATGCGATACATATAATGCTGATCGCCTTCAAATTGCAGCACCGTGTCTACAATATGTTCGAGAACTTTGGGTCCGGCAATTGTACCTTCTTTGTTGATATGGCCAATTAAAAACACCGGAGTTCCTGTTGTTTTACAGAATTTAAGCAGACTGGCTGCACATTCACGAATTTGCGACACTGTGCCGGGTGACGATTCAATCATTTCGGTAGAAACAGTTTGTATGGAGTCGACAATCACCACATCGGGCTGTACGTTTTGAATATGAACATAGATTTGTTCCAGGGAAGTTTCGCTTACAATATAACAATCGGGATTCTCGAATTTTAGTCGTTCGGCACGGAGTTTCAATTGTTTTACGCTTTCTTCGCCGGATATATAAAGTGTGCGTTTACCTTTCAGATTTAGTACAACCTGCAATACCAATGTCGATTTGCCAATGCCGGGTTCACCACCAATAAGAACCAAAGACCCTGGAACCAATCCGCCACCCAACACACGGTTCAGTTCATTACTGCTAGTATCGTACCGGCTTTCTTCCGAAGTCTCCACTTCCGAAATCAATATCGGTTTTTGTTTGACAAGTTCCACGCCTGCCATTTGAATTTTTGGTGCACCGCTTTCTTTGCTGATAATTTCTTCCACATAGGTGTTCCATTCGCCACACGACGGGCATTTACCAATCCACTTGGGTGAATCTACGCCACAATTTTGACAAATATATACTGATTTGGTTTTGGCCATGGAATATTAAGTTGAAAATGTATTTAATTAGAGAATTTGAAAATGAATGAATTACAAAAATAAGAATTTTTATCGATTAAGTGATTTAACTCTTAAATTAAAATGGAATAAAGGCTAAATGTCTGGTCTATTATTAAATTTCTTTTTTTCTCCAGTTCCCTTTTAGTAAATACCAATATCCCAATCCGCCGATAATTGTCCAATAAACAAATTCGGACATCCAAACAATTGCTACAGGATGTGGCTGAATAATGGCTGTATAATAAACGTAGCCGAGATAGAAAAACAGAGTCAGGAATTCAATGGCAAAAGCTGTTCGTGTATTCCCTGTGCCGGAAACTCCACTGAAAATGATTCCACTCACAGCACAAAACAGGATGGCTACGGAAACAACACGCATTACCGGAATGCAGGCTGCAATGAGGTGTAGGTTGTTGGTGTAAATGCGTGCAAAAGCTTCTGGAAAAGCAAATGTCACAATACACAAAGGAACGATAATTAACAAAGCAATGCCTACAATTCGCCGAATAAAAGGCAACACTTCTTCTTTGCGTCCTGCGCCAATGAGGTTGCTCACAAGTGTATTAACAGTAGTGGCAAGTGCCGAACCGGGTATCATTAGTAAAATATACATACTTCGTCCGATATTACTTACTGCCAGAGGTTCTTCGCCCATTCGTTCGATAAAAATGAAAAACATAAACCAGGTAGAAATGGAAATAAAGTACTGGAACATAATGAAAATTGACAAATTAAGAATGGATAGAATGGTTTTAATCTCCACTTTTTTCAGCTCAAAAAGTCCATATCGTTTAGTATCTGTTTTATAAACTGTGTGCCAAAGCAAATAAACTAGCGTCACAGCTTCGGCAATAACTGACGAAATTCCAGCTCCTTCGATACCAAGTTGAGGAAACCCAAAATGTCCGAATATCAACGTGTAATCAAAAATGATATTGGTAATAGCAGTGATAACAGCCGACGTGGTAAGTATGCGTGTTTGTGTAATTCCGACGTAGAGTCCGCGAAAAATTACATTCAGAAATGAGAAAAAGAACCCGTAAATACGCCAGTCGAGATACTCGATGGAAGCTTTGTAAATACGATCCGAACTTACAAGAAGTTTCATTATTTGTGGAACTCCTTTTACTGAAAGTCCGACAATAATAGCACTCAGTACAAAGTTGAAAAGGAGGCTATTGTTGAAAATAGGTCCTATACTGGAATAATTTTTCTCGCCATTTCGCCGTCCTATCAGGATTTGTGCTCCCTGACTAAACCCAAACCCAATCATGTAAATGGCAAAGTAAAATACTCCGCCAATGGCTGAAGCACCTAATTCCACTTCACCAACGCGACCAAGAAAAGCCGTATTAGTCACATTAATAATGTTCTGCGCCAGCAAGGTCAGAAAAATAGGATAGGTAATTTTGAATATATCTTTGTTCGAAGTCAAGTTTATGTTGAATGTATCTTGTTAGGTTTTCTTTTCTGCAAAGGTAGGAAAAAAGTTATGTTCCTTAAACTTTAAAGGAAAAGAGAAATTCAGCAATATCAACAAAAAAATACAGATGTTTATTAAAATAGTTATATATTTGCTCTTAATATTTAAACACTAAGATATGAAAAAAAGTTTTGCATTTATACTTATATCCACAGTATTTTTAACTGTGTTTTTAGCCGCACAAAAAAAGAACATCTCTATTGAAAGTCGTTGGAAAGCCGTAAAGGAATTAGCTGATAAGCAGTTGCCTGAATCGGCTTTGAAAGAAGTAGAAAGCATACTTGACCAGGCACAGCGGGAAAAAAATTCTGTAGAAGTAATCAAAGCTATGGTTTATAAAATGCGTTTTACATTGGATAAAAATCCGGATGAAGCACCTGTATTGATAAAGAATTTCGAAGATTTTACCGAAA
Source organism: Paludibacter sp. (assembly GCA_031292575.1). Lineage (GTDB taxonomy): Bacteria > Bacteroidota > Bacteroidia > Bacteroidales > Paludibacteraceae > Paludibacter. Next base: position 12,877 of record JARLGX010000018.1, read on the forward strand.
CATGTACCGACCCGGCCGAACGGGCTTTGCTGCATTCGATGACTGCCGAACTTTATGCTCAGTATTATCAAAAGGACCAATGGACAATTAATCGTCGCACCGAAGTAGTTGGTTATGTGCCCGAGGATATGAAGGAATGGACGAAGAATATTTATTTCGATAAGATTTCAAAGCATCTTGCTGCATCAATGGAAAATCCTGCTGTTTTACAACAAACCAGTGTCTTGAAGTTTGCTGCTTTGCTCGAAAAAGGAGATGATAGCCGGACAATGCAACCTACTTTGTTTGATTTTCTGGGAAATCGAAGAATTAGTATCTTAAAAAGTTTGACGGGGATTACTTCTGTTAAAAATCCTCTTACGGATAAAAACTATTTTGCAGATGCATATCTATTTATAACACTTAAATCCGATTTGTTGTACAATAAATCAATTGAAAACCAGATAATTGAAACTTATCAACAATTATTAGCTTTTAGATTGAAAGCCAGTAAAATTGGAGCTTTTATGAATCTCAATTTGGAACGTTTGGATTATTTTCGTTCTGGTTCAGAAAATGAAAGTACAGACAGCCTTTATCTTTCGGAGTTGAATAGATTGATTAAGACTAATCTAAATAATGAAATAGTGGTGGAAGTGCTTGCCGAAAAAGCAAATTATTATTATCAACAGTCAACTAATAATGATGGCGCTGACGAGATTTGTCAAAGAACGAAGAATTTTAAACGGTTGGCTTATAATATTTGTAGTTATGGCATTCAGCGTTTTCCAAAATATAAGCGCATTGGTTTGTTGATAAATATCAAAAAATTAATTACAAAAAAGGATCTCAATATAACCTATAAAGAAGTTACAAATCTTAGTTCTAATATAAAAGTAAAGATTAATAGTAGCAATATTAGTTCTTTGCAATTGTCCGTATATCGGGTTAATGCAACAGCTTTGGAGTATTACAATTTTAAAGAAAACAACAGAAATAATTCTGTCTATCCAAGTAGAATATTAGTTGAAACCCGCCAGATTACTATAAAATCTGATCCTGATTTTGGAAATGTAAAAACTAACATTCTTATTAAGCCAAAGGACTATGGTATTTACGATTTTTGTCTTGAACTGAAAAACAATAAAAAAGTAAGTCATCGGGCAAATGGAACATTTACTGTGACTGATTTTGCTATTATGAATCGCAAAAACAAGCCTGATATTGGGAATTTATATGCTTTGAATAGTCAAACAGGCATTCCACAATCGAATATACAGGTTGAACTTTATACTAAAAAATGGATGGGAAGCGGTTATGATTTAGAGCATATAATTACTTCAAAGACAAATGAGATTGGGCTATGTACTTATCCTTTGGATGACAACAATTCAAATGATGTTTATTTTTTAAAAAAAGGAAAAGATGTATATTTTACTTCAGATTCTTATTTCGGGTTCAATTCAAGAAAGAATTTAGAAGGTGATGATGAAAAGATAAATCTTTTTACAGATCGATCATTATACCGCCCCGGACAGATAGTGTATTTTAAAGCAATCGCTTTTGTAGCTTCAAAGAAAAGGCAAATTGTCCTTCCAAATAAGTTTTTCAATATAGTGTTGGTTGATGCCAATAACAAAACAGTTACTACAAAGTCTTTTACTACGAATGATTTTGGTTCGATTTCAGGTGAATTTATTTTACCGGAAGGTAGATTAAATGGTGTTTATCGGATCTTAGCCGGTACAACTTCATTGCCAATCTGGGTGGAAGAATATAAGCGACCGACTTTTGAAGTGTTGATTGATAAACCCAAAAAGGAAATCCAATTCGGAGATTCTGTGAAAATTTCAGGCAGTGTAAAGGCTTATGCTGGTTTTAATATTGCTGATGCCAGTATAAAATACCGTGTTGTTCGACGCGTACACAGATATTGTTGGTGGTTTAATGAACCTGAAGAAGAAATTACGAATGGAACCACAAAAAGCACTAACAATGGTGCATTTGAAGTGTCTTTTGTCCCTGCCAGACCAAAATCAAAATCTTCCAATTATGTTGATAAAGCCTATACATACACACTTTACGTTGATGTAACAGACCCAAAAGGTGAAACACAACAAGGAGAAAAAGCTATTTCAGTAGGAGATAAATCGCTGTTTATCATAACGGAAATTCCCGAAAAAATTAAAAAAGATGAAAGTTTCAGTTTTGAAATTGAAACTGCAACTTTGAACGATGATAAAGTTAATTCGATTATCAAATATTCAGTTTTTCGATTGAATGAAGGCAATGAATACGATGAAAATATAGATGAAAATAAAAATATTAAAGTGGGCGAAAAGGTTTTATCTGGGAATCTAAATACTAAAGATAAAAAACAGAATGTTGATTTTAAACAGTTTAAGTCAGGAAAGTACAAGTTTACTTTCACCACGTTGGATGCTCACGGTAGAGAAGTAAAGCTCGAGAAAACATTTATACTTTATGGTACCGAAGATAAACGTCCACCAATAAAAACTTACATGTGGCTGTTGACTCCTAAAACTGAATGTGAAGTTGGAGAAACGGCACGAATTCAGTTCGGAACATCTACCGAAAATTCAATGCTACTTTACGAAATAATGAATGGAAATACCGTGTTAGAAAGTAGTTGGATACCATTTTCAAATGAAATCAAGACCTTCGATATTCCGTTTAAAGAAAGTTATGGCGCGGGTGTAACGGTGATGTTCACGTTCATGAAGGATGAACAACTTTTTACTAAATCTATTCAATTAACCCGCAAGGAACCTGAAAAGAAACTGACCCCGACGTTCAGTGTATTCAGAAATAAGTTACTTCCGGGCGAAAAAGCTGAATGGACTGTAACAATACCGGAATGCGCTAAAAATAAAAAAGTTGCAGAATTAATGGTCGATATGTATGATGCTTCGTTGGATGCGCTGCGGTTGCACAATTGGTATTTTAATCCAACTTATAGAGAATCGGTTTTATATGCTCCACTTTGGAAATCAAACTCTTATGATACTCGAAGTGATTATATGAGTTTCAATATAAAATATGATAATATAAAAGATTATCAATTCGATGTATTAAACTGGTTTGGGCTAGATATAGTTGGATATTATTCTTCCTCGGGAATGAGATTGAAATCAGGAGTTAGATTTGCAGCTCCAGTGATAAAGAAGGATGAAGAAGTGCTTTCAATTGCTGATGTAAAAGGGAAAGATAACTCAAATGGAAGAGATATTGCTGATTACGAAACAATCCAAACAGAAGCTCCTGTTCAGATTCGAACCAATTTCAACGAAACAGCCTTTTTCTATCCTCAACTGCGAACAGATTCTGCCGGAAATGTAAAATTTGCTTTTACTGCTCCAGAAAGCCTGACACGGTGGAATGTAATGATGTTAGCTCATACTCAGGATTTGTATTTTGGACAAGGAGAAGCACAGGTTATAACTCAAAAGGATTTAATGGTGCAAATGAACTTGCCGCGTTTCGTTCGTCGTTCCGATAAACTGGTACTTAGTGCCAATGTAACTAATCTTACTGATTCTACAATTTTGGCATCCGTTCAGTTTGAAATGATTAATCCTGAAACAGGAAAATTGATTACGATAAAAGATGCCGCTCCCAAAAAAGTGACATTAGCTGCCAACCAAACAAAAGCTGTAGAATGGAGGCTAAGCGAATTCTCACTTTACGAATTGGTAACCTGCAAAGTTGTGGCGCGCGCCGGTAACTTTAGCGATGGCGAACAAAAATACTTACCCGTTTTGCCTGACAAAGTGTTGGTAACAGAAAGTATGCCTTTGACTATACGCGGAAATCAAACCCGTTCATTCAATTTTGAAAGTCTATTAAAAAATGAATCGAAGGTGGATACAAAAAACCTTACAGTGGAATTTTCTTCCAATCCTGCCTGGTATGCAGTGCAAGCTTTACCCACAATTTCAACCCCTGAGAATGACAATACATTGGATTATTTTACAGCTTATTATGCTAACACGCTGGCTGCATTTATTGCCAACTCTAATCCCAAAATTGCAACTACTTTCGAGCGTTGGAAAAATGCAGGTGGGAGCAGGGAAGCATTGAATTCGAATTTGGAAAAAAACGCTGAGCTGAAAAATATGTTGCTAGACGAAACTCCTTGGGTGATGGCTGCAAAAAATGAAACCGAGCAAAAACGTCAAATTGCATTGCTCTTCGATTTGAACATGCAGAAAAATCAGGCACAACAGTACCTGGATAAATTGATTTCGTTGCAGTTGCCTTCAGGTGGATTTCCATGGTTCAAAGGAATGACAGAAAGTCGGTATATAACCCAGAAAATTCTCTTGAATTTAGGCCGGTTAAATAGGATGACAGGTCAGTCAACAGACAACAAACAACAGTTAACAGTGAAATCAGCCTTGCATTACCTTGATTTGGAAATTACCCGTGATTTTGATAATCTGAAGAAGTACAACAAGAACTACGAAAAGGAAATGTGTGTTGACAATATGCAATTGTTTTATTTGCATGTCCGTTCCGAATTTCAGGCATTTCCGATCGATAAGTCGGCTTTGGAAGCAGCAAAATTTTACACAGCCCAATCCGAAAAATACTGGACAGAGCTGACACTATATGGCAAAGCTATGATGGCAGTTGTGGCCGAGCGAAATGGCAAAACCGATATCGCAATTAAAATTTTGAAGTCGTTGAAAGAAAATGCTTTGAAAACCGATGAGTTTGGAATGTATTGGGCAAAAAATACCCCTGGATATTTTTGGAACGAACAGCCGATCGCAGTGCAGGCTGCCATTATCGAAGCTTTTTCGGAAATAAACAAAAATTCGAATGATATTGAGGAAATGAAAATCTGGATGCTTAAACAAAAACAAACTCAACGCTGGAATTCCCCTATGGCAACCGTAGAGGCAATTTATACTTTGCTTAATCAGGGCAGCGATTGGTTAGCCAACGAAGGTTCAGTTAAAATTAATGTTGGAAATACAACATTGCAACCTGCAAGCACTGAAGCAGGTACCGGATATTTTAAAGAAACAATTCCGGTAAATGAAATCACCCCCGAAACGGCAAAAGTAACAGTCAGGAAATTGAATTCAGGAACTGGTTGGGGAGCAATGTATTGGCAGTATTATCAGGATTTGGATAAAATTGAAAGTCAGAACGGACCGTTGAAAATTACTAAAAAGTTGTTTGTTGAAAAAATGACAATTTCGGTAAAAACATTAGTGCCAATTGAACAAACAGAAATAAAAAAGGGTGATAAAGTCATAACTCGGTTAGTAATCACAACGGATCGTAATCTTGAATTTGTAACATTAAAAGATCTGCGTGCCTCCTGCTTTGAACCTGTCAATCAACTTTCCGGCTGTGATTGGAAAGAAGGTGTTTGTTATTTTAAAACAACCAAAGATGCTTCTACTCAGTTCTTTTTCTCTTATTTACCCAAAGGAACTTATGTTTTTGAGTATGAACTTTGGGCGAACAATTGTGGTGAGTTTACAAGTGGAATTGCATCAGTTCAGTGTCAGTACGCACCTGATTTTGTGAGTCATACGGGAGGTGAGTTGATAAAAATAAATTGATGGATTGAAATGTGTTTTTTTCTTTTAATAAGTTTGGATTTTATGTATATAAATATCGGAGAACGAATTAAAGTTCGGTCTCCGATAAAATAGACAAGAGCAAATTGTTGATTTTGAATGCAATTTTCTGGTATTCAGAAAAAAAATTAATTAGCTTACCACCAGGGGATTGGGGTTTTAGGCTTTTCAATAGTTTCCTGCGGCTTGTTAAGATTCAATTTGTTTATCGTGTTTTTTGGAAGTGTATTTGAAAAATATTTTTCGCCGTTCATTACATCTGAAATCGCTTTTTCTACTTCATTTATACCGCTCGATTTGAGAATGAATCCTTTAACTCCTAATTCAGTCATTTTGAGAAAATATTCTTCGTCTCCAAACATTGAGAAAACAATAATTTTTAAATCGGGTTTCAGTTCCAGGGCTTTTTGAGTTGCTTCCATGCCGTTCATATGTGGCATATCAATATCCATTATAACCAAATCGGGATCCGGAAGCGAAAGCAATTTTATAAATTCTTTACCATCCGATGCTTCTCCAATAACTTTTCCAAGGTTTTCAATGGTAATTAAAGATTTTAAACCTTGTCTGAAAATTAAATGATCGTCGACAAGAATAATGGTTGGTTTTTTAAAAGTTGTTAATCTCATAGTTTTGAATTTGATTTTTTGGTTTATAGGGTAATAGAGAAATGAATCTCTTTTTGAATTGCTATATTACTGAAAAAAGAATTAGCATACAAGGGCTGAAAGGATTAAAATCACTTGGTCTAAAGGTGTATTTTAAATAGGCTTAAAGGTGTAGAAACTATCATTACAAAAGACCATATAATGAACTAATATGTTGATGTTTAGACTTTTGTTTATGGAGAATGAACTTGTTAAATTTGAATAAAAAAAATTGATTTATAGTTCAATAATTTTATTTTTTAAGGCAAAGAGGATTAAACCGGGTGTATTTTTGCAAGCTGTTTTTTCAAGCAAATTTGATCGGTGAGATTTAACTGTTTTTGGACTTATATTTAGTTTTTCAGCAATTTCATTCGTAGTTAGCCCCTGGCAAATTTGTTGTAAAACCATAAGTTCCCTATCAGTAAGATCGTTAACTAGTTTTTTCCGTTGGTAAGCATTTTGGCTGAAATTTCGAATGATTTTTGTTAAAAGCTCGTTGGAAAAATAACTTTCACCTCTCATTACCTCATGAATTGCTTTTTCAAGTTCGGCAATACCTGTTGATTTCAAAATAAATCCTTTAACACCAATGTCAATCATTTTATAATAATAATCTTCATCTCCAAACATTGTTAAGATAATTATTTTTATTCCGGGCATCAATTCCAACGCTTTTTGAGCCGCCTCCAACCCATTCATTTGTGGCATGTCAATATCCATTAAAACCAAATCGGGCTTGGTGTTTGACAGAATGTCAATAAAATCTTTACCGTTAGAAGCTTCGCCTATTACTGTGGCAATGTTTTCTGCTGTAATTATTGATTTTAACCCTTGTTGAAAAATGAGGTGATCATCAACAATAATTACGGTCGGTTTTTTAAAAAGATTCAGATTCATATCCCTAAAAATATTTGTAATAGATTAAAATAAAGAATTTACTTGACAGGTACATTTATTCGGAAATTAACTCCTTCATGCGGTTTGCTAAACATTTTAATTTCGCCTCCAATTGTTTGAATCCTATTTTGCAGATTATATAAGCCCAATCCTTTTTTTTCGGATAAAATTTTTACAATATCAAATCCTTTGCCATCATCCCTGTATTGAAGTTGAATGTGATTTCCTGTGTCAATCATCTGTATATGAATTTGTTTTGCCTTGGCATATTTAATTGTATTGTTAACGCACTCAATAATTGCCCTGTATAATGCCACTTCAATTTCCATTTCTATTCGTCGGGTTATATTACTATAAAACTCAATTTTGATTGCATTTGTATCTCCGAGTTTGTTCACAAAACTTTGTACTGCCGATGTTAAGCCGTAATTTTGGAGAAGAAGCGGACTTAATTTGTTCGAAATTTCTTTTACGGTAGTAAGTGCTTCTTCCAGTATTTCTTCTGCTTTGAGAATTATTTCCTTTCGTGATTTGTTCGTTTTTGGTCTAACCGACCACTGTAAATAGAGCTTAATTGTTGAAAGTAAAGGACCTAAACCATCGTGTAACTCTTTTGAAAAATAGGCTCTCTCTTTTTCTTCAGTCTGAATTATGGCTTTAATAATATTTTTTTCCTGCAATATCTTCTTTTTGGTTATATCGTGCATTACTCCGTAGATTGTCTTTTCCGAAGCCACATAATTTAAAAACATTTCAACAAATACAATTGAATTATCATCCTTTAAACATTCAATTTCAATGTTAGTAACCTGATCTGAAGAAGGATCGAACGAAATAAATGCTTCAAAATCGTTTCTACGCTCAGGAATGATTAATTGGGTTAACTTTTTACCTTCCAATCTTGCTTCATCACAGCTGAAAATTATACTCATCGAACGATTTACATATTCGATATATCCATTTTTGCAGGTAAATATCCCGTCGGTAATGTTCTCAGACAGAAGCTTATATTTATTTTCACTTTTTCTCAGGGCATTTTCTCTTTTCTTTTGCTCGGTAATATCAACATATGTACCAACAATTCCTGCTGCCTGACCGAGTTCATCAAAATAAACGTTTTTAATAAGTATCACGTTCCGCTCTTGATTATTTTTATCAATAATTGTGGTTTCGTAGCTTTTAAATTCTTTGTTTACAATGATGTCCAGATCACTTAGAAAATACATTTTTGATTGTTTGCCAGGCCATAAATCCATTACCGACTTTCCTTTGACATCTTCGTTTGAAATACCTAACTGATTGCTAAAAGCTTCATTGCAACCTGTGTATAGCCCATTTGTATCAATAAAAAAAACTGGAATTGGTATTGATTTTAATAAAACTTCGGTAAATTGGAGATTGCGGATAATTCGCGATTGTTCTTGTTTGCGTTCAGTAATGTCTCTAATTGTACCAATCATTTTTATTGGTTCATTATTCTCGTTAAATTTTAAATCGCCTAAACCATGTACCCATCGTTCTTCTCCGTCATTCTTCCTTTTGATTTTATATTCTTTATTGAAACCTTTTTTATTGCCAATAACTTCGGTGTTAAAATAATTGGACATCATTTCCCTCATTTCTGGATGAATAATTGATAACCAACTTTCGAAAGTTTTTTTAAAATTAGAATCAATACCAAAGATATTATCCATAACCTCGGAGCTCACCCAATTTCCGGACGAAATATCTAGGTTATAAGAACCTAACATAGATATTTGCTGAGTTTGTTTAAGAAATTCCTCGCTTTCGCGCAGTGATTCTTCAAGCTTTTTACGTTCAGTGATATCAATCAGGTAATGCAGGAAAACTTCATCGCTGACTTTAATCCAGTAAGTGTCCCAAATTCGTCCGAATGCATTTACTTCAGGGTTGTTTTGGCAAGGAGAATCCAAAATACATTCATCTCCCAGGCAAAAGGAGCACTTAATATTAAATTCATTGGGAACCAGATTAGGAAACTTTGTAGCAATTTCAGTATCTGCTTTGCTAATAAAATCAGTCTTCCCAAATTCCCGCCAACAATGGCCACCAATTTTAGCTCCGAAATTTATTGCAAATTCATTTGCGGCTAATATGATTCGGTCTTTTTGCCTGACATACATTGCAGGATAGGGTAGGGATGATAACAACGTTTCGTTAAAGTCTGTTTGGACATTTTGGGGTTGTTGTGACTCGTTTTCAGCGACTTTTACTTTCTGTAGCTCATTAATATCCTGTCGAGGGATATCGATTTTCGGATGTATAAATGAATTTTTCATAATTACCTCCTGCTTTAAAAATAGTACACTTTTGCACTTGATTATGCGGGGTAAATTTATGAAAAAATTAAATGATAACAAGCAAATATCAGATATTTTATTTTGTTATCATTTAAATTCTATCTTTCTCTTTTTCAATTTCTTGTACTACTAATCCTGCTATTGTCATACCAAACATGGCAGGCATATAGGAAGTGGTTCCATTAATTCTTGCTTTCTTTGCACTCCAGTTATCGTCCTCTAATTTTGAATTATCATTTGTTGGTTGTAGTTCAAAAGATGTTTTTTCTGGAATTGGAATTTCTTCTCCCTTGTTTTGAAGTAATTCTTCGCTATAAACACACAAAAATTTTTTGTTAATACCTCCGCTTTTCTTTATTCTGCTTCGCAATGCAGCAGCTAGCGGACAGCCTTGCACTTTCCAAAATTCTGTCACTCTAATGCTTGTAGGATCCATTTTTAGTGCAGCACCCATCGACGAAAAGAAAACAGCGTCGGTTTTGGTGGCCTGTTGTATGAGATAGACTTTGTTCGATAAACTGTCAATAGCGTCGATGATGAAGTCATAGGTATCAAGACCAAATAATTCGTTAGTTTCAGGACTATATATTTCTTGAAGTGCAGCAATTTCAGCTTTTGGATTAATTTCAAGAAGACGTTTTTTTAATACTTCAGTTTTAATCTCACCAATTGTTTTTGTGGTTGCCAGTAATTGCCTGTTTATATTCGAAACACTCACCCGATCGGAATCAACGATAGTAAGATGTTGAATACCAGAACGAATTAAGCTTTCTGCGCACCAACTTCCTACACCGCCAATTCCAAATAAAATAACCCTTTTTTGGGCTGCTTTTATCATAAAACTTTTACCTAAAAGCAGTTCTGTGCGTTGAAACATATTTTCGTATAAATCCATTTTTCAATAATTATTTACTGCTTATTTATAAACAACTTATCAAAAAAAATAAAGGTTGTAAATTGATTAGCTTCGCAATTTTCCCTTTATATTATCCAACGATAATTTTAAAATTACATTGGAATTTTCACTAGTTAATCCTTTAACAGGTATTGGAATAGGAGAGTAAATTGGAAATTTGAGTGGCAATGAATCCAGCCGGGTAATCTCCACTCGGGCAATACCGGCTCTAACTATGTCAAGAACAGATGCAGCACAATACGAAAGATCTATGGCTAATCTTCGTTGATGTGGTCCACGATCGGTTACTTTTACAATTACTTCATGGTCGTTTTTAGGATTCCTGACCAACAAATATGTTCCGAGCGGGTAAGACCGGTGGGCGCAAGTCAGGCTATCCGGATTATATCTTCCTCCATCTGCGGTGTGTCGGCCTTGTAATTTATGGCTATAATAAGACGCATTTCCGAGCTTTTGGCCTGAAACAGTTATTACAGAAAATAGAATGAAAAATACAGTTAATTGTAAGAATCGAATCATAATTTGCAGGTGTTAGTATTACAAATATCGGATAAAAAAACCAGAAAACCTGAAATAACATCAACTTTTCACAATTCTTTTGAGACTTAAACCATAAATATAATTCAAAAAAATATCAATAATAAAGATTTTGCATTGATAAATATTACCCAGTGTGGAGTTCTTAAATTTGTTTTCAAGGAATGTTTTTTTACCTTTCTGACTAATTTTGTCGATACTATTTCAGGAGTAAAAAGTCTTGACATTATTGATTGGTCGTTTCAACAAAAAATAGTAACTTTGCTGCTCCAAAAAAATAGCTTATCATTATGAATCACACCGACCAACAGTTTGACCAGGTTGCCACCATTTGCCGTGATATATTTACAAAGAAGATGAAAGATTACGGAACTTCGTGGCGGATCTTACGCACGCAGTCGGTTACAGATCAGATTTTCATCAAAGCCAATCGTATTCGCAGTATTGAAACGAAAGGTGTTTCGAAAGTTGACGAAGGAATTCGTTCTGAATTGATTGCCATTGTAAATTATGGAATTATCGGACTGATTCAGCTGGAACTGGGACTCTCCAATACCGATGATTTGACTTACGAAAAAGGTTTTGAACTTTATTCGAAGTATATGCTCGAAGCCAAAAAATTGATGATGGATAAGAATCATGATTACGACGAAGCCTGGCGTACAATGCGCATGGAATCGTATACGGATTTAATTCTAATGAAAATTTTAAGAACCAAGCAAATTGAAGATAACCAGGGTAAAGCACTCTTTTCGGAAGGGATTGATGCCAACTATTTCGATATGATTAATTATGCTGTGTTTGGGCTGATAAAAATAGAAGAATCTGCTGACAAACATTTGTAAATCTACTAATTACCAATAAGACTCGAAAATGAATAAAACTTTGCAAACAGTTGGAAATATTTCTTTACAAGTGGGACGTATCCTTTTTGGTGCCGTTTTTGTTTTTTCAGGTTTTGTGAAAGCAATTGACCCCCTTGGCTCATCGTATAAAATTGAAGATTATCTTCATACTTTTGGCGGTTTTTTTGGATCAATGGCTGATTATGCTTTTCCGTTTGCAATTGCCCTTTCCACGCTCGAATTGCTCATTGGACTTAATATGATTTTCAATATTCATATTGATTTGACTAACATACTGGCTTTGCTTTTTATGCTTGTAATGACTCCGCTTACATTATATATAGCCATTAAAAATCCCGTTTCGGATTGTGGCTGTTTTGGCGAAGCGTTGATAATTAGCAATTGGGCAACATTCTTTAAAAATGCTATTCTGATAAGTCTCTTAATTCTGATGCTTATATACCATCATAAATTTCAACCATTTCTTATTAATAAATTGCAGTTTCTTGCCTTCTTTGTTTTTATAGCATTTGGTATTTCATTGTCGCTATATAGCTATCGTCATTTACCAATGATAGATTTCCTTCCTTATAAAGTGGGTGTAAATATTCCAAAAGCTATGGAAATTCCGGATAATGCACCTTCTGATGAATATAAAACTACTTTTATTTATCAAAAAGATGGCGTAAAAAAAGAATTTACACTGGAGAATTATCCTAAAGGAGATCCGAGCTGGACATTTGTTGATCAAAAAAGTGTGTTGGTTTCTCAGGGTTACAAACCGCCAATTCACGATTTTTCAATTATGAATGATCAATTTGATGACATCACCCAAGAGGTGCTTAATTACCCGGGAAAAACTTATTTGTTGACAATGTATGATCTGGACGAAACATCTATTGAGGGCGCAAAGAAAGCCGAAAACATTTACCAAAAGGCTTTAAAAGACGGAGACAAATTTTATGCATTGACTGCGTCATCGAACGAAGATATAAAGAAATTTGTGGCTAAAACTGGTGTAACTTTCCCATTTTGGAAAACAGACCCTACTGCTTTGAAAACAGTTATTCGTGCTAATCCGGGATTAGTGCTTCTTAAGAAGGGAACGATTCTTGGTAAGTGGAACTGGAGGGATTTTAAGTAAGGAGTTGAGAGTAAGTAACGAGAAGTAGGTAAAATGCACTTGAAGCACTGCCAACAAAGCAGGCTAATGCAACTTACACTATGAATATCAAATTATCAAACTATTAAAATATAAAAAAGATGAGAAAAAACATTGTTGCAGGAAACTGGAAAATGAACAAAACCCTACAGGAAGGGATGGCATTGGCAATTGAACTGAACGAAGCATTAGCTGGTGAAAAACTAAATTGTGATGTAGTAATCGGAACTCCTGCTATTCACCTTGCAAGCGTGGTTGCAGCTATCGATACTAATAAAATTGGTGTGGCAGCACAAAACTGTGCTAACAAAGAATCGGGAGCTTACACAGGCGAAATAAGTGCCGCTATGGTAAAATCTACCGGTGCAGGCTATGTAATTTTAGGTCACTCTGAACGTCGCGAATACTATGGCGAAACAAGTGCAATTTTAAATGATAAAGTGGCTTTGGCATTAGCTAACGGGTTGACTCCAATTTATTGCTGTGGTGAAGCACTGGAAGTGCGTAATGCGAACGAACAAAACGCTTATGTGAAAAACCAGTTGGAAGAAACCGTATTCAACTTGAGTATTGAGGATTTCAAAAAAATAGTAATTGCTTATGAACCAATCTGGGCTATCGGTACGGGTGTAACTGCTTCTACTGAGCAAGCCCAAGAAATGTTGGCATTTATCCGCAGTTTGATTGCCGTTAAATTTGGCAAAGAAGTTGCTGAAAATACTTCAATTCTTTATGGTGGTAGTTGTAACGCTAAAAATGCTAAAGAATTATTCTCACAGCCTGATATCGATGGCGGTTTGATTGGTGGTGCTTCGTTGAAAGTGGCCGATTTCAAAGCAATTATCGATGCATTTTGATTAACTTGTTATGATATTATAAGAAATCCTGTAAATTCTTTTACAGGATTTTTTTGTACTTTTGTGTTTCAATTAACTAATCAACTAAAAAACCAGTCAACCAACTTGTTACTTAAACTTTACGAAGACAATCCGAATCCGGTTCAAATCCGACATATTGCGGAAGTATTGCGGCATGGAGGAATCATCATTTTCCCTACTGACACGGTATACGCTTTTGGATGTAATATTTTTAATGCTGCAGGAGTGGAGTTTATAGCTAAGCTGAAAGAGCACGATATGCGCAAAGCAAACTTATCGTTTGTTTGCCATGAAATGAGCCAAATTAGCGAGTATGCCAAAATGGACGATGTAGATTTTAAATTGATGAAGAAAAATCTGCCCGGTCCTTTTACTTTTATTCTCAACGGTAGTAGCAAACTTCCCAAACTTTTCAAAAACAAAAAAACTGTCGGCATTCGTATGCCAAAAAACTCCATTGCTCTTGCTATTGTGCACGAACTGGGCAACCCAATGATGGCCAGTTCTATTTTTACTGACGAAAAAACCACCGAATACATTACCGATCCCGAACTGATTGAAGAAAAATATGGTAATCAGGTGGATTTGGTTATCGACGGAGGAATGGGGCGGCTTATTCACTCCACGATTGTAGATTGCACAGGCGACGAACCCGAAATTGTGCGTGTTGGAGCCGGAGATTTAGTGTAGAGATTTCACTTGGTAAACTTTTCGTCCCAATTTCTAACTTCCTTTTTCCACGTACACCGTCTGTGTAGGGAATGCAAATTGTAGTCCGGCAGCATTGAAAGCACTTAGAATTTCGGTGTTTACCTGCGAGGGTGTTTCCATAACGTCGGCATTTTTTCGAATAAAATACACGAAAGTAATGATCAGTGAGAAATCGGTAAAGTCGGTAAAAGCTACTACCAAATCTTTTTCAAAAACATTGTTTACACGGTTTGGCATATCGCGAAGAATGCTCATTGCTTCGTTCATTTTGGCAGGTGTGGTATTATAGGTTAGGCCTAGTTTCATTAGCACACGACGCATAGGTTCTTCAGAAATATTTTCCACCGAAGCCTCCACCAGTTTAAAATTAGGAATGGTAACTACTCGCTTTTCCAGTGTACGAATGCGGGTGCTACGGATGCCAATATTTTCTACAAAGCCATCAAAACCATCCACTTTAATGCGGTCGCCAATGCGGAACGGGCGGTCAGTGAAAATGGTGAATCCACCGTAAATGTTTTTAATCGTATCTTGTGCTGCCAGCGCAAAGGCCAAACCGCCAATACTAAGTCCGGCAATAAGTGTTCCCACGTTGATTCCCACGTTGTTCAGTGCCATCACTATGCCCAGTGACCAGATAATTGCCAAAACAGCTCGGCGTAGAATCGACATCAAGTGATTGTCGAGGTATTTTAGCGTATTCTTGTCGGCTGCTTTAGGAGCTAAATATTCTTCTAATAAAGCATTTACCAAACGGGCTACAAACCACGTTATATTAACAACAGTAAGAACTTTATATGCTTTAAGAATTCCATTCTCAACTTGAGCGCCTAACTCCAGACGGCGTGCTGCAAACCAAATTGCAGCTAAAGCAATCCCCAATAAAACAGGCGACTGAAGCATTTTAAATAAAATATCATCAAGCTTGCTTTTGGTTTTACTCGTAATTTTTTGAACAACATGCTTGTTCAACAAGATAATTATTTTGTTGAGTATTAAGGCTCCAATAATTATGACTAAAGATATTATCCAGTCATGCAGCGTATTTCCGTAAAATCTTTGTTCGAGCATAAGTTAATGTGATACTAATTAAGTTTAATAATTTAAACTATTCACTGTTTATTGTTCGTTGATAAAAAATGCAATTGCATCGCTCGGCATACGCCAATCGCCGCGGGGTGACAAGTTGATAGAGCCAACTTTTGGTCCGTCGGGGATGCAAGATCGTTTGAATTGTTGCGCAAAGAAACGACTCAAGAATATTTTCAACCATTTCTCAATTACCTCCTCAGCATAAGTCCCAGCAAATGCATTTTTAGCCAAAAAAAGTATCTTAGACGGACTGAACCCAAAACGAATCATATAGTACAGGAAGAAATCGTGCAATTCGTAAGGTCCTACTATATCCTCAGTTTTTTGAGCAATTTCGCCATATTCGTTGGCAGGGAGCAACTCAGGGCTTACAGGTGTATCGAGTACATCTTGAAGAATCTCTTTGGAAACAGGGTCCAATTGATGTGCAGCCCAATCAACCAAATATCGAACTAGAGTTTTAGGAACGCCAGAGTTTACGGCATACATCGACATGTGGTCTCCGTTGTAAGTAGCCCAACCAAGTGCAGATTCCGATAGATCGCCGGTACCTATGACTAAACCATTCCGTTGGTTGGCAATGTCCATCAGTATTTGAGTACGTTCACGCGCTTGAGTATTTTCGTATGTCACATTGTGAACTTTCGGATTGTGATTTATATCTTTGAAATGTTGCAGACAAGCGTCTTTAATAGAAATTTCGAGCATGGTAATACCCAATGATTTCATCAGGTTAACAGCATTGGAATACGTCCGGTCGGTAGTTCCAAAGCCGGGCATAGTGATGCCGATAATCCGTTTGCGGTCGAAGTCAAGCTTATCAGCTGTTTTTACACAAACGAGCAAAGCCAGGGTTGAATCCAATCCGCCCGAAATGCCAACAACAACCGTTTCGGAGTTGGTGTGTTTCCACCGCTTTGCCAATCCCCCCACTTGAATGGAGAAAATTTCTTCGCAACTTGCGTCGCGATTGTTAATTGGCGGAACGAAAGGATGTTTATGAAATGTCCGTTTCAATTGAAACTTGGTGAAATGCGCATCTTCTAAAAGTACAGTACGATAAATATGCGTCGATTTGTCGTTGGTGTAATTTGTATTTCGTAACCGATCAGCTTGCAGGCGTTCAATGTCAATCTCACTTACAATCAGTTGCGGTTCGAATGAGAACCGTTCGGAGGCAGCAAGCATTTTGCCGTTTTCGGCTATCAGTCCGTTTCCCGAGTAAACCACATCGGTAGTTGATTCGCCTGCACCTGCCGATGCATAAACATATCCGGCAATACAACGGGCTGATTGTTGTTCAATAAGCTGACGGAGGTATTGATGTTTGCCAATTAATTCATTGGTAGCCGAAAGGTTGAAAATAATATCGGCACCGTGCAATGTATGTTGTGAACTGGGTGGAATGGGTACCCACAAGTCTTCGCATATTTCAATTCCAAATGAAAACTTTCCATCACTGAAAAGTAACTCTGTTCCAAATGGAACTTCTTCGCCTGAAAGTAAGATATTCTGAATATCAGTAGATGTAGAAGGTGCAAACCATCGTTTTTCGTAGAATTCGTTGTTATTTGGTAAATGTGTTTTTGGAACAACACCTAAAATATGACCGCCCTGAAGCACTACCGCACAATTGAAAAGTTGATTCCCTGCACGCACCGGCATCCCCACGATTATGGCAGCAGTCGTCGAGAATGTAAGCATTTGCAATTCGTTCAATGCTTTTTCGGCATTTTCCAGAAGATGATGCTGAAAAAATAAATCGGCGCAAGTGTAAGCTGTAATAGACAATTCAGGGAAGCAGATGACCTGCACTTTTTCAGTTTCACCCTGACGAACCAAATCCGCCATTTTGGAAACATTAAAAGCGCAATCGGCTACCCGAAGTTCGGGAATGGCAGCAGCTACACGTACAAATCCATTATTCATGCTTTAGTTGATAAGTTTTAATTGAACGATTGAGTTAAATGTAAAGATTCTATTCGGATTAGTAATCAATTACTGTTTCTGAATGTTCTCCATATCGCCCAGGTAAATTTCAAGTGATTTAGCCGATATGCGAATTTCTAAAACTGAAAGAGTCAGCGAAACTATCAGCAAGAGTAGAGCCAATGCAAAAACATAAGCGGAAATAATTTGCAGTCCGACGTAAATCAAAAACATAGTGGCCACGCAAAGCAGCAAACTGCCAACGCCCAGCATTTGCATATTTTTGGTAAGGTAAAGCCGTTTGCGCAGGTTCTTGATTTGAGCATACGTGAGAGCCGAATGGTCTTCCATGTATTTATCTTTCAGTATACGTACCAATTGTGCATACGATAAAAACCTGTTTGTATAAGCCAATAACAATAATGATATAGCCGAAAATAAAAAAGTAGGCGTAATAAGTGTCAGTTCATGCATCTTCGTACGAATTATTTAAATTGTAAACGAATTGTACTAATAATTGTTCTTACCTAATCAACTTAATCAACTTAATCAACCTGTTGTCTAACTGCCTACACGCAATGTTCAGGTTCATCAACAAGATTTTTCATCAGAACAGCAACTTGTCGTCCAAGTTCCAGGCAAGCTTTGTAGTTGTCTTCTTTCAAACCTTGTTTTTCGTCAACAGTTATTTCCGCCGATTGCCATTTCATGGTTTCCACAAAAGTAGTCAGGCGTTTTATTGCCGCGCTCGCCCAGGTATAGGATCCAAAGCAACCAAATACGCGGTTTTTAACCTGTCGAATCTCAATTTTACGTAATAATGATTCAACTTCAGGGTATAATTCATTGCTGTAAGTAGGGCTTCCAACAATTATACCTTTGTATTTGAAAATATCGCGTATAATTATGGATGGATCGGATTTTGAGACATTGTGAATGATAATATTTTTCACTCCAGACTGCGACAATCCTTGAGCCACTGTTTCAGCCATCAATTCAGTATTTCCATACATCGAACCATAAATAATAACAACTCCATCTTCTCCGTGATAACGACTGAACTGGTCGTACATATCTACCACTTCAGTAATATATTTTTTCCATACAGGGCCGTGTGTACTGCAAATAATTTCAAAGTCAATAGGAGTTAGTTTTTTTAATGCTTTTTGGATTGGGGCGCCATATTTTCCAACAATATTGGCATAATAGCGAGCCATTTCGTCCCAGTATTTATCCACATTCATGTCCTGATCAACGACTGCACCATCTAATGTGCCAAAACAACCGAATGCATCGCCGGTAAAAAGCACTTTAGTAGCTTGGTCGAAAGTCATCATGGTTTCGGGCCAGTGAACCATGGGTGTTAAATGAAATTCCAACTTGTGTGTTCCCAACGACAAAATTTGGCCATCTTTTATTTCCAATGTATTATCAGTCACTCCGTAATATCCATCCACCATGCTCAGTGTTTTAATATTTCCAACAATGATCATTTCAGGGTAATATTTCCGAATTATGCGAATTGAACCGGAATGATCGGGTTCCATATGGTTGATAATTAAATAATCAAGAGTTCTTCCTTGCAGTTGAGATTGTATTTTTTCAATAAAAATATCACCGAAAGAAATGTCAACTGTATCTACCAAAGCAGTTTTTTCGTCCATTATTAAATACGAATTATATGAAACTCCATTTGGCAATGAAATCATATTCTCGAATTTATGTTTTTGGCGATCATTTACGCCAACATAATAAATATCTTTTGCAATTTTTTGATTTTGAAACATGTAACTAAATTTTCTATGATTAATCATTATACCTAAACCGCCCATACCTAAGCGTTAGATTTGAGTACAAAGATAAAACAATTTTAGCAAAGGTTGAAGCTGTAAATCGTTGAAATGTTGAATTGTTGCAAGTTGTGTGCTATTGTTGTTAAATATGAACGGAAATCCTTTGAAAGTTTTTCTGTACTTTTGCAAGAAGATTGATATAAATAAATAAAAATAGCAAATACTTGCTCACTGATAACTGTTCATTGATAACTGAAAAAGATGATTGTTTGCATTGCCGAAAAGCCCAGTGTGGCACGTGATATTGCCGAAGTACTCGGAGCCAAAACCAGAAGAGAAGGATATATTGAAGGAAACGGTTACCAGGTAACCTGGACTTTTGGCCATCTCTGCGGATTGTTGGAACCACATGAGTATACTCCTGACTGGAAGGCTTGGGCATTGAGTCATTTGCCTATGATTCCGCAACGGTTTGGTATAAAAGTGATGAACGAAAGCGGAATACAGAAGCAATTCAAAATTATTGAAACTTTGATGGCAAGTGCCGATGAAGTTGTCAATTGCGGTGATGCAGGCCAGGAGGGAGAATTGATTCAACGGTGGGTGATGCAAAAGGCGTTGTGCAAATGTCCTGTAAAACGTTTGTGGATTTCGTCGCTGACCGAAGAAGCAATTCGTGAAGGATTTTCGAAACTCAAGGACCAGAAAGAATTCCAATCGCTCTATGAAGCCGGACTTTCGCGTGCCATTGGCGACTGGTTGCTGGGCATGAATGCTACGAGGCTTTATACGCTTAAATATGGCAAAAACCGTCAGGTGCTTTCAATTGGACGTGTTCAAACTCCAACGTTAGCATTGATTGTAAACCGCCAGTTGGAAATTGAGAATTTCAGACCTGAAGCGTATTGGGAATTAAAAACCGTATATCGTGATACTATCTTTTCAGCTACGAAAGGTCGTTTTTCAAGTGTGGAAGAAGGTACAAATTTTCTGGATACTGTTCGTACTGCCGATTTTCTTGTAACTGATATTTCTACAAAAAAAGGAACTGAATCAGCACCGCGACTATTTGACCTCACATCGCTTCAGGTGGAATGCAATAAAAAATTTGGTTACTCGGCCGACGAAACCCTTAAGATCATACAAAGTCTGTACGAAAAGAAAATTACCACTTATCCCCGTGTCGATACCACTTATCTGACAGATGATTTATATCCGAAAATTCCGGAAATCCTAAAAGGAATAAAAGATTATGAATTACTTACCAAGCCCTTATTGGAAAATAAACTGCCGAAAACGAAGAAGGTTTTTGATAATGCCAAAGTAACCGATCATCACGCCATAATTCCAACCGGCGTGCATCCAACCGCGTTGAGTGATACCGAAAAGCACGTACTCGATTTAGTTGCCCGGCGTTTTATTGCTAACTTTTATCCTGAATGTAAAATTTCAACGACAACCGTGTTGGGCGAAGTGGAAAAGGTGGAATTTAAAGTGAATGGGAAACAAATTCTCGATCCCGGATGGCGGATTGTTTTTGCTAAGGCAAAAACAGAAGTAGAAGATGCCGAGGATGAGGAAGATGAAAAAACTTTGCCTTTGTTTGAAAAAGGGGAAAGCGGACCGCATGAACCGACATTAGCTGAAAAATGGACATCGCCACCCAAACCATATACTGAAGCAACTCTTTTGCGAGCCATGGAAACAGCAGGTAAACTGGTGGATAATGATGAACTGCGCGATGCTCTAAAAGAAAATGGTATTGGTCGTCCATCTACCCGTGCTGCTATTATCGAAACGCTTTTCAAACGAGATTATGTACGAAAGGAAAAGAAAAATTTGATTGCCACCAATACCGGTGTGGAGTTGATCCAGATTATTCAGGAAGATTTATTGAAATCGGCTGAACTTACAGGGCTTTGGGAGAAAAAACTCCGTCAGGTAGAGCGTGGAGAATATCAGGCAAAAGATTTTTTGGATGAACTAAAAGCCATGGTTACGGAAATTGTATTTAATGTAAAAAGTGACAATCGCAGGCCGGGTGAAGCTAATTTAATGACATTACCACTTCAAATACAGCCGTCACCGGAAGGTACAGTTTGCCCACTTTGTGGAAAAGGCACTTTGCTGAAAGGAAAAACTGCTTACGGTTGTAGCGAATGGAAAGCCGGATGTACTTACAGAAAACCGTTTGAGGGATAGAGCTCAAACGGTTTTTTTGATGAATATGCTTGCTTATGTAATGTTTATTTTACTGCTTTACCATCAATAGTAATCTCTGAATTTGTAATTGAAAGTGCGTTTGTTCCAAACTTAGTCCTGATTCGGCAATTTTGCAGCCGAACATTTTTAGTGAAAAATATTCCAAAAGGATTCTCAGCCGTAATTTCTACATTTTTTAACAGCACATTATCAACAGGAGCTTCGGGCAGCCCCCATATCAATCCTGCGCGTTTTCCGGGTTGTACCGTGGCTTTGATATTGCTGAAAGTGATATTTTGAAATATTGGAGTTTTTTCTGCAATTGGTGCTGACGGATAGGTGGTGGCTATTTCAGGCGTAAGCTTTTGCAGATTCCTATAATCACGATCTTTTGCATTGTAAGTGCCATAAATCAGAATTGGAATTCCTACGTTTGTCATTTTCAAATTACGGTATGTCAAATTCTGAACCAATCCTCCACGGTCACGATCTGATTTAAGACGGATTCCACATTCAGTGTTGGTAAAAGTACAATTTTCAACGGTAATATTGGATACGCCCCCTTTGGTCGGACTACCAATAGATACGCCATGTCCATAGCCGTATTTGCAGTTGGTAATAAGTACATCTGAAGTTCCGCCGCCGCAGGTATAATCATCATCGCCAGTACTAATATCACAGTTTTTGATTAGTATTTTTTTCCCGGTAACATCACATGCATCTGTATTGTGGCTGGGATTTACAGGGTCGTCCGATGCAGGAGCACGAACAATTATACCGCTAACTGTAACATTTGAAGTTTTACCACTGATGGCAATATGAAACATGGGAGAATTAGTTAATGTTACATGTTCGATAAGAATCCTATCGCAATCACGAAATACAATCATTCTGGGGCGTCTGGCATCTTTAGTTTTGGCATAAGGCCACCAAGGGCTACCCTGTCCGTCAATGGTTCCTTTACCGGTGATGGCAATATCGTGAAGTCCAGTTCCGCTGATAAAACTGATACCTTCTTTTAATCCACCGGGATATCTGTTAAAGGGCAAAAAACGAACTGTAGCTGCAGAGTCAATTTGCAGATTAAGATTGCTGCTAAACTTTAGCGGACCGGATAAATACACTCCTGCCGGAATCACCACACGCCCTCCACCTGCTTTGATTGCTGCATCGATAGCATTCTGGATGGATAGTGTGTTATCAGTTGTATTATTGCTGATGGCACCGTAATCATTAATATTAAATACTTTGTTCGGAATGGTGGGCAGGCTGGGTGGAGTGTAGTCCTGCGATTGGGCTTTTATTGAATGAAAATTTGTAAGAATTAGTGTTAAGCCTATTAAGAAATAATGTCGTGTTCTCATTTTTACAGGTGTGCTAAATTGTTTTACATTAATTTGTCCTATTTAATTGAATACAAAATTAGTGCTTGTTAGCTCTGGTAATGTGTAAAATTTGGTTTATATGGTGTAACTTTTGGTAGATTCTGTTTGAAAACTGATTATTGGCTATGTTAAGTCTTGCATAAATTACTTCGCTCTAAAAATCAGGGTCGGAGGATGTTTTGTCAATTGATTTTTTGTACCTTTGCATTTCTTTTTTCAAAAGCAAACGAATGACATATCAAACATATACCCTCCCAAACGGAATTCAAATCATACATAAACCAGATGTATCGGCAGTTACTTATTGCGGAATGGTTATAAACACCGGTTCACGCGATGAAACGGAAGATGAGCAGGGTATGGCACACTTTATAGAACACATGCTTTTTAAGGGTACTGAAAAACGTCGTTCGGGTCATATTATCAATCGGTTGGAGCATGTTGGCGGTGAGTTGAATGCTTATACGTCGAAAGAAGAAACAGTTGTTTATGCCATTGTGCTGAATGAGTATTTTGAACGGGCAATGGAACTGGTTTCCGACATTGTACTTCATTCCAATTTTCCACAAAAGGAAATTGACAAAGAAGTTGTTATCATTATTGATGAAATTCAATCATACAACGACAGTCCCTCAGAATTAATTTTCGACGATTTTGAGGAGTTGCTTTTTGCAAACCACCCGATTGGACACAATATCCTTGGAAAAGCCGAATTACTTGAAAAATACAGTACCGATGATGCTGTTCGTTTTGTGCAGAAACAGTATAAACCTGAAGAAATGGTATTTTTCGTTTTGGGTGATTTGAACTTCAAGCAATTAATTCGTTTATGCGAAAAGTATTTACAACTAGAGTCAACAGAATTAAAACCAAAAGAAAGAAACTCCCCAACAACGTATTTGCCAGTTCGTAAGGAAATCGACAAGAATACACATCAGGTTCATTTTATGGTGGGTAACCGGGCATACAATTTATATCATCCTGATCGGTTGGGCATGTATTTGTTGAATAATATCCTGGGTGGTCCTGGCATGAATAGCTTGTTGAATCTTTCGCTTCGCGAAAAACATGGTTTGGTTTATAATGTTGAATCAAATTACCAACCATTTACAGATTGCGGCATGTGGAGCGTTTATTTTGGTTGCGATACTGAAAATGCAGCCCGATGTGAACAATTGGTTTATGCCGAATTGCAGAAACTTCGCGAACAGCCATTATCTGAAAACGCGTTGAAAAAGTACAAATTGCAACTTATGGGTCAAATGGCTATTTCTTCAGAGAATAAAGAGAATTTTTCGCTTAGTTTGGGAAAAAGTTTTTTGCGATATGGAAAAATTGAAGAATTAGATTCGGTGAAACTTCAGATAGAAGCTATAACAGCCGGAAAATTGCAGGAAATAGCCAATGAAATGTTTCAACCCGCAGATTTATCTGTTTTGATTTATCGTTGAAAATTATTTATAACTTAATGGTAATAACTTTTTTACAACCGAATTTGTTGTTCATGGATAACCTTTAATTTGAAACAAAACAATGAATTTAGAAGATTATATAACAGCACATTCGGATGTTGAACCCGATTATCTGGCAAAATTAAACAGGGTAACACATTTACGAACTATTAATCCCCGCATGTTGTCAGGGCATTTCCAGGGGCGGGTGTTGGCCATGTTTTGTCACATGATTCAACCGAAAGTAGTTTTGGAACTTGGAACATTTACCGGATATTCTGCTTTGAGTATGGCTGAAGGAATGCCCGAAGAGGGGATTTTACATACCATCGATTGTGATGATGAGTTGGAAGACTTTCTGAACGATACATTTGCAAATTCGGAGCATGGGCATAAAATAAAACTCCACATTGGGGATGCACTTACTGAGATTGGAAAATTGAATGAAACGTTGGATTTGGTTTTTATAGATGCCGATAAACGGGAATACCTGGCTTATTACGAAGCTGTTTTGCCAAAAGTCAGAAAAGGTGGTTTTATTCTGACTGATAATACACTTTGGGACGAAAAAGTGCTTAAACCGGTTGATCCGAAAGATAAAGACACTGTTGCAATTATGCAGTTTAATGATTTCATTGCTGCTGACAATCGGATTGAGAAAGTTTTATTGCCTATTAGGGATGGACTGACGTTAATAAGGAAAAAATAGTAGAATGTGCCAATATGCTAATGTGTCAATTCGGAAATGATAATTGCATTTTAAAATTTAGAATAATAAGTCAGAATATTGAATTGGCACATTTAATTATTAGGAAATTAGCACATTGAATATATGTATATATTTGAATTAGAATTAAAAGTACGCGATTATGAGTGCGATATACAGGGAATTGTAAATAATTCGGTGTATCAGAATTATCTTGAACATACGCGTCATGAGTTTTTGGAAGAAAACAATATCAGTTTTGCTGAATTGCACAACAAAGGTGTTGATGCCATGGTTTCGAGTATTGAAATAGCTTATAAAACGCCTTTACGACCAGGCGATAGCTTTATTTCAAAACTTTACGTAACCAAAGAAGGAGTCCGCTATATTTTTCAGCAGGCTATTTTTCGTAAAGCCGATAACAAACTGGCAATTAAAGCTAAAGTTCATGCCGTGGTGGTAATTGATGGTAAATTGGTGAGTTCACTTCCAGAGTTTGATGAGTTAGTTGTACGAAGTGAAGTTAAGCCTGAGTAAACTATTTTACTAAGATGCTTGTTTAACCCCCGAACCCCTGAAGAGGAGTTTGGCTGGTTCATTATTTAAGAACTAAATTTGATAATAATTATAATTTTGCAAATACTCTTTTTCCCTTTAGGGGGGGTAACATATAAATTTTATGAATGAATTTTTAGAAACTGAAGAAAAAATTGTTCGAATGCTTAAGACGGTGTTCGACCCGGAAATACCGGTAAATATATATGATTTGGGATTGATTTATAAAATTGATCTGGCTGATGATGGACAACTTACGTTAGATATGACTTTGACTGCTCCAAATTGTCCTGCGGTTGACTTTATTGTGGAAGATGTACGAATGAAAGTGGGAAGTGTGGAAGGAGTAACAACCGTGGATGTGAATATCGTTTACGATCCGGCCTGGGATAAAAGTATGATGAGCGAAGAAGCACAGCTGGAACTGGGATTCCTATAAACTACCAATTAATTATGGTTTACTTTCTTTCTGATGCCCATTTAGGGTCATTACTTGTAAAAGATAAGCGGGCTCACGAAAAGAAGCTGGTGGCATGGCTTGATAGTGTAAAACACGATGCGAAAGTTATATACCTCGTTGGGGATATATTTGATTTTTGGTTCGAATATAAAACTGTTGTTCCAAAGGGTTTCGTGCGTTTTTTGGGTAAGGTTGCGGAGTTAATTGATTCAGGCATTGAAATCCATTTTTTTATTGGTAATCACGATATTTGGACTTTTGGATATTTAGAAAAGGAAGTTGGTCTAATTGTTCACAAAGAGCCTTTTTTGGTTCAACACGGTTCTAAAAAGTTTTACATAGCACATGGCGACGGAATTTCTGTCGACGATCATGGATTTAAATTTATCCGTAAGATTTTCCATAGTAATACAGCTCAAAAATTATTCCGCTTACTTCCTGCGCAGTTAGGACAAGAGTTTGGCTATAACTGGTCGAAAAATAACAGGTTAAAACATCAGGCTTATGATAATAAATACCTGGGCGAAGATAAAGAAGCATTGGTACTCTTTGCAAAAAAATATGTTGAAACCCATGATGTTGATTTTGTGATTTTTGGACATCGGCATATAGCGCTGGATTTACAACTTAAAAATCAAAAACGGGTGGCAATTTTGGGCGATTTTGTAAGTGCATTCACTTATGGAGTATTTGATGGAGAAAATTTCAGGTTGGAATACTTTGACAATCCTTCAGTTATCAATCATCAATGATTGGTTCGTAAGGTTAACTTCTGGTTTGTATATTGACAAAGTTGTAAATTTCGGATATGTTTGATTTGTAATTTCCCCCATATTTCCCCAAAGTGGGGAAATAGGAAATCTTCAATTTATGGGGAAAAAGTATTTTCTGACTCTGCCCATGTAGGTTTGTTGTTGATAAATAATTTCAATAATTATCTATATTCTTATTTATCAAACTTTATAATACCTGCATCTTTGTCGCTATTACTCATTCGCTTTTCTTTGGCAGCAGACTGATGGCCGAACTCGAAATTGTAATTAATCCTTATTGCAACCATTTGTCCTGCTTCTTTAGTATACGTCCAAGCTGTATATGGGGCTATATTACTCAACCGTTCAATTCCTGTCTTATAATTATTCGTGAACGGGAACAGCATACCCAATCCCAACTGAAGTCGTTTATGAGTCCAGGTAGCCATCAGTGCTGTTTGATTTTCACCTTTGAATATCGTCTCTCCCATAAGAATATTCTTATTTTTACTAAACTGCCCCAATAAAGCAAATTCGTTATAATTCAACATAAACTGTGCATTATAGAAGAAGTTGTTATACGTGTGCGTATATGTTTTTCCATTGCTCCAATAGCGAGTAAACCCTCCTTCCGTACTTAACGTTAGAAAATTTTTCAAACCAAATACAGTTAAGCCTCGAAAAACAATTGCAGGATAAATCTCTAATGATTGGTATGATTTCTGATTTTCTTCCATGATGATAAGCTTATTCCCTTCTGCAAACACAGACTCCATAATGCAATTGTCTCTGTAAGAATGATTAACATTAAACATTACTATCATACTGTTTTTACTGAATGAATAGTTTAAGTTATTGTTAAATACATTGTATGTTTTCAGCAATGGATTACCCCTTATTATCTGTATTGAATCTATAGCTTGCTCTACATTGGTCAGACTACTTAATGATGGCATTTGAGGGTCAGTATTGAATCGGTAACTTATATATCCATCTTTATGCGGCGAAAATGCTAATTTTACTGTCGGTGAAATTGTGTAATAAACATGGCTTTGACCTCCCTCCTCGAAATAAAAACGAGTAAGTCCTGCGCTGACATCATAACTCAATGTCTTCAACCTTCCCTGCAGTTCAACAAAAGCTGAAGACCGATTTTGAAACATATCAGCTGTAATTGGATTTGTTCCTACATACTTGTTCTCAGCTTTCATTTGATAATACCTAATACCTGCACTCAACACATTCTTCTCGAATTTTTTGTCGTAGATGGCTTCACCAATAATGGAACTTTTTTTACCATCAACATTAGAGGTGATGTCTGTGATTGAAACTCCATTTATGGTTGTTTCTTCGTAAGAACGCTTGTTATTTGTATTAATAAGAGTGCCTGTAAGATTGAGTGTTAGCGTTTGTTGTTTTGGTAATATGTGCTGAAAATACAAGTCTAATGCCGGAGAGTAGCTGCTACTGCTACTCCGCAGTTTCGACATTATATAGTTATCCGTGTTTGAAAGATTGAATATCTTATTGCTTGCATCTTGATGAGGGGCTGAATGAATACTATTCCTCAATACGGCATTAAATGTGTATTTTTCTGAATTGCTATAGTTGTAAGACAAGTCAATATTTTGATCTGTCCAGCTGTTGCGGTCGTTTATTCCTTCTTGAATCCGGTTAATTGTTTCATTTGGTAGATAAAAAGTTTCAGTTTTATCCGTCCTATTCTGTTTTACGCCACGATATCCTAAACCATAGTTCAGCCCCCATTGCGATTTTCCCTGATTATATTTCAGAGCTACAGCATTATCTCCAAAAAGGACATTAGGTGAATTGGTTGTTTGCATATTAATAAGTCCGCCGGTATCTCGATGTCTAACTATAATATCCAAGACCGCACCAAGATTATTATCTCCATACCTTTCTCCCGGGTTTTCTATCATTTCGATGCGAATGATATCTTTTGGAAGCAATGCAGCGACCTCATTTATCGTAGCTTTGATATGATTAATTCTAAGTTGCACACCGCCTCCATTAGCCATAATATCCTTGCTTACAGGATTTACGTTCAGGTGTGGGATTGCCATGTTGAACATAAGATCAAAAGGATTGTATGCATTTTTTAAAGCCGTTTTTGTGGGTATGATTAGCATACGATCAACTTTATGGATAATACTTGCTCCTTTTACTTCTACATCTTGAAGTTGGATTACTTTGACAGAATCTGTTTTCTGTGCCTGTACAGAAAGGGTTATTGTTATTGCTATGAAGATAGTTAATGCCTTTTTCATGTTTCTATTTATTTGTGTCATTTTGATAGTTAATACTCTCCGAAATGTTATATACAGAATCGCAATGTTCAGACATTATTAAGTAAAGAGTTTTACTGTCTGATTCGCCATGGCTTGATTTAATTCTATATTTTACCTCAGCGCACTTACATTCCCGACCATTAAAATCACGAGAAAGTTTTCTCTCAATATACCCCCAGTTCATTGTTTCTCCTGCATTGAGTTTGCTCTCCACATAATTCGTGGCAGCTAATCTAATTTTCCACTGATCACTTCCAGGCATCAACGTACAAGACGTAATACTAATGGTTGCTAAAGCAATCAGAAATACTGTTTTCTTTTTCATAAGACATTATTTTGTTATAAGTTTTGATGCAAATGTAGTGTGAAAAGCACCCTTAAGCCTACTAAATCCTTAAGAAAAAAGTCTTAATCGCTCTTTCCAATAATTTAATAATCAGAGCATTATAAAACAAAAGTCTAAATAGGTCAATCGACTATCTAAATCTGTTATAATTCACAAATAAAATGATAATCGGATTGTTAGGAACGAAGGGATAGAGAGAAAAATACAAAACGAAAAAATAAATCAGGGAAGGGCTTGGAGCTAAAAATCAAGTAGTGAGAAAGGTTCATTTTAAGCCTATATAGCAATTAATGATTATGCACAAACATTGCGGTATAAAACCGCATTGTTTGTGCGTAATGCAACAAGTTTAGTTGTTTGTTTTAAAGATATTATTTTAGAAAGTAATTAATGCGTATTTCCAACACTTCAAATTCGTCTTAAATCATTAAGAAAAACAACTATATCTTGCTTTTCATTAGCGTTAATTTTCTTTCTGATGGAAGTTTTTCTTACATAAATAGTGGCATCCGATTGTTGTGTCAAAATTCCTATTTCTTTCGTTGAGAAGTTTGCACACAACAGACAACAGATGTTAATTTCCTTAGTAGTCATTTCTGCTCCGAATTTTTCTTTTATATACGTATAGAAGTTATCATAAAGGGAATCTATGATCGGATAAATTTCAGACCATGACAGTAACTCATTCATTGATATTTTTCCTTCACTTATGGCAGCAATGCGCTTCAACATTGCCTGATTTTGGTTGGTTGGAGTACTTGCCATAAGTTTGAATATACCAAGTTGCTTTATTAATATTTGTTTGAAAAAAGCGCTATTGGGGACTTGTGTGGTTTCGGCTTTTGAAGCATTGGCAGTTTCTTCAACAAGGCGAGTAAGAACGTCCTTTCGTTCTTCAACTTCAGCTAAATGAACATAGTGATTGTGTATATAAATATAAATGCCGACGCCAATTAATATTATTGCTAAAATTAAGCTAACCAGGTACCACCATAATCTGTTTCGTTCCAAGTGCAATTGATAGTTTATTGTCTGCAATTGTTGTTTGTCTTCCAATTGTTTTAGATTCAACTTATTCCGCTTCAACATATCATTTGTAATAGAATCGAGATATCTGCTGAAAGGTGCCACTGACACCATTTTTCCAGAATTATAGTCAATCAGATATTTCAACATTTCCAAAGAACCTTTTCGTGCAAAGTCTGTATAACCTTTCCCTTGAAGTTTCTTCTCGCTTTCAGCGGCATTGTTGAGACAAATACGAGCCAAATCAAGCTTGTGCAGATTAAGATAATTTTCTGCCATACTCATTTGTATAGCAGACAAACTCCCTATTTCAGGGTTTAGTTTTTTTATTTTGTTCAATAAATCATTACTTTCAATATATTTGTGGTCACCCGAAAGACTTCCCGAATAGTTTCTCAAATACTCGCAGGCGGTAGCTGTGTCGCCCAAATTAAGTACCATATCAATACTCTTCTTGTAATACTCTTCGTATGAATGATCTCCTGATAGGGACAAGTATAGCCCCAAGGTGTACAAAAGGTGTGAATATTGGCTTGAGTTATTTTTGTCTGAAAGTTTCAATACTTCCTTAATGGTAACAACCGTATTTTTGTAGTCTCTTTTGCTATTGAAATATTCAGCTTTGGCATTAAGAAAGTTTATCATCTTGGTTGTGTCTTTCCACAATTCAGCCTTTTTGTAACCGCTATCAAGAGTAGCTATAACTTCGTTGCTTTTATTTGTCCAATAGAGGTAGGATGCCATAAGTAAGTAACTATCAACTATTTTTGTTTTATCTCCATTTTTTCTGTAATAATCCACAGCTTCAGGCAGTAGAGATTCTTCTGCAAGCGATTCTCCCAACACTTGAAGACTTTTTGCCTTGTTCCAAACAAAGTGCATCTTTTCATCATGCGAAAAATTATTGTCCAAACCGATTGAATCCAAAAGTCGCAGGGCTATAGCGGGTCTTTCTCTTAATAGTGTATCTGTAGCATAAAGAATTTTTTCATTGCTTTCCTTTACGCAACCTGTTATAGTTATAGCTAATACAATAATTATCAATATGAATTTTGCATTGATTAATGATGGTGTTAGTTGGCTTGGGCTTTTCATATACTTATATTCAGTGGTATGATTATTATCTTTTTAAAGGTCTTCCAATTTGTTGAACAGATTTCGCAGCAAGTTAAGATGTTTTTTTATTGCTTTCTTCTGATTGATTTATGTTGCTTGTGAATAGGACTCTGTAAAACAAGGATTAAAGTGGAATATTCATGGTTGTAAAAATAAAAGTAACCGTCCAAACCATTTCACAAAGATAAACAGTTTTTATAAACATTCAAATTGATGTACTTATATTTTACGCTACACCACAGACGTTTGATAAAATTTTTTAGAAAACATTTTAGAGCTGAGCATTGTCGAAGTCAGTAAATATTTTCTTTTTACTAATTCTTCAAAAATTGTATCTTTGACTTTATAAACAACTTTTGGTAGGGTTATCAGAACAACAAGTACGTTGTGTTTCTAGTTTCTTTTGTAAGCATAATAAAACGGCTGAATCTCTATAAAGAAATTCAGCCGATATAATATTGTGAATACTGCTAATGCTAACTGTTCACTGATTTATATGCCAGTGCAAACATTTTCATTTGCTTTACCATAGCCACTAATCCGTTGGAGCGTGTAGGAGAAAGGTGTTCTTTTAAACCTATTTTGTCGATAAAATAAAGTTCGGTATTTAGTATTTCGTCGGGAGTATGACCGGAAAGCACTTGAATAAGTAACGATACAATTCCTTTTACCAATACGGCATCACTTTCGCCCTGAAATGTAACAACACCATTGTTTAGTTCGGCATTCAGCCACACGCGGCTTTGGCAACCTTCAATGATGTTTTGTGGTTTTTTGTATTTCTCGTCAAGTGGTTCGAGTGAATTTCCTAAATCAATCAGCAGCGCGTATTTATCCATCCAATCGTCAAACATGCTGAACTCTTCAATAATGTTGTCTTGTAATTCGTTGATAGTCATATATTCAATTCATAATTTATAATTCACAATTCATAATTCATAATTGACTTCAATATCGCGAAGCCACTATCTATTAATATCACCGAGGCAATAATCAACTCAACATAATTACCACCCGCTTCAAAGCTTCAATAAATACATCTATTTCTTCTTTTGTATTATAAAATGCAAACGATGCACGCACGGTTCCCGGTATTCCAAGCGAATCGATCAACGGTTGCGCACAGTGATGTCCGGTGCGAACGGCAATTCCAAGTTTGTCGAGCAACATGCCAATGTCGTAAGGATGAATGTTTCCAACTAAAAAGGAAATCACTGAACTTTTCTCCGTGGCTGTTCCAAAAATACGCATTCCGTCAATTTCGTACAAGCGTTGGGTGCAATATGTCAACAGCTCATGTTCGTGATTGGCTATGTTTTCCAATCCGATATTCTGAACATAACGAATAGCTTCTGCTAAAGCCGTAGAGCCTATATAATCTGGTGTTCCGGCTTCAAATTTGAAGGGTAATTCGTTGTATGTTGTTTTCTCGAAAGTTACTGTGGCAATCATTTCTCCACCACCCTGATAAGGCGGGATGGCATTCAGCCACCTTTCTTTTCCGTAAAGTGCTCCAATTCCGGTTGGCCCGTAAATCTTATGCCCGGAGAAAACGTAGAAATCGGCATCCAGTTCAACAACATTCACGGCAATATGCGGTACGGCTTGCGCACCATCAACCAACACCGGAATGTTTTTTTCATGAGCAAGCCTGATAATTTCTTTTACCGGATTTATTGTGCCTAACACATTGGAAACATGTGCTATCGAAACAATTCTTGTCCGTTCGTTAAGTAACGATTTGAATGTATCTATATCAAGTTCACCATGCTCATTCATAGGAATTACCTGAAGTTTCAACCCTTTTCGTTCGCAAAGCATTTGCCATGGTACAATGTTGGAATGATGTTCCAGCACAGAAACAATAACTTCGTCGTCTTTCTTGCAAAAAGCCTCGCCAAACGAAGTTGCCACTAAATTAATGGCTTCGGTAGTTCCACGGGTAAAAATTATTTCTTCACGTTTGCCGGCATGAAGAAATTCGGCAACAATAGTTCGTGCAGCTTCGTGAGCTTCAGTTGCTTTTTGGCTCAGATAATGCACACCCCGATGAATGTTGGCGTTGAGATGATAATAGCCTTCCTCAATTTTTTCAACCACGCAACGTGGTTTTTGCGTTGTAGCCGCATTATCGAAATAAATCAGGTCTTTGTTGTATATTTTTTCAGCCAAAATAGGAAAATCGGCCCTTATATGTTGAATTTGTTGTTTGTCCATGTGAATGAAACTCTTTTACAATCATTTTGTTCGGCAAAAGTACAGAATTTTGACCAATTAGCCAACGGTTTGAAAGTGCGAACTATCATTCTGTAAACCAAATTACTTTGTTGTTTTGCTCGTTAGTTTAATTGAGTGTATAATGAATAGACTTCATATTTATTCCATTATATTTTTGATGTTAAGTGAACTCTAAGGTCAAGAATTCGTTATAAAACAAATAAAATCGAATTTTGGTTTTATTTTAGAATATAACATTATAAGTTCTGCTCATAATTTGAAATGAAAGAATTAATTTTACAACATAAATTTGCAGTTTAGCTTTTTGGAATGAAAATTAAATACAAAAGCTTAGGATATAGAATTTTAAATTAAAAACTCTCAAAACAAACAAATGGAATTATTAGAAGCATTTAAATGGCGCTATGCCACTAAAAAGTACGATCCTACTAAAAAAGTTGATCAGGTATTAGTTGATAAAATTGTAGAAGCAGCATGGATTGCGCCCACTTCTTCCGGTCTTCAGCCTTTCGAGGTAATTGTAATA
Organism: Paludibacter sp.; assembly: GCA_031292575.1. Lineage (GTDB taxonomy): Bacteria > Bacteroidota > Bacteroidia > Bacteroidales > Paludibacteraceae > Paludibacter. The sequence goes on from JARLGX010000018.1 coordinate 47,277, forward strand.
ACAAATCAGGAACTTAAAAACAAAATTTTACCCTTAGCCTATGACCAACAAATATTGGCAGATTGCTCTCATTTGTTAGTTTTTGCAGCCTGGGATAATTATACAGCTGAGCGTATTGACAGAATATACGACTATACCACTAAAGGCAGAGAGCAACCGGCCGATCGTTATAACGCTTATACTGACCGACTGAAAAGCATGTATCTGAATCGTCCTTCCGAAGTGAATTTTAATCATACTGCCCGTCAGGCTTATATCGCTTTTGGCTTTGCCATGGCCGAAGCTGCAAGTTTGAAAGTAGATTCTACTCCAATGGAAGGATTTGTAAATGAAGAAGTTGATAAACTGCTCAATTTAAAAGAAAAAGGATTGAAAAGTGTAACATTGCTTCCTATCGGTTACCGCGATGAAACGAATGACTGGTTGGTTAACCTAAAGAAAGTACGTCATCCAAAAGAACATTTTGTTACAGAGATAGCTTAAAAAATAAAAAAAAGAATGGAAATAATCCTCAAGACTGCGTTGTAGTTTTGAGGGTTTTTCGTAATAAAAAGACTTACTCTGATGCAACTAAATCCGCCTGTTTTTGAAGCTAAGACTAAAATTATTATTCTAATCTCTGAATTTTGAACTGCTTGAATACGAAATTTGTATTTGAACTATTCTATTTCCCTTTTTGTTAGGAGTATAATTTACTTAGTATTCATATAAAAAAATACTCAATGGAAACTAGACATCTTATTACTTATTTAATAATCCTGTTTATGGTAGCATTCAGTTTGAGTTTTACTGAAAAATCCTCAAAATCAAATATTAAAGAAGAAAATATAACTTATACCATAGACAAAACTGTGTACAAATGCTTTGTGGCTTATGATGAAAATATGAAAGGAAAACGTCCGGCTGTGCTTGTTGTACCCGAATGGTGGGGAATGACTGATTATCCCAGAATGAGAGCCCGTGAATTGGCAAAACTTGGTTACATAGCTATGGCAGTAGATATGTTTGGCGAAGGCAAAGTAGCTGCAAATCCAACCGAAGCACAAGCTTTTACCGCGCCGTATTATTCCAATCCGCAATTGGCTAAAAAAAACCTGGATGTTGCAATCAGTAAAATTAAAGATTTCAAACAAACTGATACTAAAAATATCGTTGCCATAGGATATTGTTTCGGAGGTTCGGTGGTTTTAAATGCAGCTAAGTTGGGTGCCGATTTGAAAGCGGTTGTGAGTTTTCACGGTGGACTGAAAGGTGTTCCTGCTGATAAAAATCTTTTAAAGGCAAAAATTCTTGTTTGTCAAGGCGGTATTGATAAATTTGTTACAAAAAGTGATGTAACAGTATTTAGACATCAGATGGATTCAATAGGAGCAGATTACAAGCTTATTGTTTACCCAAATGCAACACATGCATTTACAAACCCCGAAGCAACTGAATTGGGGAAGAAATTTAATATGCCTATTGAATACAATAAAAAAGCTGATACGGACTCGTGGAATGATATGAAAATGTTTTTTAAAGTAATTTTGAAATAACGTGAACTCTTAAAATCCAGTGCCAGTATATAAAAATTATAAAAAGTGCATGGCAGGTATAATTTTATAAATTCAATACTTTGTCATTCAAAATTGTTTCCGTACTTTTGCAGCGTAAAAAATGTGGAGAGATTTGGACTGCTTGCAACCACAGAAAAAAATGCTAAATCGCAACCTCTTTTCTGCACCTACAAAGTCCTCTAAACATTCCCGCCATATATTTTACGTTCAATTACGAATTGTAAATTATAAAACATTAATAATAGATTATGGGATATTTATTTTCATCCGAATCGGTTTCTGAAGGTCATCCAGATAAAGTTGCCGATCAAATTTCAGATGCCATTCTCGATAACTTTTTGGCACAGGATAAAGAATCAAAAGTCGCTTGCGAAACATTAGTGACTACAGGTCAGGTTGTTGTGGCAGGCGAAGTAAAGTCAACCGCTTACGTAAACGTGCAAGAGGTAACCCGCAAAGTAATTAACCGAATTGGATATACCAAAAGTGAATACAAGTTTGACGGTGATTCATGCGGAATTTTTTCAGCTTTGCATGAACAATCGGGCGACATCAACCGTGGTGTCGAACGTCAGGATCCGATGAATCAAGGTGCCGGCGACCAGGGTATGATGTTTGGTTATGCAAGTAACGAAACCAAAAACCTGATGCCAATTGCACTCGATTTATCTCACGCTTTGGTTGAAGAACTTGCTGCTATTCGTCGCGAAGGGAAAGTGATGACTTACCTTCGTCCCGATTCAAAATCGCAGGTAACAATTGAATATGATGATAACAATCAGCCTGTAAAAGTTCACACAGTGGTTGTTTCAACTCAGCACGATGATTTTATTCAACCGACTTTGGATAAAACGCAGGAACAAGCTGACGAACAAATGTTAGCAATTATACGCGAAGATGTAAAAGATATTTTAATTCCACGTGTTAAAGCATTGGATGTTCAATTTGCTCAATTGTTTAAAGGCGATTTTGTTTTGCACGTTAACCCAACAGGTAAATTCGTTATCGGAGGCCCTCACGGCGATACAGGTTTGACAGGCCGCAAAATTATTGTGGATACTTACGGTGGAAAAGGAGCTCACGGTGGGGGTGCTTTTTCGGGCAAAGATCCATCTAAAGTTGATCGTTCGGCAGCTTATGCTGCTCGTCATATTGCAAAAAACATTGTGGCTGCAGGTCTTGCTAATGAAGTTCTGGTTCAGGTGGCTTATGCCATTGGTGTTGCAAAACCCATGAATTTATATGTAAACACTTATGGTACAGCACAAGTTAAACTTAGTGATGGAGAAATTGCGGCTAAAATTGATAAATTGTTTGATATGCGTCCGAAAGCCATTGAAGAACGGCTGAAATTGCGTTTCCCGATTTATGAAGAAACTGCATCGTATGGTCATGTTGGACGGACACCGGTGGTTGTAACCAAAAGTTTCAAAGATGGAAACGGAAAAGATTTTACGGAGTCTGTAGAACTTTTTACTTGGGAAAAAACAGATAAGGTTGCAGATATAAAAGCAGAATTTGGATTATAAAAGCAAATAATAAGACCCAAAGATTTGAGAAAGTCCGACTTACACTGTAAGTCGGGCTTTTTTTGTCAACGGAACATTCAGGTTCAGTTAATCGTTCTAGTGCATATTTCAATGTTTATGAATGAATATCCGGTAATTTTGTTTGATGGAATCTGTAATTTGTGTTCCGCGTGGGTTCAGTTTCTGATTAGAAGAGATAAAAAGAGTATTTTTAAGTTTGCTTCAATTCAGTCGGATACAGGACAACAGCTGATTGACTCTGTGGGAGAAAGTAAAGTGACTCAAAATACGATAGTCTATTTGAAAGATAATCAGATGTTTGTAGAATCGGCGGCAGTGTTGGAAATACTTAAAGATTTGGGTGGTATTTGGCAAGTCTTTGCTGTTTTTCAGCTAATTCCAAAATCAATTCGCGATGGCGTTTACCGTTTTATTGCCAAAAGGAGGTATTCGATTTTTGGTAAGCGGGCTGCATGTTTACTTCCAAGTCCTGAAAATCAAAAAAGATTCTTAACATGAATAGCATTAAGTATCAAAATTCCATCTTTTACTGTAACTTTGTCGCATAATTGGATAATAAAATATACAGAATAAAATTATGAATCTAATACTTGTTGTTAAGCAATTTATTATGAAATGGTGGGGAAAGTTTCTGGTTCAACTTCCTGTTGCTTGGGAATTTATTAAAGTTTGGTTGGGGAAATTTATTGCATGGCGAAAAAGACGTCACATTCGTTATCGCGGACTTGTTTGGTATCGGAAAATTGTAAACATCATTCTTACAGGCTTCGTGTTATTTCTACTATATTTATTTATTGTTGATATCAATTTCCTTTGGTTGTTTGGAAAATCACCAGGTTTGAGAAGTATTCATAATCCAAATCAAAGCTCTGCATCAATAATTTACACTTCCGACGGCAAAGTACTTGGCAAATATTTTCGTGAAAACAGAACTCCGGTAACTTACGATGAAATTTCACCAAAGTTGATAAAAACACTAATTGCCACCGAAGACGTTCGTTTTTACAAACATTTCGGAATTGACATTGAGGGAGTTTTTGCTGCTTTAAAAGATATGGCCAAAGGTAGAAGCCGTGGTGCAAGTACTATTACTCAGCAATTGGTGAAGAATATGTACAAAACCCGAAATCAATATTCAACTGGGCTCTTCGGTTATATTCCTGGTTTGAGACTCATTATAAGTAAAACAAAAGAATGGACTACGGCCGTAAAAATTGAAATGTTTTACAGCAAAAAGGATATTCTTACCATGTATTTCAACACGGTCGATTTTGGAAGTAATGCTTTTGGAATTCACACAGCTGCTAAAACTTTTTTCAACACTACTCCTGCCAAACTCAACTACGAACAATCGGCCACATTGGTTGGTTTGTTAAAAGCAACTACTTCGTACAGTCCCATTGCACATCCAACCCGTTCGAAGGAACGAAGAAATGTAGTATTGGAGAATCTTGTCAAACAAAAAGTAATTAGTAAACATATATGCGATTCGTTGAAATTAATACCAATCCAATTAAATTTTAGCGAAGAACAAAATTATGATGGCAATGCACTTCACTTCCGCGCTTATTTAGAAAAATATTTGCAGGATTGGGAACAGAAAAATGGCTATGATATTTATTCTGATGGATTGAAAATTTACGTGACAATTGATTCGCGCATGCAAAAGTATGCCGAAGAAGCCGTTAACAAACAAATGCGAATTGTCCAAAAGAAGTTTGATGATCATTGGCGTGGTCAGAATCCATGGCAAGATGAAAACCATAAAGAAATTGTGAATTTTATAGAAGATATTGCCAAAAAAACAAAGGCTTATGCTTCCTTATCGGTTAAATATAAAAATCATCCCGATTCGATAACTTATTTTCTCAATTTACCTCATGCAGTTAAAGTTTTCGATTATGAAACGGGTGAAAAGGAGATGAATTTGAGCATTATGGATTCAATCCGGTATATGAATCGATTTATGCATTGTAGTTTTGTGTCTATGGAACCGCAAACAGGAAATGTTAAAGCATGGGTAGGCGATATTAATTTCAAATTTTGGCAATACGATAAAGTTGCACAATCAAAACGGCAGCCCGGTTCTACCTTTAAACTTTTCGATTACACGGCAGCTATGATGCAGGGAATGTCACCTTGCGATATGATGACTGACAAATCGGTTACATGGAAATACAAAGAAGGTAATACCGAAAAATCCTGGACTCCTCGTAATGCAAACGGATATAGTTTAGGCTATGCGGTATCGTTAAAAAATGCTTTTGCACAATCTATTAACACCATTGCAGTCCAGGTTTCTCAGATTGTAGGTATCCCCGAAATTATCAAATGTGCTTACTTATTAGGTATTCAAACTCCGCTCGAAAATAAACCATCTACTTGTCTCGGTTCTTCGGATGTTTCTTTATTGGAACTTGTAAATTCTTATAGCACAGTTGTAAATGAAGGTGTTTATCACGACCCAATATTAGTAACCCGCATCGAAGATAAAGATGGAAATGTGATTTATGAACCAAAGTCTGTGCAGAAACGTGTAATTCCCTACGAGGATGCCTGGTTAATGACTGAAATGCTAAAAGGAGGCATGACAGAACCTGGAGGAACGTCGAGAGCTCTCTGGAGTTGGGATCTTTTCAAGTACAATACTGATTTTGGAGGAAAAACCGGAACCTCATCCAACCATTCGGATGCATGGTATGTAGGTGTCTCAAAAAACTTAGTTGGTGGAGCATGGGTTGGAGGAGAGCAACGTTGTGTGCATTTCCGCACCGGCGAATTAGGACAGGGAAGTCGCACAGCTTTGCCAGTTTTTGGAATGTTTATGGAAAAAGTACTAAAAGACGAAAGTCTATCAAAATATAGAGGGAAATTTCCAACCAAACCTAAGGAGCCTATTTCGCGGAATTATGGCTGTCATACTGTTTTACCACCCGATTCCATTTCTGCTGACTCAACAGCTTTGGATGAAGCCGACACACCGCCTGAAGATGTCCCTGCCTCAAATGAATCTGGGCAAAATGAATAGTGACTTTCCTATAAAAAATAAGGACTTGCCAAACGGCAAGTCCTTATTTTTTATAGGAAACAATTATACAGTTGATTATTTTTCTTGTTCCAACAACAATGTTTTTGTTGGCAAGTCACAAACTTCTGTTGGTCCGTAATATTGAATTGGCCCGGGGTAAATATAACTCGATTTTTCGTCAGCCCAGCTTTCGCGGTGTTTTGCAAAATATTTGAATGGTGCTCCATCCAATTGAACCAGTGCTTTTTGAATTACCGGCTTCATTTTTCCATGACGTTTTTCCATGTTCATCATCATGGTAATAGGCACACCACCTGCAATCCATTCGGCTGCAGGAGCAGTTAGATTGCGAACTGATGACATGTAGCCTGTTTTTCCTTCAGAAATTAAAACTGAAGCTGTATAACCCAATGAATAAGTATAATCAGCATCGAAATTTGAAGGAATGGCACAACGGCCTTCGTAACCGAAGAAGTGATTGATAGCTGAGAATTTACCTTTGTATTTACCCTCTGCTTTCAATTGAGCCAATCGTTTTGCAACCATTTCAATCAAAAGTTTTTCTGTTTCGATAAGTGAAACCTGAACATTTCCATGAGGGTCGCGGTCGAGTGTCAATTGACGTGCAATTCCTTTAGGTAAGCTGCGGTATACGTCCGAACTTTCTTTCGATAACATTCCTTTGACATATTGACGTTTTTCTTCGTCGGTATTTAAAGCTACAAAATCTTCATTTTCGGCTAATAAGTCGTTGAGTTCTGCAATCAGTTTTTTCATTGCGGGAATGAATTCAATTAAGCCTTCAGGAATTAAAATTGTTCCAAAGTTTAAATTATGAGAGGCACGATGTACAATAACGTTTACAATGTCTTCTACTACATCATTTAGGGTAAGATTATTAGCTTCTACTTCTTCTGAAACTATGCAAATATTTGGCTGGCTTTGCAAAGCACATTCCAGGGTAATGTGCGAAGCCGAACGACCCATCAGGCGGATAAAATGCCAGTATTTTTTAGCGGAATTAGCATCGCGTTGAATGTTACCGATCATTTCGGAATAAACTTTACAAGCAGTATCAAAACCAAATGAAGTTTCAATCATTTCGTTTTTTAAGTCACCATCAATTGTTTTTGGACAACCAATTACCTGAATTCCGGCTTTTTTTTGAGAATAATATTCTGCCAATACACACGCATTTGTGTTCGAGTCATCACCTCCAATAATTACAACTGCATTGATGCCAAGTTTTTTACAAATTTCAGTCCCTTTTTCATATTGCCATTCTTCTTCCAGCTTGGTACGTCCAGAGCCAATAATATCGAAACCACCTGTATTCCGGTATTCGTCAACGATTTCTTTAGTTAGTTCCACATATTCATGATCAACTAATCCGACAGGACCACCTAAAAATCCGTATAATTTATTGTTTGGATTCAACGCTTTTAACCCGTCATATAAACCAGATATTACATTGTGTCCACCCGGAGCTTGTCCACCCGATAGGATAACTCCTACACCAACAGTTGGATTTTCCTTTTTTTCTCCGGGTTCAAAAGTTACTAAAGGCATTCCATACGTATTAGGAAATAAATTTTTAATTTCAGCCTGGTCGGCAACCGATTCGGTAGCAGCACCTTCTTTTATGACTACATTGCCTTTCAAAGCAGCAGGCAACTTAGGCTGATAACTTGCGCGTGCAATTTGCAACGGGCTTTTGGTCATTGATTTCATGTTGTATATTTTATAATAGTTTGATATTCAAATATATGTTTTTGTAGTAAATTGCATGCAAAATTAATGAAAAATTTCAATAATGCAAGGAGAAAGTATGTTTGACATTTAATCAGTATGACAACTTTTAATTAGCTCTATATATTGGAATTATTCCTGACAAATTTAATGGAAAACATATTTTACATCATACCATAAAATAACCAAATCTTTTCACTACCTTTGCACCCGATTTAAAAACAACTATGCGTTGTGAGTAAATTTCCGATTTATACTGCTTTAACCGATGCAGTCTGCTAAAAAGAGGGTACACGTTTGCAAAACGAATGAAGCCCGAATCCAATTTTTGTTTTTTTAAGAACAAAATGTACATGAGGGTTCTATGAGATGTTGAATTCTGTAAGAGTTCATGCTCATAATAATATCGCCGGATGACTACTTGTAAACGTGTACTAAAAACAACAAAATGACATTTAGAGAATTGAATTTGAAGGACGAAATTTTATCGGCCATCGAAGAACTTGGCTACGAGCAACCAATGCCCGTGCAAGAAAAAACCATCCCTTTTATGCTTGAACAAACTGCCGATTTAGTGGCATTAGCTCAGACAGGAACAGGGAAAACTGCAGCTTTTGGGCTGCCGGTACTAAACATGATTGATGCCAATCGCAAGCAAGTGCAGGCTTTGGTTCTGTCGCCAACCCGCGAATTGTGTATTCAAATTGCTAACGACTTAAAAGGCTACTCCAAAAACATGCGTGGAATGCGTATTGTGCCGGTTTATGGGGGTGAAGACATTCGCACACAACTCCGTCAGTTGGATACTGCTCCGCAAATTATCGTGGCAACTCCCGGTCGTTTGATCGATTTAATTGAACGTGGAAAAATTGAATTGGGAGCTATCGATTTTCTGGTTCTTGACGAAGCCGACGAAATGTTGAACATGGGATTTAAAGAGGATATTGAAACTATTCTTGAACGCACTCCCGACACACGTCGTACTATGCTTTTTTCGGCTACCATGCCTAAAGAAATTGCCAATATCGCAAAGCGATATATGAAAAATTTTGAAGAAATTACCGTTGGAACAAAAAACTCGGGTTCTGAAAATGTTGAACATATATTTTATGTATCACAAGCCCGTCAACGTTATTTGGTGCTAAAACGTATCGTGGATTTGAATCCGGATATTTATGGCATTGTATTTTGCCGTACTCGTCAGGAAACAAAAGAAGTGGCTGAAAAATTGATGCACGATGGTTACAATGCCGATGCACTTCATGGCGATTTGTCGCAAGCACAGCGTGACAATGTGATGCAAAAATTCCGTATCCGTAACATTCAGTTGTTAGTGGCTACCGATGTGGCTGCACGTGGTTTGGATGTGAGTGATTTGACTCATGTTATTAATTACAACTTGCCCGATGATGTTGAAATTTATACTCACCGTAGTGGTCGTACCGGTCGTGCCAACAAAAAAGGGATTGCCGTTTCGATTATCCATTCAAAAGAACGTTTTAAAATAAAAGATATTGAGCGCATGCTCCGTAAGACTTTTATTCAGGAGCAAATTCCGAACGGACTGGAAGTTTGTAAAAAGCAATTATTCTTTATGATCGACCGCATGGAAAATGTTGAAGTAAGCGAAGAACAAATTGAAACATACATGCCACAGATTATGAAACAACTCGAATACCTTAGTAAAGAGGAACTTTTGAAACGTTTCGTGTCGTTAGAATTTAATCGTTTTTTGAGCTATTATAAAAATGCCGAAGATTTAAACTTGCCTGAACGGAGCGAACGTGGAGAAAGAGGCGAACGTGGTGAACGCGGCGAACGCGGTTCAAAACCTGGAGGCCGTGTTCGTTTGAAAATGAACGTAGGCGAGCGTGAAGGTATTGATCCAAAGCGGTTTCTTGGAATTATCAACGATGTGACTGGCGATAAGTCAATTAATATCGGATCAATCGAAGTTACCAATAAATATACGTTTTTTGATGTATTTGCCGATCAGCTCGATCAGGTTGTAACCGCTTTTGCCGGACAGACGGAATTGGAAGTGAGTGAAGCCAAAGGCAGCAAATCTTTCGAAGGTGGTGCTAGTCGTAAACCGGAATATCGTTCACGCGGAAGTTATGGCGGAAGTGAGTCACGCTCAAGTGGCGGTTACCGTTCCAACGATCGTGGTAGTGATCGTCCTGCACGTACGACTGCAAGTGCCAATGGTGGCGAAAAACCTTGGCGCAATCGCGAACTTGGCGACAGGAGCAGCCGTCCATCGGGTGGCAGCGATCGCAGAAGCAGTGGTAGTTCAAGCTACAAAGGTGGGTCGTCATACAAAAAAAGATAGACTTTTACAGTCATAAAGTATAAAACGGATAATTCAGCAATGGGTTATCCGTTTTTTTATTCTATTCAATCCGAATGATTATCTTTGTGGCTTAATTTAGAAAAAGAATGGAAGCTGTCATAAACCAACCGAAAAAAGATTATTGTGAACCCATGCACACTTGTGAGCACATTTTGAATCAGACCATGGTTCGGATGTTTGGTTGCCCGCGTTCGATGAATGCACATATCGAGAAAAAGAAATCAAAATGCGATTACATACTGGCAGAAGCTCCCACCGAAGCTCAAATTGTGGAATTGACAAACAAAGTAAATGACATTATCGAACAACATTTGCCGGTAACCATCGATTTTATGCAAAAAAAAGATGCTGCCCGACTGGTCGATTTATCAAAGCTGCCTGTTGATGCTACCGAAACGTTGCGGATTATACGCATTGGCGATTATGATAATTGTGCCTGTATTGGTCAGCATGTAGGGAATACTTCCGAGTTGGGGCGTTTCGAAATTATCAGCCACGATTTTGAGAATTGCCGTTGGCGGGTGCGCTTTAAACTTGTATAAAATAAGTATGGAATTAACCCGTTAATCCAACATTGACTTTTTTCTTTATGACTGATCAACCTGCCAACACACCAGATAATATTCCCGTAATGCCTCCTGTAAAACGTAAATTCAAAGCCCGTTTTCTTCGGTTTATCCGAAACATTCTTTTATTCTCTATCGTTATCAGCCTGGGCTGGGTGGTATTGGACAAATTCACACCCGTATTTATCACTCCGCTGATGATAATCCGTTCGGTGGAGGCGATGGTGCAGGGCGAAACACCCAAAAACAGCAAACAATGGGTGTCGATTGATGAAATTTCGCCTAATATGGTTCAGGCCGTGGTGGCTTCCGAAGATAATTTGTTTCTGACTCATCATGGATTTTCGATTGATGATATGACCAAAGCTTTTGAACATAATATGGAAGGAAAACGTATTCGTGGCGGGAGCACTATTTCACAGCAAACCGCTAAAAATGTTTTCTTGTTCCCAGAGCGGTCCTACATCCGCAAGGGATTGGAGGCATACTATACTGTTTTGATTGAATTAATCTGGGGTAAAAAGCGCATCATGGAAATCTATCTGAATGTAATCGAAATGGGTGATGGAGTCTACGGCGTTGAAGCAGCTGCCGAGGAACATTTTGGTGTACATGCTTCGCAACTGTCCAAATCGCAGGCTGCACTTATTGCGGCTTGTCTCCCAAATCCACGGAGGTTTGATGCCGGACATCCTTCGGCTTACATACAACGCAGGGAGGGACGAATTTTAAATATCATGGGAAAGATAGGAACGGTGGATTTTGATAAAAAACCGGCTCCGGTGCGACATTACCACAAACACAGAAGAAGATGAATAAAAATATACAATATATCGACTGGGGACTAATAGAGTACAACGAGGCCTGGACAAAACAGGAAACTTTGTTTTCGGACTCGATTGCAAAGAAAGTTCAGAATCTGCCAACAGACAATTACCTTGTTTTTTGCGAACATCCACATGTCTACACGCTGGGAAAAAGTGGCGACGAGCAGAATATGTTGTTGAACTACATTCAGCTGCAGGCCAAAAACGCCACTTTTGTTCACAGCAATCGTGGAGGTGACATTACGTATCATGGTCCGGGTCAGGTGGTGGGTTATCCTATTTTCGACCTGGACAATTTCGACCTGGGGTTAAAACAATATATCCACTCCATCGAAGAAGCAATTATCAACACACTCTCTGGCTATAATATCTTATCAACCCGGTTGGATGGCGCAACAGGTGTATGGCTCGATGTAGGCTTGCCCACCTGTCGAAAAATATGTGCCATTGGAGTTCGCAGTTCGCGCTATGTTACTATGCATGGTTTTGCTCTGAATGTAAATACACAATTAGAATACTTCAATTATATCAATCCGTGTGGTTTTATCGATAAAGGTGTAACTTCTATGGAAAAAGAACTGGGAGCAAAAGTGGATATGGATGAACTCAAATCCCGGTTAAGACGCTCAATCGAACAGCAGTTTGCCTGATAAACTCAGCTACCATTCCTTTTTGTAGCTCATTCCGCTGGTTATTGATTGTATGCACTGTCGGTTATCCAGGTTATATTTGGTTCTTCGCGCTTTATTTTTTGATAAGTCTGTTTTGCTTCATTCAGATTGTTCGTTTTTATATAGGCCGAAGCTATCAAGGTGAGTGTATTCAGGTAAACCCAATTTTCATACGTTTCTTTTTTTTGTTCCATTATGCGGGCAGCTTTCAAATAATAGGTCAGCGCTGTTTTCTTATCACCTCCAAATATTGCCGGGGCATAATAATATAAATTTCCTTTGTCAATTAATCCCTGTACGTTTTGCGGGTCAATTTCAATAGCTTCATTTATATATTTCTTGCTATCAAAAATCAGCAGGATAGCTTTGAATTTTTTTATGCCCACCCGGAATCCCGTAAATGAACCTTTAAACGAACGGGCAGTTGCATTTTTTGGTGCGGTGCTCAGAACCTGGTTAATGAGTATATCTCCTCTGTTTGTGAGCTTTTCGGCATGATCATACTGCTTTCTGCCTACCAGATAACCAATAATACCATAATAGCAATTGATAAGTTCGAGTTTTTGGTCAACGGTTGTCATGGAATGGGAAGCTTCCATCGATTGGATTATATTTTCCCATTTTGCCATATCGCGCACTAAAAATGCGTCGTAAATGCTTTTAGAATAAGATGTTTTAGCAGATAAACCCGACGTGAAAGCCAGCATTATCATCAAACCGATTAATTTCCAAGAGATTATCTTACCTCGTTTCATATCCGAATCATTTGAAATTTTGAATGTCAAAGGTACAAATCAATTTTCACAAAGTTCAAGATGTACCACTTAATTAAAGTGTTTTTGAAAGAAGAGATTAAGGCTGTTTAAATAATTTAACGTGAGTTCGATATAAGAATTTATATAACTAATTGAGATACATGCGTCAACATTCCCGTAGGGAATTTATATCCATAGAATATGTTATTTCAGGGATTAAATTCCCCGTTAGGGGATAAATATATCGATTCCCTACGG
>JARLGX010000001.1 GCA_031292575.1 Paludibacter sp.
TTAATATCTCGAGAATTTTCTCGTACTTTGTTAGGAAGTTGTTCATGATATTTATGTGATTGGTAGTTAGATAAATATACGGATTTTATCCGACATGAACAACTTTTTTTATTACTATTTTATAAATGCACTACGGGTATATTTACTTATCAACTACATTTAATTCATCAAAAGAATAATCGACTAACTAAGAACAACTATACCATTACTTTAACTATTATTTTCTTTACAGTACCTTCAAAAATTTGAGGTTGATGACCATCCGTCGGAAAAAAAACAGCAAATTCTAGTGGTTGTACAACAATAAAATTAGAAGCCTTATCAGCAAAGAAACTTACATCTTTATCCATGTTATAATGTTCTGTAACCTGTTTCAGCTTAGCACCCGCAATCCAGCCCATTGTTTCGGGACCCGATACCGGAACCTGTATATCAATATACTTATCATGTGTCTCCATTTTAGCAATATCAGGAGTTCTTCCTTCTGCATCAACTACATTCACAAACAAATTTTTACCATCCAATTCCATTTTACCTAATGGAAGTGCCACTAAATCTGTGTTCCGCAAAAAGTCAAAAGCTTGTTTGAAGCGAGGGTGGATTGATTCGTACAATCCGGCATTTTCTAATGAATCTAAAATCATTTCTGTAATTATTAATTATAAATTTGTTTCGTCGACTGTATAATTTAAAAATTGATTAAATGGATAAGCACATTTCATTATCCCCCCAATACGAGGAATGAAATTATCAGCTTTGAGTATTGAGTCATCCAGTTTAAAGTCAACCAAATAATGTTTGAGCTTGAGTAATTCAGCATCCTGAAAATCTTTGGGGAAACCGCGTGGAACAGATTTGAGTTTGTCTTCCTCAAAAAAAGAATTGAAATATTGCGAAAACTCAGTACTATGCCTGATTTCATTCAGCTCGTCAATATTGTCGTACACGCTTTGACGTAGAGCCTTCAATAAATTCGGCTCAGGACACCATACACCCATGGAAACAAAGCACCCGGTTGGGTCGAGATGTAAATAATATCCAGCACGCTGGCTTTTTCGTCCACCGGCATTGGCTATAAATACTCCAAAATGGGTTTTATAAGGTGTTTTGTCGTGTGAGAAACGAATATCGCGGTAAATTCTAAAAACGCAATCCTTTACTTCAACGTGTTTGATTTCTTCATCAAATTTGGCGATTTCCAAAATCAGGTTTTTACTTAATTCTTCAAATTCCATACGAACCTGCTCAAACCAACCTTTATTTTCGGCAAACCATTCACGATTATTATTCTTTTTCAATTCCCTCAGGAATTGAAGTATATTATCAATGTTCATTGTAATTTTTTTAGCGTTTGACAAATATAAGGCAAAATTCAGACAAAAAGTCATTTGCAATCTTTTTTTTTTAAACACATTTCAATTTTGATAAATGTGCGTGTAATTTTGGCAAAAAATGATTACTTTTGCAGGCTTAATGACGATTAATATCACCTGTAAATGAAGCTTCAATCACTTATCGTGCAGGTAAATTACAGTCTAAAAAGGATAAAAGTTAAGAAAGAAAATGAAAAATAGGATTAATCAACTGCTGGAAGAAGTAAGCCAACTGGCTGCTTCAAATCAGGATGAGCTGGAAGCACTTCGTATTAAATATTTGAGTAAAAAAGGACAAATATCAGAACTTTTCAACGATTTCAGAAACGTGGCTAATGAGGATAAACGCGAAGTTGGCCAATTGCTGAACGAATTGAAAAACCTTGCTCAGGATAAAATAAACGAACTGAAAGATTCATTTGGCAGCGTATCGAATGATGATAAGCAGGATTTAACCCGCAGCGCCGACCCTATTAAGCTTGGAACACGCCATCCGCTATCGCTAGTGAAACACGAGATTATTGATATTTTCTCGCGCATTGGGTTTACCATTGCCGAGGGACCTGAGATTGAAGACGACTGGCATGTATTCGGTGCACTAAACTTTCCACCCGAACATCCTGCACGCGATATGCAAGACACATTCTTTATCGAACAGAATCCGGATGTGTTGCTTCGTACGCACACATCGTCGGTACAGTCGCGAGTAATGGCCAACCAAAAACCTCCTATCCGCATGTTGTTTCCCGGCCGTGTTTACCGCAACGAGGCTATTTCGTACCGTGCCCACTGCTTCTTTCATCAGGTGGAAGGATTGTATATCGACAAAGATGTATCGTTTGCCAATCTGAAACAAGCCCTAATGTATTTTGCGAAAGAAATGTTTGGCGAAAACACCCAAATCCGTTTGCGTCCATCATATTTCCCATTCACCGAACCAAGTGCCGAAATGGATATTTCGTGTAATATATGTGGCGGAAAAGGGTGTCCGTTTTGCAAACATACCGGTTGGGTTGAAATCCTTGGTTGTGGAATGGTGGATCCTAACGTATTGGAAAACTGTGGCATCGACTCTAAGGTTTATTCCGGTTATGCTTTTGGTATGGGTGTGGAACGCATTACAAACCTGAAATATCAGGTAAAGGATCTCCGTATGTTCTCCGAAAATGATGTGCGGTTTTTGCAGCAGTTCGAATCTGCATATTAAAGAATCAAGACGAATAAATTAAATTGGGAATTTAGATTTCACTGTTTTGCAGTCTTCTTCACCGCATCATACACCGGTACCAGATATCCATGGTCGAAGCGGCAAAGCAAACAGATATTTCCAATCGGTTTTCCACTCACCCATTCCAGCGGGAGTTCACGGTCATCGTAAATAACTTTCGACAGGAACGAATTGCTTGTTTTAAACAACATACCATGGTCTTGCGTTTCGAAAAACAGTTTATTCTTATCAAAACTTTCCACCTGAAACTCGCTCGTATAAACAGCCTGCTCGGCACATTCGGTGCGCAGGTACAAAGCTTTGGATACCAACACCGGTGAGCTACTTTTCTGTTCACGAATATGTGCTGCGGGAATTTTTCCGGTAAAAACCACCGCGTCATCCTGTCTTATCTCTATCGCAGAAATATGCTCCATCAGCAGTTGCGACTCGTGAAGCAAATCGTTATAATGGAAAAACTCCTCCCAGTTATTGAAAATTGTTGCGTCTTTAGGCATATAGTTTCCGAGCACCAATTCGGCTGCCACGCCAGATATATATATTGTTATTTTAGACATACGCTTAATTGTATTTGACTACAAATTTATAAAAATTCCATTAGCATAAATGAGTTTTATTCGAAACAAAAGGAATATCGCTATTTAAAGTATTTTTTTTACAGAATAAAGCAAGTATTTAAAAGCATTTGCCGTACTTTTGTAATCAAAATATAAAACAATAACATTATGATTTATTTAGCTGATACTGCGAATATTGATGAGCTTAAAGAGCTCTTCTATTACTTTCCGTTAGCTGGTGTAACCACCAATCCAACAATAATTGCCGCTGAAAAGAGACCACTTTCTAAAGTCTTACCGGATATTATTGAAATAGTCGGTGATAAAATGCTTCATGTGCAAATGATAAGCAATACTGCTGAAGGTATGGTTCGTGAAGCAAAGGCTTACAAAACAAAATACAGCTTGGGAGACAATTATTTTGTCAAAATTCCTGTATCAAAGGAAGGTTACCGCGCCATGCCTATGCTGAAAGATGCCGGATTTAATGTAACTGCAACTGCTATTTTCACCCAACAACAAGCACTCGTTGCCGCCAGAGCTGGAGCCGACTGGGTTGCACCGTATGTAAACCGACTCGATAATATTTCATCACATGGCATTGAAGTAGTGAAACACATCGTTGAAAATATCGAACAATTCAAATTAAGTACCAAAGTACTGGCTGCAAGTTTCAAAACTGTCGATCAGGTACATCGTGTCAGCATGGTGGGTAGTCATGCTGCTACCATCAACCATGAAATTATTGAACGGCTAAGAAGCCATCCAATGACTGATATGAGCCTCGATTGGTTTGAAAAAGATGCTGAAGGACTTTATGATATCGAATTTTAAATTGAAAACAAATAAGGCAGGATTCAACTCCTGCCTTATTTGTTTTTGTTACCCTACGTTCATTACGCTTTTTACCTTTCGGCAAAAGCCTTTAATCGCGCTTCCAATAGTTCCATCTGATCCATCCGCACAAACGATACACAGGCACGCAGTCCATTAGGATTTTCGCTGCCTGTTATTGCCAGCGAAATGGCACTGATGCCATAGTAAAGAAATTCCTTCATTAATTCGCCACTCGTCAAACCCGGATATGCAATTGTAAAGTAAAAGCCATCAGCAAGTTCACGCTCTTCATCATTATACACAATATAAAAACCATATTTCAAGAACAAAGCTTTCATAACCTTAGCCTTTTCGCCGTAAGCATGAAGCTGTTTTACAAAATCAATTTTCCCATCGTTCGCCGCTTTCAGCATGGCAGCCAATGCATATTGTGCCGAATGAGATGTACCGGCAGTGGTTGCATACAACACCCCATACACCATAAAATGTCCCAGCTCATCACTGGTTGAATATCTTTTCAAATTCGGATAATGCCTGGTTCGTAACTTTTCCGATGTAATCATCATGCCTATTCGTTGTCCGGCATAACTGAATATCTTTGATGCCGAAAGTAGTAAGATATAATTGTCGGTATAGTGTGCCACTGTAGGCTGGAATGGTTCAATTGCCGGCGATCCGTAATGCTGGCGAAAATCCATGCCGAAATACGCCAGATCTTCAATGACGATTACGTCGTATTTCGTTGCAAGTTCTCCAATCGTTTTCAATTCGCTTTCCGAAAAGCATATCCACGAAGGATTATTTGGCGACGAATAACAAATGGAACAAATATTTCCTTCTTTCAGAAACGATTCCAGTTTATTCCCAAGTTTCTCGCCACGGAAATTCAAAATATCGAAGGACTTAAACGGCAAATCTAACAATTGTAATTGCGATTTATTTACGGGGAACCCCGGATCTATAAAAAGAGTATAGGGTTTTTCGGGATTCGTACGACCTGCGGCAAGCAATGCGGCAAAACTTCCCTGCATGGCTCCCACCGTTGGCACACAACATACCGGAGCAATCTCCAAATTCATAAATGATTTTGCAAAACGAGAAATTTCAACTTTTACAGGCACAATTCCTTCTATATTTGGATATTGAGTTGCAACTCCTTTATCCAAGGCCTCCTTTTCGGCCTCAATGGCAATGACAGAAGCAGGCAAACCCGGCACACCCATTTCCATATGAATAAATTCCTGTCCGCTTTTCTCTTCAATTTGTGCAACGAGCCTTCCTACTTCACGAATTGATAAACGGGTAATATCTGATTCTCCGAATTGTTTAAAAAGTGAATCTACAAGTTCTTTTTGTATGGTCATGTTGTTTGATTTAGTATTAATAATATCGCGAAACAAATATCACTTCCGAAGAAAGTCAACAACCAACGGGAGCTACTTCTTCCGGTTATCTACCACTCTCACAGCTTTTCCTTCGCTACGAGCTATAGTCTTTGGTTCTACCAACGTAACCTTCACACTTAAACCAATGGCACTATTGAGCGCGTGAGAAATTTTACGGGAAAGATTTTGTAAATCACGTATTGTATCAGTAAGTTGTGTTTCATCGAGTTCCACTTTCAGCTCCAGGGTGTCGAGGTTATTATCACGGTCCACGTAAAGCATATAATGAGCACTTGTTTCGCCCAATTCAAGCAATACATGTTCAATTTGCGATGGGAAAAGGTTGACACCACGTATAATCAGCATATCGTCACTACGCCCTGTAATTTTCTTCATACGTACCGAAGTTCGTCCACAAGCGCAGGTTTCATGGTTTAGTGTCGAAAGATCACGCGTATTATACCGAAGCAAAGGAATTCCTTCCTTGGTGAGTGTTGTGAAAACTAACTCGCCTTCATTTCCATCTGCAAGAGGTTCTTTCGTATCAGGATGTACTATTTCGGGAAAGAAATGATCTTCATGCACATGCAATCCGGTGTGATGAACACAATCGTTTGCCACTCCCGGTCCCATTATTTCGCTGAGTCCATAAATATCATGGGCATGAATTCCCCATTTCTTCTCTAATTCTAAACGCATATTTTCAGTCCATGGTTCAGCACCAAAAACCCCAACCTTCAACTTCATATCTGCCAATGAGTATCCATTTTCATTCAATGCATCGGCCAAATGCAAGGCGTATGATGGGGTACAAGCCAACACGGTTGATCCAAAATCAGACATTAGCTGCAATTGTCGGCGTGTATTTCCACCCGAAATGGGAATTACAGAACAGCCCACAGTTTCAGCGCCATAATGAACGCCCAAACCACCTGTAAATAAGCCATAACCGTATGAAATTTGCATAATATCGCTTTGGGAAATTCCGGCCATAGTCAAACAACGTGCAACCACTTCGCGCCAATTTTCTATATCATTTTTAGTATAACCTACCGTGGTAGGTTTGCCTGTAGTTCCGCTCGAAGCATGAACCCGCACGATGTTTTTCATAGGCACGGCAAACAAATCGAAAGGATAATTATCACGCAAGTCGGTCTTATACGTAAATGGCAGTTTTACAATATCGTCAATGGATTGGATATCCGAAGGTTTCACACCCATATCATCCATTCGTTTGCGATAAAATTTAACATTCACATACACGTGATCTACTAATTTCTTTAATCTTTCACTTTGCAAAGCACGCATTTCAGCACGACTCATGCACTCAATTTCTTTATTCCAAATCATATATTCTAAATGATATTTACTCCCTTCGGTCGAGTTATTATATTGATGTGTTGTTATTTTAATTCTGCCTCGTGTATGGACTTAAGATGGTTCGCTTTAATTACCTCAATAGATTTCGTGAGATTATCCGTGCGCAAAATCAAAATTGATTTACTCCCAAAACTGAAGGCGTAAACATATTCAATACAAATATCGGCTGCTGTAAACAAATCAAGAATGTGCGACATCGTACCGGGTTCCGGAGCCATTTCCAATGAAAGAATATCATGAATGCGAACGGAGAAATGTTCGGCGCGAAGCACTTCCAAGGCTTTCTCGGGATCCGACACGATGGCTCGCAAAATACCGTAATCACTGGTATCTGCCACAGTAAGAGCAATTATATTAATGTTATACCTAGCCAATACAGCTAAAACTTCGTTCAGGTAACCGGTTTTGTTTTCAAGGAAAACGGAGAGTTGTCGGATAGTCATATTATTAGAATGGTTTGTTTAAATCTTTGTGTGCAAATTTATAAAATTTGACTGAAGAATGAAAAGATTTTGACTGAATTATAAGATAAATTCTATTTGAGATTAAGCAAAGCAAGCTTTTTTCTAATGTCTAAGCAATTTTTATATCACGGATTTGATAATGCGATGACTTTTCAAACTTTATACAAATGAAATATGTTTATAACTAACTATTATGAGTTAAACTACCAAAACATTAACAAAGGAAACATCATGGCAACAATCAACCCTTATTTAACATTTAAAGGAACTTGTGAAGAGGCTTTTAATTTTTACAAATCCATATTTGGGAACGAATTTCTTTTTATTGGAAGATTCAAAGATATGCCCGAAAATCCAAGTTTTCCAATATCAGAGTCTGAAAAAGAAAAAATAATGCATATATCATTACCAATCAGCAAAGAAACGGTTTTATCTGGCTGCGACTCTTTTCATGCTTATGAAAAATCGACTATTATTGGAAATAACATCTCAATCTCCATTGATACAAAATCATTTGAAGAAGCAACACGCATTTTCAACGGCCTTTCTGCAGGTGGAAATATTACAATGCCTTTAGATAAAACGTTTTGGGATGCTTATTTTGGAATGTTTACCGACAAGTTCGGGATTAATTGGATGGTAAATTATGATTTATCAAATTCTAAAAGTTAATCACCTCTAAATTATTTAATATGAAAGCACTAAAATTCATTGTAATTGTTCTTGGAACATTGGTTTTTCTTATACTTATTGTTGCACTATTTGTTCCAAAAGAATTTAAATACGAAAAAACCATTACTGTAAATGCCCCTATTGACAGCGTTTGGCTTAATGTTAACAGCTTAAGTGCTCTTGACAAGTGGAGTCCATGGAATGATCATGACCCTAACATAAAAAAGAAAATGACTGGAACAGATGGTACAGTTGGAGCAATGCAAAGTTGGGAAAGTGAAATTGTAGGCTCAGGTAGCCAAACCATTGAAACCGTTATAAAGCCAACATTAATTGAAACTGAACTTAACTTCTACAAACCGCATAAAAGCCAGGGTAAAGCTTTTATAAAATTGATGCCAAAAGGTATAGAAACAAGAGTTACCTGGGGAATGACCGGAAATATGCCTTACCCATTTAATATTATGACCATCTTTATGAATATGGAAAAAACAATGGGGAAAGACTGGGAAAACGGATTAATGAAATTAAAGAAAATGAGCGAAAAAAAACATTAAAATGACCCATAAAAAAAACAAACTTCATAATACGAAGTTTGTTTTTTTTATGGAATACGAAGAAATAAAGCAGAATAATCCGTATTATCGTTTAATTTTCTAATTTTGTACTCAGGACTTAATAAACCATTATTTTTCAATAATTTCATGGAAAAACTCTTTCATATATTCGAAATAACTGCTGAGGTTGTAGAAATTTTGCGTGCAAAACAAGAAGATGTTCACTTTCATGACTTTGAAGAACTGATAATTGTTACCGAAGGAAGTCTTGAACATTATGTCGACTTTCAGGTTGAAATAGTAGAAGCACCTTTTGCCAGTTACGTGTCTTTAGGAAAAATGCATCGGGTTATTCCACACAACGATTTAAGAGGCTGGGTCATTAATTATCAAAACGAATTCATACCCGACTCAAAATTTAATTTCTACTCCAATTTCTTTACATCTACCAGTATTCCAATTTCTCCCAATGGCTGTACAAACAGATTTGTAAGCTTATGTGAAATTATTAATACCGAGTATCTTCAGGAAAATCCAGATTTATCAACGATACGACATCTCACTTCCGGACTTATTTCAATGATTGAAGCCGAACGAAAAAGAATAATTCCTATTGAAAACACAGTAAAAAACATGCAAATTATCACTTTTAATAATTTCCTTAAAATATTGGAAGAAAATTTCCGTCGAGATGAAGATGTTTCGTTTTATGCTGACAAAATGAATATGTCAGAACGGAATCTGAACATTATTTGCAAAAACAACTTTCAAAAAAGTGTTTCGGAAATCATTGAAACCCGCAAACTCATCGAAGCCAAAAATATGTTGATTCGTTCTGATAAATCTGTTTCCGAAATTGGTTATGAGCTGGGTTACAATGAGAAATCATATTTCACAAGAGTTTTTCGTAACAAACTTTCAATCACTCCAACCCAATTTCGCGAGATGACCCGCGCGATGATTTCCTAAAAGTACCACCCTTTTTCCGAAAACTGTTACCGCTTACCATTTTGGTGAGTGTATCTTTGCATCATAATAATCGAAACAAATTTAAAATCATTTTAAAATTAAAAATCAAATGAAAAAGCTTAGTATCGTTGTCATTGTTGCAACACTTTTAATCTCTACAATGGTAAGTGCAGGAAACAATAATTCTGCAAGTCAAAAAGAAATTGCTACTCTACGTGCACAAATCAAAACTCTGACTGCTGGAAACATTCAAGTGGCTCAGTATCTTCAAAAATTTGACACTCTCGATTTCACTGTTTTCACTAATCAGGAATGGGTCCGCTTACACGAAAGCCACGCTAAAGACATTAAGGTGAATTGGCCCGACGGACATTTTACATTGGGTATTGAACGACATATTGCTGATTTAAAAGCCATGTTTGTGTACGCTCCAAATACTGCCATTAAAATACATCCAATTCGTTTTGGATCGGGAAATATGACTTGTGTTACAGGAGTTATGACTGGTACATTTACACAACCAATGCCAATTGGCGATGGTAAATTTATACAACCAACGGGTAAATCATTCAGTTTGCCAATGTGTACCGTAGGAATTTGGAAAGATGGAGTAATGATTGAAGAATACCTATTTTGGGATAATCAAACCTATATGAATCAATTAGGATTAGGCAAATAATTATTAAACTACAAAAAAACATTTACAAATATAAAAATATAACATTATGAGCACAACAGAAACAAAATTATTGCACGGGGTTATTGACCCTGCACATAGCAAAGTACAATTTAAAGTAAAACATCTTATGATTTCCAATGTTTTAGGTGTTTTCAGGGAATTTGAAGGTAAAGCAAGTATGATTGAAAATGATTTTTCATCTGCGGTTGTAAACTTCTCAATAAACACTGCATCCATCGATACAGAGGTTGCCGACAGAGATGCACATTTAAAAAGTGCTGATTTTTTCGATGTAGAAAATTATCCTAAAATCGAATTTGAAGGAAAAGGAATGACTCAAAAAGATGAAGACAACTACGAATTAAAAGGAAATTTAACGATTAAAGGTGTTTCGAAACCTATAACATTATCAGTTGAATTTGGCGGTTTAATGACGGACCCGTGGGGAAACAAAAAAGCCGGTTTTTCAGTGACAGGAGAAATTAACAGAAAAGACTGGGGAATGGGTTGGAATGCAGCACTTGAAGCAGGCGGCGTTTTAGTAGGCGAAAAAATCAAATTAATTTGTGATGTTGAATTTGCAATGAGTTAAATCTCAATAGTTTCTTATGAATTGATTCTAATAAATAAAGGTATGAATCTAACTAATTTTGAAAACAGCATGGGACGAATGCCCGTGCTGTTTGTCGGTCATGGAAGCCCGATGTACGCTATTGAGGATAATGAATTTGTTCAAAGCTGGCAAAATCTGGGTAAAACACTTGCTACTCCCAAAGCCATAATATGTATTTCTGCACACTGGGAAACTCAAGGGACTGAAATTACATCCATACAGAACCCTCCAACCATTCATGATTTTGGTGGTTTTCCACGCGAACTGTACGAAATTCAATATCCGGTATCTGGAGATCCTGATTTAGCAAAAGAAACAATTCGTATACTTTCAGGGACTTCTGTTCAACCTGATTTAAAATGGGGACTTGATCATGGAGCATGGAGCGTAATTCGACATATTTATCCCAAAGCTAATATTCCTGTAATTCAGCTGAGTCTGGATTATAACAAATCACCTAAAGAGCATTATGAACTGGCAACAGAACTGGCTTCGCTTAGAAATAAAGGTGTACTATTTATAGGCAGCGGCAATATAGTTCATAACCTGCGTCACGTAGCCTGGGACAAACATGATGATGAGGAATTTGGTTACAATTGGGCAATTGAGGCAAATGAAACGATAAAAAAACTGATTGTGGCAAACAAGCATGACGAACTAATTGATTACAAATCATTAGGAAAAGCAGTTCAAATGGCTGTACCAACTCCCGATCATTATTTACCTTTACTTTACTCGTTGGCCCTAAAAGATGAGAATGAGGAAGTTTCGTTTTTCAACGATAAGACTGTAATGGGTTCGTTGAGTATGACATCTGTACGCATAGGTTGAATTTAGCAATTAGTAATGCTTGAGCTAAGTATTTAATTATCAATAGACATACAAAATCACAACAAAATGGAAATTATTTTGTGTCAAGGTTTTGTATATTAAAAATAAAGTCGTATTTTTGCAGCTCTTTTCGGATAAGGTAATCAAGAAGCAATGCTGCAGGCAACTCACCTTCCCGATGTAATCAGAAAAGTCATTAAAATAATGTACGCAATCGTAGAAATTTTGGGACAACAGTTCAAGGTAGAAGCCGGAAAAAGACTGTTTATCCATCGCATGGAAGAGGCTGAAAGAGGCTCTCAGGTTGAATTTGACAAAGTGTTGTTAATTGACAACGAAGGAGCTATTACCGTAGGTGCTCCGGTAGTTGCAGGTGCAAAAGTGGTATGTGAAGTATTATCTCACGTTCGTGGTGAAAAAGTAATTATTTTCCACAAAAAACGTCGTAAAGGATACCGCAAACGCAACGGTCACCGTCAAAACTTCACAGAATTATTTATTAAAGAAATTGTTGCTTAACCGATAAAAAATAAAAGAAAATGGCACATAAAAAAGGGGTTGGTAGCTCAAAGAACGGTCGTGAATCGGAAAGTAAACGACTTGGCGTAAAAATATTTGGTGGTCAATTTGCTAAAGCAGGTAACATCATTGTTCGTCAACGCGGAACTGTACACCACATTGGTGAAAACATTGGAATGGGTAAAGATCATACCTTATTCGCTTTAAAAGACGGAATCGTAGAATTCAGAAAAAAGAAAGACAACAAGTCATTTGTTTCTGTAAAACCTATCGAAGCTAACTAAGCATTAGCCGATACTCAACACACATAAATCTCCTGTTGTTTTACATGCGTGTAAAATTGCGGGAGATTTTTTTATTCGCGAACCGGTAAACAATTATCGGCTCAAAGTTTAAAACAATTCAACGATTAAAACAACATATATGCTTACACTCAAATATATCACAGAAAATACTACTGATGTAATTACCCGACTAGCAAAGAAAAACTTCGATGGAGCTTCAATAATTGCTCATGTAGTTGAATTGGACAATTTGCGTAAAACGACACAAGTGCAAGTAGATACAGCCTCTGCCGAGTTAAATAACTTATCTAAAGAAATCGGTTTGTTCCTTAAGCAAGGGAAACAAGATGAAGCCGCACAAGCAAAAGAAAAAACGGTGGAATTAAAAGAAAACATCAAAATCCTTGGTGACCAACAAACCGCAGTCGAACAAAAACTGAACGAATTATTGGTTCAAATTCCAAACCTGCCACACGCGAGCGTCCCTGCAGGAAAACATGCCGAAGATAACCTGATTGAACGTACTGGTGGTTCAATACCAAACTTACCCACAGATGCTGTCCCTCATTGGGATTTAGCAAAAAAATATGATTTGATTGATTTTGAATTAGGAGTAAAAATTTCGGGTGCAGGATTTCCTGTTTATAAGGGAAAAGGTGCCCGGCTGCAACGTGCTTTGATTAATTTTTTTCTTGATAATGCCATGGAAGCTGGCTACTTAGAAGTTCAGCCTCCTTATGTAGTGAATGCAGCTTCGGGCTATGGAACAGGACAATTGCCAGATAAAGAAGGACAAATGTACCATTGCACCGTGGACGATTTATATTTGATTCCAACAGCTGAAGTTCCGGTTACAAACATTTACCGCGATGTAATTTTGAATGAAAACGAATTGCCAATTAAAAACACGGCTTATTCGGCTTGTTTCCGACGCGAAGCCGGTTCATACGGAAAAGATGTGCGCGGATTGAATCGGCTACATCAGTTTGATAAGGTAGAAATTGTTCAAATTCAACATCCGGACAAATCGTACGAAACACTTGATCAAATGGTGAATTACGTTCAAACTTTAGTTGAGAAACTGGAATTGCCCTGGAGGATTCTTCGTCTATGCGGTGGTGATATGAGTTTTACTTCGGCACTGACTTTCGATTTTGAAGTCTTTTCGGCTGCACAAGAACGTTGGTTGGAAGTTAGCTCGGTATCGAACTTTGAAAGTTATCAGGCTAATCGTTTGAAATGCCGTTTTAGGACTCCCGATAAAAAGACACAACTTGTGCATACGCTGAATGGAAGTGCCATGGCTCTGCCAAGAATCGTTGCTGCGTTACTCGAAAACAATCAAACTCCGGAAGGAATACGCATTCCCAAAGCATTGATACCTTATACGGGATTTGATTTGATTGATTGATTTCTGAGATGAAATCTACTGAACAGTAGGGACGGTTATGACTTGTCCCTACTCTATTTTTGGTACTTTTGGTTTCTTGACCTTATCCTCGTTTTTAGAAATAAAATCTTTCCACCCCGAATAAGCCTTCTCTGAAACAGGTCTTCCCAATTGCAGAAAATGACAGTAAGCAGCCGCTAAACCATCGGTGGCATCCAACTGTGGCAACATATCTTCTTTAGGAATTTTCAGATAACGTTGCAGCATATCAGCCACCTGTTCTTTTGAAGCAGCCCCGCTTCCGGTAATAGCCATTTTAATTTTCAACGGAGCATATTCGGTAATCGGAATATCGCGATACAAAGCGGCCGCCATGGCTACACCTTGTGCGCGACCAAGCTTGAGCATAGATTGTACA
The DNA here is from genome assembly GCA_031292575.1 of Paludibacter sp. Lineage (GTDB taxonomy): Bacteria > Bacteroidota > Bacteroidia > Bacteroidales > Paludibacteraceae > Paludibacter. The sequence continues at coordinate 14,157 of JARLGX010000001.1, forward strand.
TTCTTTCCAAAAAAAGGTGCTTCGATAGCCAAATGATCCGGGTGAAATTCGTCTATCAGTGAAAGTGTTCTGGCAAAAATCCGTTGCAGTTTCAGATAATGATCTTTGTATTTTTTTAAATCGAGTACACCCATAGCCAGCATTTCAGTTTTGTTGCCAGTAACTTTCAAAATGCCGTAACCCATGATAGTTGTTCCCGGGTCAATTCCTAATATGATTTGTTCATTTAGCATAAATCAATCTATTAACTCCAGCACTGTAGTAAAAAATATGACTTCGGTTCCAAATTGTTGGGAACAGATTTCCTGAAAAGCCACACTATACTCTTGATTCCACAGTTTAAGAGTTCGCATATCATTAACATGAAACTGAACTGAAAACGAAGTTCCCTCCTGCTGATCGCTTGTAATCACCCTTGCCACTTGAGGATGTGAGAAATAAGTAGAATCAAGCATAAAAGGAATATGTTGTTCGCGAATCCATTTGAGCCAAGTGCCATGAACTTTGTCGGAAACAAGATAAGTAGTGTTGAAAATAAGCATTGAATCGGGGGTTTTGTTTATAAAATCGTAAACAAAAGTACGTATAATTTCCAAAACTTCCTTATCTTTGCACCGCAATTTAAAATCAAGCTCGGGGGTTTAGCTCATCTGGCTAGAGCGCGACACTGGCAGTGTCGAGGTGACCGGTTCGAGTCCGGTAATCTCCACTTGATAATAAAAACAAAGGCTTATCGGGAAACCGGTAAGCCTTCTTTGTATCACAAACTAAATTGTATCAATTTATCTAACCATTTAAATAATAAAAATTGAAAACAATTTTACTTGATTTCGTTTTTTAATCCTGCTCGTCATAGGACATAATTTGGTGCAAGAGTCTTTTGCTTCGTCCCACGGCACAGAAATGCAACACTCTATATTTCAACTTTGATATTTAAATTTATTCATGTACTTTTGTAATGCAAAAAAATAAGTTTTTATACATTTTTGATGAAGGATTTTTTTAAAGATAAGATATTTCAAATTATATCCGAAACAGCCGACGAACAGAATCAGGAGTGTTATGTAATCGGTGGTTTTGTACGCGATATTTTTCTGAAACGTTCGTCGAAAGACATTGATATAGTGGTGGTTGGAAGCGGTATAGCTCTGGCCGAAAAAGTGAGTGCAAAACTTGGTAAAAAAGCAAAGTTGACTGTTTTTAAAACCTATGGAACAGCGCAAGTCAAGTTAAAAGATTTGGAAGTGGAGTTTGTAGGCGCACGAAAAGAATCGTACAACCGTGATTCGCGAAATCCAATTGTGGAAAATGGAACTCTGGAAGATGACCAGAACCGCCGCGATTTTACCATCAATGCACTGGCTATTTGCCTGAACAAAGACAGGTTTGGCGAGCTGATTGACCCGTTTGGCGGATTGGATGATTTGAAAAACTTTGTAATCCGCACTCCGCTCAACCCCGACATTACTTTTTCGGACGATCCACTAAGGATGATGCGCGGAATCAGATTTTCGGCACAACTTGGGTTCTTTTTGGAAACAAATACTTTCGATGCCATAGTGCGGAATAAAGAACGCATTGAAATTATCACGAAAGAAAGAATTGCCGACGAATTGAATAAAATCATGATGTCGCATAAACCTTCGGTTGGCTTCATTTTACTGGACAAAACAGGTCTGCTTGAGCTCATTTTTCCCGAACTTTTAATGCTCAAAGGTGCAGAAACCAAAGATGGTGTCGGACATAAAGATAATTTTTTCCATACACTGGCCGTGCTGGATAACTTATGTAAACATACCGACAATTTATGGCTACGATGGGCTGCTTTGTTGCATGATATTGGCAAACCGGCTACCAAACGTTTTGATGGACGGTTGGGTTGGACATTTCACAATCATAACTACGTTGGAGAAAAAATGATTCCCGAGATTTTCAAAAGGATGAAATTGCCAATGAATGAAAAGATGAAATATGTCCAGAAATTGGTGACATTGCATATGCGGCCGATCGTGTTGAGTGAGGAGGAAATCACTGATTCGGCCATCCGTCGCTTATTGTTTGATGCCGGAGACGATATTGATGATTTAATGAAACTTTGTGAAGCAGATATTACATCGAAGAATCCTGAAAAAGTAAAGAAGTTCCGATCCAATTTTCAGCTTGTCCGTCAAAAACTGAAAACTATCGAAGAAAAAGACCGTGTCCGTAATTTCCAACCGCCCATCAGTGGTCAGGAAATAATGGAAACTTTTAATCTTCCGGCATGTTCGACGGTTGGCGAAATAAAAGCACGCATTAAAGATGCCATCTTAGATGGAGTGATTCCGAACGAATACGAAGCTGCTCACGCTTTTATGGTCGAAACTGCCAAAGATTTCGGATTAAAGCGAGTCAAACTATAAAATAATTATTGCGTGAAACATTCTTAGAAAGCACAAATATGAAAAATCTAATCACACTTATTATCAGCATGGTTTTATTATCAGCAAATCAGTCTAAAGCACAAATTATGTATCCTGTAACGACGAAAGATAATGTAGTTGACACATATTTTGGTATTCAGGTAAAGGAACCTTACCGATGGTTGGAAAACGACACTTCGAAAGCTACATCAGCCTGGGTAAAAGCACAAAATAGGGTAACTTTCGATTATTTAACGAAAATTTCATTCCGGAAAGCGTTAAAGAAAAGATTAACCGAATTGATTAATTATCCTAAATACAGCTCTCCCTTTAAAAAGAACGGACAATATTTTTTTTATAAAAATGATGGACTTCAGAATCAAAGCGTACTTTACCGCCAAGCTACATTAACTTCCGAACCAGAAGTTTTGCTTGATCCAAATACACTTTCAAGCGACGGCACAGTGGCTTTGTCGACCATTGCTTTTTCGAAAGACGGAAAATACCTGGGATATTCAATAGCTCGCAGTGGGTCAGACTGGAACGAGATTTTTGTCATGGATTTGGCAACCCGCAAGGTCCTGACTGACCATATAAAATGGTCAAAATCGTCGCAAATTGCGTGGCAGGGTGATGGATTCTACTACAGTGCATACGATACGCCCGAAGCAGGAACAGAATATTCAAATAAAAATGAATACGAAAAAGTATTCTACCACACTGTTGGCCAGGCACAAAATCAGGACAAACTAATTTATGAAGACAAACAAAATGCATTGAGGGAATGTTATGGTGGCACAACTGAGGATGAGAAATACCTTTTTATTTCTATAACCGAGACTACAACCGGAAATAGCTTGTTGATGAAAGATTTGAGCAATCCAAGTGCGTCATTTGTTGAGTTAGCAACCGGTTTCGACAACGACTATTCGGTGATAGATGATATGAGTGGAAAGATTTATGTACAAACAAACTGGAAAGCTCCCAAACAACGGTTGATGGAAGTCGACCCTGCAAATCCCGCTCGTGAAAACTGGAAAGAAATTATCCCAGAAAGCGAAAATGTATTGGAGAATGCAACCATCATTGATGGAAAAATCATAGCTGTTTATATGAAAGATGCTACAAATCATGCTTATGCCTTTGATTTGGACGGCAAAAAACTGTACGAAGTACAACTGCCGACATTGGGTTCATTGGGTGGTTTCTCAGGCAATAAAGACGATAACGAAGCATTTTATACGTTCACATCCTACACCTTCCCTCCTACTATTTACCGGTTTGATGCAGCAAAAAACACTTCGGAAGTTTTTCGAAAATCAGAAGTTTCATTTAATCCTATCGATTATGTGAGTGAACAGATCTTCTATACAAGCAAAGATGGAACAAAAGTGCCAATGTCAATCACCTATAAAAAAGGAATGAAGCGGAATGGCAAAAATCCTTTGATGCTTTATGGTTACGGGGGGTTCAATATTAGCCTAAACCCTTCATTTAGTATCGTTCGTGTTCCATTTCTAGAAAACGGTGGAATTTATGTCGTGGCAAATATACGCGGTGGTGGCGAATATGGTGAAGCCTGGCACATGGCCGGTACAAAAATGCATAAACAGAACGTGTTCGATGATTTTATTGCAGCAGCCGAATTCCTGATTGCAAACGGTTATACATCAGCTAAAAAACTGGCGATTGACGGTGGTTCAAATGGCGGCTTATTGATTGGAGCCTGCATGACACAACGTCCGGATTTGTACGCGGTGGCTGTGCCCGAAGTTGGTGTACTCGATATGCTTCGTTACAATCAGTTTACCATTGGCTGGTCGTGGACAAGCGATTACGGTAATAGCCAGGAAAGCAAAGAAATGTTCGAATACCTGAAAGGATATTCCCCGTTACACAATATCAAACCCGGCGTAAAATATCCTGCAACATTCATTATGACTGGTGATCACGACGACCGAGTAGTGCCTGCACATTCATTCAAGTTTGCAGCAACACTTCAGGCTGATAATGCAAGCAAAAAACCGACTTTAATCCGGATTGACTCAAAAGCAGGACATGGCGCAGGGAAACCAATTGGAAAAATTATCGATGCACAAACTGATATGTGGTCGTTTGTAATGTATAATTTGGGTATGAAACCAAAATTTTAGCTGATAGTTAGAAGTTCTTAGTTGACAGTATTTCAAACATATATCAAATACTTGCAGTAAAAAACACGCAATTTATTTATTCTATTTCCGAATTTTTCATCGAAAAAATTTGTCAAATGGGCTAAAAAAGCTATCTTTGCACCGCTTTAAAAAAATGGCGAGATAGCTCAGTTGGTTAGAGCGCATGATTCATAATCATGAGGTCGCGAGTTCAATTCTCGCTCTCGCTACAAAAAGAAAGGAAGTTCAGAAATGAGCTTCCTTTCTTTTTGTAAAGTTATTTCAATATTCATTTAAATAATCCAATAATTATTTAAATGAATGAAATAAATATTTTATCTTTGCTCATAATTATTAACTAAATAAAAATGCGTATGAAAAAATTAGTTTTGTGTTTAATTATTATTGCATTTGCATTAAACACGAATGCACAAGAAAAAGGAAAAGTCAGAGTTGGACTTGATGCAGGGCTTGCATTTCCTAATGCTGGAGTTGGGATTGGTGGTGACTTGGACATTCGGTACAACATTATGGACAATCTGAATGTAGGTGTTAATTTTGGTCTTGCAGCTTTGGTTAAGGATATTGTATCAACCAATGGATCATCTAATTATTCTGCTACTGCAAGTGCTATAACGCACAGCTTGGTTACAGGAGATTACTATTTCAATAAACCCGAAAGCAGTTTTGCTCCATTCCTTGGAGGCGGTTTTGGTACTTTCTCTATTGGAAATATGCAGGTAACTTCATCTAGTGAATCTACATCTGTACCTTCAAGCTTAACGATTGATCATAAATTTGGAGGTCTGTTTCGTGGAGGGTTTGAAGCTGGACGTTTTAGAATGGCTTTGGAATATTATCTTATTCCAAGATCAACATTAGTCAATCTAAACAATGCAGTTGTTGGCACATCAGGAAATAGTTATTTAAATCTGTCAATTGGATTCTACCTTTGGGGTGGAAAATGGAAAAAATAATACAGGATCAATATAAAAAAATCAAACAAAAAGAACGGATTTGCTAAAATGACAAGTTCGTTTTTTTTTGTTACCAACCAATATTGGAAATGCGAAATGAAATGAGTATTTTTGGGAATTAATAACTCAATTAAAGTAATGCTTCTACTGCTTTCTCCCGCCAAAATACAAAACTTCGAATCACAAACAGTAGTGAGTGATTATACACAGCCTCAGTTTATAGATGCTGCCGAGATCCTTATCGACAAAATTCGTCAATTATCCCATTCTGAATTGGCTAAACTGCTTGACATAAACTCAAATTTGGCACAACTCAATGTTGACAGGCATTTCAACTGGCAAAAACCGTTTACGCCCAAAAATGCCAAACAAGCTGTTTTTGTATTTAACGGTGAAGTGTTTCATGGATTGGATGCCAAAACATTGTTACCCGGGAATCTTACATATCTTCAATCGCATTTGCGCATTTTATCAGGACTTTACGGAGTTCTTCGCCCTTTCGATTTAATACAACCTTACCGACTTGATGTTAGTACGCGATTGAAAACCGATGCCGGCAACAATTTGTATGCTTTTTGGGGAAATAAAATAACAGAAGCGTTAAACGAAGCCATAAAAGCATCAGGTGGCTCACAAGTATTGCTAAATCTGACTTCGGGCGAGTATATGAAATCAATCAACCGCAAACTTTTACAAGCTAACGTGATTGATTTTGATTTTCTGGAATATAAAGACGATGTGTACAAACCAATAGTGGTTTATATAAAAAAAGCCCGAGGCATGATGGTAAGATATGTTATTGAAAATCAAATTGAGGATGTAGAAGATTTGAAAGGGTTCAGTGCTGAAGGATATTGGTTCAGCCCGAAATTATCGACCGAAAATAAGTTAGTGTTTACAAGATGATAGATATTTGCCCTTGACATTATTAGCTTCTCGATATTAACTTCCTTCTCTGTCGCGATGTTAATTGACAATAACCTTAAAACTGATTCAAAATGGCTACAGTATGACAAGCGACTACACCTGCGGTTTCAGTGCGCAAACGACTGTTTCCCAACGAAACTGGAATAAACCCAAGTGAGGTTGCTTTCTGAACTTCGTCTTTACTGAAATCGCCTTCTGGACCAACTAAAATCAATACATCCGATGCTTTTTGAATTTCCTTTTGAAGGAGTTTTTTATCATTTTCGTAGCAATGGGCAATGTATTTCTGCGAAGCCTTATGTTTCTTCATTAATTCGTCAAATGTACAAAGTGGATTTAATGTTGGAAAATAGGCTTTTAGAGATTGTTTGGCAGCTGAAACAATAATTTTCTCCAAACGTTCTTCTTTTATAATTTTACGTTCGGAAAATTGACATAAAATTGGAGTAATTTCGTCAATACCAATTTCTGTAGCTTTTTCAATAAACCATTCCAACCGTTCTACATTTTTGGTGGGAGCGATGGCAATATGAAGCTTATAATCTCGCTTCCCGAATTCCAATATTGTTTCAGTAATTTTAAATGTACAATGTTTAGGATGCGGATTGGTGATGCTGGCTGTGTAAAATCCTCCTACTCCATCCACAACTGTAATTGTATCACCGACTTGCATGCGCAAAACTTTTACAGCATGTTGCGATTCTTCCTCGGGAAGAACTGTACCTGAAGCAAGATTTGGAACGTAGAATAAAGCCATAATATCATTGATCAGTTATCAGCCAACAGTTAATAGATTTCTCCTTTTGCAGCTAACAAGGTATTCTTAAGCAACGAAACGATAGTCATTGGACCTACACCACCAGGAACCGGCGTAATGAATGAACATTTTGGCGCAACTTCATCAAACTTCACATCGCCACTCAAACGAAAACCACTTTTGGTTTTATCAGAAGGAACACGCGTTGTTCCCACATCAATAACTGCAGCACCATTTTTCACCATGTCGCCAGTAAGAAATTCAGGCTGCCCCAAAGCAGCTATGATTATATCAGCCTGCAGACAGATTTCTTTCAGATTTTTAGTGCGACTATGGCAAACAGTAACCGTTGCATCACCCGGATACCCTTTTTGCATCATTAGAGAAGCAACCGGTTTTCCGACGATATTACTACGTCCTATTACCACGCAGTTTTTACCTGCTGTTGGAATTTCGTATCGCTTGATTAGCTCTATGATACCCGAAGGTGTTGCGCAAATATAGCAGGGCAAACCGATAGACAAACGACCCACATTCACCGGATGAAAACCGTCCACATCTTTACGATAGTCGATTGCCTCAATCACTTTTTGTTCTGAAATATGTTTTGGTAATGGCAATTGAACAATAAAACCATCCAACCCTTTATCTTTATTCAATTCATCTATTTTCGCAAGCAGTTCAGCTTCGGATACATCAGCCTCGAAAGTGATCTTTGTTGATTTAAAGCCAACTTGTTCGCATGATTTTACTTTGTGCGCCACATAGGTTTCGCTACCACCATCGTGACCAACAATAATTACAGCCAAATGCGGAGCTCTTTTACCAGAGGCAACGATTTGTTTGACTTCTTCTGCAATTTCTGCTTTTACTTGTTCCGAAATGGCTTTGCCATCAATCAGTTTATAGGACATTTGGTTGATTAATTAATTGGTTAATTGGCACGTTATCAAATTATCTATGCTTACCCATTTTCAGTTTTCCCTGACTCATGGTAGCCATTTTCATCATTTTGCTGGTTTGTTCAAACTGTTTGAGCAAACGATTTACATCAACTATCGTTGTTCCGCTACCTTTAGCAATGCGTTGTTTGCGACTTCCATTCAACAAACTTGGGTTTTCACGTTCGTGAGGAGTCATTGAATGAATAATTGCTTCAATTCCTTTAAACGCATTATCGTCAATATCAATATCTTTCAATGCTTTTCCCATACCTGGAATCATGGCAGCCAAATCTTTGATATTACCCATCTTCTTAATTTGTTGAATTTGGGAAATAAAATCGTTGAAATCAAATTGATTTTTTGCAATACGTTTTTGCAGGCGGCGTGCATCTTCTTCGTCATATTGTTCCTGAGCACGTTCCACCAACGAAACAATATCACCCATTCCCAAAATGCGGTCGGCCATACGTTCAGGATAGAACACATCAAGCGCATCCATTTTTTCGCCTGTACCTACAAATTTAATTGGCTTATTTACAACCGAGCGAATGGACAAAGCAGCACCTCCACGGGTATCACCATCAAGTTTAGTCAAAATTACACCGTCGAAGTTAAGACGATCATTGAATTCTTTGGCAGTGTTTACAGCATCTTGCCCGGTCATGGCATCCACCACGAAAAGAATTTCCTGAGGATTGATGGCTTTTTTGATGGCGGCAATTTCGTTCATCATCGCTTCATCCACGGCCAACCGACCTGCAGTATCCACAATAACTACATCGTTTCCATGAAGTTTGGCATATTTGATAGCCGCTTCGGCAATTGCCACAGGGCTTTTACTTTCTAAATCACTATAAACAGGAACTCCAAGTTGTTCTCCAAGCACTTTTAATTGCTCGATAGCCGCCGGACGATACACATCGCAAGCAACTAAAAGCGGGTTCTTGCTTCGCTTAGTTTTCAGCAAGTTAGCCAGTTTACCGGAAAAAGTAGTTTTACCCGAACCTTGCAACCCTGACATTAAAATTACAGTTGGTGAGCCTTTCAGGTTAATATCAACGCTTGCACCTCCCATCAGTTCAGCAAGTTCATCATGAACTATTTTAACCATCAATTGATTAGGTTTCAGCGAAGTGAGCACATTTTGACCAATGGCTTTATCTTTTACCGTGTCGGTAAATGTTTTGGCTATTTTAAAATTTACGTCGGCATCCAACAAAGCTTTACGTACATCTTTAAGCGTTTCGGCTACATTTATTTCGGTAATTTTACCTTCCCCTTTCAGGATTTTAAACGACCGTTCCAGTCTTTCACTAAGAGATTCAAACATAACTTCTTAATTATTTATTTTTTTCGAGAGCACAAAGGTACAAAAAAGCAAGTTATTATCAAACCCAAACAAGATAGCAAATGGAGTTAACGGCTAAATTATCTCTGTTTTTACAAATTCAATTAAATCAGGAAAAAACAAATGAAACTTTTTTTCAAGTTCTTCATGGTTTTGCGTCAAATAAGCAACAGTCAAATCGGGTTGGATAGCAGAAATTTTGTATGTCGACATGATTTCGAGCGAAGCTTTCAATCCACTGAGTGTTGCGTATTTATTTAAGCGATTGGTAGTTATAAAATGAAAGATGAAACCTTTAACCCGGCTTGGTAAATATTTGTAATGTAGCAAGGTGGAAAAATAAAACCAAAAAGCAAACACTTTCAATGACTTTCTGGAATAGACAGAGAAAGTGCATGCCAGAAAGTAATCAAAATACATGTCGGCAATAATCCCCGAATATCTTCCGAATGTAGGTCGGAGTTGAGAAATTGTATCTCTGACAACTTGGTGCGAATCAGTGAAACTGTCAATTTTACGATGTAGAAGAATTCCCTTTTTTATATTATCGGGATAAATCTCAAACTTACTTCCCTTAACAAAATCACCAATAAAATTCCCTATTTGGATTTGAGAATTTTTTCCGGAAAGAAAAATATGTGCTAAATAATTCAACGTGTGGCTATTCTAATGTATGTATTCCATTTTCAAACAAAAGTAACAAAAAAATATTCAGTCATAATCACTAAGGTTGATTTAATTCTGAAATTAACCATTAAATCAAAGCAAATCATATCATTTTTATCAATTTATATACAATTATTAACTAAATAAAAAGTTTAAATGAATAATCATTCAGTTATCTTTGCCGCATGAGAATAAAAGATGATGATAAAGTAATAAGAATTTACAAGGCGGCCATGCGAGTTGTTAATCGCGAAGGCTTTCAGGGAAGTTCAATGTCGAAAATTGCAATTGAAGCGAATGTTTCGGCTGCAACAATTTACCTGTATTTCGCGAACAAAGATGATATGATTAAAAAATTGTTTATTCAACTAAAATCTAAAATGGGAAATTCATTTTTACACTCCGAATCTGAATTATCACCATCAAAAGGCACTTTCCGATCTATTTGGCTCAATCACTATCAATACATTATAGAGAATATGGAAGAATATAACTTTCTTGAAAATTTTTCGAATTGTCCGTTGATTGAAAATATTGAAAATGAATATAAACTGGATTATTGCCCTGCATTCGAAGCACTTTTTGAAAAAGCAAAATTGGTAAAACTATTACAGCCATTACATAACGACACGATTTATAGCTTGCTTTTTGCGCCTATAAGCTCAATAGTAAAAAAAACAAAATCAAAAGGGACAACATTATCAACGAATGAATTAGTTCATATTTTTGAAGCTTCGTGGAGAGCAGTGAGCCAATAGATAAAATATTTTTTGTTTAAGCGAACAATCATTCATTTATAATTGTTAGTATTGATAAAACAAAAATATTACGCTTAATAATAAACAAAATGACATTAACAGACAAACTCAATTGGCGATATGCCACTAAAAGAATGAACGGAACAAAAGTTCCTAAGGAAAAATTAGAAAGTATTTTGGAAGCTATTCGGTTGGCTCCAACATCATTTGGTTTACAACCTTTTAAGGTAATTGTTGTTGAAAATTCCGAGTTACGTGAAAAGATTTTCAACGAAGCCTGCCATCAACCGCAAATAAAAGAAGGTTCACACATATTGGTTTTTGCCGCTAACAAAAAAGTAAGTGCTGAACAAGTAGATGATTATATGAATAGAATAGCTTCTGAAAGAGGAATTCCTGTTGAAGCATTGAAAGATTTCCGCGCTGCTTTTGATGGAATAGTTACCGGAAGCGCTGAACAAAATTTCGTTTGGACTGCCCGTCAGGCTTATCTTGCATTTGGCGTGGGCATAGTTGCTGCCGCGATGGAAGGAGTTGATGCTACGCCCATGGAAGGATTTGACCCTGCAGCCCTGGATAGAGTGCTCGGATTAACTGAGCAGAATTTAGGATCCACAACAATTCTTACTCTAGGATATCGTGACGAAGCAAACGATCAGTTAGTTAAGGCTAAGAAGGTTCGTAAAAGCATTGGAACTTTGTTTGATTTCAGATAATTGTATTACGAGACATATTATAAACTCGTTCGAAAAACATGAGCTTTTAAAAGGTTGAATTTCAAATAATTGGAATTCAACCTTTTTGTTTTAATTTTGATTTTTAAAACTTTAACTTTAAAAAATCCCATTCTGCAAATTTCCAATTTAGTATATCATTGACATATTTAAGCATCACATTCAAGCATTTCAACAATTTTTAACCGCATCGCAGATAGTAACTGTGAAAAATGATGTACTTTTGTATGATTTTTCCGAAAAACTGCTTATCGTAAACCAAGTTACTATCATGAACAAAACAGTTCTCTCCAAATTCACCCCGCACATTGCTGCATTTATTTTATTCGTTTGCATATCATTCTTGTATTTTTCTCCCGTAATTGAAGGGAAACAATTAATTGGTCACGATACCCAAAGTTGGATGTGCATGGCTAAAGAGTCCTCAGATTACAATGCAACACACGATGATGTAACTTTGTGGACTAACTCAATGTTTGGTGGTATGCCAACTTACCAGATATCTTCGACTCAACCATATAATTCATTGAAATTTATCGATGAAGCTTTTCGTATTTTCCCAAATACAACATATTTTCTAATGTTGTATTTAATTGGATTTTATATATTATTGCTTGCATTTCGAGTTAACCCGTGGTTAGCAATAGTAGGTTCAATTGCATTTGCATTTGCATCATTTAATTTTATTATAATTGCTGCCGGGCATAATTCCGAAGCCGTCACGATAGCCTATATGGCACCTTTAATCGGGGGTGTTTTTTTGACTTTCCGGCGTAAATTATTTCTCGGGGCTTTGTCAACTACGATTTTCCTCGGATTAGCCATCCGGGCTGGCCATGTTCAGATTTTGTATTATACTCTTTTCATCGTTCTAATACTTGCACTGGTAGAATTTATTTTTAGTTTGAAGGAAAAAGAATTGCCACAATATTTTAAATCCACCGGGATGTTGTTAGTAGCTGCAGCACTGGCTATTGGTATAAATGCGACATCATTATTAACAACCTATGATTACAGCAAAGCCACAATGCGTGGTGATTCTAACGGATTGACAACTGATACTCAGAACTCTCAACAAGGACTAAATAAGGATTATATTACCCAATGGAGCTACGGCATTGATGAAACGATGACATTGCTTATCCCTGATTTTAAAGGTGGTGCCAGCGGTAGCACATTAACTGCCGACAGTGAAACCGGTAAAAAACTTGCCAGTTTGGGTGCACCTGACGTTGACAAAATTTTGAAAGAAAATCAATTCCCGCTTTATTGGGGATCACAACCATTCACATCAGGACCTGTATATATTGGAGCAATAATTTGTTTCTTATTTGTATTAGGATTTTTTCTGGTAGAAAAGCGGATAAAATGGTGGCTTGTGCCAATGATTGCATTAACTTTGATGCTTTCGTGGGGAAAAAATTTCATGTGGTTGACTGATTTCTTTATTAATTATATTCCACTTTACAATAAGTTCCGAACGGTTTCGATGATGTTGGTAGCTACCGGCTTTGGAATAACACTAATGGCAATTCTGGCTCTAAAAGAAGTTTTTGCCGAAAAAACAGACAAACAAAGGCTAATTAAACCGATACTTATCAGTGCAGCAATTGTAGGTGGTATTGCGTTAATATATGCGTTAATTCCTTCTTTGTCAGGGAACTTTATATCGCCTGCCGATGCTCAGTTCCAAGGCAACAATGCGTTTTTAAAAGAAACTTTACCTTTAGACCGTGCAGATATGCTTCGTTCCGATGCGTTTCGTTCATTGATGTTTGTTTTAATGTCGGCAGGTTTAATTTTATTATACGCAAAAAATTACTTGAAACAAAAATTGGTTTTTGCTCTTTTTGGTATTTTGATTTTATTCGATTTAGCTCCTATTGCGAAACGCTATCTTAATAATAATAATTTCGAACAGCCGCATCAAGCAGTAAGTTTCATTCAACCGTCTAATGCCGATAAAATAATTTTACAAGATAAATCGCATTATCGTGTTTTAGATGCAACCGTTGATATTTTTCAAAATGCCAGTCCTTCTTATTTCCACGAGAATATTGGTGGGTATCATGCAGCTAAATTACGTCGTTATCAAGAGCTTATCAATATGCAATTAACTAAAGAAATCGGTCAGTTATTTGCAACTTTTGGCAGAGCCAAATCGGCCGATCAAATTTCAAACACAATGGATTCGCTTGGTGTCTTGAACATGTTGAATATGAAATACCTGATTTATAACAAAGAAGCTGCACCAATAATTAACCCGTATGCAAATGGTGCAGTCTGGTTTATTAACAATATTCGAATTGCCGATGATGCAAATCAAGAAATGAAATTAGTTGGCGAAATAAATACCAAAAAGGAAATGGTGGTTGATAAATCGTTTGCTTCACAATTGCCAACCAAGCTTGTTGCAGATTCTGCAGCACACATTGCTTTAACAAGTTACGAGCCTAATAAGTTACGTTATAGTTTCAGTTCAAAAACCGATCAGGTAGCCGTATTCTCCGAAATTTATTACAACAAGGGATGGAATGCTTATATTAATGGACAGTTAGCACCTTATGTTCGGGCTGATTATTTGTTACGCGCCATGCCACTTAAAGCCGGAAATTATGAGATTGAATTTAGGTTTGAACCTAAATCGTACAGCATAGGTAATACTATAGCACTAATTTCTTCCATATTATTAATATTGAGCATCATTGTATTTATATTCTGGTACTGGAAAAAGTCCAAAGAAAATCGTTTAAACTCATAATTTTTGAAATTGAAAATATTTAAATAATAATGACACAAGTAAAAGCGAAAGCCCCGAAACAGGGTTTATTGAATATTCACTTAACGTCAACAATCAGTATGTCACTGGTATTGTTCTTGATAGGCATGGTTTTTTTACTCCTTTTGGTGGCTCATGATACGAGTACTTATGTGAAAGAAAATATTAACCTCTCGGTTATACTCGAAGATGGAGTGGGGAAACAAGATGTGAAACGAATCGAAAATTTTCTGACAGAATCATCATTTGCAAAATCAGTGGATTATATTTCTAAAGCTGATGCTTTGAAAGATCATATTGCTAATTTGGGCGAAAATCCACAGGACTTTTTGGGTTATAATCCATTGAAAGCATCTATTGAGGTAAAACTCCATGCAGCTTATGCCAACAATGACAGTGTAACTGAAATTGAGGCTAAGTTAAAACCTTTTCCGCATATTAACCGGATTATTTATCAGAAAGATATGGTAAGCCTGGTGAATGATAATGTAAAAAAAATAAGTTTTATTTTACTTGGGTTAGCTGTTGTTTTGCTTTTCGTTTCAATTGCACTAATCAATAATACCATACGGTTGTCATTATATTCCAATAGGTTTCTGATTAATACAATGAAATTAGTAGGGGCAACTCCTTGGTTTATCCGGAAACCTTATCTAATGAGAAGTATGCTAAATGGACTGATTGCGGCATTAATATCTATTCTTTTATTAGGTGGCGTGGTCTATTTTGTCCAATATGAATTTGGGATTTCAGGCATGATGTTTTATTCATTAAACTTCCTATTTGTGGCGTTTATCGTAATTTTATCGGGCGTATTTTTATCAGCAGTTTCATCGTATTTTGCTGTAGGAAAGTATTTACGTATGCATTCAAATGAAATGTTTTCTATGTAAAACACAAACATATCAAAAAAAAACTTTTTACATAAACTAATAATACATAATACAAACAATTTAAAATAAAACCTTCGCATTACCCCTGGGATGTGGTGGCAACAATTAATTTTATGGAAAACGACAAACATTTCACTCTTGGTAAAATCAACATGCTATTGATTGCCATTGGTTTTGTAATTATTGTTTTGGGTTTAGCATTAATGACTGGCTCTTCAACCACCAAAGAATTCAACCCTGACATTTTCAGCTTTCGACGTATAACGGTAGGTCCAATGGTTTCGTTGTTTGGCTTTATTTCTATCATTTTTGCCATACTTTATAAACCAAAAAGCAAATAGAAAATGAGTATCCTGCACACAATTATTTTAGCCATAGTTGAAGGTTTAACCGAGTTTCTTCCTATTTCTTCAACCGGTCACATGGCTTTGGTAGCTGCTTTCATGGGAATTGAAAAAAACGATTTCACAAAGCTTTTTATTGAGAACATTCAATTTGGCACTATTATTTCGGTAATAATCCTTTACTGGCGTAAATTTCTCGATTTCAAAAAATTGCAGTTTTATATTAAATTAATCATTGCATTTATTCCTTCTGCAGTGTTTGGTCTTTTATTGAAAAAACACATCGATGAATTAATTGGTACTCCGATGTTTATTGCTTGTACCATGTTTTTTGGTGGAATAGTGCTTATCTTCGTTGATAATTGGTTTAAAAACCCGACTATCGAAACGGAAGAAAAAATAAGCAACAAAAAGGCTCTGAACATTGGTTTTTTTCAGGTGCTGGCTGTTGTACTTCCCGGTATAAGTCGTAGTGCTGCTACTATTATTGGTGGAATGCAACAGAAACTTACGCGCAAAGCTGCTGCTGAATTCTCGTTTTTCCTAGCTGTGCCAACCTTAGCGGGAGCTTTTGCAAAAAGTTTATGGGACGCTTTCAGACAAACTCCGGAAATAATGACAAAACATAATATCTCAATTTTAGTACTAGGAAATATGATTGGACTTTTGGTAGCTATTTTTGCTATCAAAGGGTTTATTGCATTTCTGACTAAAAACGGATTCAAATTATTCGGGTATTATCGTATTATTATTGGTTTGATTATCATAGTGATACTACTTACCCGTGGTAATATATTTTTATTTTAATGAATTTTATTGAAGGAGAGATATTATATGTTGCGAAGCCTTTAAATTGGACTTCGTTTAATTTGGTAAGTAAATTACGCTGGAAACTCCAAAAAACGCTGAAAGTAAAAAAGCTAAAAGTGGGTCATGCCGGAACGCTTGACCCGCTTGCAACAGGTGTGATGATTATCTGTACCGGAAAGTCTACCAAGCTCATTGAAAGTTTTCAGTATCAGACAAAAGAATACATAGCCACGTTAGAGTTGGGCTCTACTACGCCTTCATTCGATCTGGAATTACCAATTGACGGAACTTATCCAACAGGACACATAACACGTGAATTGGTAAATCAGGTTATACCTCGCTTTTTGGGTGAAATATGGCAGGTACCGCCCGCGTATTCTGCTGTGAAAGTGGATGGTAAGCGTGCATACGATTATGCCCGTGATGGACAGGAGGTTGAACTAAAACCAAAGTTGTTGGTTATAGATGACATTGAAGTATTGGATTTTGCTCTCCCTATTCTTAAAATAAGGGTTGTGTGCAGCAAAGGAACATATATTCGTGCTTTAGCCCGCGATATAGGTTTAGCATTAGCAAGCGGAGCACACCTAACTGCGTTGGAACGCACCCGCATAGGTAATGTTCGGTTGGAAGATTGCTGGCAAATAGATGATTTAGTGCTGCACGTTGAAAATGATATTTTAAGTGCTAACCAGCCAGTAATAATCAATTAAATTAATTATTAAGTTAAAAAAGAAACAATTAAACAATAAAATATGAAGTTATCCAAGTTTAAATTCAAATTGCCGGAAGAGCTTATTGCGCAATATCCTTCAAAACATCGTGACGAATCCCGCTTAATGGTTGTTCACCGCAAAACAGGAGAATTGGAACATAAAACATTTAAGGATGTACTTGAATATTTCAACGAAAACGATTTGTTCATTTTTAATGATACCAAAGTATTTCCTGCCCGTTTATATGGGAATAAAGAAAAAACCGGTGCCCAAATTGAAGTATTTCTGCTTCGTGAATTAAATCACGAAATGCGGCTTTGGGATGTGTTAGTGGAACCTGCGCGTAAAATACGTATTGGAAATAAACTTTATTTTGGTGAAGATGATTCCATCGTGGCTGAAGTAATTGATAATACAACTTCGCGGGGTCGTACACTGCGTTTCTTGTTCGATGGAACACATGAAGAATTTAAAAAAGGGCTGTATTCGTTAGGTGAAACGCCACTTCCACGGAACATAACCCGGGACGTTGAACCGGAAGATGCCGACCGTTTTCAAACTATTTTTGCCAAAAACGAAGGCGCTGTGTCTGCACCGGCTGCCGGAATGCATTTTAGCCGGGAACTGTTGAAAAGAATGGAAATAAAAGGAATTGAATCTTCATTTATAACATCGCATATGAGTCTTGGTAATTTCCGCGAAATTGACGTTGAAGATCTTACTAAACACAAAATGGATTCAGAACAAATGTCGGTAACTGCCGAAACTGCTGCCAAAGTAAACAAAGCCCATGACGAAAACCGAAATATATGTGCCGTTGGAGTAACCGTTATGCGCGCGTTGGAAACAGTAGTTGGCACTGAAGGAAAAATAAAACCATACGACGGTTGGACCAATAAATTTATTTTCCCCCCTTACGACTTTACAGTGGCAAATTCCATGATTACTAATTTTCACCTCCCCTACTCTACATTGATTATGCTTACTGCTGCTTTTGGCGATTATGATTTAATCATGAAAGCATACGAGGTAGCCATCAAAGAAGGCTATAAATTTGGGGTATATGGCGATGCCATGCTAATCATCTAAGTTCAACTTTATTTCGCTATAAAAAGCCTGATGCAATTAAATTACATCAGGCTTTTTTATTTGGAGTAAAGAAGTTGAACCATTAAAACATAATTGAAATATTATTGTTTTATTTACTGGAAATCAAAACGTGTAAATCAGAAACATTGTCATTTTGAATTTATCTATTTAAAAATCAGTATCACCCAAAACATTTATTCAAAGTAATAATGATGCAAAACTGGATAGAATACCTCGAACCTTTAATGAAACAATATGATAAACGCAAGCATCCGCTTGATTACAAAAGCCGTTATCAATTGTTAGTCATGGTGATACTTTCAGCGCAGGACTCCGACAAACATATTAACGAACTGGCTCCCGCATTTTTCGAAGCTTACCCATCCGTAAACAGTCTTGCAAAATCAACTCCAGAAGATTTACACCCCTATATAAACACTGTCAGGAATTTTGGGAACAAGTCTGGTTGGCTTATTAACCTGGCACAAATTATAGACGAGAACAATAATATTCCAATAACTCTGACCGAACTAACTAAGCTACCTGGTATTGGAAGAAAATCAGCTAATGTTATTATCCGTGAATCAGGCAATGAGGCTGAAGGAATTATCGTTGACTTACACGTGGTACGTGTTGCTCCACGAATAGGAATTGCAATTGGCACACAACCAGAGAAAATTGAAAAACAAATTATGACCATCGTTCCGCGGGAGAGATGGAATGACATCGGAATGGCTATCTCGTTTCTTGGTCGCGAGATATGTCGCCCGACCAATCCGAAATGCGATATCTGCGTAATGAATAAAGTTTGCTACTTCCACAATGGAATCACTGATAATAATGTTACTGATTTAGAATTATTTTAAAACATATAATCCCCAACGAAATAAATCGTTGGGGATTGTTGTGTATATTCTTGTAAAGACGCACGGCCGTGCGTCTTTACAATTTAGTTATTTTTAAACACCAACCGATCTTCATCATAATCCACCACAATGGATTGGTCGCTGTGAACAGTTCCACCAATAAGCTGTTTTGACAAATCATTCAACACAAACTTTTGAATGGCACGCTTAACCGGACGCGCACCAAACTGCGGATCGAAACCTTCGGCAGCAATATAATGAATGGCAGGTTCGGTTAGTTCCAGTTGAATTCCGTTTCCAGCCAGCGTCTTTTGAATCAACGAAATTTGCAAACGCACAATCTCTTCAATTTGTGATGCATTGAGTGGCGCAAACATCACCAGTTCATCAATACGGTTCAGAAACTCGGGACGAATGGTTTGTTTCAACAATTCAAACACCTGCGTTTTGGTTTTTTCAATCACTTCGGCCTGGTTCTTATCAGTCATTTTTTCAAAGCTTTCCTGTATTAACGACGAACCAATATTAGAAGTCATAATGATAATGGTATTCTTGAAGTTCACCAAACGCCCTTTATTATCCGTCAACCGGCCATCATCAAGCACTTGCAGCAACACGTTGAAAACATCGGGATGCGCTTTTTCTATTTCGTCAAACAGCACCACCGAGTAAGGTTTCCGGCGGATAGCTTCGGTCAGCTGGCCACCTTCATCGTAACCCACATATCCCGGAGGCGAACCAATCAAACGCGTAACAGAGAATTTTTCCTGATATTCGCTCATATCAATACGCGTCATCATATTTTCATCGTCGAACAGAAACTCAGCCAACGCCTTTGCCAACTCAGTTTTACCAACACCGGTCGTTCCCAGGAAGATAAAGGAACCTATCGGACGTTTCGGATCCTGCAATCCGGCACGGCTCCGTCGAACCGCATCCGAAACAGCCTGGATAGCTTCATCTTGTCCAACTACACGCAGGTGCAATTCATCTTCCAGATGCAGCAACTTATCTTTTTCGCTTTGAAGCATTTTCTTTACCGGTATGCCCGTCCAACGGCTAACCACATCGGCAATATCTTCGCTATCAACCTCTTCTTTAATTAGCGCATGAGCACCTTGCATGGTAGCCAATTTGGTTTGAAACTGAGCTATTTGTTCTTCGGCAGCCTTTACTTTTCCGTAGCGAATCTCTGCAACCAATCCGTAATCGCCATCACGTTCGGCCTTATCAGCCTGATATTTCAAATCCTCTATTTCTATTTTTGTTTGCTGAATACTGTCAATCAGTTGCTTTTCGCTCGACCACTTGGCACGCATTTCCTTGCTTTCTTCTTTCAGATTAGCAATTTCTTCGTTTAACTGAGCCAACTTACGTGTATCATTTTCACGCTTGATAGCTTCGCGTTCAATTTCCAATTGCTTGATATTACGATCAATAATATCCAGTTCTTCGGGAACAGAATCTACTTCCAGCCGGAGTTTAGCTGCAGCTTCGTCCATCAAGTCAATGGCTTTATCGGGTAAAAACCGATTGGTTATATACCGGCTCGACAGTTCCACTGCCGCAATAATCGCATCATCTTTAATTCTCACCTTGTGGTGATTCTCGTAACGCTCCTTCAGGCCACGCAAAATAGAGATCGTACTCGGTATATCGGGTTCATCGATATTTACAATCTGGAACCGACGTTCCAGCGCTTTGTCTTTTTCAAAGTATTTTTGATATTCGTCCAAAGTAGTAGCACCAATGGCCCGCAACTCACCACGAGCCAGAGCCGGTTTCAGAATGTTGGCAGCATCCATTGCACCTTCACCTTTCCCAGCTCCCACCAAGGTATGAATTTCATCAATAAATAAAATGACCTCACCTTCGGCTTTAATTACCTCGTTTATCACCGCTTTCAATCGCTCTTCAAATTCTCCTTTGTATTTAGCTCCGGCAATTAATGCACCCATATCCAACGAAAAAATCTGTTTCGATTTCAGGTTCTCGGGCACATCACCGCGTACAATACGATGCGCCAGTCCTTCGGCAATGGCTGTTTTACCTACCCCGGGCTCACCAATTAAAATCGGATTATTCTTGGTACGACGACTCAAAATTTGTAATACCCGACGAATTTCTTCATCACGTCCAATCACAGGATCGAGTTTGCCGGCCCTGGCTTGTTCGTTCAGATTAATGGCGTATTTATTCAATGCATTGTAGCTTTCTTCGGCTGAGGCTGAGTCGGCTTTTGCTCCTTTTCTAAGTTCAACAATAGCTTTTTGCAATTCGCTTTCCAAAATTCCGGCATCTTTCAGCACTTTGGTCAGCGCGTTTTTCTCAGCCGTAAAAGCCAACAGTAAATACTCCAACGACACAAACTGGTCGCCGGCTTTCGATGAAAGCGCAGCAGCTTTTTGCAAAACAGCATTTGATTCACGACTCAGGTAAGGCTCACCTCCCGACACGCGCGGAAAACCGACAATCATAGTATCAACAACAGCTTGTAGCGTTGAAATATTGACACCCAATTTTCCAAACAGAAACTGAGTAAGGTCTTCGCCTTTCGTAAGCAAGGCTTTAAACAAGTGCGGCGTTTCAACTACTTGCTGACCATTGGATTGTACTAATTCAATGGCTTCCTGAATAGCTTCCTGCGATTTTAGCGTAAAGTTATTAAAGTTCATGATTCGTAATTTATTAATTCTTTATTTTTCAACTACTTATTTAAATAACAAATAGATTCTCGAATATTTATTTCTATCATTTTGATATTTGTGTCAAATTTCTTACCAAGTCAAAAAAACGGTTATATTGGCAAACGAATTATCTATAAAACTGATAAACAAGACATTATTTCATGTTTTCAGAAATTATGTCAGATAACTTCAAATTACAAATTGGCATTTTAAGTAATTAAGCTTGCATTTACTTGTTTTTTTGATTTTTCATTTTGATTTTTCGTAAAAAAAACTAACTTTGCAACCTTATTAATGAAATCACAAACTTCAATTTTAATAATCTAATATGAGTAACACAAAAAGAGTCTATACTTTTGGCAATGGACAAGCCGAAGGTAAAGCTGACATGAAAAACTTGCTCGGGGGTAAAGGAGCAAATCTCGCTGAAATGAATTTAATTGGCGTACCGGTTCCTCCCGGATTCACTATTACAACCGATGTATGTACTGAATACTATGCATTGGGGAAAGATCAGGTAGTTGAACTTTTAAGACCTGAAGTTGAAAAAGCTATTGCAGGTGTTGAAAAATTAATGAATTCCAAATTCGGCGATATAGAAAATCCACTTTTAGTATCTGTTCGTTCAGGTGCCCGTGCCTCCATGCCCGGAATGATGGACACTATTTTGAACCTTGGCTTGAATGATGCTGTAGTTGAAGGTTTAATTCGTAAAACCGGAAATGCCCGCTTTGCATGGGACTCTTACCGCCGCTTTGTGCAAATGTACGGCGACGTGGTGTTAGGCTTAAAACCTGCCAACAAAAATGATATAGATCCATTTGAAGAAATAATTGAACAGGTAAAACATGCTAAAGGCGTTGAATTAGACACACAACTTTCGGTTGACGATTTGAAAGAACTGGTTACTAAATTTAAAGCTGCTGTATTAAAACAGACCGGACACAATTTTCCTGATTCAGCATACGAACAACTTTGGGGTGCGATATGCTCGGTATTTGATTCTTGGATGAACGACCGTGCTATTCTTTATCGTAAAATGGAAGGAATTCCTGCCGAATGGGGAACAGCGGTAAGTGTGCAGTCGATGGTATTCGGGAATATGGGCGAAACTTCTGCTACAGGCGTTTGCTTTAGTCGAGATGCCGCAACAGGCGAAGACTTATTTATCGGTGAATACCTGATTAATGCTCAGGGAGAAGATGTTGTGGCCGGAATCCGTACTCCACAGCAAATTACCAAAGTAGGTTCCCAACGTTGGGCCGTGTTAGCCGGTATTTCAGAAGCCGACCGGTTGGCAAAATATCCTTCGATGGAAGAGGCTATGCCTGCAATATACAAAGAACTTGATTCTATCCAGACGAAACTGGAAAACCATTACAAAGATATGCAGGATATGGAATTTACTGTACAAGAAGGTAAATTGTGGTTCCTGCAAACCCGTAACGGAAAACGTACCGGTGCCGCCATGGTAAAAATTGCTATCGACATGTTCCATCAGGGAATTATCGATGAAAAATCGGCCATCCTACGCATCGATCCAAACCGTTTGGACGAACTTCTACACCCTATCTTTGACAAAACAGCCATCAAAAATGCCAAACTGGTTGCCAAAGGACTCGCTGCCTCTCCGGGAGCTGCTTCCGGTCGTGTTGTTTTCAATGCTGACGATGCGGCTGATTGGGCTGCAAGTGGTGAAAAAGTTATCATGGTTCGTGTTGAAACTTCGCCCGAAGATTTAGCCGGTATGGCTGCCGCCCAGGGAATTCTGACGGCACGCGGCGGTATGACATCTCACGCGGCAGTAGTTGCCCGGGGTATGGGTAAATGCTGTGTATCAGGTGCCGGAACATTAAAAATTGACTATGTAACGAAGACAATGGAAGTAGATGGTTTGGTTGTAAAAGAAGGTGATTATATCTCATTGAACGGATCAACAGGCGATATTTTCTTAGGCAAAGTTGGAACTACAGAGGCCGAATTGGATGCAGATTTTGCCGAATTAATGACTTTGGCTGACAAACATACCCGAATGACTGTTCGTACAAATGCTGATACTCCACACGATGCACAGGTTGCCCGCAAATTTGGTGCAACAGGAATTGGACTTTGCCGCACGGAACATATGTTCTTTGAAGGTGAAAAAATAAAAGCCATGCGTGAAATGATTTTGGCAGAAGACGAAGCCGGTCGTCGTATTGCGTTGGCAAAAATTTTACCTTATCAAGAAGCTGATTTTGAAGGCATTTTCACAGCTATGGAGAGTTGCCCTGTAACCGTTCGTTTGCTCGATCCACCGTTGCACGAATTTGTTCCTCATGATGAGAAAGGACAGCGCGAAATGGCTGAAGCAATGGGAGTTACCGCCAAAGCCATCAAACAACGTGTTGATGCACTTCACGAACAGAACCCCATGTTGGGACACCGTGGTTGCCGTTTAGGAAACACTTTCCCTGAAATTACCGAAATGCAAACTCGTGCCATTTTAGGTGCCGCGTTGAATTTAAAGAAAAAAGGGATTAAAGTGCTTCCCGAAATTATGGTTCCGTTAGTGGGTATTGTGTTCGAATTCAACGAACAGGACAATATTATCCGCAGCACAGCCGACACATTATTCAAAGAAAGAGGCGAAAGCATTGAATATAAAGTGGGAACAATGATTGAAATTCCGCGCGCCGCCCTTACTGCTGCCAAGATTGCTGCCAAAGCTGAATTTTTCTCATTTGGTACTAATGACTTAACTCAAATGACTTTCGGTTACTCTCGTGACGATATTGCTTCGTTCTTACCAATTTATCTGGAAAAGAAAATACTGAAAGCAGATCCATTTCAGGTGTTGGATCAAAACGGGGTTGGACAGTTGGTAAAAATGGCTACCGAAAATGGACGTGTAGTAAATCCTAACTTAAAAGTAGGTATTTGTGGAGAACATGGGGGCGAACCATCATCAGTCGAATTCTGCCACCGAGTAGGTTTGAACTACGTAAGTTGTTCTCCGTTCCGTGTGCCTATAGCTCGATTGGCTGCCGCACAGGCTGCATTAAGAGACTAAGAGTTAATCTGCAAAAGAAGAAATGAGAAATTATTTCTACGAAAAAGAGAGGATGTTTCGTCATTGAAACATCCTCTCTTCATTTTATTCACAATTTACTATTAATCATTGACAATTGATTAATTATTTCTTTTGCCCTCTGGTTTTTGGCTTTTTATATTTAATTTTCATTGCTTCAGCCCTACGCACCTTCATATTCACCTTTTTGTTTTTACCAATCTTTTCGTGAAATGCTTCCCCTCCACCTTCTTCTTTCTTCGGGATTGAAACCAAGGTATTTTTCATTTTCACCTGAGGTATTTCATCTTCAGTCAATTCTTTTGAAACCTGCACCTCTTCGGGCATTGCTGACATCGGAATTTTGCGATTCATCAAGTTCTCTATCGCCTCACGGTTTTCTTTATCTGCTTTGGTTATAAAAGTCAGCGCTACACCTTTTTTATCGGCACGACCGGTGCGGCCAATACGGTGCATATAATTTTCGGGCACATCGGGCACATCAAAATTGAGCACGTGGGATACATCAGAAATATCCAGGCCACGTGCCACAATATCAGTAGCAATAAGAACCCTGTATTCACTTTCTTTGAAACCTCGCATGGATTCAAAGCGGTTATTTTGACTTTTATTGGAATGAATCAAACCAAACTGATCGGGAAATTTAGGCGAAATTTCATCGTACAAGGCATCCGCAAGTTTCTTTGTAGAGGTAAAAACCAGCACTTTTGAGAATTCCGGTTGATTATTTAATAAAAATTCCAACATATTTACCTTCGTGTAAAAGTTTGGAACCCTGAATCCAATTTGCTTTATATTTTCAAGAGGCGTACCGGTTGGAGCAGCTTCTATTTCGAGCGGTTCTATAAAGAAATCATGAACTAAATCTTTTAATTCCTCGGAAATGGTTGCCGAAAACATAAGATTCTGGCGCTTGGGTGGCAATAAATCAATAATACGAACCAATTGCGGACGAAAACCGAGATTCAACATTTCATCAACCTCGTCAATGACAAAGCGTTTAATCGACTTTAACTTTAAACTTCCATTTAAGGCAAAATCCAGTAATCGTCCTGGAGTTGCCACCAACACGTCAACACCTGCAACTAAAAGCGGAGTTTGACGAATCATATTTACCCCTCCATATACTCCGGCAACGCGTACATTCATATACTTCGTGAGCTTCTCAATCTGCTCCACCACCTGAATAACCAATTCTCGCGTTGGTACAACGACTAATATCTGGGGATGCTTTTCTTTTGTAAATTTCCACTGACGTAAACAAGGAAGCAAGTAGGCAATGGTTTTTCCTGTTCCAGTTTGTGCAATACCCACCATATCGCGACCAGACATAACAACTGGATAAGCTTTTTCCTGAATAGTGGTAGGTATAGTCAAACCTAAATCAGCGAGTGCATTAAGAAGTGGTGAGTTAATATTAAAGTCGGTAAAAGTCATGAGAATAATTTATAATTTGCTAGCGCTGAACTTCGTTTCAAAATTAAAAGTGTGCAAAGGTACTTCAAAACTATCAGATACTCAAACCAATGATTGAGAAAAGAAAAATTTATGAATAATGCATTTTTAATTGATTACGGTGCTAACCTGGAAATTTCCCAATCACCAGACTCTTTCGAAAAAAGTAAACGATCGTGTAACCGATTAGCCCTGCCTTGCCAAAACTCAATGGAGGTTGGTTTGACGGCATAACCGCCCCAGTGCGGAGGTTTTGGTATATCATTTCCAAATTTTTGCTTATAATACTGAAATTGTTTTTCCAAAAAATCTTTTGAACGAATAAGTTGGCTTTGCGGAGAAGCCCATGCACCCAACTGATTCTCTATAGGACGAGATTTAAAATAATGGGTAGAAAGTACTTCACTGATTTTCTCAACGATACCTTCAACCCGAACCTGACGTTCCAATGTAGGCCAAAAGAAAACAAGTGAAACCCGATTATTCTGAGCCATTTGTTGTGCTTTATGACCCTCATAATTTGTATAAAACACAAAAGTTTCGTGAATAAATTCTTTAAGTAAAACAATTCTGGAATGTGGCTGTAAATGTTCATCAACGGTAGAAAGAATCATTGCCGTAGGTTCTAACTGGTCACTTTCAATAGCATCCTGAAGCCACAGTTCAAATTGATCGAACGGATTTGGAAGTACATTATTTTCATCCAAAGTTGAAAACAGATATTGTTTACGAATATCACGAAGCATTTATATCAAGTATTTAAAATGGTACTATTTATAATTTTACATCAAATTAAACAACCAACTGCTCAATTGGTTTAGAAAATAGTTTTAAAATTGATTTTATTAGGACGCTTTTTCATCCAGATTATCACTTAAATTGAAGAAAAGTACTGACTTAAAAGTTCGTTGTTGATGATAAAATTTGTTGATATATTTTCATTGATTCATAGTCATTTTACAAAAGAAAAAAGTACTTTTGGGGCACGAAAAATTAAAAACTCTCCTCGTTATGAAAGACTTGCTGCAAGCCCGACACATAGGCGTTTCAGAACAAGACGAAGCTGTTATGCTTCAAACCCTTGGTGTAAAAAACTTAGACGAATTAATAGCCCAAACTATTCCGGCAAATATTCGGTTGAATGAGCCTATTGAACTGCCCGAACCGCTAACGGAGCGACAATATGCCAAACATATTTCGGAAATTGCTTCTAAAAATAACCTTTTTACGTCCTATATCGGTCAAGGTTGGTACGACACCATTACTCCAGCTGTGATTCAACGCAATATTTTTGAAAATCCATCATGGTACACTTCATACACGCCCTATCAGGCTGAAATTTCGCAAGGGAGACTGGAAGCATTGTTGAATTTTCAGACTGCAGTTTGTGATTTTACGGGAATGCCACTTGCCAATGCTTCACTTCTGGACGAAGCCACTGCCGCTGCTGAAGCTGCAACGATGATGATGAATCTTCGGAGCCGTGAACAAGTAAAGAATGACGCGAATATTTTATTGGTTGATGAAAATATCTTTCCACAAATTCTGGCCGTTTTAAAAACGCGTTCCGAAGGGCAAAACATCCAATTAGAGATTGGAAATTATGCAAATTGGAAATTTACAAATCGTCATTTCGGAGCTATTGTTCAATATCCAAATGGAAACGGAAATATCGAGAATTATGCCGATTTAGTTACCGAAGCACATACAGCAGGCTGCAAGGTGTCTGTGGCAGCTGATATTCTTAGTTTGGGTTTGTTAACACCTCCGGGTGAATGGGGTGCTGATATTGTTTTTGGTTCTACTCAACGTTGGGGAATTCCTATGGGATTTGGCGGACCTTCGGCAGCTTATTTTGCTACACGCGACGAATTTAAACGCGATATGCCCGGACGAATTATTGGCATAAGCAAAGATGTGAATGGAAAAACGGCGTTACGCATGGCTTTGCAAACCCGCGAACAACATATAAAACGTGAAAAAGCAACTTCAAACATTTGTACAGCACAGGCTTTATTGGCTTCGATGGCCGGAATGTATACAGTTTACCATGGTGCTGGCGGAATTAAAACAATTGCTCAACGTATTCACGCTATTGCCACTTATATTAACGAAATTTTACCAGTTTACGGATATGCACAGGAAAACGAAAATTTCTTCGACACCTTGAAAATCTCTTTGCCAGAAGAAGTTTCGATAGAAAAATTAAAAACTATTGCCTTGGAATATGAAGTCAATTTCCGTTATTTTGAAACAGGTGAAATTGGAATCAGTTTTGATGAAACAACGGATATTGATGATGTAAATGCACTGATTGAAATACTGGCTTCGGCAGTTGATAACGTAGCTGTTTACGCTGAGGAAGAAGATATGGAAGACCTTAAATCGTACGATGAAAGCCTGGAGCGCACTTCAGGTTATCTGACTCACGAAGTTTTCAACCGGTACCACAGCGAAACAGAAATGATGCGCTACATTAAAAAACTTGAACGCCGCGATATTTCGCTGACGCACTCCATGATTTCGTTGGGATCGTGCACCATGAAGTTGAATGCCGCTTCTGAAATGCTGCCAATGAGCCGTGCTGAATTTGGGGGAATACATCCGCTTGCACCAACCAATCAAACAGAAGGCTATAACGAAATGATTTCTGAACTGGAAAAATACCTGACTGCCATTACCGGTTTTGCAGCTTGCAGTTTACAACCAAGCTCTGGTGCTGCCGGTGAGTATGCAGGATTAATGACTATTCGGGCATATTTCAAATCGAAAGGCGAAACACGAAGAAATACTTTGTTAATTCCTGCTTCAGCTCACGGAACAAATCCCGCTTCGGCACATCAGGCCGGATTTGAAATAGTAGTGATAAAGTGTGATGAAGGTGGAAATACTGATTTGAATGACTGGAACGAAAAAGCTGAGTTGAACAAAGATACTTTAGCCGGTTGTATGATAACTTATCCTTCAACACATGGTATTTTTGAAGCTCATATCAAGGAAATGTGTGAAACCATTCATCAAAATGGCGGACAGGTATACATGGATGGTGCAAATATGAATGCACAAGTTGGACTAACAAACCCGGGAACAATCGGTGCCGATGTTTGTCATTTAAACTTACATAAAACCTTTGCTATTCCACACGGCGGCGGCGGTCCGGGCGTTGGACCCATCTGCGTAGCTGAACATTTAGTTGAGTTTCTCCCAAGTAAAATCTTTGGAAAAAATACGGTTTCTGCAGCACCTTATGGTAGTGCAAGCGTAACAACTATCACGTATGGTTATATTAGAATGTTGGGAGAAGCAGGTTTGACACATTCAACCAAAATAGCTATTTTGAATGCTAATTATTTGGCAGCAAGACTGAATGAAAGTTATGGCGTGCTTTACACCGGTGAAAATGGACGTGTTGGACATGAATTAATTTTAGAATGCCGTAATTTTAAAGCGACTTCAGGTGTAACCGAAACAGACATTGCTAAACGCTTGATGGATTATGGCTTCCATGCTCCTACACTTTCGTTTCCTGTGCATGGCACATTGATGATTGAACCAACCGAAAGTGAATCGCTGGCAGAATTAGATCGGTTTGCAGATGCTATGCTACAAATTTTCGAAGAAATAAAAGAAGTGGAAAATGGAATTGCAGATGCAACTGATAATGTGTTGCTGAACGCTCCGCATCCTGAATATTCAATTGTCTCAGAAGAATGGCATCATCCTTATAGCAGAGTAAAAGCCGCTTACCCAACCGCGTGGGTTGCTGAAAATAAATTTTGGGTAAACGTTGCACGCGTGGATAATGCTTATGGCGACAGGAATTTGTTTTGTACCTGTGTGTAACATTTCAACTATACAAGAAAAAAACAGGAACCTCCTTTTTTGATATCCAAAAATGGGTTCCTGTTTTACTCATTTAACTCAAAATTTTCTTCATAGAACTCAGTTTTCGCAGAATCTTATCAAAGTTTTCTTGAAACTCATCCAGCATCGATCAGTACCAACAATTATGACATGAAGGTTCTTTAATCAGATTATAAGTGATTATTAATTCATTTGTCCCCATTGAACCATGGCTCAAACTTCCAAAATTATAATCGTAGCTGTATGACAAACGAATAGACTCGCTTATGTTGAACCCTATAATTGCTCCAATTTCACTTTCAGTTCGGTAAAACAGACCTAAATCGAACAAAATAGATTTATCATTAAACCTTGAAAATTGATCTATCTTAAAATAACTGGTCACATTAAATTCGGCCTGATAGATATTGGAGTATTGAATTCCACAAACTCCAAATCCCCAATTTATATTATCATCATTATATTTCCTGTACTTGGCATATAAAAAATTTGTATTCGTTTGATATTGATGATTTTTAGCCATAATTGAAAATAAATTTTGGCTGGCAGCTCCAATTTTCAACGACTTGTTAGTTACTTCAAATCCAAAATCAGCATTATAATTACTTGTAGACAACAAACCCTGATATGCACTTGGATCATTGTAAGAAGATAAAGTTACCTGCGAAATATCGTAACTTAACTTTTGATAATTAACTCCCAATCCAAAATGTAATTGCCAGTCTTGTTCTAATTTCAATGCATAGGCATATGTAAAATCTATGTTTGTTAATGATGTATATCCAATTTTATCTTGCAAGGCAATTAATCCAAGTTGCATATTTAAATTATCAATATAAGTACTTCCCGAAACAAAATAAGTAACCGGGGCTCCCTTAATTCCACTCCATTGATTGCGAGCCGCCATGCTAAAAACGGCCTGATATTTATCGTAAACAGTAGCAGGGTTAATGTATTGAGTATTTCCCCAATAATTATCTAACCGGATATTTGATTGGGCAATACTAAAAAAAGTTATTGGAATAAATAAAAACAGGAATATAAACTTTTTCAAAATATTTTTTGCGTTTTATCGTATAACCGTCAAGTAGCCTTCTTTTGTCTTAATCAGATATCCAGACTTATAAAATAATACATAAAAATATGTATCCATTGAAACAGGGTTATTATTATACTTACAATCCCAACCCTGCGTTCCATTATACAATAAGATTCCGTTTCTATTGTATATTTTCACGTGCCAACCTCTCATAAAAACATCATTCACTCCATCACCGTTGGGGGTAATCGTATTTGGCACATCAACAACCAAAACCTCTGTAACAACCGTACTGTCACATCCATTTACTGTTTTTAAAACATCAGTATATGTTCCAGATTGATCATATACATTCCCATTAATTGAGTACTTCTCACCCGAAACAAGTAGCACTTTATTGGTGGTATGATATACAGAATCTACTTTTAAGTTCAATATGGCAGTGCTGTCAATTCCATAGGAGTCTACCAAGTGAGATGCGTAAATTCCTGTATTAAAATAATTTACTCCATTAAACCAGTAGTTTTCTCCATCACATATCGAAGCATAAGTATTTGAAGTAGAAGGCGTTTTTATTTTCAGTATTAAGATGGCAGTACTATCACAGCCCGCTGCATTAACAAAATGGATAGGGCTTGTATAAGTGCCTTCTTCGGAATACGATGTATTATTCCAAATGAATGGCAATTTAGCAGAACTTACAACTAAATGAGTAGTGGATGAAGATGATTGATTAACATACAAATTTAAAGTGGCTAAACTATCACAACCGACTGCATTGACCAAATGAACAGAATGAATTCCGGCCGTTGTGTAATTTTCTCCGTTAAAAATATAAGTCTCGCCCTGACAAATTGTGGCATTAGTTGTTGAAACTGAAGACTTTTTCACAGTTAAATGTAATGTGGCTGTGCTATCGCAACCTGCCACATTTGTCAAATGTGCAATATAAGTTCCCGCCGAAGTATATTGTACTCCATTCATGGTGTATGAATCGCCCTGACATATTGAAGCATTAATGGTCGATACTGAAGGTAGTTTTAACGATAAATTTAAAATGGCAGTACTATCACAACCGTATTCATCTTTTAAATGAGCGGTATATGTTCCGGCAAGATTATACAGTTTTCCGCCAAATTTATAGCTATCTCCAAAGCAAATTGCAGCATTTGTATTTGAAGTTGTTGGTTGTTTTACCCTCAAGTTTAAGATTGCTGTACTATCACATCCGCCTTTATTTACTAACAACGTTGAATAAGTTCCGCTTGAATTATACGTAGTGCCATTAAAGGTATATGATTCACTTTGACATATCGTTACATTAGTGGTAGAACTTGTTTTTGGTTTTACTTTTAAAACCAGGGTAGCAACGCTGTCGCAACCAGCTGCATTAGTCAAATGTTTAATATAAGAACCTGTAGCATTATAGGTAACTCCATTAAAAGTATAAGTATCCCCCTGACATATCGAAGCATTTGTTGTTGAACTTGTTGGTTGCACCAAGGTTAAATTTAAAGTAATAACACTATCACATCCAAGTACATTAGTCAAATGAACTTTATAAGTACCTCCTGATGTATAAGTTGTTCCATTAAAAACATACGGAGTTCCCTGGCAAATAATTTCATTAACCGAAGAAGCAGTTGGAAGATTGACGGTGAGATGTAATGTTGCAGTGCTATCACAACCAACTTTATTTGTCAAATGAGCTATGTATGTTCCTGTTGAATTATAAGTTACGCTGTTAAAAGTATATGTATCTCCCTGGCAAATAGATTTGTTAGTAATGGAAGAACTTGGTAATTTAATAGTTAAGTTTAAAGTGACGGTGCTGTCACAGCCTTGCGAGTTCACAAGATGTGCTTTATATATGCCAGCCAAACTATAAGCAGTACCATTAAACATATAAGTGGTTCCCTGACAAATTGATTGATTTATTGTTGAAGATGAAGGCAACTTTACTGTCAATTTCAAAACAGCAGTACTATCACAGCCTGCAGCATTTGTCAGGTGAGTTGTATATGTCCCTGCTGTTTTACAAATTGTTCCGTTGAACATAATTGAGTCTCCCTGGCATATTGCCTGGTTTCTGGTAGAGGTAGTTGGTAACTTAATTGACAGATTTAATGTTGCAGTACTATCACACCCAGCCACATTGGTCAGGTGAGCAACATATGATCCAGCGGAATTATAGGTTGTTCCGTTGAAAACATACGACTCACCCTGACATATTGCGGCGTTTGTTACTGAAGTTGTTGGCAATTTAATTGTTAATTTCAGAGTTGCAGTGCTATCACACCCAGCTGCATTGTTAAAATGAAAAGAATACGTTCCGGCCGTATTATAAGTCGTTCCACTAAATGTATAGGATTCGCCCGGGCATATCGCAGCATTTGTTATAGATGAGGTTGGCAACTTCATTGTCAATTTCAATATGGAAGTACTGTCACATCCAGTAGAATTAACTAAATGAGAAGTGTATGTACCAGGTGTAGAATATGTTATTCCACCTAATGTATAAGTCTCACCCGGACAAATTGATGCATTAGTAGTATGAACCGTAGTATTGTTTACAGATAATATTAACACATCGGTACTGTCACATCCAAGTTTACCAATTAAATGAGAAGTGTATGTTCCTGAACTAGTATAAACTGTTCCATTAAATGTATAAGAACTACCAATACAAACTGAAGCGTTAGTAACGTGATAGCCTGGTAGAATCACCGTCAAATCCAGCTTTGCAATACTATCACAACCTGTTGCATTTGTAAAATGTTTACTGTAAACACCTGTTGAACTATATGTTGTTCCATTAAATACGTAAGATTGACCCTGGCAAATATTAACTTTAAGAGTAGAACTTGTAGGCGAATTAACAGTTATAACTGCATTGCCGGATTGTGCGTTAGGACAACTCTTTGAATCAACCACACTTATAAGCTTATATGTAAATAGTCCTGCCACATTTGTTGGTGCTGAAACAGTAACGCTATTACCCACAGTGGTTGAAATAACTTTATTAACTCCATTAATCTGATAACTAAATGTGTATGGAGCGGTACCACCCAAACCTGTAAAAGTAACATTTGGACTTACATCATTTAAGCAAACTGAGGTTGTACCATTAATTGTAGCTGTAGGCAAAGAAATAACCATAACGGTAGCAGTGCCGGATTGTAAATTTAAACAACTTGTTGAACTGGCATCTTTTACACTCACCAATGAATATACGAAAGTTCCCGAAATTGTGGTTGGGGCTGCCACAGTCGCACTATTGCCAACACTTGTCACAACCGGTTGGTTAATACCATTTATTTTATACGTAAAAGTATACGGAGCGGTACCACCGGAACCAGTGAAAGTTATTATCGGGTTTGCACCATTCTGGCAAACAGTTGCTGTTCCACTTATTACAGCTGTAGGTAAAGGATTGATAGTAACAGAAACCGAACCTGATTGCGGATTAGAGCAAGTCGTTGTACTTGCATCTTTTACACTTACCAGGGAATAAATGAACGTTCCTGCCACATTGGTTGGTACTGTGACTGTTACACTATTTCCAACAGTTGTTGTTACGGTTTGATTAACTCCATTTATGAGATAATTAAAGGTATACGGAGCAGTACCCCCCGAACCGGTAAAAGTTATAATTGGACTTACATCATTTTGACAGACTGTAGATGTTCCAACAATTGTAGCAGAAGGCAAAGGGTTTATAGTAACTGTGGCATTACCATTTTGCAAATTCGAACAACTAACACTACTTGCATCTTTGACACTTACCAACGAGTATATGAAAGTTCCGGCAGTATTTGTTGGAACTGCTATGGTTATGCTATTGCCAGCACTGGTCAGAATAGGCTGAATGATTCCATTTATTTTATACGTAAAAGTATATGGAGCAGTACTGCCAGCACCTGTAAAAGTAATTACCGGGCTTGGATCATTTTGACAAACCGTTGTTGTTCCGTTAATTATAGCTGTAGGCAATGGATTGATTATAACTGTTGCAATTCCCGATTGTAAATTCGTGCACCCAGTAGTACTTGCATCTTTTACACTTACCAACGAATAGGTAAAAGTACCAGAAACAAAGGTTGGTACAGATACAGTAGCACTATTACCAACACTGGTCACAACCGGTTGGTTAACTCCATTTATTTTATAAGTAAAAGTATACGGAGCGGTGCCACCTGAGCCTGTTAAAGTTATTATTGGATTTGCATCATTTTGACAAACTGTTGTGTTTCCTGCAATTATAGCTGTGGGTAATGGATTAACGGTAACAGTAGCAGTACCTGCTTGAAAATTTGAGCAACCTGCACTAACTGCATCTTTTACACTAACCAATGAATAAACAAAAATACCCTGAGTAGCTGTTGGTACAGCCACTGTAATACTATTGCCAACACTGGTAACAACCGGTTGTGCCACGCCATTAATCGTATAGGTAAACGTATACGGGGCAGTACCGCCAGAACCTGTAAAAGTAATATTTGGGCTAACATCATTCTGACAAACAGTAGTAGTTCCGTTAATTGTAGCTAAGGCTAATGGCAGGACAGTAACAGTTGCTGTTCCCGATTGTATATTTGAACAAGCTGAACTTCCTGAATTTTTAACACTCACTAAAGAATATGCAAAATTTCCAGCAACATTAGTTGGAACTGATAGCGTAATGCTATTTCCAGGACTGGTTATAATCGGTTGCAAAACACCGTTAATTGTATAATTAAATGTATAGGGAGCTGTGCCACCGGAGCCAGTTAAAGTTATCAGAGGGCTAACATCATTTTGGCAAACAGTAGCAGTTCCAGTGATTGTAGCTGTAGGCAAAGGATTTACAGTAACAGTAGCAGTACCTGATTGTGGATTAGAACAACTTAGGCTGCTTGCATCTTTGACACTTACCAATGAATAAATAAAATTTCCGGAAACATTTGTTGGAGCAGCTACAGTGGCAATATTGCCTACACTGGTCACGACCGGCTGCATAATACCGTTAATTTTATATGTAAAAGTATATGGAGCAGTTCCACCGGAACCGGTGAAACTAATATTTTGGCTTGGATCATTTTGACACACAGTAGTTGTGCCACCAATAGTGGCAGTAGGTAACGGAATTATAACAACTGTGGCTATGCCTGATTGTGGATTTAAACAACTTGTAGTACTTGCATCCTGAACACTGACCAGCGAATAAACAAAAGTTCCTGAAACATTTGTTGGCGCTGAAACAGTAACACTATTACCTACAGTAGTTGTAACAAACTGACTGACTCCATTCACTTTGTAACTAAATGTATAAGGAGCAGTGCCATCTGAACCAGTGAAAGTAATTAAGGGGTTTATACTGTTTTGACAGACTGTGGTTGTACCAGAAATTGCGGCTGTAGGCAAAGGATTAACTGTCAGGTTTAAAGTGGATGTACTATCGCAACCAGCTTTATTTGTTGTATGATAATCATACAGTCCGGGTGAACTATAAGTGTTTCCATTAAAAACGTAGCTACTGCCTTGGCATATAGAAACATTAGTAATATGGGAGGTTGGTTGATTGACAATAATTTTTGAAAAGGCTGTATCCCTACATCCAAACCCTGAATATGGAACCAAATCAACATTAACTGTTGTTGAAGACGTTGGTGCAGGAGTTAATGTTACTGTTTTTCCGGTTCCAAGGTTTTGGGAATAATCGTTGTTCCACCAAGTGTAAGTTTGATATCCATCGGGTGCAGTCAACGTTAATGAAGGAGTCCCTTCACAGTAAGAATAATTACTTACAAGTGAAGAGCAATTGGAACTCACATCAACGTAAGCATAGCCAAAATGGCCGCCTAACGTGCAATCTTCTGCTGTAAATTCTAAAGTTACTGTATGCCCTGCATATCCCGAAAGGTTTATGGTAACAGCTGACCATGGTTTGTATAAAACAGGTTTACCTCCAGCCTGAAGTGCACTTGTATAAAATCCCGGTAAACCGGATGTTGAAGTATAATCATAACTTGCGCAAGCTATAACATTTGAACTATTATTTGCATCATATACTTTTGCCTGAAATCGAGGTTGTTCATCCTGAGGATGATTAGGATCCTGAAATACAACCGCATAATAATAAGTTATTGAATAATTTAATGCAGTAGCTGGGATTACGAAAGTACAAGCCGCTTTTTCAGCCAGCTTATTAGTTGCTTCACTGCCCAATTGAAGAGTATAATTACCTCCAGTAGGGCAAAGGCGTGGAAAATTTCCATATTTATCAAGTACTGGTATTGAGGCTGCTGAAATTAACTGGATTCTGTTTGCAATGGGTACAGCTACCGGCGTAGTCGGAGTCCAGGTCACATAATTTGTGGTACCATTTGTCATCGCAGTACCTGTGTAACATAACCAATTTGTAAAATTTCCAAATTCAAAATCCAAATTATCTACACAACCTGTTGCGTTATAATTTGTTTCAGATTTTGCTCTTTGAGGATTACTTGCAGCAACCTGAGTTGTTAAGTAGGTAGAAGTAGTGTTAGGATCAATTACATTATTAGGAATCGGGGCCAGATTAGATACCTGTACAAGGGGCTTTTGTTTAAAAGTCCAATATGATTGACTGAAAATACTATTGGTTATCAAAAGATAAATTAATAATCTGGTCAGTTTCATGAGTTCTTTATATCCAATTCTAAAATGTTAATTTTATCACAAAGATAGTAAGAAAAATTTATATACTGAAAATAATTATTTGTATTAATTCGCTCATTTTAAGCTTATTTGTGACACTTTTTTTGCAGGAATTTTTTCTTTTTTTTTGGCGTTAATTTATTTTATATCTTATCTTATTTTATATTGGCAAATGCTAAAACTATCATTTCAGTCCATAATATTAATCATGAAAACCTAATTCAAATTTATATTTATAAAATAATGTCTTAAACTATATTATTTCTATAAAATTGATTTATAAGCATTTGTAGCAATTAGTATTACGTTCGTAATATATATTACAAATTTAATCCTAAATAAACTTAAGACTATTTCAATATAAATTACCATCGATTTGTAAATTTTATTACGTATAACGATAATAAACTAATCAGTTCTACCAAGATTATAAACAACATTTTTTAATTTAAATATATATTATTACATATTATTTTACAGTATAGAAAACAAACACAAATTAAGTTTATTTATAATTTAAATATATTATTTATATATTATTGTATTATTTGATAGTAATTTTCTCTATTTTAATGTGCATTTTTATTTGTTATGAGTTTTAAAGTTTAATTCAAAAGTCCTACTAAAAACCTGAATATTTTAATATTCACTATTTTCGTAAAATTATACATATTATAAATATGAGAAATATATAAATTTAGATACTTGGTTTTATTCCATATTTTTTAAAATATAGCAGTCATATTTTATGTAGTTTTTTCGTAATTAGTGTAGCGCAAAAAACCACCTCAACCTAATCTTGAAATGGTTTTTTTAAGACTATTTTCAATTAATTGTAAATAGCTCGAATCTGTTTTATGAGATTTAGTACCAACAATTGTGGCACACAGGCTCTTTAATTAGATTATAAGTGATTATTAACTCATTCGTACCAATTGAGCCCCTGTTTAAACTACCCACATTGTAATCATAACTATACGATAAGTGAATTGATTCGCTTAAATCAAAACCGAGTATCACTCCTATTTCACTTCCTGTCCGAAAAAATAGTCCCAAATCAAATAAATCGGGTTTTTCTTCTAATCCTGATTTTTGATTAACCTTAAAATATCCAGTTAAATTAAATTCTGCCTGATACATATTTGAATATTGAATCCCACATACACCAAATCCGATATTAATGGGATCGTTTGTATATTGTCGATATCTTGAGTACAAAAAATTGGTATTCGTTTGATATTTATGGTCGGTCGAAAAAATTGAGAATAGATTTTGACTTGAAGCTCCGATTTTCCAGTATTTATTCGTCACTTCAACACCAAAGTCTGCATTGTAATTATTCGAAGTTGCTAAGTTCTGATATGCCTGAGGGTCATAATCTGACGCCAAACTGACCTGAGAAATATCGTAACTAAGACTCTGATAATTTACTCCTAATCCGAGATGTAATTGCCATTCTTGCTGCATTTTTATTGCATAAGCATATGTAAAATCGAGATTAGTAATTGATGTATAACCAATCTTATCCTGCACAGCAATTAGTCCAAGTTGCGTATTCAAATTATCAATATAAGTGCTTCCGGAAGCAAAATAGGTCATTGGAGCGCCGTTAATTCCTATCCATTGCTTGCGCGCAGCCATACTAAAAACGGCTACATATTTGTCATAAATTGTTGCAGGATTTATATAATGAGCATTTCCCCAATAGTTATTCAAGCGGATATTCGATTGAGCAACAATTAGAAAACTTATTAAATTCAAACCAACTATAAAAATGATTTTTTTCATCTTAAATCTTTGTTTTATCTGATAACCATCAGATATCCTTCTTTTGTCTTTACCTGGGAATCGGAAGTGTAATATAAAACATAAAAATAGGTGTCTTTTGAAACAGGTCGGTTATTGTACGTACCATCCCAACCATCTTGCCCTTCAAATAAAAGAATCCCATTTCGATTGTATATTTTCACATGCCAGTTCTTCATAAACACATCATTATAGCCATCTCCATTGGGCGTAATGGTGTTTGGAATTTTGATTGTGGAAATATCGGTAACCACAGTACTATCACATCCGTAAGTAGTTTTCAGGATATCGGTATATGTACCGGCTTGAGTATATACGTGCCCGTTAATGGTATAGGATTCTCCCAAAATTAAAAGTATATTATTATACGAATTTACAGTTGAATTCACTGTTAAGTTTAATGTTGCAATACTATCAATTCCTTGTGAACTTATTAGGTGCGCATCATAAATTCCGGTTTTAGAATAGTTTACTCCGTTAAACAAGTAACTATCACCTTCGCAAATCGAGGCAGTTGTAACTGTATTCGGTGTTGTTTTGACAGTGAGGACTAAAGTTGCTGTGCTATCACATCCTAAAGAATTGACAAAATGAACCGGACAAGTATGAATTCCCGTTTCATTGAAAGACATTTTATTCCAAACATATGGTAATTGAGTTGAGCTTACAATTAAATTCGTTGTAGAAGTTGTTGGCTTATTAATCTTAAGTACCAATAATGCTAAGCTATCACATCCAACCGAATTTACTAAATGAGCCAAATATGATCCAGACTTGGTATAAGTAACATCATTAAATCGATATGATTCACCTTGACAAACCATTGCATTAGAAATTGATAAAGTTGGGAGTTTAACCGTTAAATTTAGAATTTCAAGACTATCACTACCTACTGAGTTAAGCAAATGAGCTGAATATGTACCACTTGAGGAGTATGTTTTTCCGTTGAACGAATAAGCTTCATTTTTACATATTGAAGCATTGATAACTGAACTCGTTGGCAGTTTCAGCGATAAATTCAACGTGGCTATACTATCACAACCGGCAATATTAAGCAAATGTGCAGTGTATGTTCCGGCTGCACTGTAAACTATTCCATTGAACGTATAGGTATAACCCTGACTAATGGAAGCATTGGTAATGGAAGTTGTCGGAAGCTTTACTGACAAGTTCAAGGTGGCAGTGCTGTCGCAACCGGCAACATTGACCAAATGTACTGTGTATGTTCCGGATGCATTGTAAACTGTTCCATTGAACGTATAGGTATCGCCCTGACAAATTAATGCGTTGCTTGTGGATGTCGTTGGAAGCTTTACTAACAAGTTCAAGGTGGCGGTGCTGTCACAACCGGCAACATTGACCAAATGTACTG
This sequence comes from Paludibacter sp., assembly GCA_031292575.1. GTDB lineage: Bacteria > Bacteroidota > Bacteroidia > Bacteroidales > Paludibacteraceae > Paludibacter. Next base: position 55,291 of record JARLGX010000001.1, read on the forward strand.
TGTATGTTCCGGCTGTATTATAAGTAGTTCCATTGAACGTATAGGTATCGCCCTTGCAAATTGATGCGTTGGTAATAGAATTTGTATTTACAATTGTATTTATAAAAAAAGAAACAGAATCTGTACAGCCATATTTATTAGAAACAATATATCGTATTGTATCAATTCCACCCGAAACTGCTGTTAATAGTCCGGCATCAGTAATAGTCGCAACAGATGGATTCGTGCTTCTCCATGTACCTCCTGTAGTTGCTTCAAATAAACTCTCATTTTGTCCTACACAAATATTCTTATTACCTACAATTGGATTTATAACAGCCAAATTACCTACAGTAACATATCTTATTATACTATCTGTACACCCGTTAATTGATGTGGAAATCAGTCTGACTTTATAAGTTCCCGTCGAATTATAGGTTTTTGTATAATTTGTTGAAGTTGAAGTTGTATTATCTCCGAAATCCCAAAAATACGATAATGTCGAATTATCACTTATTGAAGAGTTGTTTGTAAAACTAATGGGTTTACCTACACAAACTGTTGAATCTGAATTAAAAGCTACAATTGGAGATGGATTAACTTTTAACACAGTGTACGCGGTATCTCTGCACCCAAACCCTGGATAAGGAACTAAATCAACGTTTACAACATCATCACTCGTTGGAGGTGGAGTCAACGTTAGAGTCTGTCCGGTTCCAAGCAATTTTGTGTAAGAACTATTGTACCAATTATATTCTTCGTAGCCCGATGGTGCATTTAAAGTTAATGATGGGGTATTTTTACAATAGGTAGAACTACTTGTTAAAGACACACAAGTTGAACTAACATCAATGTATGCGTATCCAAAGTGGGCTCCAAGGGTGCAGTCTTCAGTCGTAAATTCCAAAATTACTGTATGACCTGCATATCCGGAAAGATTAATTGTAACAGCCGACCAAGGTTTATATAAAACAGAAGGATCAACCCCTGAAACTTTAAAACCGGGCAAGCCCGACGCAGCAGTAAAATCGTAACTTGCGCAATTGATAATATTGGAACTATTATTAGCGTCATATACTTTAGCCTGAAAACGTGGCTGTTCATCAAAAGGGTGGTTAGGATCTTGAAATACGACAGCATAATAATACTCAATTTGAAAATTATTTTGATCAGCAGGTATTGTAAAACTGCAACTTATTTTTTCAGCCTGAGCACCTGTTGCGTTATTACCTAATTGTACCGAATAATTTCCTCCATTGGGGCATAGACGGGGAAAACCACCATACATATCGTTGACAGGTAATGATGCTGCAGAGATAATTTGATGTCTATTTGCAACCGGTGCAACTGGGGTTGTAGGACTCCAGACTGTATAATTAGTTGTTCCTGTTGTTTTGGCAGAGCCTTTATAACATTTCCAGTTAGTAAAGTTACCCATTTCGAAGTCAATATTATCAATACAACCACTTGTATTGATAGCAGCTCTGGCATTTAATCTTTTAGGTGTGGAAGTATTTAATAAATTAGTTGTAGATACTGTGTCATCAGGTTCAACTGCTAAATTAGAAATAGGAACTAGGGGCTTCTGCTTAAAAGTCCAATATGACTGACCTAAAATTGTATTAGTAACCAGTAGAAATAATATTAATTTAAAAAATTTCATTTAGTTACGAGTTTTAATCTCAATTCTCAAATTCGAAGCATCAAATATTTTAATGTAAAATTACCTTTCAAAAGTGGCTCAATCTGGTATCTGAATTTTTTGAATTATCTGTAGAATATTCTCATTCACATAAATTAAATTAGGATGCTTTTCAATAACGTTTCAAAGATAATATTTTTTTTAAAATGTTGATTAATAGGTATTTGTAGTAATTATTACTACAAACATAATACAAACTACAACTAGAAAAATTGAGTAAATATTGTAATATTGAGATTTTGAGGTTTAAAAGTCATTTATATCAATTTTAAGTTTCAATTGAACTTAGAAATTGTAATTATATTAGGATGGATGTTATAATTTATACGGGGGATTGTGGCAATTAATTTTGTTAATAATCATTGCTAATTAATTGCAAAATAAATAAATTAATATTATTTAATATATAATTGTATTTATTATTGTTATTTATATATTATTTATCCGTTTTATGTGGTTTGAATAGCCATTTTAAGGTTATTTTGGACATCAATAATACTAATTTGGTATGGGTTTATAAAATTCAATCCAATTTCACACATAACACTACAAATAAAAAGACCCCACTTTGCAAAATCGCAAAGCAGGGTTTTACCTTAATTATTTATAAATTTTCTTTATTCTATATTTATGTTTGAAGCACCACCGTCAGTCTTCTTAATTACCTTGGGATTCCCTTTGCAATTAATTTCACTAGCACCATAAGCTTCAGCAATAATCGTTTTAGTTGCAAATAGTTTTGCATGACTGGCACCAGCAACATAAACTTCGGCATTTTCGGCAATAAGGTTAGTTGCGTCTATATCACTTGCACCAAGTCCGTTTACCTTAATTACTTTACACGCTCCAGCCAAGTCAACTTTAGATGCTCCTTTAACATCAAGGCTTAATAGATTTGACACTTTCATATTCAGTTTGGCCTCGCTTGCACCCAATAACTGAAGTGAAAAATCGTGGGCAACCAACAGGGAGTCTGTTTCAATTTTACATGCTCCTTTTGCCTCTATGCTTGTTAGAGAGTCTGCCGAAATAGTGACCTTCAATGTTCTGTTCAGCAAAAATTCATCGGAATAAATATGAAGAACGCCATTTTCAACCTTTGTAACTACCTTAGACATAAAATCATCCGGGCTTGATACAGTGATTTTTTGAACTGAATCTTTTACAATATTCAACTCGAAATTTCCAGAAATATCAATAGCGTGAAATGGTTCGCATTTTCTGACCTCATCATTAAAAGGTTTATTATCATCACTCCAATTTATCGAAAAAGGATGTCCGTTATTGTGAAAATGAATTAAGGAATTGGCTCCAACGCTATAAAACATAAATAATCCGGCAAGCCATAAAATTAGCACCACCCATGATGCAGTTCTTGGCGTATTGTGTCTTCCTGAAATAATTCTGACAGCCCAATATATGAGTAAAAAAATCGGACAACCAACAACTAAAATCAGTGAAATTATTAGCATGACCATTTTTTCGGGAGTTATAACCGACCAATTTGTGAATAAATCGGGAGCAAAACCATTAATTACTGTTGGCTCAAAAATCAAGAAGAATAGCACCAAAATAAGGACACCTATTATTACAAAACCCACAATGCCAAGTACAGCACCTATAAAACCAAAGAAAATTTTTGAAAACCAAATCAAAACTTCGCCTAAACGTTTCCCAACTGAAGAGGCAGATTGTTTGAATTTCTCACTCTCCATATAGTTTTTAACATTATTTACTTCAGTCTTAATGCTTTCAACTGTTACGTCTTCACCCTGCATTTCAAGGCGTTGCGAAGCTGTAAGTGCTGCCGGAGCAACGAACCAAACTACGATATAAATGGGGATAATAAATCCAACTCCAAGGAAAACCAATAAAATCAGAATAATTCTGATCCAGGTAACGTCAATATTAAAATATGCAGCTAATCCTCCTGCAATACCGCCTAAAATGGCATTTTCCGGATCGCGATAAAAGCGACGCGATTTTTGTTGCTTTTTATCCTGTTTTGGTGGTGTTTTCGTATCAGTTTCGTCTTCGTCAGCATATTGGCTTGGTTTACCCATTATTTCAATAATTTCCTGAACGTCAGCAAGATTAACTACATTTTTATTTTTTTGAAGCTTTTCGTTGAAAAGTTCAGCTATTCTGGCTTCAATATCGTTCATTATTTCCTTACGCTCATCGTCCAATTGAAAATGATCTGCAATTTCGGAAAGATACGTGTGGAGCATTTCATAAGCATCGTCGTCGATATGAAAAACGATGTTATTCAAATTTACCGTTAATGTCTTTTTCATAATGTAAATTATTATTTTCGGTTCTATACTTCTTCTTTAATTTTCCGTACAACATTATTAATTTCATTCCATGAACTTTCCAATTCTTCCAAAAATGCAGCACCATGTGCTGTCATTTCGTAATATTTACGTGGTGGACCTTGGTTAGATTCTTCCCATTTATAATCAAGCAAATCGCCATTCTTCAGTCTGGTAAGCAACGGATACAAAGTTCCCTCCACAACAATTAATTTTGCCTCTTTTAGCTCGGAAATAATATCCGAAGTATAGGCAGGTTTTTTCCTAAGAATAAGTAGAATGCAATATTCCAGGTAACCTTTTCGCATTTGCGATTTAATATTGTCTGCATTCATATTTTTAATCTTTTAATAAGAAGAAAGTTAAATCTGAAAAGTTAAACATACGAAATAACGGCATCTAAACTCTATCAGGCACATCCATTATCTCTATCTTTATCAGCAAATTTACATCCAAATCGGCAACTTATTTCAACAGTTCGAGAAGTTTGATTCTGAAAAAATACTCGTATTTAGCCTGTGCCTGTTCAGACAATACCTGTGTCAGATTACTTTTAGCCTGATACAATTCATACAGCGTTGCTCTCCCAGCTTCAAACTTTTGATTTGTAAACCGATATGCTTCACGACTTGCTGTCTCTGATTTTAAAGCTGCATCCCAACGGCTTTTTGCCCCCAATGCATTATAATATGCTTGCTGGATAGTCTTTTTTAATTCAAGTTTGGCATTTTCTACACTCAACTTGCTACTTAGTACCGAGATTTCAGCCATTTTAACACGATTATGCACATCAAACTTATTGAAAATTGGGATATTTAAACTAAAGCCCAATTGTGTACTCATATTGCCAGACAACTGATCGTTAAAACTTTTATTCGCATAATTATTAAAATATGAATACCCAGTTCCAAATTGAGCACCGAAAGTTAATTTTGGATAAAAATCAGCTTTATTGATTAAAATATTGTTCTCATTGCTTTTCAAACGATATTCAGCTCCTCTAATTTCGGGACGATGAGTTATAGCACTATTATAAACTTCATCTGCCGAAAGAAGAAGTAAGTCAGATTCAGATAAATTTTCAGGAGCTACAATGTCCAGATTTTGAAAGTTGTCGAGTTCAAGTATTTGTGCTAAATCCAGAAATGAAAGGTTCAAGGTATTTTGTGCCTGAATTTTACTTTGTTCTTCTTTTGCTTCTTCAGCTAACAAATCGTACATTTCTCCTTCCGCCATTTTACCGGCAGCAACGAGTCCTTTTCGTTGTTCAATTTTTGTTTTTGTCAATTCTAGTTGATCAATAGCAATTTGCAACAATTCTTTATTTAGTAAAATCTGCAAGAAACCTGCGGCAACACTAGTTGTAATATCACTTTTAATTTTTTCCAAATCAGCATCTGAAGCATACATATCTGCTTTACTTGCATCAATATTATATTTCATTTTCAGACCATCAAATAAAGTTAACGAACTTCCGATTCCAATCGACGACTGAGATGAATTGGTGTTTTGATACGTATTATTCAAAGTCGTCGAACGTCCGAAATAGAAATTTTGGCTAGCGGAAGCATTCAGATTTGGCAAAAGGTTTTTTCTGGCCTGATCATATAAAATATCTTTTGTCTTTTTTGTCAACGCTTGTTGCTTTATGTTTCGGTTATTTGCCAAGGCTGTATCTACGCACTGTTGAAGTGTCCAGGGTTTTTGCGCATTTACCAGTAATGTCACCAGCAATGCCCCCACAATCATATATATTTTTGTCTTCATTTTTTACAGATTATTCGAATTAATAGGTTTCTCATTAATTAATATTCCTGAGAATAAATCAATTAATTATTGTTGTCTTTCTTAACTTCTTCAGGTTTCTTATCCAGAATTTCTGCACCGCGTATTTTATTCTTGAGAGTTAACCCGCTCTTAACTTCAATCTTAACTCCGTCAGACAAGCCAATTTTTATTTGTTTTTTTACAAATGTCTGAGGTTCTTTGGTTTTCAATACATAAACAAAAGCCGTATCACCACCAAATTCAATGCAACTTTCAGGAATTGTAAGCACATTTTCGGCTTTTGAAAATACTATTTCTGCATTGGCACTGTAACCTGCACGGATAAATATATCCTTTGGTATTTTTACGGCTGCTTTCATTTCGAACGTAATGGCTCCATTTTCTGTCTTTCCTTTTGGTGAAATATACTCAAGTTTGGCCGTAAGTTTTTGATCCTGCAATGCTCCAATAGTGATATCCATAGGCATACCAACTTTAATACGGCCTACTTCAGTTTCGTCCAATTTTCCAACAAAAAGCATATCGCTCATATTAGCAACTGTTGCAATTGTAGTTCCATCGTTAAAGTTATTCGACTGAATCACAGAATTACCTACTTTGACAGGCACATCCAAAATAGTTCCGTTAATTGTTGATCGTACCAACGTATTACTGATGGCAGCACTGTTAGTACTTATTCCATCACGTGTAAGACTTAGATTGTCTTTTGCCGATTTAAGTTCCTCATTGTCATTATGATATTGCAGCTCCGTTTTTTCAAAGTCTTCTTTTGAAATTACTTTGTCGCTAAACAATTTAGTATCACGCTCGTAGTTCTTTTTACTTTGATCGAATGAAATTTGCGCTCTTGTTACACGCGATTCGGCAGCATTTAAGCTAACCATATCCGGTATCACTTTAATTTTAGCAATAATATCACCGGCTTTGACCATATCGCCGGCTTGTTTGTACACAGCCGCAATAATACCGGACATTTGAGGTTTAATCAAAATTTCGTTTCTGGGATCTACTTCCCCGGTTGCCACAGTTTTTTTATCTATACTGCCAATTGAAACATTTTCAATCGTGTATTTTTTTACTTTTGGACGTGATTTTTGCCATAAGAACCAGAATGTCCAGATTACCAGAAGTGCTCCAATGATTAGCAACGCAAATTTTAAAATTTTCTTCATAATGACTTTTTTTAGTTATGAGTTACAGTTTACTCGTAGTAAACCGGTCAACTGTATTTGTTATTGGATTTATTTTATATACGTTATTTTTTAATTTACTAATTGAATTGTTGATATATTTATTCTTCTCTTATCGCTTCAATCGGCTTGATATTCATGGCTCTGTTTGCTGGCATGAATCCAGCTAATGTGCCAATAATAAGCAATATAAGCAATGCTGCTATAGCGACAACAAAACTTATTTGAGGGTCTCTGAAAAACGAATTGTTTTTTTCCAAAAAATAACCAACTAATGACAATAATCCAACTCCAAACATTAAGCCTGTTACTCCAGCAATTAAAGTCAGGATAATACTTTCGCTTAGTATTTGAGTTATAATATTGCTGGGAGTTGCACCTAAAGCCCTTCGAATTCCAATTTCCTTCGTTCGTTCGCGTACAGTCACCAACATAATGTTACTTACCCCAATGGCACCAGCAAACAAAGTTCCCAACCCGACAAACCATATTAATGTAGCAATACCTATCCCTAGATATAAAAAGATATTAAAGATATCTTCCATATTAAATCCCCCAATCGCTTTTTTATCATCGGGCGAGATACTGTGTTTTTCACTTAAAACAGCGTGCACTTTATCCTCAATGACTTTAACCTTAATTCCCGGTTTGGCTGTTATTGCCATAAAATGGACTATATTACCCTGATTAAATGCCTGTTGCATAGTACTGAATGGTAACACCACAGTTTCTTCAGCATTTCCACCGATATTAATATCTGATGTATGACGAGCTACTCCTACAACCTGAAAATAAATGCCGTTTACCTGAATATCCTTGCCAATTGGATTTTCATCTTTTGGAAACAAAACCTGATAAACCCGCTCGCCAATCACGCAAACTTTCCGTTTTTCGGCAATATCAATATCGTTGATATACCGGCCATAAATCATTTTACTTTCATCAATCTGATTGTAGGCCGGATAATTCCCTTTGACTCCATAACTTCCCGATTTATCATTCCGGGTTACATTATTTGGAGTGCCGCCACCAAATAAAACCGGAGCCAGATACTGAATTTCGGGTATTTTATTGATAAGTAATGGAATGTCTTCATTGTTCATGTTCCAGTTTCGCCCTTTTATAAAACCTTTATAAGGTACAGATGTTTGTTGTGACCAAACAAACATTGAATTTGTGGCAAAGCCTTCAATGTTTTTACTCATGCCTTTCTTTAATGCCACTCCGGCTCCTACCATCACTACCAGCATAAACATTCCCCAAAAAACCCCAAAAGCGGTTAATACACTTCGTGATTTATTGTGTGTTATGGTAAACCATATTTCCTGCCAACGATCTATATCAAACATAATATCAGTTAATTAGTTACGAGTTACAAATAATGAACGAGTGAATTTGCAACAAAATTTTTTATTAAATCAATTTTAAACAGTCAGTATCAATTGTCAACTTTCAATTAAACTATTCTTCACGCATTGCTTCAATAGGTTTAATTCGTATTGCCCTTCGGGCAGGCATATATCCGGCTATTACCCCCGAAATAATTAATATGGCAGTGGAAATTAAAACGTATGAAAGTTCAACCGTTGGATTTTTAAAAACAGTAGGACCATTTGGATTTCCGGCGGCCGATTGCAACATGATGTAATTGACTAATTCTGTAAGTCCGATTCCCGCCATCATTCCTATGTATCCGAAAATTGTAGTAATAATGATAGATTCAGTGATAATTGACTTCAAAATCGTTGCAGGTGGTGCACCAATTGCCTTGCGGATTCCAATTTCCCGGGTTCGTTCTTTCACTGATACCAACATAATGTTACTTACTCCTACAATCCCAGCTATTAAAGTAAAAATTCCAATGACTGCCACAAAAATCGTAATTCCGTTGAATATCATCATTGTTTGTAAATAATCGCGCTGTGAATTTTGAAAATAAACTGCCTGAGGATCGTTCTTATCATAACTTAAACTGTTTGACATAGTCTTTTTCAGTTTGTCATTGAAATCATCGTTCATTTTTTGAGTTGTAAGTCCGGTGACTGACATGGCGATATTATTAAACTTCATATTCGGATTGAATATTGACTGGGCAGTTGTATATGGAATAAAGGCCGTACCATTGTCAAAACGTGCTTTTTTTGAATTAATACCAATGATCCGAAACATCAAATCACCCACTTTTATATATTTTCCTAATGATGCAGTTCCTTTAAACAAAACTTCTTCTATTTTTTTGTCTATCACAATTACTTTACTGCTTTCTTTATTATCAAGTAAATCAATAAACCGACCTTCATTTGGTTCAAACTTTAAATTAAAAATTTTATCATACGAAGGATCTACTCCTTTAACATCATAAGTTCCGAATTCACTTTTGTTGGTTATCGTTAATTGTTTTGTTATAACTCCTGTTTGATTACTTGTTTCAACTAAATGATTATCTACATCGGCAATCTGCTTATCTCCAAAACTGAGTGAGCGGCCACTTTTTAGACCTTTATAGGTCAGCGAAGTAGTTCCTGACCACATCTGCACTGTGTTAGTTGCTCTATCGCTGAAGTTTGAAGTAACACCGTTTTTCAAGCCATTGCCTGCTCCAAGCAAAACAATCAGAATAAATATACCCCACGATACAGAAAGTCCGGTAAGCACCGTACGCAACTTATTGTGTTTTAAGCTGTCAAATATCTCTTGTATAGTATTGATTGTGAAAAAACCACCCCTAACCCCTAAAGGGGAACTATGATTAGTTTCTTCTTTTATTTTTTGTTTTTTCATCTTATTGTTTTTTTAGACTTTGATAATTACCTTCCTTTGGTTGGTAATCATTGGTTCCTCTTAAGGGGTTAAGGGTCTACTTTCGTTCTACGCTTCCAATCAGACCATCTTTAATGTGAATAATGGTTTTAGTCTCGTCGGCTACCGATTTTTCATGTGTTACTATTATAGTTGTAAGCCCATTAGCATTCAAATCTCCAAGCACTTTCATCATTTCCACCGTTGTCACACTGTCCAAAGCCCCTGTTGGCTCATCTGCCAGTAATATTTGTGGTTTTGAAATAATAGCACGGGCAATTGCCACACGCTGCTTTTGTCCACCCGACATTTCATTTGGCATATGCATTGCCCAATCTCTCAAACCCATTTGATCCAAATACTCCATTGCTATAATATTTCGTTTTTTACGGCTAATATTTTTATAATACAGTGGCAAGGCAACATTTTCCAATGCATTTTTGAAATTTATCAAATTAAACGACTGAAAGACGAAACCAATCATTTCATTTCGATAAACTGCTGCTTGTTTTTCTGATAAATCTCTTATCAACGTATTATTCAGGAGATATTCACCTGTCTCGTAATTATCCAAAATACCAAGGATATTAAGCAACGTTGATTTACCGGAACCTGATGCTCCCATGATAGAAACATATTCTCCTTTGTCAATATGTAAATCAATTCCTTTAAGAACATGCAATGAAGCTTGCCCCATGTCGTACGTTTTGTTGATGTTTTTAAGTGTAATCATTCTTATGTTATAAGTTTGAAAGTTTGTGTTTTGAGTATGAACAATTGGCTATAAACTACACCCTAATATGAATCATGCCGCAAATATAAATAGTTTTACAGTACCTTGCAATACATAGTACTATATAAAATTGAAATAATTAATGATAATTTCAATAATAATTTTATTATTAGACAATTAACCCAATTGAAAAAGATTTAATTTTAAGTTTATTTAACCGTATAGCTGTTTATTATTCTTTAGTTGAATAACAAACAGCTATTATTGAGGAACAATATCTTTCATCCCAGAAAGCAGATGCCGGCTTCTAAATTATTACTCTGCTTCCACTTTGTATCCGGCTTTTCTTAATTGATCAATTAAACCCGTATCGCCAATTAAGTGCATACAACCTACTGCAACAAAACATGATTGTTTCTTAAACAATTCAGGAATTTGCTTCATCCATCTATTGTTTCTGTTTTCGTAAATGGTTCTTTTCTCTGCCGGAGTCATGTCATCATCTTCGTTGTCAAGATCAGCCAATTTAGTCAAATTACCTTCTAAATAATACTCATTCAATCGTTTAAGTTGGTCAATCCCTTTTTGTTTTTCCTTCACTGACTTCACTAAGATTTCTGCCTGACGGCTTAATGGTAATGAATCAAACAACATGGCCGATTGCTGTTCAATTGTTTCTAAACCAATTACCTGTTTATTGCTGTCTTTGGCTGCTTTCTGAAACAAAATATCAACAGCTGCAGGTTGTTTTGTTAGATTTTGCGATTTTAAATAAACCATACCAACATACATTGTTTGCAACATCATAGGTTTAAATGATCCAAGTTGATCTAATCCTGCACCGAACAATTGTTTTAATTCAGTGTCAACCAATGTATAGTCATCGGAACTTAGTAATTGCGTCATGGTTGTTCCTTGCATAACAGCATCCTGCATAATTTTAGTTTGCATTGAAGCCATATCAGTCATATCCATTTCGCCCACCACCGCATCGGCCTGACCGGCAATTGCCAATATCTTATCAAAACCCTTAATCTGGCCTTTATCAATCAAGTGATGTGTCCCAAATAAATAACTTGGTTTAGCTAAACCGTTGCCTGATACTTTCCAAAACAGTTGAGCAGAAGCACTTACTGTACATATCAAGGCGATAAACGCAACTATAAAAGTCCTTTTTCTCATAATTTTATGGATATTAATTTATTGTTTGTGATTCTGTTACAAATGATTTATAGGTCAAATTCTTTCTCCATTCGTAATAGAAAGTTTCATACTTACGAGAATAAGCCACCTGAAGGTTTAAAGCATTTAGCTCATCAATAAGTACATACAAAGTAGCACGGCTAATGCCTAAGCGTTGGGACAATTCTTTAGGATTTCCTGTTTTTTGCTGAAGGATAAGTTCGTGGAGTTTCTCCACTCGGTTCATGTTTTTAATAAAGTTCATACTATTCAATTTAGATTATTTTGTGTTCACAAACAATTAGCTTTTTCAATTTTGAATACAACAGATAAATTTTGAAAAAACTGGAATGCATATTCAATTACAATCAAACTTGATTAAAATAAAGCAAAATAGTGCCATTTTAAAGTTATTGCTTTTATATTGCAATAATTAACTGTCAAATTTAGATATAAAAAAAATTTCAAGCAAATATAAAATAAAGTATTTATTGGACATTCTAGTTTATTAGTTATCTGTATATCATACAATTAAAAAATTAAGTCCATTTATTTTTGGACATCGTTTTTTTTCTGCCATAAAACTGTATAAAAATGTTGCATTTTGAGCAGTGCTAATTAAAAAAAACATATATTTTAATACAATAAACAAAAGCAATCATCAAAGATATGACGATTGCTTTTAGAACAAATAAAATTGATTGAAAAAGATACAATTTATGCCCCGTGTACCAGAACTACACAAGAAAGGAGAAATCTGTTGGATTGGAAAATTTCGAAAAGCAACAAATCAGTTACATTTCAAAAAAAAAATTGAATGTAACTTTCAAATTAAAAGGAAGTAATGGCTTTTTTAGATTGTAGAATTACTATTATAACCCGTAGTGCATTTATAAAATAGTAATAAAAAAAGTTGTTCATGTCGGATAAAATCCGTATATTTATCTAACTACCAATCACATAAATATCATGAACAACTTCCTAACAAAGTACGAGAAAATTCTCGAGATATTAAA
>JARLGX010000002.1 GCA_031292575.1 Paludibacter sp.
CGGAAGTATCAGCAATACAGCAAGCGTGGCTGTCCCAACCGGATTTACAGACCCTACACCGGGAAATAATACTTCTTCGGCAGCTACAACAACCATTAACCGCCAAGCAGATCTTTCTATTACAAAAAGTGCTGCGGCATCAGTAATAGCAGGACAAAATCTAACCTATACAATTACCGTTACTAATAACGGACCATCCTCTATTTTACCTGCTGACCAGTTTACTGTTTCGGATTATTTACCTGGGGGATATACTGCAACTTCATTTACACCAAGTTCAGGTGTTTATGATCAAGCTACAGGTAATTGGTCTGGAGTTTCTATGACTAATGGACAAAGTGTCACTCTATCTATTTCAGGAATCGTGAATGCGGGCATTACAGGAACTCTCACTAATACAGCAACAGTTGCCCCAAATGGAATTCCAGATCCCGATTATTCAAATAATACAACAGCCAATGTAAACACTACTACTTCTAAACAAACAGATTTATCTGTTTCGAAAGTTGTTGATAATTTAACTCCTGACATCAACAGTGATGTAACTTTTACTATAACAGCGAAAAATAATGGAACAAGTAATGCAACTGGAGTAACGGTTAATGACATATTGCCTTCAGGGTATACATTTGTTAGTATATCTTCTACCAAAGGAAGTTGGACTGATCCAACATGGAATATTGGGAATTTGCTAAGTGGCGAATCAGAAACTTTAAGCTTAATTGCTACTGTAAATGGGACAGGGATATATACGAATACAGCAACAATAACTGGAAGCCAGACCGACCCAAATATGGGAAATAATAGTGCAACTTGTACTCCGGTTCCCAAACCATTTATAGGTATCTCTAATCCAACTGTGAACGAAGGAAGCAATGAAGTATTTACTATTTCATTGAGTATTCCAAGTTCTACCCCAGTTATTTTCACTCCCGTATTAACAAGTGTTACTGCTACAATAGGAACAGACACAGGTACACCAATTCAATATAGTATTGATGGTGGGAATACGTGGACAATCTGGGCAAGCGGAAGTATCAGCATTCCGGCTGGAATTACTTCAATAAAAATAAGCGTTCCTACAATTGATGATAATATTGCAGAACCCACTGAAACATTCAACCTTTCAGCAAATATAACAAGTGGAAATACTACCAATGTTAGTGAAACAGGAACTGCAACAATTTTGGATAATGATGTCACAACCATTTCAGTAAGCAGTCCTACCGTGACAGAAGGTGCAGATGAAGTTTTTTCAATTACACTAAGCAACCCAAGTTCAACTCCGGTAAACTTCACTCCTTCACTCACAAGTATTACTGCCACAGTCGGAATTGATACAGGGACACCAATTCAATACAGTATAGATGGTGGAAATACATGGACTACTTGGATAAGTGGAAATATTAGTATTCCGGCAGGCATTACTGTTTTAAAAATATGCATTCCTACAATTGATGATAACATTGTAGAACCTACTGAAACTTTTTCTTTAACAACAACAGTTACAAGTGGGAATACAACTAACGGTAGTGCGAGTGGTATCGGCACTATCATTGATAATGATGCCGCAACCTTGGCTTTGACCGGATTTACTGTCACGGAAACTGATGGATCACAAACACAAAACTTTATCGCAAAAATTGATAAACCCGCCGCAAAAGACATCGTTTTAAGTTTTAATACTACTGATGGTACTGCCTTGGCTGGCAGTGACTATACAGCTCAAGCAGGTACAGTAGTAACCATTCCCGCAGGGAGTACAAGTGTCAATATCCCTGTTGTTATTTTGGGAGATTTAATTGCTGAACCTACCGAAACATTTACTGGAACAGTAACACTTACGAATGCAAACGGACAAACGGTAACCTTAGGAACAACAACTGCCACGGCAACAATAATTGATAACGATGCTCTGAATGTATCAATCAATGATGTGACCGTAAATGAAAATGCCGGAACAGCTACCTTTACAGTTACCCTGGGAGGTTCTACTGAAAACTCTGTCAGTGTTGATTTTGCAACTGCTGATAATACTGCTCTGGCTGGAAGTGATTATACCACAACATCAGGAACTGTAACTTTCCCTGCAGGAAGTGTAAGTGGAACTACAAAAAATATTACTGTGCCTATATTGGATGACAATATAGTAGAACCTACTGAAACGTTCTTTGTAAACTTAAGTAATTTGGTCAGTTCAAGCACGGCTACAATTAGCGATAACCAAGGTATAGGAACTATCATTGATAATGATGCAATTGCTTCCAATGACATTATAACAACCAATGAAGATACACCAATTAAAATAAATGTCTTAGCAAATGACACCTTTGCACCTGATGATATAGTGAAAGTGACAGATGTTAGTACCCCTGCAAATGGAAGCGTAGTCATAAATCCGGATGGGACGGTGACTTACACTCCAGCTCCGGACTTTAACGGAACCGATACCTTTACTTATACCGTAACCGTGACAAATCCCGATGGTACAAAAACAACGGAAACAGCAACTGTAACTGTGAATGTTACTCCGGTACCTGATGTTAAAGATGATACGGTAACAACACCCGAAGATACGTCTGTAACTATCTCAGTGTTAGCAAACGATACCTTCAAAGGTACAAATCACGCATTGACCGGTGTTACTCAACCTGCTAATGGAAGCGTGGTTATTAATCCGGATGGAACGGTGACTTACAAACCAAATCTTAATTTTAACGGGACTGATACATTTACCTATACTGTAACCGTGACAAATCCCGATGGAACTAAGACAACGGAAACTGCAACTGTAACCGTAAATGTTACTCCGGTAAATGACCCTCCGGTTGGAAATGATGTTCATATCACAACACCTGAAGATACTCCATTCAGCGGAAAAATAACAGCGACTGATGTTGATGGTGATATTCTGACATATAAGAAGGGTACTGACCCAACTAATGGGACGGTAGTTGTAAATCCAGATGGAACATACATCTATACTCCTAATTTAAATTATAACGGGAATGATATCTTTACCGTTACAGTTGACGATGGTAATGGAGGGGTCATAACGATAACCGTTTATGTAACAGTGACTCCAGTTAATGATGCACCAGTGGCAATTGATGATGTTTATACTACTTTAGAAGACAAATCATTATCGGGCAATACTTTGACAAACGACACTGATGCTGATGGAGATAAATTAACGCTAATAAACTTTACAGTAAATGGCGTTACTAACCTTGCTGGAACAAATGCAAACCTTCCAAATGTTGGAAACATTGAAATAAATTCTGATGGTACATTTATATTTACCCCTGCTGCAAACTATTATGGAACTGTTCCAACAATTACCTATACTGTTAGCGATGGAAGCTTGACTGACACAGCCAATGTTCTGATTACAGTACTTCCTTTACCAGAGGTTTATAAAAGTTCAAGTAAACCTATGATGAATAATGATGGAACATTTAAATGGATATATACAATAAAATTAGTGAATGACACGAACCATGATATTGATTCTATTCAGGTTGAAGATAATTTAGATGATGTATTCAAAAGCAAGGGTTGTACCTATACTGTAACAAGCATAACAGCTTCAGGCAAATTAGTTGGCAATGGGTTATATAACGGTTCAAGTTACATCGGAACTCTGATTGACGGAGGCAAATTGAAAGCTAATGAAACTGATTCTATTATGATAGAAGTAAAGGTAGATACTCAAGGACAGACTGATTCAATATCAGTTTATAATCAAGCAGACTTTACAGGAATAATCTACGCAGCCAAGGTATCAATACTTTCTGACGATGTAAGTATTATTGGAACACAAAATCCAACTAAAACAGTTATCCCAGAAGCTAATTTATTTATTCCAGATGCTTTTTCGCCTAACGGAGATGGCTTTAATGATAAATTTGTAATTATTCATCCTGCACAAATGAAAATTGAGTTTGAAGTTTTTAACCGATGGGATAACAAGGTTTATTCAAATAAAAACTATCAAAATGATTGGGATGGTAAGGGTACAAATAACTTTCTAGGGCAAGATCTTCCAAATGGAACATATTATTGCACTTATAAAGCAATTAACTCTAAAAATGGAACAATAATAGCTCAAGGAGTTAAATATATAACTTTAAGACGTTAACAGTAACAATTATATCTACATTTTTTTGACTATAAATCACAAATTGATTTGTTTTCAAAAAATATTGATACAAAAGTATTTATTTAAAGAAAAAACTAAACCGAAATAAATAGCTAGGGATTATGTTACAAAATATATTCTTAAACTTTAGAATTGTAAAAAATCTATTGAAAATCCAGTTAATAGTTGGTTCCTTACTCTTGCTAGTGGCTACTCCTTTAAAAGCACAGCAAGAGCCAATGTATTCGCAGTACATGTTCAATATGTTAAATGTAAATCCCGCTTACGCCGGTAATAGGGCAGTGGATAATATTTCTCTTTTGTATAGAATACAATGGGTAAATATATCCGGTGCTCCAAAAACTGGTACTATTTCATGGGATAGACGACAAGAAGGAACGAATGTAGGTTATGGGTTGCAAGTATACAATGATCAATTGGGAATTGAAAGTACTTCTGGAATGCAAGCATTTTATTCATATCGTATTTCTTTTTCTGAATCATTCTTATCTTTTGGATTGAGTGCTGGAGTTCTATACTATCGTGCAGCATATTCACAAGCTTCTACTACTCAAAGTGGAGACCCTCTATTTTATCAAGATGTAACTGGCTGGTTACCAACAATTGGAATTGGGGCTTTGTATGCCACCGACAATTGGTATGTTGGTCTTTCAGTCCCGGCTTTATTAAACACAAAACTTAATATTTACAATCAGGGAGTGGCAACGGGGGCAAACAATCACTATTTTCTAACAGGAGGGTATATTGTTAATGCATCTGATGTTTTTAAACTAAAACCTTCACTAATGGTAAAAGCAGTAGCAGGAGCACCAATTGAATATGATTTTAATTTAAATGGTTGGATTAATGATGTTGTTGGATTAGGTGTGAGTTATCGAACTAATGATGCATTCGTTGGAATGTTCGAATTACAAATTTCACCTAAACTCAGAGTTGGATATGCTTACGATTATCTTGTTTCGAATTTAAAAACATACACCAAAGGAACACATGAATTAATGTTAAGATATGAATTTAATCACGATAAAAAAAATCAACGTATTTTATCACCACGTTATTATTAAGTTGCCGTTAGAATCAAAATTTCAACATTGAAATCAAAATGAAACAACAAAACATCAAACATATTGTATTCATAATTCTGCTTTTTGCCAGCACATTCGGAATAAGTGAACTTCATGCAAATGCACGATTAAATACAAAAGAAGACGAAGCAATTCTAAGGAAAGCTGACGATGCATATCAGAATCAGAGTTATTCCATTGCATCAATTTATTACGAAAACTACCTCGATGACGCAGGAAATTCAAAACTTGCTGAACTTGCAAAATTGGCAGATTGTTATTGGAAAATGAGAGAATATAACGACGCTCTTCGTGTTTATTTACTTCTGTTTCCGAATGGTAGCGAAAAAGCTTCGAGGCAACAACAACTTCGTATTGGAGAGTTATATGCCCGTTTTGGTCAATATCAACAAGCCTCACAGTGGCTTCTGGGAGTAAAAGGCTATCAACCAAAAGCTGATACCTATAACGATAAATCAAAGTTGGAAGAAATGAAAAAGGATTCCCTTAACTGGACATTGGGATTTCTGAATGTAAACACTAATCATCGGGAATTTTCTCCGGTTCTTATTGATAACACCTTGTTCTTTTGCAGCAACAAACCGTTAAATAGTCGAAAGAAAGCGAACAGTTGGGATGGAGATTCTTATACTCGTTTATGGAAAGTTCCCGTATCAAGTTTGCATAACATGACCGATGAAGAAATTAAAACTAACCAAACAAAACCCATAAAACCTTCTAAGAAAAACAAATCTAAATCCGTTGCAGGCGTATATGAATGTGCTGACACAAAGCCAGTTGCAAATGATAATATTGATAATATTGACACAAAATATGTAAGTGATAAAAACAAAACTGTGGCTTCATTAGTTCAGGGACTGAATGGATTTAAGTATAATTCAGGAACAATTTCAATGGACAAAAACTCACATGTCTATTTTTCGGCCAATTATCCAAATGCAAAAAATGGAGTTAATCGAATACATTTAATGGAAGGTATTTATACACCATCAGGTGTCGTAAAAAAACATGCTTTACCTTTTGGCGATCCAAATTCATATTCAGTGATGCATCCAGCAGTAAATCAGGCTGGAACAATACTGGTTTTCAGTAGCGACAAGCCTGATGGAAGAGGAGGTTTTGATTTGTATTATGTTGAACGTTCAGACATAAATAAACCATGGGGTCCCTTAAATACTTTTGACGAAAATATAAATACACTTGGTAATGAGGTATTTCCAAACATAACCCCAGATGGGTTTTTATATTTTAGTAGTGACTTATTGCCAGGTTTAGGTGGTTTGGATATTTTCCGAATACCATTGAAAGATGCGATGAATCGGATTGGAAAAGTTGAGCATTTGAGCTATCCAATTAATAGTTCATCCGATGACTTTGGTTGGACTCAAGATAGTACCGGCACTAAGGGTTATTTTACTTCAGATCGTAAAAACGAAAACGACAATTTATATAGTTTCTTCTATAAAATTCAAAGTGTCAGTGAGGTTAATACCGACAGCACAATTATTGAGAACAGTAGTAGCAATAATAATAGCAATATAAGCAAAATAGAAAAAAGAATCAAACAATCTTTAATTGAAGGTTATGTACTGGATAAAATAACTATGAAACCTATACTTGGTGCTACAGTCTTTTTGTTAAACAAACGAAATGGTAAAGTTATGGTTGCCAAAACTGATGAAAATGGAAAATATAATTTTGTTTTACCTGCTGGTGATGAGTTCTTAATAAAAGCAATAAGCAGTGGATACTCTAATGATTGTAATGCATTTGATGCAACTGACATTTTACAAAATGATCAAGAAGTTAATAAAACTCAGGATTTATTGTTAGGGAAATATTATATAGGGAAAAAATGGAAATTAAAAAATATCCATTATGACTTTAATAAATTTAATATTAGACCTGATGCCAGACCTATTTTAGATAGTTTGATTGAAATTTTGAAAACCTATCCAATAACTGCTGAACTAGGATCACATACCGACAGTCGTGGATCAAATGAATACAACCAACGCTTGTCTCAACATCGGGCCGACGCAGCAGTAGCTTATTTGGTGGAACATGGAATTGACAAAAATAGAATAACAGCCAAAGGATATGGTGAAACTCAGTTGCTAAACAAATGTGAAGATGGAGTTCCATGTAGTGAGGCTGCTCATCAAGAAAATCGACGAACAGAAGTGAAAGTAACCGGGTACACCACTCCTGAATCTGATATGGACATTGTAAATCCTGACAAGTTCAAAGATGGCCAAGAAATTAATAAAACGGATTTACCTACTAATTTCTTCGATTCGTGTAACAAAGAAAATATTCATCAAATTGTAGAACCGGATAGTTCATCCCCTTCTGAAATAAGCAATCAATCTCAGGTTTTTCCTATTAATCAACCATCATTAGAGGATTCACCAATGGTTGAGCAAAGAAATGAACAGCAGTCACAAGAAAAGTTGGACAAAAACGAAAAGTACATTGCTAATGAAACAATTACACCTGGTGGCAGGTTAGCTCTATTTGCAAGAATGTATTATGGAAACAGAGATTTTTGGTGTTATATTTATCGGGAAAATAAAAATATAATCCCTGATCCCGATCATATTCCAGTAGGTACAGTAATTCGAATTCCAAAGTTAGATCCAAGTTTAATTGACACAAAGAATCCTGAATGTATCCGCAAAGCACGTGAGTTGGATATTCAGTATTTAAAACAATAAATTGTGTGACAGAGGTAAAAATAGTATTAAAGATAGTATTGTATGTGATAATATTGACGTGAATTGACACTAGCATTTAGTTGATAAGAAAAAAGGTGAGACTATATAAATCTCACCTTTTTTCTTATCAACTAAATGCTATAATTCAAAACCTATTTCAAATTATACTTCATATCTTGGGAATTATCAATACTCCTTACTCTTTTCACCTCTTAGAACTCTTAACCCACTCATTGCCAGAGCCTCCATTTCGTCTTCGCCCGGGTAAACAGTAACTTTAACCATGGGCGAAATCATTTTTTTAATATATTCAACAATATATAAACTGTATGCAATTCCACCTGTGAGAATAACTGCATCAGCTTCACCTTGAAGTACTGCTAACATACTTCCAATTTCTTTTGCCACGTTATATGCCATTGCCTCAAGAACTAAAGTAGCATGCTCATCACCCATTACAGCCTTCTTTTCAGCAACAAGTTCCTCATTTGTGCCTAAATGTGCCATCAAACCACCATTTCCTACAAGCAACTTTCTAATCTCATCGTGCGTATACTTCCCGCTAAAACATAAATCAACCAATTGTCCGGCATCAAGTGTACCTGCGCGTTCGGGCGAAAATGGACCATAACCATCCAACCCCTGATTAGAGTCAATCACTTTGCCATATTTATGCGCTGCAACTGAAATTCCACCACCTAAATGTGCAATTACCAATTTTAACTTCTCATACGAAGTTCCGTTTGCAGCAGCATATTTACGAGCTATTGCCTTGTGATTCAATGCATGAAATTGTGATTTACGTGGAATTTGAGGCAAACCGCTTATACGTGCCACATCCTGATATTCGTCAACCACAATTGGATCGGCAATAAAAGCTTTACAACCGCTAATACTTTCTGCAATTTCCCGGGCAATAACTCCACCCAAATTACTGGCATGTTCTGCAGTATGCTGAGATTTTAAATCGGCAATCATTTTATCATTTACCTCATAAACTCCGGATTCCAGCGGGTGAACCATACCACCACGTCCGACAACTGCAGATAAATCTGATAAAATGATTCCATCTTTTTTCAAATAATCCAACATTAACGATTTTCGAAACTGGTACTGCTCGAACAAATTATTAAAGGGTTTAAGCTCCTCAGCTGTATGACGAATGGTATGTAGACAAACCAATGTTTCATCTTCATACACAGCAAATTTAGTAGAAGTAGAACCTGGATTAACAGATAATATTTTATACATGGCAACTCAATTTTTCAATTTATAATTTTCAATTATGACAGACAAAGATAATAGTTAGAAAGTAAAAATGAATCAAGCTCACTTTATAATTTTAGAAATATGTATTGGAATATCAATTAATAATGAAATCAATATCCATTTAGCTCTAAAAAAAACTATATTTTAAAGTTACAGAAATTTTATCATAAATCTTTGTATCATAAAGAATTATTTTGTACTTTTGCACACGAAATAGGATATGGAGGAGGGGACAACAGTCCCCTCGTTTGTTAATATAATGCAACTATGATTTCAAAAGACACTATAAACCAACTAGTTGAAAACTATATTATAGACACTGATTATTATTTGGTAGATGTAAAAATCACTCCTGATAATAGAATATCTGTGGAAATTGATTCATTTGAAGGAGTAACAATTGAATTTTGCGCCGGGTTGAATCGTTATATTGAATCTCAATTGGACCGTGAAGTGGAAGATTTTGAACTTGAAGTTAGTTCATCTGGATTAACAGAGCCATTCAAAGTTTTGAAACAATACAAGAAAAATATTGGCAATGAGGTGGAAACACTTACTAAAACAGGTATCAAGATTTGTGGAATCCTGACAGAAGTGTACGAAAAAGAATTTGTTTTACAAGTAGAAAAAACGGAGAAAATGGAAGGAACAAAACGAAAAACAACTGTGATAGAAAACCTTACGTTCACTTACGAAGATATTAAACATACAAAATATATTATTAGATTCAAATAAGCCATGAGCAAAAAAGAAACTATCAGCTTAATTGACACTTTTTCAGAGTTTAAAGAGCTAAAAAGCATCGACAGAAGTACATTAATCAGCGTAATGGAAGAGTCATTTCGCAATGTGATTTCGAAATTGTTTGGAACAGATGAAAATTATGATGTTATTATAAACCCAGATAAAGGTGACTTTGAAATTTATCGCAATCGCACTGTGGTAGCTGATGATGAATTGGAAGATGCAAACCTTGAGATTTCACTTTCGGATGCAAAAATAATAGATACCGACTTTGAAATTGGTGAAGAAGTAACAGAAACTGTTGATTTCTTAAGCTTTGGACGTCGGGCAATTTTGACCTTGCGTCAAACTTTGTCATCAAAAATTCTTGAGCTTCAAAAAGATAATGTTTTTAGTAAATATAGCGAAAAAGTTGGTCAGATTGTAAGTGCCGAACTATATCAAATTTGGAAAAAAGAAATGTTGCTTATAGATGATGAGGGCAATGAACTTTATTTACCAAAATCGGAACAAATCCCAACAGACTTTTATCGCAAAGGCGACACTGTACGTGCCGTTGTTGCTATGGTTGAAAACAAAAATAATAACCCCAAAATTATTCTTTCACGCATTTCACCCGTATTTTTGGAAAGGCTTTTTGAACTGGAAGTACCTGAGATTCATGAAGGATTGATTACTATTAAAAAAATTGCCCGGATTCCAGGTGAACGCGCCAAAGTGGCCGTTGAATCGTACGACGACCGTATTGATCCGGTTGGAGCTTGTGTGGGTGTAAAAGGGTCGCGTATTCACGGCATCGTTCGCGAATTACGCAATGAGAACATTGATGTAATAAATTACACAAACAACATTAATCTATTTATATCACGTGCTTTAAGCCCTGCCAAGATTTCTTCAATCCGATTAAATGAAGTTGAAAAGAAAGCCGAAATTTACCTGAAACCCGAAGAAGTTTCACAAGCAATTGGGAAAGGCGGTTTAAATATTAAGTTAGCCGGTATGCTTTCGGGTTACACGCTCGACGTATTCCGCGAAATGGATGAAGATACTGAAAGTGAAGATATTTACTTAGATGAGTTCAGCGACGAAATAGATCAATGGGTTATTGATGCATTGAAAGCAATCGGTTGCGATACAGCTAAAAACGTGTTAGCAATTCCTCGTCAGGACTTGATTCGCCGTACCGATTTGGAAGAAGAAACAATTGACGATGTTTTAGCAATTCTGAACTCCGAATTTGAAAGTGAAGAGTAAATCACTCTGCATTTTGCTTTCCGCCTTCGGAACAAATCTGGAAATTAACCGGATGTCGGATATTTTTTAAAATAATTGAAAACTGTAATTATAGAATATGTCCATAAGATTAAGTAAAGCCTGTAAAGATTTGAATGTTGGTATGTCTACCGCTTTGGAATTTTTGGCAAAAAAAGGTCATAAATTAGCTCACGACCCCAATTTGAAGTTGGAGGACGACTTGCACCTTTTACTTGCAAAAGAATTTAATAAAGATATGGCTCTGAAAATTGAATCAGAGCGATTAAGTCAGGAAAGACTACTTAAAGACAAAGCCCCCAGTGTGTCTATTGAAGGCTATAATCAGCCTAAGCCAGTTGAAAAACCGGTTGAAACAATCCATGTGAGCATTCATGAAGATCAGTTACCTCATTTCAAATCTGTTGGACATATCGATTTGGAAACGAAGGAAAAACATCATGAAGCTAAACAGGAAATTAAAGTACAACCTCCAGTAGTTGAAAAAAACATTGTGGTTGAAGAAAAAGTTATTGAGGACAAAGTAATAAGTCCAAAAGAAGAAATTAAAGTTGCTAAACCGCCTGTAGTAGCTGTTGAAGCAGAAAAAATAGAAGCTATTGAGCCACCAACAATACCTGAGCCTCTACAAAAAATTGAAAAAGAAATCATTCCAATTAAAATTGTAGAAGAGCAGAAAGAAGAAGTAAAGGTCATTTTTGACAAAGAGCACAAAACAAATCCAAAACCTAAAATTGAACTTACAAAACCAGTCAAAAAATTTGAAGTTAAGGAAGAAGTAGAACCAATAACAGACTTAAATACAGAGACAAAAGATAATGACCACGAAGAGGATGAAGTATTTTCTTTATCACGCCCAACAATTGATGTTGCCCCTGTTGTAGTAGGAACGATTGATTTAGAACTTTTAAATCAAAG
This sequence comes from Paludibacter sp., assembly GCA_031292575.1. GTDB lineage: Bacteria > Bacteroidota > Bacteroidia > Bacteroidales > Paludibacteraceae > Paludibacter. The sequence continues at coordinate 12,168 of JARLGX010000002.1, forward strand.
TACACGTCCAAAGCCAAAATCGAAAGAACAGAAACGCAAAGAAAGAGAGGATAAAAATAAATTATATACAGAAAGCAAGAAAACTGTTATAGTAGGAGATAAAAAAATTCTTCGTACTGCGGCAGAAGTTGCTGCAGATCCATCATCGGCTCATCCTAAAAAGAAGCGCGAACGTTTCTCTAATCAAAAAGTAGATATTAACAAAGTACCTCAAACAAACGGACCAACACAAGGATTTGCGCATCCAAAAAAAGTCACTCCGGGAACTATAGGTGGAGGAGGTGCAGCAAAGCCAGCAGCAAGTAAAGACCGAATTAAAAAATCAATTAAAACGGTTGTAAACGAAGAAGACGTACAAAAACAAATTAAAGAAACCTTGGCTCGTCTTTCGGGAGCAAATAAAAAAGGAAAAGGTTCAAAATATCGCCGTGATAAGCGCGACAGCAACAGCGCCCGCCAACAAGAGCAGGCACAACGTGAACGCGACGAGGAAAGCGTAATAAAACTTACTGAATTTGTGACTGCCAGCGAATTAGCAGTAATGATGGATGTTAGCGTTAATCAGGTTATAGCAACTTGCATGAACATTGGTCTGATGGTATCAATCAATCAACGATTAGATGCTGAAACTATCAATATTGTAGCTGAAGAATTTGGTTTTACAACTGAATACGTGAGTGCTGATGTAATTGAAGCCATTGGTGAAGAAGAAGTTGATTCGGCAGAGGATTTAGTACCTCGCGCTCCAATTGTAACAGTTATGGGACATGTCGACCATGGTAAAACATCGCTGCTCGACTATATACGCAAAACAAATGTGATTGCCGGTGAAGCCGGTGGTATTACACAACATATTGGTGCTTATAATGTAAAACTCGAAAATGGCCAACGTATTACATTCCTTGATACTCCAGGTCACGAAGCGTTTACTGCTATGCGTGCACGTGGTGCCAAAGTAACCGATATTGCCATTATTATTGTAGCTGCTGATGACAATGTGATGCCTCAAACTATAGAAGCAATAAATCACGCTGCTGCTGCGAATGTTCCAATGATTTTTGCTATTAATAAAGTAGATAAACCAGGTGCAAATCCCGAAAAAATAAAGGAAACACTGGCCCAAATGAATTATCTGGTGGAAGATTGGGGTGGAAAATACCAATCACAGGATATTTCGGCTAAAAAAGGTGATGGCGTAGCTGAATTGCTCGAAAAAGTATTGCTCGAAGCCGAATTACTTGAGTTGAAAGCAAATCCAAATAAACGTGCCATTGGTTCAGTAATCGAATCGACATTGGATAAAGGCCGCGGTTATGTTTCAACTATTCTGGTTGAAAACGGGACTCTTCATTTAAGTGATGTCGTCTTAGCAGGAACTTACTTCGGGAAAGTAAAAGCTATGTTTAATGAACGTAATCAACGTATTACCGAAGTAAAGCCAGGTGAACCTGCATTAATACTTGGATTGAACGGTGCGCCGCAAGCCGGTGATAATTTCAATGTAATGTCCACCGAACATGAAGCCCGCGAAATTGCAAACAAACGTGAACAATTGCAACGAGAACAGAGCATACGTACTAAAAAACACTTTACACTCGACGAGCTTGGTAGACGTATTGCGCTTGGCGATTTCAAAGAATTAAATATCATTGTGAAAGGTGATGTGGATGGTTCAGTTGAAGCACTTGCAGACTCATTATTGAAACTTTCTACCGAAAATATCCAGGTAAATGTAATTCACAAAGCAGTTGGTGCTATTTCCGATTCAGATATTTTATTGGCTGCAGCTTCCAATGCGATTATTTGTGGATTCCAGGTTCGTCCGACTTCTACAGCACGTAAAATGGCTGATAAGGAAGAAATTGATATCCGTTTGTATTCTATCATTTACGATGCAATTGAAGAAATTAAATCGGCTATGGAAGGTATGCTTTCTCCTGAAATTAAAGAAGAAATTACCGCCACAGTTGAAATCCGTGAAGTGTTTAAAATCACAAAAGTGGGTACAGTTGCCGGTTGCTTGGTTCGCGAAGGAAAAATCAAGCGTGGAAACAAGGTTCGTATCATTCGCGATGGTATCGTAGTTTATACCGGTGAATTGGATTCGTTGAAACGATTCAAAGACGATGTAAAAGAAGTTGGAACGAATTATGAATGCGGTTTAAATATCAAAAACTATCAGGATATCCGTGTTGGTGATATGGTAGAAAGCTTTGAAGAAACCGAAGTAAGAAAAACACTATAACAGTGATCAGTTAACAGTGATCAGTTGAAATAAAAATGCCGGATTCATAGTGAGTCCGGCATTTTTATTTGAATAAAATCAAGAAAATTACTTTTCCAGATTCTCTAATAACAATTTCACTCCTTTTTCCACATCCTGCGTTTCCTGCAAAGCTTTGATAAAAGCACTGCCGATAATGGCTCCCGACGAATACAGGTTTACCATATTGCGGGTAGATTTATTAGAAATTCCAAAACCTACAAGCCGTGGATTTTTCAGATTCATTGAGTTTATACGATTGAAATATTCTACTTTATTGTCGAATGACGTTTGAGTTCCTGTTACCGCAGCCGACGAAACCATGTAGATAAATCCATTGGTGTGACTGTCAATTTCGCGAATGCGTTCTTCGGAAGTTTCAGGCGTTATCAGGAATATAAATTTCAATCCGTAACGCGAGGCAATTTCTTTGTATTCACTCAGGAAATCTGACATGGGCAAATCAGGAATAATCATACCATCCACTCCTACCCGATGGCATTCTTTGCAAAAGGCTTCAAACCCAAATTGCATAATTGGGTTCAAATAGCCCATCATAATCAACGGAATATGAATTTCAGTACGTACCGCAGTAAGTTGTTCAAAAAGTTTACGAATGCTCATACCATTTTGCAATGCCGCATGACTACTATTCTGAATAACCAACCCATCTGCCATTGGATCGGAGAACGGCACTCCGATTTCCACCAAATCTACACCGTTGGCTTGAAGGCATTGAAGTGTCGGTACAGTGTCTTCTAATTTTGGAAATCCTGCCGTGAAATAAACCGAAAGAATGTTCTCGGATTTTTGTTGGAATAATTGATTAATTCTGTTCATTTTATTTAGGAATAAGAAACAAGGAGTAAGTAATTAGTTAGTTTTTTAGCTCAAGAATAAAACTCTTGAGCAAATCAATATTTTTCAGCCCAGGTTTCAATTCGAATTTACTATTCAAGTCGATTCCGGCAAATTTTTTATGTTCAATTTTCAAAATCGCTTCGGCATCGTCGGCAGCAATGCCACCGCTAAGCAAAAAAGGTGTTTCGCCAAGGTATTCATCCAACATTTTCCAATTAAATTTCAATCCAGAACCGCCGTAAGCATCCGTTTTCGTGTCGAAAAGGAAATAATCGCACGCACCTTCATAGTCTTTTGTTACTTTGAAATTATATGCCTCTGCAATAGGAAATGCTTTGATAACAATGTATCCAACCTTTTTGAGTTCTGTACACATATCCACCAACTCAGTGCCGTGAAGTTGCACGCCGTCAAGGTCATATTTATAGGCAATAGTCAGGATATTCTCCAGATTTTCATTCACAAACACGCCAATCTTTTTGATGCTTTTAGGCAATGCTTTCAACGTGGCAATGTCCAACGGTTCGGCAAAGCGAGGAGACTTCGGGTAAAAGATAAAACCCATAAAATCGGGCTTTAATACCGCCACCGCTTGTATGTTTTCGGGGAATTTCATCCCGCAGATTTTGATAAGACCCCTAACCCCTAAAGGGGAATTGAAGTCACTTTTGTCACTAAAATTTTCCATAATAAGAAGACTTTCAACAATCGGTTGTAATATTTTTTCCTCCCCCTTTAGGGGTTAGGGGTTCTTTAATTTTTCAATAAAATTATTCAATGCTTCCGCCGGATTTTCTTCTTTCATAAAGTTCTCACCCATTAGGAAACCTTTATAACCGGCTTTGCGCAATTCTTTTACAGTTTCTACTTTTGAAATACCACTTTCGCTCACTTTCACAAACTGGTCCGGAATTAAAGCAGCCAAATCAAACGACGTTTGGATGCTTTGTTCAAACGTTTTCAGGTTGCGGTTGTTCACACCGAGCATATCCACGTAGTCGTTTGCATGACCGAGTTCTTCCGCATTATGCACTTCGAGCAATACTTCCAATCCAAGTTCATGAGCTTTGCGGGCAAGTTCCAGTGTTTGTTCTACCGGTAGAGCCGCAGCAATGAGCAACACCACATCAGCACCAATAGCTTTGGCTTCGTAAAGCTGGTATTCGTCAATCACAAAATCTTTTCGCAAAATAGGGCACGACACGGACGATCGGGAAGCAATTATGTCGAACGGAGAACCGCCAAAGAATTCCATGTCTGTGAGAATGGAAATGCCCGAAGCACCCGCAGCACTATACCCCGAAGTCACTTCCATCACGTCGGCATCCTCGTTAATCCAACCGAGTGACGGTGATTTACGCTTGAACTCCGAAATTATTCCCGAATCGGAATTCAACAGACTTTGCTTCATCGACAAGCATGCACGTAAAAATGCAGGAGCTTTCTCTAACACCGAAATGGGCATTGAGAGTTTACGCGCAGCAACTTCAACCTTTTTACTTTCTATTATTCTATCTAAGATTGTCATATTCTATTTTAGAAACCTGAAAGGGTTTAATTTGAATAACCGTGGCTAAAACCCACGGATACTGAGAAACTACTGACCCAACCCCAGAGGGGTTGAACTATCTTGCATGTTATTCAACCAATTCGTGGTTGCTTTGTTCGTACTTCATTCCGTGGGTTGCACCCACGGTTATTCACATTCAGCCACTTCGTGGCAGCCAATCATTTATAAATCTCCACAAACTTCACAAAAGCTTTTTTAGCATAACCTCCGGCTAATGATTCAGCAGCTTCGGCTTTACATTGTTCCAATGGTTTTTGTGGACAGCGTGTTTGTATGGCAATGGCCGAATTAATTACAACAGCATCGCGCTGTGCATCGGTAGCTTTATTTTCAAGCACATTCATAAATATCCTGGCAGCATCGTCCACCGAATTTCCACCCCAAAGTTCTTCTTGTTTCAGTTTCTTGAACCCAAGTTGCTCAGGCGTGTAAACAAATTCGCCACTGTTATTCACAATTTTGCAAGTATCGGTGAGCGAAATTTCATCATACCCATCCAACGAATGAACAATAGAATACTGGCAACCCAGGTTTTGGTAAATATAATTATATAACCGCATCATCTTCAAATTATAAACGCCCAGGCATTGGTAGTGCGGTTGAACAGGACTAATCAAGGGCCCGAGGACATTGAAAAACGTCCGAACTCCCAGATTTTTACGTACCGGAGCCACATTTTTCATGGCAGGATTGCAAAACGGAGCATGCAGATATGCAAAGTGCGCTTCGTCCAACGAACGTTTAATGATGTCCTGATCAACAGTGAATTTTGCGCCGTAATACTCCAATACATTAGACGAGCCGCTCACCGAAGTTGCACCATAGTTTCCATGTTTGGCTACCGTATAACCCGCACCCGCTACAGCGAAACAGCTGGCGGTAGAGATATTGAAGGTATTTTTACCATCGCCACCTGTACCAACAATATCCAGAGGTTCAAAATCCGACAGATTCATCGGAATGGCCGTATTCAGCAAGGCGTCCCGAAAACCGATCACTTCATCCAGTTCAATGCTGCGCATTAAAAACACGGAGATAAAAGCCGCAATCTCCGATTCGTTGTATTTTCCCAACGCTATATTCGTCATCACCTCGGCAGCTTCCTGCTTGCTAAGCGACTGATGATTGAATAATTGATTAAGTATTTGTTTCATAAAATTTTATTATTTCAATTTGAAATAGACTGTTTTATTTTTTCTAAACCGTTATTTGGCAAACACACAATGACGTCTGACAAGCGCACAATGACATCTGTCAACCTTCACAGTGGCATCTGACAACCTTCACAATGCCATTTTTCATCCGCACAATGCCATCTGTCATCTTCACAATGACATCTGTCAACCTTCACAATGCCATCTTTCATCCGCACAATGGCATCTGACAACCTTCACAATGACATCTGTCAACCTTCACAATGGCATCTGTCGAGCGTGCAATGACGTCTTTCATCCGCGCAATGGCATCTTTCTTTCGCACAATGACGTATGACAACCATCACAATGGCATCTATCAATTGTACAATGACATCAGAAAATTTATTTTTCCAGCCAATTCTTCAACATTTGCTCCCCATCGGGAGTCAAAACCGATTCCGGATGAAACTGAACGCCACGCACATCGTACGTTTTATGTGCCAACGCCATTATCATTCCTTCTTCGTCAACAGCAGTAATGTTCAGACATTCCGGCAATGTCGATTTCTCGGCAGCCCACGAATGGTAACGTCCCACTTCGAGCCTCTTGGCCAACCCGTTGAACAAAACATCTTCTTCCAACACATCCACCATAGAACTTACGCCATGATGCACTTCAGTCAGATTAATCAATGTTCCGCCAAAGGCTTCGGCAATGGCTTGCTCGCCCAGACAAACTCCCAGAATGCTTTTGGTTGGTGCATAAGTTCTGATAACATCCAGCAAAATGCCCGATTCGGAAGGAACTCCGGGTCCCGGCGAAAGAATGATTTTATCAAAATGTGCAATATCTTCCAATGCTATCTTGTCGTTGCGATGCACTTCCACGTCGGTGTAACCCAACTTTTTCACTGCGTGTACCAAATTATAGGTAAACGAGTCGTAATTATCGAAAACTAAAATACGACAACCCCTATCCCCTGAAGGGGAACTGGAGTTAGTATCATTTTGTATATTTATCTGAGTACTCATAAGATTTCTAAATTTCAATTTCAAAATAATCGGTTGTAATTCAGTCCCCCTTTAGGGGTTAGGGGTTCTTTTCTTCCTCCCCTTTAGGGGTCGGGGGTCATCTCCCTGACGCCACATCCACCGCTTTTTTCAACGCAGCCAGTTTATTATTCACTTCCTGCAGTTCGCTTTCTTCGTCCGATTTGGCAACAATTCCGGCACCAGCCTGATAGTAAAGTGTATTATTTTTACTGACGAACGAACGGATTGTTATTGCTTGGTTCATGCTTCCATCAAAACCGATATACCCCAAACAGCCACCATACGGACCGCGGTCGTGCGGCTCAATGCTGTCGATCAATTGCATCGCCTTAATCTTCGGAGCCCCCGAAAGCGTTCCGGCAGGGAACGTATCGGCAAAGAGTTTAATCACTTTCGTGTCGGGCTTTAGCTTGCCACTCACGCTCGAAACCAAGTGAAGTACGTGCGAATAATACTGCACTTCGCGAAATACTTCTACTTCCACATGATCGGCATTGCGACTCAAATCATTCCGTGCCAGATCCACCAGCATCACGTGCTCAGCATTCTCCTTTTTATCAACACGGAGTTTTTCGGCCAGTTGAAAATCTTTTTCATCATCACCGGTGCGCCGGAATGTTCCTGCAATCGGTTTGATATATGCTTTCTGTTTCTTGGCGTCCACTACCAAATGCGCTTCGGGCGACGATCCAAAAATACGGAAATCTCCAAAGTTGAAGTAAAACAAATACGGCGACGGATTCACCGAGCGCAAGGTGCGGTACAGCATAAAATCATCACCTTTAAACTCTTGGTAAAAACGGCGCGACAGCACAATCTGGAACACATTTCCTTTAAAACATTCCAGTTTACCGCGCGTCACCATTTTTTTATAATCCTCGTTCGAAATGTCTGATTTTTCTTCACCAACCGCAGAAAAATTATATGTCGCAATATTGTTATTAGTCAGAATTTCTTCAATATCGGCAATAGCAGAAATTTCATTCTCCAGTAAATTCTCTATAATCGTCAGTTCGTTGTTGAAATGATTCACTGCAATAATGTATTTAAACAGCACATAATGCAAGCCCGGCATGCTTCCCGGAACGGTTTCGCGAGCCTTGAGTTTTACGTCTTCGAAATACTGTACCGATTCGTAAGAAGAATAGCCAAACAAGCCGTCAATGCCCACCGGATTGTCATTTTTCACCAACTCTACCGATTTAAGAAATGCATCGAAACGCTCTGCTACAGTAAGTTTTCCAGTTACGGGCGTTTCAATTTTGCTCCCATCGGGGTATTCCTCTTTAATTACAAAATGATTCACCGATATTCCACCAATCGGACAAAAACCGATGTAGGAATAGCTATTTTCCACACCATGATAATCGGAACTTTCCAACAGTACCGAGTTGGTATATAAATCGCGTATTTTGAGATAAATTCCTACCGGCGTCTGCAAATCGGCCAGCATTTTTTTTGAGTTTACAAAAAGCCTACCCCTAGCCCCTAAAGGGGAACTGAAGTTAGTTTTGTCTCCTAAATTTATATTTTGACTTTCCATACAAATAAATTAAATAATCAGTACTAATATTTCTTTCTCCCATTTAGGGATTGGGGGTTATTATTGTTTAAAATATTTCACGTAAGTATCCATATCCTTATCGCCCCTACCCGAAACCGTGATGACCACAATATCATCGGGTTTGAAAGTATCTCTTTCTTTTTTCAAAAGAGCGAGTGCATGAGCCGATTCAATAGCCGGAATAATTCCTTCCAACCTTGTTAATTCAAAAGCTGCTTCCAACGCTTCATCATCGTTAATAGGATGAACCTTGGTACGGCCAATTTTAGCAAAAAATGCATGTGCCGGACCAATTCCGGGATAATCCAAACCTGCTGAGATAGAATACGGTTCGATAATCTGTCCGTCTTCATCCTGAATGAGCAATGTTTTGGCTCCGTGAATAATTCCGGTTGTACCCAAACTAATCGTTGCTGCAGTTTCTCCGGTTTCAATTCCTAATCCGCCAGCCTCAGCCGAAATGATTTTCACGCGTTCGTCGTTCAGATAATGGTAGTAAGTTCCCATAGCGTTGCTTCCACCACCCACGCAAGCCATCAAATAATCGGGATAATCGCGGCCAATTTGTTCCTGCAACTGCCATTTAATTTCCTCGCTGATAACAGACTGGAAAAATCCAACCATATCAGGGTAAGGGTGAGCTCCCACCGTAGAACCTACAATATAAAACGAATCAGGATTTGAACACCAATAACGAAAGGCATCATTAGTGGCATCTTTTAGCGTCATGTTTCCACTTGTTACTGACTCTACTGTTGCCCCCAACATACGCATTTTCTGAACGTTGAGAAACTGACGCTCTACATCGGTTTTCCCCATGAATACAATGCATTCCAAACCCATCAACGCACAAGCGGTAGCAGTGGCCACACCGTGTTGTCCGGCACCGGTTTCGGCAATAATGCGGGTTTTACCCATGCGCTTTGCCAGGAGTATTTGTCCCAATGCATTATTGATTTTATGAGCACCGGTGTGGTTCAGATCTTCCCGTTTCAGGTAAACGTTCGTGCCGTATTCAGCCGACAAACGCTTTGCAAAATACAATGGCGACGGGCGTCCCACGTAGTTCTTCAGCAAATCGTAGTATTCAGCCTTAAACGAAGCATTGTCTTTGATAGCATAAAAAGCTTCTTTGAGCCTTTCGAATGATCCATGCAGAATTTCAGGAATATATGCTCCTCCAAATTCGCCGTAGTAACCGTTATTATCTATTGAAAAACGACCCCCAACCCCTGAAGGGGAGCTGAAGTTAGTGTTGTTTTGCATATCTTTCTCTTTATTCATACTAGTTGTTTTTAAATAAACAGTTGTAATTTAGTTCCCCTTCAGGGGCTAGGGGTTAAATAAAAAAGGCTTATCGTGAGTCCGACAAGCCTTTTTGTAATATCTTTTTAATTTGACAATATACATAGGTGTAACATCTCACGATTAGCTAATCTGCAAGTGCCACCACCAAAATTTGTTTATTGTCAAAAGTGAGTTCATTTCCTTTTTGTTTATTTTATGACTGCAAAGATGATAAATTATTTTTATTTGAGCAAGAAAAATATCATTTTTAATGAAATTCGCACCTAAATCCAGCGACAGATAGGAAGAAAATAACTATTCATTTAAGATCTTCCGGTAAATACAAGTCGCATTTGAACATATTTTGCAGCCATATTCATGATGTTTCAGGTGTTTACCAATACCGATAATTCCGCTTACGGATTTGCGTGGAGTCATCAAACAAGAGTCGCTCAACGTAATACCCGTTTTGTTTTCTCCAATCAAATTAAACAATGTTTTTTGGTCAGCCAACGGCCAGTTGCAATAACCCGGACTGTACCGGTTGGATATTTTTAATTGTTTTGAAAGAAATGAATCACGCAGGTTTTCCTGAATTTTATCCATGGCTTTTTCAACAGTTAATGAACCAATTGCATCCAGAATGTAAGCTTCCATGATGTCGCCTTGTTCATTAAGTTGGTTTGTCATTCGGGTAAAATCTTCGCCGGCTGTGCAAAGAAACAAAGCGGCATGCGTGGATTCTTTGATATACCCGCACACTTGCCGGCCAAGGTTCAATTCCTGACCATCAATTCGAATCATTCCCTGTTTTGCATTCAGCTCTTCAATATCCTTTACAAGGTATCCACCCGAAATCGCGGTATCGAAGTTTAATTCAGCCAGTATTTCACGAATAAAAATAACAGCCGGATGCTCTTCCTCCAAATCAGCAGATTGTACAAATTCGATTATTTCATCGAATGTAGGTGCTACTTCGGCAAAAGTAAAATGAAAGAAACCCCCATCCCCTAAAGGGGGGCTAAAGTTACTTTTAACTTTTGGATATTCTAAATCATTCATTATAATAAATTTAATGTCGGTGGAACTAATATTGTTCCCCTTTAGGGGTTAGGGGTTTATTTATGAATTATAAGCTTCTACGGTTTCCAAAAATGCGCGGATATTCACTTCGGGCACATGTGGAGGCAAATCGCAACCGCTTGAAATGACAAAGTTTTTATAGCCTGCCATTTTTTGGAGTAATGACCGTGTTTCAAGTTTAACTGACTCTACGCTTCCTTGTTTGAAAACGCCTACAGGATTCAGGTTTCCCATAACAACAACATCGGACGGACATTGTTTCAAGACTCCTTCCATGTCAATAGCGTTTCCGAAATGCAAAGCCCTTGCTCCGCTTGCAACCATGGCATCCGTACATTGGCCGGTATTGCCGCAATTATGCAATATCACGGTGAAGCCATCATCCTGAACTGCATCAACAATTTGTTTCACAAAAGCAGTAGAATAAACCATGCAATCGTCGTTTGAAAGCAATCCTGCGGCGGGCTCTGCAATGATTACTCCTGCTGTTCCGGTAGCTTTTAAAGCTTTGCAATAATTCACAAGAAGTTCTGTGCATTTCGATAAAAGACTCAACATGGTTTCCGGGTCGATATAAATTGCCACCATAATTTCGGACATATCATACAACCTTCCTGCCAAAGAGTATGGCCCAATACAACCGGAAAAAACAGGTTTATCTTTAATATTTTCAGCAGCAAGCTTATTTGCTAATAAATATTGCGGAATGCGGCCCTTATCAAGTGTTGGAACTACGAGTGCTTCAACTGAATCGACATCTGAAACAAGTCGTTCCAAAACAGAAGGAACTTCATTTTCAGGAAGATTAATTTTGGAACCAAAAGCCTCAGCTTCTACCGTTAAATCCATGATGGAAGTACAAGCAGTCGTATTAAAATTGTCAGACAAATATTGAATGGCCTGATATTGTACATTCCCATCTGTAACTGCATCTCGAACTGTTTTTCCAAGTGCCTCGATACCCGGATGTGTCATGATAGGCAGGGCCGCCACATTGGGACTTTGCAAAATTTGATCTATAAATTGTTTCATTTTAAGCTGATATTTTATCTAACCACAGAATGCCTTCCTGCGGATTTTTCCCGTAACCGTCGGCACCAATTGATGCGGCAAATTCGGCAGAAAGCGGTGCTCCTCCAACGATGACTTTTGTTTCGGGAACAGCCGATTTAATAGCCTCAATCACAGGTTTCATGTGGACCATAGTTGTTGTTAGCAAGGCTGAAATTCCTACAACTGCATTCGGATTTTGCTGAACAGCTTCCACGAATTTCTCTATTTTTACATCAATTCCAAGGTCAATTACTTCCCAGCCGGCACCTTCTACCATCATGCTAAAGAGATTTTTGCCAATGTCATGCAAATCACCAAAAACAGTTCCGATAATGAATATTCCCTTGCGTTTAACCGAACCATTTGCAAAAAACGGTTTTAAATGAATCATTGAAGCACTCATCGCTTTTGCCGAGAGCAACATCTGGGGAACAAATATTTTATTTTCACTAAACTTCTGACCCACTTTGTTCATGGCAGAGATTAATGCTTCGTTCAAAATCTCACCAGGTGTAACCCCTGCTTCCAATGCTTCTTTTGTGATCTCATCCGCACCGGGCATTCCTTTCATTTGTGGCGGATAAGGCGATGCAAGATTAATTTTACCAAACTCTACGCATTCGGATAGTTTTTCTAATAATTCCTGATTCATAATTTATTATTGTGTTTTATTTTGTTTTATTTCCCGGCTAAAATTTGTTCTCCATAATAGCTCCCGTAGGATATAATGACGGATGAAGCGAATAAAAGTACTAATGCAAAAATTAAAATGTAATATGTTCGTTTCGAAACCTGTTTCCATTCTTTCATAAAAAGTCCGACGCCGTAGCTAAAGAAGATCAGCATCGTCATGTGCAGTACCCAACTAATAAACTGAAAATTACCCATGCGCACATGTCCTAAACCATAAAAGAAAAACTGTCCATACCAGAGCGCTCCGGCCAAAGCCGACCACATCGTATTTTTCGCACGTTGACCCAGACTGATGCCACTTGAAGCCGTGAATTCTTTGAGCGTTTTATCTTTTATTCCGGCAATGATAAACCAGATAAGATTTACTCCAAAACATCCGGCCGTAGAAACGATCAGCTTGGCATTTCCTTCAAATTCGCCGGCTCCGTGAAGTGCTGCCATGTCGGCAATGGGCTTTCCGGTTTCAAGTGAAATATTAAATACAGCAGATAGCAGTCCGCCAATAATCGCCAGTACCAAACCGGTTGTCATATTAAAGTGGGCGGAATCTTTTAATTCGCCTAAATCTTTTTCTTTTTTGAAACCCGCCAGCCCGATAAAGATAATTCCGGCAATAGCTATGATCATTCCAACAAGCACAATGCTACTTCCGGGTCGGTTAAAGTAATGCAACACTTCTCCGTGTAGCAGCAAGGGCGTCATGGTTCCCAAAATAGCCGAAAGTCCTATGCTTATGGAATAAGTGAGCGAATATCCAATCTGACGAATGGCAAACCCAAACGACATACCGCCGAAACCATACACTCCCCCCAGCCAAAATGCGCCCCAGAATGCCGATGACGGAGCTGTTTTTAGAATATAAAAGAAATCGGGGACAGTCAGATATCCGACAATCAGCGGCATAATGAGCCATGCAAAAGCCGATTGCACAAGCCAGAATGTTCCCCACGACCAACGTTTTGTTTTTTGACTGGGTAAATAACAGGTTGAAGCCGAAGCACCACCTACCGCGTGAAAAAATGTACCAAGTAATGGATTTGAAGTCATATGCGAAATTATTAGTCTCCAAAATTCCCGAATGGGTACTTTAAGACCAAGTTTATCAAATTAGATTGATGAAAAATATCGATAATAAGATATTGCACTATTTAAGTCTCCCTTCGGGAATTTAGGAGGCTATACATGAAAAATTTCTTCCATATCCGCCCAAAACTCACCTACATTACGAGTTTCGATAGGTTGCATCAACGGTTTTACCAGATCCCACCAACACTGGGTTTCGGAATCGGCAGCCATTTTTCTCATATCACCTTCAAAATCATCTCCAACATATTCAAAATAGGAAAACAATACATTATCCTTTTTATAGATGGAATAGTTCTGTATGTTGCAAGCTGTTATCATAACCAAAACCCCCGGCCAAACGGCTGCATGTTGTTTCACATATTCGTCGGCACATTCGGGTTTCAGATGAATTATTTGTCCAAAACGTTTCATAATATTTTTGTTTTATAGAGTAGAGACGCACTGCAGTGCGTCTCTACGAGTTGATTGCATTAAACATCGCCTCCACATTTGCTGGTGGAATATCGGGCAAAATAGCTTCGTGACTGGGTGAAATAATTAATCCGGTCGGAAATAATTGTTTCAATTCATGAACTTTAGCTGTAATTTCATTAGGTTTGCCATTGACCAATAAATGTTGCGCATCCACGCCACCACAGAAGGATGTTTTTCCAGCAAATCCTTTTTTTAGCGTTTGCGCATCCATGTCAGCTGCCAATGCCTGAATGGGATGAATGGAATCAACACCCAACTCAATTAAATCCTGAATAATCGGGTAAATGGACCCGCACGAATGATGAATCACCTTCAGTCCGTAACGCTTAGCCTGATCAATCAGTTTTTTCGTTCCCGGAAAAACATAGGTCCGCAATGAATCGGGATCGACCATCAAACCATTTTGACTGCCAAAATCATTCCCAATCAAAACAGCATCTAAATAACCTTTTGTTGCTTCGTAAAAAAGCTCGTTTGCCTTCAGATAAAATTCAGTTATCCGGTCAATCACAGCTGTAAACATATCGGGGTTCATCAACATCACCATCAATGCTTTTTCCATACCAAAAGCGGCACAGGCATCCTGAAAATGAGCACTCCACATTACGCCCATTCTCACATAATCCGGATTGGCAGCCATAGCTAACCGGCGCGATGCTTCAACATCAAGATACAAAGCCGGATCGGGCCAGGGAAAAGTATCAACCAAAGTCGGATCGTCAATATCTTCGAAAAAACCGGGAGCAGTCAGCGTTCTTTCATCAGGTTTGTCGTCGTGAGAAACTTTAGCAAATTTGAATGCACAGGCAATGTGATTCGACGGCGGAAAATTATAGGGAACTTCAATCGGGTATATATCATCGTCGAGTTTTATTTTCAATTCATCAATGGAATTTACTTTGAAATATTCCAGTAAACCCGGAACAGCTGCAGGCACCGGCAATCCGAGCCACGAAGCCGGACGATCGACCGGTTGGTTGGCAATGGTGGCGAGGAAACGTTCTTTGTGAGTCATAGAACCCCTAGCCCCTAAAGGGGAACTGAGATTACTATTGTTTATTTTGTTTTCCATTTTTATAAAAGTATAAATACTAACATTTCTTATTTCCCTTTAAGGGTTAGGTGTCATTTAATTAAAAAACAAATACAGCCCCACCATCACAATAATCAATACAATCCACGAAGCCCAAACGGTTTTGGAAGTTGCCGGGAGTTTTTCCAGTCCAAGGGTGTTTTCAGAAACGGATTTGGTATCGAGTAATGAAACTACAATTGTAACAATAGCCAAAATGACAAACAGATAGAACGAAATCATCATAAAATGTGGCCAGAAATGGTATTTTTCAATGGGGAAAATCCACCAATAAAAAACAGCAATTGTAAGACAAAAGGCCGTTCCTGCAGTCAGAATCAGATTCACAGCTTTGGGTGTTGTTTTTTTCCAAAATACGGCAAAAAGAAATACTACCGACATGGATGGTGCCAGAAAACCAAGTACCGACTGGAAAATATTAAAGAGATTCAAGCCCTTAATACTATCAATTGCCAGTGCCACAATCACTGATATAATGGCACTAAACACCGTTACCCAACGTCCGATTTTTATGATTTCCGCATTGGTTGCATTGGGTTTATTCTTCTTCAGGTAAATATCCATGGTGTAAACCGTACTGACAGAATTAAGCGACGAACCTATATTTCCCAACAGCGCAGCCAGCAATACGACGATAATCAGCCCTTTCATTCCATCCGGAAAAAGGTTGGTAACCATTACCAGATAAGCTTCGCTTGAATCTTTCAGGTGTGGAAAAAGTACAAAGCAAATAATACCGGGAAGTATAAATAAAGGTACATCGAGAATTTTAAGCCAACCAATAAAGCTGGCTCCCAATTGTCCTTGTTTGAGACTTTTAGCACCTAAAACCGATTGCACCATCGATTGCTCGGTGCACCAGAACCACACACCCATAATCGGATATCCCAGTACAATTGGCAACCAGGGAAAATCTTTGTCAGTCATAGGTTGGAATAATTTCCAGTAATGTGCCGGTGTTGCATGAAAAAGTGCTGAAAAACCTCCCACCTTCGATAGGCCCATAAGAGTCAGTGTCAAAGACACGCCAATTAGCAATAACATTTGAAAAACACTGGTATAAGCAATAGCTTTCAGTCCGCCGGCAGCAGTAAGCAGGGATGCAAAAACAACCATGATAATGACCGATTCCCACATGGGAATGCCAAGTATTTGTTTCACCAGAATTCCTCCGGCAAACAATCCAAGCGATAGCCACGAAATCAAAATAGTGATAAGTGTATACCAGGCAAGAAGATAGCGGGTTGATTGACCGAAACGTTTGCCCATATATTCAGGCAACGTTGACGCTTTGGCTCCCAGATACCGAGGAGCAAAAACAAAAGCCAACATCATGATAAAAAGAAAAGCATACCAGGCAAAATTCCCCGAAACAATTCCCGAACTATACCCGGCACTTGCCGAAGCAAGTAACATGGACGGGCCAACATTGGTGCCCCACATGGTCAATCCGATGGCAAACCATCCCAGACTTTTATTAGCCAGAAAAAGATTATCATTTTTTTTTTTGTTCCTGCTTGCCCAAAAAGCAATTCCAAAAAGGATAACAATGTATCCCATTATGACTGAAAAATCAATTGGATTTAATGCGATTTTCATGTAATTCGATTAGGGGTTATAAACTTTGGAAAAATTGTTATAATCATCGATAGCGTTCAACAATTTTCAATGCCTGTTCAATTTCTTTTTCCGATTTAAAATCGACATTGATATGCAAACCCTGATTTCCGACGTTGTCAATCAGCGGTTCAAGTTCATCCAACGTTACCCAGTTGGCCATCACCGATTTTCCACCTGCCAATATCTTCTTATATAAATCGTACCACTGTGGACTTCCGCCTTGGGGCTGACCATAACCCGGGGTCCATTGTACAGCGTTTAGTTTATCCAGTTCCAATACTGCATCCAAATGACGAATGGCATCCACACCATCCAAATGATAAAGTGTATAATCGATTTTTTCAGTTTGTTCGCGCAAAAATGGCATACAAAACGTGCGATAATCTTCTTGCGAAATCATAATAGACAAATCAACCTGCAACTTCGAAACTTTACCCGGTGCCCAAAGCGAGAAATAGCAAAATGCCATTTCGCCGTTCACATTTATAATATCGTAAATTTCATTGAAAACTTTGAAATAGACATTGTTGATTTCCTGCAATTGTTGCAAGGTGTTATCCGGATCCATAATCAAGTCCATCAGCACGTTGTCCGAACCTTTCAGACTGGCCAATACGTCTAATCCTTCCACCAAGTCGGGGCAACCAATCAAGTAATTCCCATGCGATTTTTCTTTACATGCAGACAGTAACTCTTTGTGTAATTGCCACCATTTGTTGCTTTCGTCGAAAATAATTTGACCATCGAAACCTTCTTTTTCCCGAATCCAGATCGTGTCCTCCCTTCCTTCAAGTTCAGCCCCAAGCATTGATGCCAGTGAACCCGGGCCAAGTTGCGTATTGGCAACCGGTAGAATATCGGCCATATACGAATTTCGCGACATGGTATAATGCAAGTAATCAGCACGCCATTGTGGATCGAACCAAAACTGATTCATATCTTTATGTGGCGGTGGTGGCAATATTGTTTCATAAGGAGCTCCGTCTTTAAAAAGATGTTCCCACATGGTTAGCACAATTCCTTTTCCATTCCACCAGTCGGTATAATGCTTTTTCGTTTCTTCAAAATTTGATTTCCAGGTTTGCATAATATTTTGTTTAACCGCAGAGAACGCTAAGCATTCGCAAAGATCACGCTGCTAAAATCTCCGCGGTCTCAGGGTTTTATTTTAAAATTTTAGTTCAATTACTTTTTTAAAGTCCATCTCATCCGTACAGTTTACATCTTCTGGATACAAAGGAATTGAAGCACCTTGTTTCACAAAAACAGGCATTTCATCCAGCGGGACTTTTACTTTTTTCAACCAGCGATTTCCTTCGAAAACCTCTTTTGTAAAGAAATGAACCCAATTTCCTTCAGGCAAATAAATATCCCGAACATTTTCACTGTTCATCACCGGGGCTACCAGCATATTATCTCCAAAATAATATTGATCATCAATCTGGCGACAAGTTTTATCATCAGGATGATGTAAAATTAATGCCCTCAAAACAGGAAAACCTGTTTTGGTCGTTTTCTCGCTTTGTTGTAAAATATATGGAATCAGTTTGTAACGCAACTTCAGCCATTTACGAATAATGGGTGCAATATTTGGATAATGCCATGGTTCTCGTTGGTGTGAACCATGAAAACGCAGATGCGATGAAAAAACACCAAACTGAGTCCAGCGAACGTAAATATCTTCGGGCAAAACAGAATTCATAAAATTCGGGACACCATGAAAACCAGGCACATCATGACTCCAGAACCCAAAACCCGAAAGTCCGAGTTGCAAGCCGCCTTTAAGCGAACCGGCCAATCCATCCCACGAGCAAGCTGAATCGCCGCCCCAGTGCAATGGGTAACGCTGACAACCGGCCCAACCTGCACGTGCCCAGATAATGCCGTCGCCGGTAATTTCCTTGGTAACTTCGTAAGCAGCTTTCTGGTAGAGCAATGGATAAAGATTATGCAATTTTTCAGGTGACATATTCCGATATTCTGCGTCGAGGTGAATGTCTTCGCCAAAATCGGTTTTGATACACGCCACGCCCATTTCCAATAATTTGCGGAGCAAATCTTTATACCATTCTGTTGCTTTATCGTAGGTAAAATCTATTGTTCCGGCAAAATCCTGTACGCTGAAATTGGACGAACCGGATATTTTGCGTTCACTTTTACTGATATATTCTTTTTCATCAGCTTCCTTGTACTGAATGGCATTATACGAAATGTATGGCAATTGCCACAAACTGACACGATAGCCTTTATCTTTGAGGTTTTGAATAAATTCCTTTGGATTTGGAAAACGTTCATCATTGAATTTCCACTCACAAAGCCAGTCCGTTTCGAACCAACCGGTATCTAAATGAATCACATCACATGGAAAATCTTCTGTGCGCATCCGATCGCAGATTTCATTCACTTCGTTGGCCGAAAAATAAGTCATGCGGCTCATCCACGTTCCAAAACTCCAAAGTGGCGGCATAGTTGGGAAGCCCGTCAATTGCCGATAACCAAACAAAATTTCTTCTGACGTATCGCCACCAATTAAGAAAAAATCAACCATCGGTTCTTCCACTAATACCTGCGCCGAACGCGTTGAATGATCGGCCAACGATAGTTTTCCAAAGGAAGTTGTATGCAAAAACATCCCGTAATTTTCGGAAGAAATATAAAATGGAATATTCTTATAAGCTCGACGATTATTCACACCCTGTCCATCCTGATTGCGAAGCTGAAAAGTCTTACCGGATAAATCCATTTTAGTGAAACGTTCGCCGGTGCCATAAAAACATTCATCTGCTTTGGCTTGAAATGAAAAAGTAGTACGATGCGGTTTCCCGTTTCGCTCCACAAAAGCCAGAGCAAAAGCATCATGGCGGGCAGGCGAAAACATATCATAAGCCGAAAGTGCAACTTCTTTTTGGGTATCAGGAAAGAAACTCAGCTGAATCGTTTCAGCAGGTGCCGGTACAAGATCACTCCACCAGTCAATTTCAGGCTGGCGGAAGCTGATGATTGCTTTTTTATTACCAGTGGAATCTTTAACAATCCATTCCAATTCAGTTTTCTCGAAAGTCAAAGCATTTATTTTCAAATCAGGATTCATTTCCAACATTTCAGAATGCTCCATAATTTGACCAGCAAAAGCCAAGGATGCGCGTAAAATTTTAGTGCCAAGTGCTTGAATTCTTAGCACATATTCCTTTTTCGGAACGGATAAATCGGGCGTTATTTCATTGGAATTATTTTGTTGTTGAAACGGAATGGTAATAAATATTTCACCATTTCGCTCTTCCATAGCAGTTGGCGAACAAGCCCGCCAAAGACGGTCTCCTTCATTCAGCTCGGGACTAAAATCTAAAAAGTCAAAAAGCTGATAATTTGTTTGTTGCATTTAATAGGTCTTTTGTCAATTTTTCTAATGTTAGTTCTCAATAGTTTTAAACGTCACCCAAGTTGTCCCTTTTGGTGCATCTTCAATACCTTCCTGATACCGGCTCATCATTTTGTTCCATTCATTTACACGCGGATTGTTTTCAGTCGTTTTTGGGTTAAGTTCATCAAGCGTTTTACCTTTTGGAATGCTGATTACCAGCATCAACTGCCGACCGGTTCTGAACACAAGCACCTGTTGAAAATCCGCATTACAAAAACCTTTAGAAACTTCGGGCCATTTTTTAAATTGCGTCCGGTGATATTCCATGTACTGCTTTTGCATCGTTGTATCTGCAACTAAATTTGCAGTCATGATAACATTATTCCATTCATTAAATGCCTTTTTTCCGCATTGCCTTTGACGATTGAAATTATAGAATGGTTTATCGTAAAGTTTAATTATTAAGCTTGGGAAACGACTCTCAAGCTTTGTTTTAATAGTTTTTATTTCTTTCAAATCGTCATAAATTATCCAATGGTTTTGCCATTCGTAAATCGTTGATTTATCAATATTATTTTCATTCGAAAAATTTAGTAAAATTTTAGTCGAGAAGTGGTAGTCTAAATCGATAATTTCTAACACTGCCGGAGATTGCAATCGTCGCGGAGAGCAGCCGGTTACAAATGATACCAAGATGAATAGATAAAACAGTTTATGTATGTGTTTCATATCAATATGTCATAACGAATGTGATTTTCAAAAAATAGATTTATAAAACAAAAAAATGAGACTTGAAAAAGTGTCTTCATTGTAGTAAATTGACGTGTATTTATAGTTTTTGTACTATCTACATTTTCTAAATTTAATTCTAAAAGTAAAGTTAATACTAACTTTTAAAAAAAGCATTTCAACTATTCATGATTCTTAATACTTAATTAATGACTTTCGTTTTCGTTATTCAGTTTTTTTTCCGAACTTTGCGGACTTAAAAATACGAAAAAACTGATAGTAATTTTAAGGGAAAAACAAGGTGAAAGATACAAAGTACATTTTCGTAACGGGTGGCGTTACTTCTTCTTTAGGCAAAGGGATTATTGCGGCATCACTTGGTAAGCTTTTGCAAGCCAGAGGTTTTAAGGTTACTAATCAAAAGTTAGACCCTTACATCAATATCGACCCCGGTACACTGAATCCCTACGAACATGGCGAATGTTATGTTACTGTTGATGGGCATGAAGCTGATTTAGATCTTGGACATTACGAACGTTTTACAAATGTAGAGACTCATCGAGCCAATAACATAACTACTGGACGCATTTATCAGAATGTAATTAACAAAGAACGCAGGGGTGATTATTTGGGAAAAACTGTTCAAATTATTCCGCATATCACCGACGAAATAAAGCGAAACATAAAACTTCTCGGTAACAAAGGAGAATTTGACTTTGTAATAACTGAAATTGGTGGAACTGTTGGCGACATTGAATCCTTACCTTATATTGAAAGTGTTCGTCAATTAAAATGGGAATTGGGCAAAAACTGTTTAATCATCCATTTAACCTATGTTCCATATTTAGCTGCAGCAAAAGAATTAAAAACAAAACCTACTCAACATTCAGTAAAAGCATTGCAAGAACAAGGCGTGCAGGCTGATATTTTGGTTTTACGTACCGAACACAATATTTCGATGGACATTCGCAAAAAAGTAGCTTTATTTTGTAATGTCGAAACAAGCGCTGTTATGCAATCTATCGATGTTCCTACCATTTACCGTGTCCCACTAAACATGCAGCAAGAGAAACTGGATGAAGTTGTATTGACAAAAATGGGTTTTGATCTGGAAAAAACACCGGATGCAGACATGACAAAATGGATTGCTTTTGTTGAAAAACTGGAGAATGCCAAAGAAGAAGTCAGGATTGGAATTGTAGGAAAATACGTTCAACTACCTGATGCCTACAAATCTATTATTGAATCATTGCTCCATGCAAGTGCATATAATAACAAAAAACTAAAATTAGAATTGATTCTGTCCGACAAATTGGATGAAGATAATGTTGATAAAAAATTATCAAATCTTGATGGAATCATAGTTGCTCCCGGATTTGGACAACGCGGAATGGAAGGAAAATTCATTGCTTTGAAATATACCCGAGAACACAACATACCAAGTTTAGGTATTTGTATGGGAATGCAAACCATGTCAATTGAATTTGCCCGAAATGTACTGGGTTATGCTGATGCAAACAGCACGGAAATTGATCCGAATACGACGCATAATATTGTGGATATTATGGAAGAACAAAAGGACATTTTGGATTTAGGCGGCAGCATGCGTTTAGGTGCTTACAAGTGTAAACTTAAAAAAGGATCAAAGGTTTACGAAATTTATAACAAAGAGAATATTAGTGAACGCCACCGTCATCGCTATGAGTTCAACAATGCATTCAAAGAAGAGTTTGAGAAAGCAGGAATGATTTGCAGTGGATTGAACGTAGAATCTAATTTGGTAGAAATCATAGAATTACAATCTCACAAGTGGTATGTAGGGGTTCAATTTCATCCCGAATACAGCAGTACGGTGGTTAATCCGCATCCACTTTTTATTAGCTTTATTAAAGCTGCAATTGAAAAATAATACTGAACACCATTATCTTAATAATTGGAAATTAAACAATTGGAAATTAGAAATTTATGGATAAAAATACAATTCTGGGTTTTATATTGATTGCACTTATTTTTGTTGGATATATGCAACTTACCAAACCGAGCGAGAAAGAAATTGCTGAAAGAAAACGCTACAATGATTCGATTGCTCTGGTTCAACAAAATAAACCTGATTTAGCATCTGTCAAAGCTTCAAACGGAACAGCTGTTGCTAAAGATTCAGTAACAGTAAATGATACAACTTCGAAGGCTAAAAATGCAGATACTTTTGGTGAATTCAGTGCTTCATCGCAAGGAGTAGAAAAGTTTTACACATTAGAAAATTCACTTATAAAAATAACACTAAGCAGTAAAGGTGGAAGAATTTATTCAGTTCAATTAAAAAAGTATTCAAAACGCGATTCATTAAACCAAAATCATCCATTGATTTTATTTGATGCCAATGAAAGTAACTTAGGCTTTACTTTTGTGACTAACAATAATCGGGTGATAAACAGTTCTAATTTATTTTTTGAACCAGTTTCGGGGATTACTAAAGATTCAAAAGGAAATCAAACGCTTATTTTTCGGCTGAAAACTGTTGGGGCTGCTTACATGGATTTTGCATATACACTCCCATCAGACAATTATATGCTAAGTTTTGGTATAAAAGCCAATGGAATGAACACAGTAATGCCTGCGGGAATAAATTCGTTAGACATGCAGTGGTCTTCTAAAATTCGCCAACAAGAAATAGGACGCAAATTTGAAGATCGCTATTCATCACTTCAATACAAATATGAGGCTGAAAGTGCTGTAGAGAAACTTAGTGAAAGCAAAAATGACGAAAAAAAACTCGAGAACAAAGTAAAATGGATTGCCTTTAAAGATCAGTTTTTCAGTAGTATCTTAATTGCTAATGATGCAATGAATTCTACTACACTAAAAAGCACGCTTGAAAGTGAGAACTCAGGTTATTTAAAAGATTACTCGGCCGAAATGTCTGTTCCTTTTGACCCAACAGGAAAAATGCCAACAACATTCAGATGGTTTTTTGGACCAGACCAATACAAAGTACTTGCAGCCTATGATAAGGGCGTAAAAGGAGACTCAAAATTACGACTGAATAATTTAATTCCACTTGGTTGGGGAATTTTTGGATGGGTAAATCGCTTCGCAATTATTCCAATGTTCAACTTTTTCAGCATGTTTATGAGTAATTTCGGTTTGATTATTTTATTGATGACCGTAGTTATTAAACTAGTATTATTTCCACTAACGTACAAATCATATATTTCAAGTGCCAAAATGCGGGTATTGAAACCTGAAATTGATGAAATCAATGCTCGCATTCCTGCCGACAAAGCAATGGAACGTCAAAAAGCGACAACAGAATTATATAATAAAGTAGGTGTTAGTCCTTTAAGTGGGTGTATACCTTCTTTGTTACAGATGCCAATTCTGTTTGCAATGTTTAGTTTCTTTCCTGCTGCAATTGAGTTACGTCAACAAAGTTTCCTTTGGGCACCAGATTTATCGGCTTACGATTCAATTATGAAACTGCCGTTTACTGTCCCTTTTGGATTTGGTAATCATGTAAGCTTGTTTTGTTTGCTAATGACTGCAACCAATATTGTTTTCACGAAACTCAACATGGCCAATCAAACTACTACTGACCAACCCGGTGGTGCTATGATGAAATGGATGATGTACTTAATGCCACTTATGTTCTTATTTATGTTCAACAATTATGCATCAGGTTTGAGTTATTACTATTTTATTTCCACATTGATTTCAATTATTCAAACTTATGCTATCCGTGCCACTGTTGACGAAAAGAAAATGCTTGCTCAACTACACGCTAAACGCAACAATAGTAGTAAAAATCCTCCTAAAAAGGCAGGGTTTATGGAACGTTTGGAAAAAATGCAGCGTGAACAACAAAAGACTGTCCAAAAACGCAAATAATTAAAATACACCTATATTAAGAAGCGCAATATGCAAATTTACATTTTGCGTTTGCGCTTTTTTTATCAATATTTTCTAAGGAAGGATGAAAATGAAAAAAAAACACGTAATTATAATTTATTCTTTGGGATTAATATGCTTACTCGGATCATGCAGCAGTGGAAATCGATTCAAAATTGACACTTCAAAAAACAGAGTTGAAGTAAAAATTCACAGATTCGATAAAGATTTACTTTCAATTGACACTACAAACATGGCAGCCGGAATCGATAGCTTATATGCCCGCTATCCCGATTTTTTGCCTGTTTACACAAACGAAATTCTGGATACTACATCCAGCGATACTGCTACTGTCAAGCATTTGTTTCACGAATTTCTTACGGATACACTATTTTCAAAAGTAAACCAGAAAGAACGCGAAATTTATTCTAACGTTTCTGATATTGAGAAAAAAGTCTCGGATGCCTACACATATATTCATTATTATTTCCCCAGGGTAAAGCTTCCCGAAATTTATTTTTTTGTTTCTGGATTCAATCGTTCAATTATGATGAATGATAAATTTATTGGAATGGGCACCGATCTGTATTTAGGAAGCAATTATCCGCTTTACAAGGATTATACGTACCAATATATGATTCCAAATATGAAGCGGGAATGCGTTGCTACAGATTTGGTGTCAGCAACTCTATTCAGAATGTTTGTTATGAATAGTTCCGAATATAGATTATTGGACAACATGCTTTTCCGTGGAAAGGTAATGTATCTTTTATCGGTTTTTATGCCAAATGAAAAACCGGAAAATCTTATGGGTTACAGCCCTGAACAATGGAAATGGTGCAAAAAAAATGAAAGGCAAATTTGGGCTTATGTAATTGATCAGAAGCATCTGTTTTCAACTGATATACAACTTATTCGAAAATACATGAACGATGCACCGTTCACGGCTCCTGTTTCACAAGATTCTCCGGGAAGACTTGGAACATGGCTTGGCTGGCAAATTGTGGAAAGTTATATGAATAAAAATCCGAAAATAAGCCTTACTGATTTGATGAACGAAAATAATTATCAGAAAATGCTTGAAAATTCAGGATTCAAACCTTAAAAAAAGACCTACTCGTAAAACGAGTAGGTCTTAATTATAAATCGAGGTATCCATTTTTATGCTGGACTGATTGCTTCTGAAGGACAAACATCGGCACATGTGCCACAATCTGTGCAAACATCAGCGTCAATTACATAGATATCACCTTCTGAAATCGCTTCAACAGGACATTCGCTGATGCATGAACCGCAAGCAATACAATCTTCTGAAATTACGTAAGCCATTTTTCTTTATATTTTTTGTTAGTACTAATTAGTTCTGCAAAAGTATAACTTTTTCCAGACCAAAAAAAACTTTTCAAATGTTTTTTTAATTCCAATAGTTAAAAGCAGAGACTTGTTCATTTTTTTTAATATTTTGCACATTCAACTTTTCAATCCAAAGCTTATTAAACTTACCGGATTTGTACAAAATAATCTTTTTTTAAAGTGAATGGAATTATTTGCCTAAAATTAAATATTAATTTTATAACCTTCCTTATTCCAGACAGATAAATTCATATTACATTTATATTAAATTTATAAGAATTTATGATTACATTAAATAGTTTTAGTACTTTTGCAGTGGTCAAATTTAGACGTAAACAATAAAACTGGATAACAATTATTCATTAACTAGGATTTAAACAAGTAATAAATTATTATTTACAAAAAACATTTTGTCATGAACAATTCATTTCTCAACAAATTCACTCCAAAAGAGCCAAAATTTTTTCCAATATTAAAAGAAATGGCAGACGTAATACTGGTTGCGTCAGATCTTATAATTGAATGTGTACAAAATAGTGATCATGAAAAAGCAATTGAATACTATAAAAAAATTAAAGAACAAGAGCGAAAAGGAGATGCGCTATCTGCAAAGATTTTTGATGAATTAAACACCACGTTTATTACTCCTTTTGATCGTGAAGATATTCATCATTTAGCTGACAGATTAGATGATGTTACCGATTTTATTAATAGTTGCGCTAAACGAATCGTTCTCTACAACCCAAAACAAATACCTTCCAGTGCTGTAGAAATGGCAAATTTTATTAGAGAATCTGCGCTTTGTATTGGGAAAGCTGTTGACGAATTGGATGTTTTGAAAAAGAATTCAAAAAAAATCAAAGAATATTGTGTGGATTTGCACGTTATTGAAAATAAAGCAGATGATGTTTATGAAAATTTCTTAATTGATTTATTTGAAAACCAGAAAGATGCTGTAGAAATTATCAAGTTGAAAGAAATAATGAATGAACTTGAAAGAGCAACAGATGCGGCCGAATATGTAGGTAAAATTATTAAAACTATTATTGTAAAATACGCATAATAATCGAAGAAAACCCATGACGCTTTTAATAACCATAATCGTATTGGCACTTTTTTTCGACTATACAAACGGGTTTCACGATGCAGCAAATTCTATAGCAACAATCGTGTCAACCAAAGTGCTTACTCCTTTTCAGGCTGTTCTTTGGGCAGCATTTTTTAATTTCGCTGCATTTTTTGTTGCAAAATATGTAATTGGTGAATTTGGAATTGCCAATACAGTTTCGAAAACTGTTTACGAACAATTCATTACCCTTCCTGTAATTTTCTCGGGTATAGTTGCAGCAATTATTTGGAATTTAGCCACTTGGTGGCTTGGGATTCCATCATCTTCCTCCCATACATTAATTGGAGGTTTTGCTGGTGCCGCTATAATGCATGGAGGATTTAAAGCCGTTCAAAACAGTGTAATTATAAAAATTACCACTTTTATTGTTTTAGCTCCATTTATTGGATTGGTTATTTCGGCCGTATTATCCATTATAATTTATTATCTCTGCCGCAAAGTTAACCCACATAAAGCTAATAATTGGTTTAAACATTTGCAATTAGTTTCATCGGGTTTGCTAAGTATTGGACACGGGTTAAATGATTCACAGAAAGTGATGGGAATCATTGCAGCTGCCTTGATTGCTGCTCACCAGCTTGGGCTCAGTGTTGGCATTCAATCTATGTCACAAATGCCCGATTGGGTTCCATTTGCATGCTTCACCATGATTTCGCTGGGAACTATGTCAGGAGGATGGAGAATTGTAAAAACAATGGGATCAAGAATAACAAAAGTATCACCATTCGAAGGTGTAACTGCAGAAACCGCTGGTGCGATAACACTTTTCATTACTGAAATTTTAAAAATTCCGGTAAGTACAACGCACACCATTACAGGTGCAATCATTGGAGTTGGTTCAGTGAAACGACTATCGGCTGTAAGGTGGGGTGTTACCAGAAATCTTTTGGTTGCCTGGCTGCTAACAATCCCTGTAAGTGGTGCATTAGCTGCTTTGATTTTTTACTTAGTTGGAGGAATTATTTAAAAAAATAGCGATTTAATGAATTAAGGTTGTTTCATGGAGGAACAACCTTTTTTTTAATTTTAGTATTGAATATCTGTAAACTTCGAATAATCTAATTACTTCGTTAGTTACTTTCATTGTGCAATAATCATTTTTTTTGTACGTTTGTATTTTACATAACTTGTAATTCAATATGCTAAAAACCAAAATCAATAAATTAACTATACTTGTTTCTGTTTTATTGGGGTTGTCATTTACTGCTAAATCGCAAGGAAATCTTCCATATGTTGATGGCAAACTAATTCATTTTGGATTTTCGTTAGGGTTAAATGCAATGGATTTCAAGGTAACGCCAAAATCAGATTCTGTTAATGCCCGTGTTTCAACATTAAATCCAGGCTTTTCTGTAGGAATAATAAGCGACTTGAGATTAAACAGGTATTTAAATTTGCGATTTAATCCTACATTACATTTTGGGGAACGCCAATTGAGTTATTTTCCAAAAACTGGCAATGACTCCATAATAATTTCATCAATTCCAATAAATTTACCTATTTACCTAAAATACAGTGCTGAACGAAAAGGAAATTTTCGTCCTTATTTAATTTGGGGTGCTGGCATTTCATTTGATTTTGCAACAAATAAAGAAAATCCGGTACTGTTGAAACCTGTAGATTTGTTTACTGAGTTTGGCGTGGGCTGCGATATTTACTTTCTATTCTTTAAACTAGCTCCTGAACTTAAATACTCGGTGGGTTTCAATAATATTTTTACACCTCTTGATCAACGAAACGCAGGACAAATATTAGGCCCAAATCAGAGATTTTCATCTGCACTTTCAGGTTTAAAATCTCGTATGTTGACACTTACATTTAATTTTGAATAAATAAAATCACACAAAAGTCAACTTAAATTACATTATTCGTAAAATTATAGTCCTTCAATTCGTTTAATTATTTTGTCCATTTCAAGTTGCCAATCACTAAATAACTTTCGAAAATAAGCTTTTACTATTGTGGGATTTTCTTTTCCATCAGGGCGGTTTGAGCGCAATACGAATTCACGATTTAATGCCATAATATCAACAACCAAGTCATCAACTTTCTTATTATCAATATCTTTCGACATTAAACAACGAAAATAAATATCTGTGATTAATTCTGAAGAAACAAATTTAATTGTTTGTTTCAATTTTCTACGACTTGACATGTTAGTGTTCTTTTGATGTTTATAACCACAAATGTAAGCCTAAATTATGATAAAGACATCTTTTTAGTGTAAATTTGTCGAAAAAATAATCAATCATTATTTCAGTTTTTACCTAAGCAAAATAAAGTATGATTCCAATTTTTGATAATATAAAATTATTACTCTTCAGTATTTCTTTATTATTCATTAGTTTTAGTTTCAGCGCTTGTAATGATAATATTTATTCTACTAACCCAAAAGACAGACTTTCATTTTCATCAGACACACTTACTTTCGACACTGTTTTTACTACCATAGGTAGTGCGACATCAAAAATTATGATTTATAACCGCAACAATGTGGCACTAAAAATAAGTCATATAGGAATTGCAGGTGGAAAAGAATCTTCATTTAAAATCAACGTTGATGGGAGTCTGAATACTAATAACCAATTTGATAATGTAGAAATTGGTGCCAAGGACAGCCTGTACGTTTTTGTAGCTGTAAATGTCAATCCAACTAGTTCTAACTCACCGGTATTTATTCGTGATTCAATTGTTTTTCAGACAAATGGCATAAATCAAAGTGTAAAACTTCAGGCTTTTGGCCAAGATGTAAAGATTTTTAGAAACAAATATATTCTGAATGACACGACATTAACTTCGGAAAAGCCATACATTGTATATGGTTACCTGGCAATTGACACTGCCAAAACTCTAACCATTAATCCGGGATGCAAATTTTATTTTCATAATAATGCCAACCTAATTGTTTATGGTAACCTGAAAGCAGAAGGTACTGCCGAAGCACCTATCAGTATGAGAGGCGATAGACTGGACAACGTAAAGTTTTCAACACCATTCCCTTACAATAATGTTTCTGGACAATGGGGAGGATTGTATTTACTTTGGGAAGGCGGGAATCATACATTACAGCATGTAAATTTGAACAGTGGATATGTTGGAGTTTATTTTTCAAATAGCAATAGAAATAGCATTCCAAATCTTGAAATTAATGACTGCCGCATTCAAAACTTTCTGTTATATGGATTAATTGTTGAAAACGGAAATGTTCAGGTCACAAATACAGAAATTTCAAATTCAAGCAGCTATAGTGTCTTGCTAAGCGGAGGAAAACACACATTTATTCAAAGTACAATTGCCAATTATTTCGACAATAGCAGCATACAACCCGTTTCTCGGGACGGAAAACCTGCAGTAATGATTATGAATCTAAATCGTGTGTCACCTATGGAATCAGTATTTAGAAATTGTATTATCAGTGGAAGCGCCGATAATGAATTTAGTCTGGCTTCGCTATACTTAAAGCAATACAATGGAATCTTCGATCATTGTTACATTCGTAAACCCGATTCGTTAAATTTACCTCAATTTACAAATATCCGTTGGTCTCAAAAAAACGACAATATTTTTAAAAGTGTCAGTTACAATTTAGATAAAAATACTTATTTCGATTTTAGTCTTGATTCTCTATCTCCGGCTCGTGGGTTAGCCAATCCTACTACGGCTGCACAGTTTCCAATCGATTTAAATGGCAATAACCGACTTGTTGGAAATAAGCCCGATGCCGGAGCTTACCAATGGGAACCAACCAAATAAAACGCTTATGAAAAATATAATTACTTTACAATTTGTTTTGTTTTTGACCTTTCAGCTTCATGCACAAAAAAATGAAAAACAAAATTTCAAAATAATGAGCTACAATGTTGAAAATTTCTATGATTGCGTCCATGATTCTTTAATTAATGATAATGAATTTTTGCCATCAGGGATGCGAGCATGGAATTTTACAAAATATAAAAAGAAACAAGCCAATATAGCCAAAGTGATTACAGCCGTTGGTGGCTGGGATGCACCGGCATTAGTGGGTCTGTGCGAAGTAGAAAATGACAAATGTTTGTATGACTTGACTCATTATTCAGGTCTAAAAAACCTCAGATATAAATATTTACATCATGAATCTCCCGATCCAAGGGGAATTGACGTAGCTTTACTGTATCAGCCAAATCAGTTCAGGCCAATACATGATGAAGCAATCAAAATTCGCTATCCGCAAGCCCCTGCAAGCAGAACGCGCGATATTTTATATGCTTCAGGTGTTATTCCGTCAGGTGACACTTTACACATTTTTGTATGTCATTTTCCCTCGCGATTAGGTGGAGAAATGGAATCGGAAGATAAAAGGATATATGTGGCTTCGGTGGTTCGAAGTAAAGTTGATAGTCTTTTCGCTGTTAAAAGCCATCCAAATATTGTTATTATGGGCGATTTTAATGATTTTCCGACAAATGCGAGTATTTCTGAAATAATGAAAGCAAGACCAATTTCAGATTCAATTTCCTCACATTGTTTATATAACCTGATGTATAAATTACATGCCGAAGGTAAAGGTTCGAATAAATATTTAGGCGATTGGGGTGCTTTAGACCAAATGATTATCTCAGGGAATTTACTAAATCCGAGAAATTCAATTTTTACAAGTCAAAGCAATTCTCATTTTTTTGATGCTGATTTTCTACTAGAAAATGATAATACATATTTAGGGAAACAACCTTTCAGAACTTATGCAGGCATGAAATATCAAGGCGGTTTTTCCGACCATTTGCCAATTTACACTGACTTTTGGTATTATTAGAATTTTAAACTAAAAAACATGGACGTTCAACTTTTTATACCCTGCTACATCGACCAGTTTTATCCTCAAACCGGATTCAACACTATTAAGATTTTAGAAAAGGCTGGATGTACAGTCCATTACAATTCGAAACAAACCTGTTGTGGACAGCCTGCTTTTAATAGTGGATATTGGAAAGAAACAGCACAATTAGCCGAAAAATTTCTCACCGATTTTCAACCGGATATGCCAATAATCTCACCTTCGGGTTCGTGTTCAGGCTTTGTAATTCATCATTATCAGAAAGTATTGTCTGAAAGACCTGACCTACTTGAGCGACATACACTGATAAAAAACAAGATTTATGAGTTGTCTGATTTTCTAGTCAATGTTCTGAAAGTTGAAAAACTTGGTGCAAAGTTTCCACATACAGTTACTTTTCATGATTCATGCTCTGCCCTGCGGGAATATGGTATTAAAGATGAACCACGCCAACTTCTTACACAGGTTGAAGGTTTGGAGTTAATTGAAATGCCAGAAAGTGAAACTTGTTGCGGATTTGGCGGAACATTTGCAGTAAAAAACAAGGCAATATCTACTGCTATGGCCGAAAAGAAAGCGTTCAATGCACTTACTACCAATGCGGAATTTATTGTCAGTACCGAGGCTTCCTGTTTGATGAACATTAATGGTTACTGTACAAAAAACAAACTCCCTATTAAAGGAATTCATTTAGCTGATATATTAGCAAACTTTTAAAATAAGTATTTTGAAATATACAAAAAAAAGACCCGAGAATTCGAGTCTTTTTTTATTTTAAACGTGAGTAACAAATAGTGGTGTGTCAGAATGCAATACCATTTTGTAAGCCAATCCAGGATTGAATAACCTTAAGAATAAATTCCTTCGACGGGCATTAAAAGCCAACACATCAATTTGATGAGTTGACATGTAATTGTTAAGCAACTCGGGTGAATCAGTAGCACTCAACAAGTCGTAATTAGTAACTAACGCTGGGTAATGATTTGAAAAATAAGTTTTTATACCAGACAGCATAACTTCACTCCAAGCCTCATTTTTGTCGGAAGCATGTATAAAGTACATTTCTACATTTTCAGAATCGAATAGAGAAATTGCCCGGTCAATAGCAATTAAATCTTTTTGATCAAAATTAGTCAGAAAAGCAACGCGCTTTATATCATTCGGCGATTGCATTTTCATTAAAACAGGCACTGCAAAGACTGGAGAAACACAGGCTTCCATCACTTCGGCGGTTACACTTCCAATTAATTCAGTTGATATTTTCTTTCCATGGGTTCCCATTACTACCAATGCAGGATTATGTTTCTTGCAATAGTCAATTATTTGATCTTCAGGAACACCTTCTTTCATTTCAAAAGTAAATGGAATATTCGGAAGTTCACCTTTGGAAATCCTGCTATGAATGGCCTTGGTCATAGCGTCAATTTCAGCATTGGCAGAAGTAATAATCCGACGAAGCAACTCGCTGTCAGTAATACTATAAGTACTTATATCATTGTTAGATGATATGGTGAAAGCAGGACTAAAATAGACATATAAAAACACAACTTCAGCTGCAAGTACGTCTGCAAAATGGAAACCAAAATCGGTAGCTTTTGTGACTTGGTCGGAAAAATCTATAGGTATTAAAACCTTTTGGGTAAATTTGGCTCCTGTAGAAGGTTCATGTTCCCATGCACTTTCCATTTCTTCTACTATTTTAAGTGCACGAGGTAAATCGCTCTCTTTTATTCGAACACGAACACCAACTGCCAACTCAGGATGTTCAAGATTCAAATTATGAATCACAGTTTCAATGCCGTTTTCATCTAATACAGTTTTAATCATTTGCGCCCGTTGGAAAGTGCGAATGGCCAGAGTAACTAATTTGTCTTCCATATTGTTATTATTTGATTGGTTTTCAAATTAAAGCTATTGTCTCGGTTTTGAATTTATTATTTCTTGAAGACGAGGTAAAGATAGCCATTTTTAAATTACACTTAATTACTTTTTAAATAAAATTTAAGTGAATCGAAAAAATTGAGTTATATTTGTGACCTGTAAAACTTTTAATCATAAAATATGAATCCTAAAGTAAAAAAAGTGCTTACAATTGGAACAGTTGTAATTGTCTTAGTGTTCGCGTGTACGATATTTTTCAAATTTTATTTTGTATTTGGAGATGGAGTAAAAGCCGGTGAGCTCAATTATTTTGTTCATAAAGGCTATATTTTCAAAACATATGAAGGTAAAATCATACAATCTGGATTTCGGTCACAAACTACCGGAACAATTCAATCTTATGAATTCCCATTTTCAGTTGAAGACAAAACAGTAGCAGATTCGTTGATGCGCTGTAGTGGTAAGATGGTTGAACTTCATTATAAAGAATACTTGGGAGTTCTTCCGTGGAGAGGTGTAAACAATTATGTTGTAGATAAAATTGTATCGGTAAAGAATCCTTAATCAGGAATAAAGATGTCGATTTGAAATTAAAAACAGAATGCCTATAAGAGTTTACAATAGGTTTTCCAATACTCTTTTTATTTTTAAACTCACTTTTTACTAAAAAACAAGTACCTTTGTAATTACATCAATTTATTTTTTTGCAATATTTACAAATTCATAATCCATTGAAAACGGACACTTTATACTCTTTAATTAGTAGCATTTCTATTAATACAATAACTTCTCCAGCCTTAATTTCGGCAACAATTTCACTTATTGTAAGTATAATGCTCCTGATTTTTTCAGCTATAATTTCAGCATCTGAAGTAGCTTTCTTTTCACTTGACCCACAAGCAATAAATGAGCTTGAAGAAAGTGAACGGAAAACAGACCTGAGTATTCTCCGTTTACTAAAAACACCACAGCGCCTTTTGGCAACTATTTTAATAGGAAGTAACTTCTTAAATGTGGCTGTTATTTTATTGCTAACGCATTTCACAACTACGATTCTTAACTTTGACAATGCTCCATTACTTGGATTTATTTTTCAGGCAATTATTATAACTTTCGTTCTTTTACTTTTTGGCGAAATTATGCCTAAAGTTTATGCAACAGAATTTGCAAAAAAAACTGCTCTATATGCAATTCCATTTATCAATTTCTTAGAAAAAATATTTGGTCCGTTTGTAAGTTTTTTAGTCAATTCAACTTCTATTGTCAACCGTAAACTCGCAAAACACAGCAGATCAAATATCTCTATGGACGAGTTATCGCATGCATTAGAGTTAACTTCAAACAATAAAGATGAGAACACTGAAATATTGGAAGGAATTATTAAATTTGGGAATATTCAAGTAGTCGATATTATGACTTCGCGCATGGATATGGTAATGATTGACATCAAAATCAATTACAAACAACTATTAGAAACCATTATAAAATCAGGTTATTCACGTATCCCCGTTTATACCGGAACGCGCGACAATATCAAAGGTTTACTTTACAGCAAAGATATGTTACCTCATTTAGACAAGCCTGCAAATTTTCGCTGGCAAAGCTTAGTTCGTCCGGCTTATTACGTTCCTGAAACAAAAAAAATTGACGATTTGTTAAATGAATTTCAGGAAAACAGAGTGCATTTAGCAATTGTTGTGGACGAGTATGGTGGCACTTCAGGACTGGTAACCCTGGAAGATATTTTGGAAGAAATTGTTGGTGATATCGGCGATGAATACGATGATGAAGAACAATTGTTTACCAAAATTGACAATCATACGTTTATATTTGAAGCTAAAATTCTATTAAACGATTTTTTCAAAATTGCTGAAATTGAAGAAGAAGACTTTGTGAAAGTTATTGAAGAAGTTGAAACACTGGCAGGATTAATATTGGAATTGAAAGGTGACATTCCGGCTAAAAATGAACAAATTGATTACGGAAGATATGTCTTTGAAATAATATCAGTTGACAATCGCCGCATAAAAAAAGTAAAATTATACATTAAAGAAGATTTCAACAAAACGGAAGATAGTTAAGGGTAATGGCTAAATATGTATTTCAAATTTTTAAAATAAAGTTTAAAATGAAATTATTTCGATATATAAATATAACATTGATAATTTGCCTGTCAGCATCTTGCAACAAAACTTCAATTCCTCGTCCTTATGGTTATTTCAGGGTAGATTTGCCACAACATACCTATCGAATGATTGACACATTAAATCTTCCATATCGGTTTGATTTACCAGGAAATGCAGTGCTAACTAGCAGAATATCTAAAGGAGATGAATATTGGATAGATATAACTTATCCAAAATTGAACGCAACTATATATTGCAGTTACAAACCGGTAAAAGGAGATTTGCCGGATTTATTAGAAGACACTCGAAAAATTGTTTATAAACACAGCGTTAGGGCTGATGGAATTGGTGAAAAGGTTTTTGATAATCCTGAGAAAAATGTACATGGAATTTTGTATGATTTAGCTGGAAATACAGCCTCACAAGTACAATTTATTCTAACTGACAGTACAAAGAATTTTTTTCGTGGGGCTTTGTATTTCAACAATGTACCAAACAAAGATTCAATAGCTCCAATGTCAAATTATATTCGCGAAGATATATTAAGAATTATGGAAAGTTTTGAATGGAAAAGAAATATAAAATAAAAAAATTAATGGGGCTTTAGTCAACGATTAAAACGGATGTTGAGATAACACTTATGCCAATAAATAAAATCATTTCAGAAGGGGACGCTCGAATATTAGTTTGGGAATTAACAGAAAGTTTTGAAGAATTAAAATTGAGACTTTCGGGAATTCACAAAAAAAAATTAAAGAAATTTTCATCTGAAAAGCGAAAATTAGAATATCTATGTGTTCGCGTGGCAATGAAAGAATTATTGGGAAAGGAAACCTTAATAGAATATGACAATGATGGCAAGCCATATTTGGCGGATAAAAGTGCTCAAATTAGCATTTCTCATTCTAAAAGTTGGATAGCTGTTATGGTTCATCCAAGCAAATCTGTGGGTTTGGATATTGAATGTCCAACCGATAAAATAGGCAAAATTTATACCCGGTTTTTGAATGAAGCTGAACAAAAAGAGTTATCGAACGGACATAATATAAGCCAATTACAATTAGCATGGTCTGCTAAAGAAACATTGTATAAAATTATAGGAAAAGACGCTGTGGATTTTTCGACTCAATTGCAAATATTCTCTTTCGAAGTAAAAACAATGGGAGAAATTACAGCGCAACACATTCCTGCAAAAAAACTATACCAATTACATTATATCCAACAGTTAGCCTACAACCTGGTGTATTGTGTGGATTAAAAACCATTTTTCATGAAAAACATTTATAAAACAATTCTTTTGAACAGAGAAGCAAATCGCAAAATGCTGGCTGTGCTTCTTGATCCCGATCAATGTCGTGGAGGAATTCTGGCAAGTACAATAGCTATACTCAAATCGAATACTCCCGATTTAATTTTTGTAGGTGGCAGTCATACCGTTACCTCTATCGATTCATTAATTGATTTGCTAAAAGAAGAAATAAAAACCAACATTGTACTATTTCCGGGCAATGCCTCGCAATTTAGCACTCAAGCAGATGCACTTTTGTACCTTTCACTTTTATCTGGTCGTAATGCAGAGTTTCTAATTGGCCAACATTTAACTTCGGCCATTGCAATAAAGAAGTCTGATATAGAAGTAATTCCAACAGGCTATTTGTTAATTGATGGAGGTAAACCAAGCTCTGTGGAATATATCAGCAATACTCGCCCGATACCTCGCGACAAAAAAGAAATAGCACTTTCTACGGCTGTTGCTGCAGAACTTTTGGGTATGAGACTAGTTTATCTTGAAGCAGGAAGTGGTGCCAATTTACCTATTCCATCAGATATGATTGAATATGTAAGAAGTGGTTTATCATTACCAATTATTGTAGGTGGCGGGATAAAAAATACAAATCAATTAACAGAAGCATTTGATGCAGGTGCAGATATTGTTGTTGTTGGGAATATTTTTGAAACAGAGCCCGACAAAATTTCAGAGTTTGTGGTTTGTACTCATTCTTATGGCAAAGAAACTTCCAATTAAATACTAATTATTTTGTTGGTTTTGTGGAGATTCGGTCGAAAAATGGATTTTTTGACGAACAACTTATCGGAATTCCATAGATATTGCTGCAACCTGGCATCATTTCCAACTCTTGAGCCACACGACCCACTGAAAACATTACTCGACTATCTACACGTTTGTCGGCTGCAACAGAGCAAGCTGAACCAATGGCAATTCCGACATCTACAGAATTAAGCGAACATGGAATTTCAGGAAATTCATTTTTGGCTGCACAAGTCTGAAAACCACAGTAACCACAATTCAGGCTATGTATATGTTGTTTTGTTCCAATCAACACAATTGCATCGGCATAAAGTATGTTTGCGGCATCGCGTAATATAAATTTCAAACCTGATTTTTCGCTATAAACTAACATTGCATCCGAAAGTTGTTTGATAGTTTCGCCCGTAACTGTTATAACTTCAATAATGTCAAACCCCTTTCCTTTCGGAGCTGTGCGTGCAGCAGTCATCATTTCATTTGCCACTTGCAGTGAACGTTCGTGGCGTGTATCTCTTTCGTTGATTAGCATAAACCCTGACCCATAAAAGGGGAATTAAATTGGTATTAATTGTTTCTATATAGAATTCAGAAAATAAAAATTAAGAGACAGAGCTAATCCAGTTCCCCTTTAGGAGTTATATTCATTAACCTTCTGCAACATCAATTCATCTAACAATCCATTTGTTGCTACAATTTCCCTCCCGAAAAGAAAATCGTTGCCACCTTTGTAATCAGAAACTGTTCCCCCCGCTTCTTTTACAATTA
Organism: Paludibacter sp.; assembly: GCA_031292575.1. Classification (GTDB taxonomy): domain Bacteria; phylum Bacteroidota; class Bacteroidia; order Bacteroidales; family Paludibacteraceae; genus Paludibacter. The sequence goes on from JARLGX010000002.1 coordinate 51,093, forward strand.
CAGCTCCGGCAGCCACATCCCACGGCTTGAGGTCGTATTCCCAAAAAGCATCAAACCTACCGCAGGCCACATAAGCCAGGTCTGTTGCAGCTGAACCCAACCGACGTACTCCTCGGGCATTTTTCATGGTCCATTCCAAAAACGACATGTAACTTTCCATTTTGCTAAAATCGTTATATGGAAATCCGGTAGCCAAAAGGGTATCATGAATATCGCTCCGCACTGAAACACGAATGATTTCACCGTTCAGATACGCTCCACCATTTTTCCATGCATAAAAACATTCGTCTCTGCCAACTTCGTATACAACACCCAGCACAAGTTCTTCACCATCCAGCAAACCAATGCTAACAGCGTAAACCGGTACACCCTGAATAAAATTTGTAGTTCCATCCAGCGGGTCAATCACCCAATTATACCGTTCGCCATGCTTGTTGGAAGTTCCTTCTTCGGCAATAAACCCTGATTCGGGTAATAGATCCGACAGTTGCCTGATAATTCTTTTTTCTGATTCTTTATCAACATAACTCACCAAATCGTGTAAGCCTTTGGTTTCAATCATCGAAGCATCAAAACTCTTACGTTCTTCCGCAATAAATTCCCCGACTTCGCGCGCTATTTCGCAAGTAGCAAGTGTAAGTTGTTGATATATTGTTTCCATTATTTTTGTAATGATGTTATACTTTCTTTCAACGAAGCAATTTTACTTTCGGCATCTGCTTTTTTCTTCCGTTCGGCTTCTACCACTTCTGGTTTTGCATTAGCCACAAAGCGTTCGTTACCAAGTTTTTTCATTACCGATTCAATAAAACCTTCAAAATATTTAATCTCAGCGTCCATTTTGGCAATTTCTTCATCAGCATTAATCAAATTCCCCATTGGAATAGAAAATTCTGTCGTCCCTACTAGGAACGAGATTGATCCGGCTGTTTTATCAGTAACATTGTCAATGGTTTCCAAATTCCCAAGCTTTGCAATCACAGCATCGAAATCAGCCATGTACTCACCTACGACTTGTAAATTCAGTCTTTCTTTATTTGGAATATTTTTTTGCAAACGAACCGAACGAATTCCAGCAATAATTTCCTTAGCATATTCAAATTCGGAAATCAGTTTTTCGTCAACAGTAATTGTTTTTGGTTGTAACTGAATCATAATACTTTCCCCGTCTTTGCGTTCTTCCAGTGCCTGCCAAAGTTCTTCGGTAATAAATGGCATAAATGGATGCAATACTTTCAGCAGCGAATCAAAGAAACCAAGAGTAGCTTCATAAGTCACTCGGTCAATTGGTTGTTGATAAGCTGGTTTCGCCATTTCCAGATACCAGGCCGAGAATTCGTCCCAAAACAATTTATAAACTGCCATTAATGCTTCTGATAAGCGATATTTGGAGAATAAATCATCAATTTCAAGCAATGTTTTTCCAAGTTGCGCTTCGAACCATTTCACCGCCATGCAAGCCGATTCCGGTTGTTCAATGTCAGCTACCTCCCACCCTTTTACCAAGCGGAAAGCATTCCAGATTTTGTTGTTGAAGTTCCGTCCTTGTTCGCACAGACTATCGTCGTATGGCAAATCGTTTCCGGCTGGCGAAGTCAGCAACATCCCCAAACGTACCGCATCAGCACCAAAATGAGCAATCAAATCAAGCGGATCAGGCGAGTTTCCAAGCGATTTTGACATCTTACGTCCCAATTTATCGCGAACGATACCGGTTAGATAAACATTTTTGAAAGGCATTTCGCTTTTGTATTCGTATCCGGCAATAATCATTCGTGCCACCCAAAAAAATAAAATTTCGGGAGCCGTAACCAAATCATTTGTAGGATAATAGTAATTAATATCTTCATTTTCAGGATTGTTAATGCCATCGAAAACAGAAATGGGCCATAACCACGACGAAAACCATGTATCCAGCACATCTTCGTCCTGACGAAGGTCTTCAATAGTTAACGAGTAGTTTACAATAGAAAGTGCTTTTTCGTAAGCTTCTTCTTTGGAATTAGCCACCACAAAACCACCTTGTGGTAAAAAATAAGCAGGAATACGGTGACCCCACCAAAGTTGGCGCGAAACACACCAGTCTTTCACATTTTCCATCCAATGGCGATAGGTGTTCTTGAATTTTGGTGGATAAAGTTTAATATCATCTTCCAACACCGCTTTCAAAGCGGGCTTAGCCAACTCTTCCATTTTTACAAACCATTGCATCGAAAGTTTTGGCTCGATTACCGCATCGGTTCGCTCAGAATAACCAATTTTGTTAGTATAGGCTTCCGTTTTTTCGAGTAATCCGGCAGCTTCCAGGTCTTTTTCAATTTGCTTGCGAACATCAAAACGATCCATTCCGGCATATTGGGTTCCGTTTTCGTTCAACGTACCATTGTCATTAAAAATATCGATGGAAGGCAAATTGTATTTTTCTCCTAGCATGTAGTCGTTTACGTCGTGAGCCGGAGTCACTTTCAGGCAACCTGTCCCAAATTCAATATCTACATATTCGTCTTCAATAACCGGAATTACCCTATTAATCAGCGGAACAATTACTTTTTTACCACGCAAATGAGCATTTTTCGGATCATTTGGATTGATGCACATAGCCGTATCGCCCATTATTGTTTCCGGACGAGTCGTTGCCACAACTGCAAATCCATCCTCCCCATCAATTTTATATTTTAAATAGAACAACTTTCCTTGTTGTTCTTTAAAAATTACTTCTTCATCCGACAAAGCCGTCAATGCTTTCGGATCCCAGTTTACCATGCGCACACCACGGTAAATCAATCCTTTGTTATACAAGTCAATAAAAACTTTTATCACACTTTCCGAACGGGCTTCATCCATGGTGAATGCAGTTCTGTCCCAGTCGCACGAAGCACCAAGTTTTTTCAACTGCTCTAGAATAATGCCACCGTGTTTGTGAGTCCATTCCCAGGCATGTTCCAAAAATTCATCGCGGGTCAGGTCAGTTTTCTTTACTCCTTCGGCAGCCAGCTTTCCAACCACCTTAGCTTCGGTAGCAATGGAAGCATGATCGGTTCCGGGAACCCAACAAGCATTTTTACCCAGCATACGTGCCCTGCGAACTAAAATATCCTGAATGGTATTGTTCAACATATGACCCATATGCAACACACCGGTTACATTAGGTGGAGGAATAACGATGGTATAAGGCTCACGACCATCAGGTTTTGAACTAAAAAGACCATTATCTAACCAATATTGATACCATTTCGATTCGATGTCAGTAGGATTGTACTTACTTGCAAGTTCCATAAATAATTAATTCACAATTTATAATGCATAATTCGTAACTTTCAGAATACAAATAAACATATCTCTTTTTCAATAAAATACATTTAGTTCTGCTTTGAAAAACGGAATGCAAAGATAAGAAAAAAAGAGGTTTGTTGAAAATTAAAATTCTTGAAAACAAAACGGTCATCCCAAAACCAATTTGAGATGACCGATTTTACAATTTTTAAATAAAACTATTGTGCTATCACTCGATATGTTTTTCCATTAATCTGAAGCAGGTAAGCGCCCGATTTGACTGGTTGTATAAATTGATTAGATACAAAAGTTGATCGGATTAATTGACCTGTTACAGTATACAACTTTACCTGCGCATCACCTGTAAAACGAGCATCTATGTTTCCTTCCTGAGAATATATCTTAACTGGAAATTCATTTAAAGAATTAATATTAGTTGCAGCATTCATCTTAGTAAAAGTCGCTTTATATCCCGAAGTTGAAGCATTATAGGCAACAGTCTGACCACCTGGAACCATACTATTCCAATTTCCACCAGTATAATATTGATTTTTAGACATGACTACTTCTAACGTATAAGTATTTAAACCGGGCAATACTGCAAAAGCAAGAATATCAATTGAAGCATCTGATTTATCGAATATGAAATTGTTTCCATTATGATAGGAAGGATTTATCAGGTCCATAGAACTCCAATTTCCAGGTATTGCAGTTGATTCATAAACGCGGTAATAAATTTTAAATGATGTTGCATCATAACCGGGACTATCAGATGTCCATGCATTTCCGGCTCCACCATTTAGAACTAAAGTGGTAGGAGTTCCAAAATCGAAGCTATCGAAAGCTGTATTCGAACCCCAAGTTCCATCTGTCCAACCTTGGTTATTTAAAACATACAAATAGGAAGAACTTCCATCTTTTGTTAAAGATACGGCACTTGTACCCCAATCTCCTCCTGCAGAAACCATACCAACAGCTAAAATTAGCATAAAAACTAAAAGAGTAATTTTTTTCATAAAACTTTAATTTAGAGGGTTAATAATATCAAAGTTACTAACTTCGTTAAATAAAAACACCATAAAATCAAATTAATGAGAAAAAAAATTATGCAATCGTTTGTAATTTAACATAAGCTCACTTGCTTTTGCATAGTAACTTCAGCAGAATTAGATTTAGAATTGATAGATTTATTGTATTTTTGCACAAAAGAATAATACAACTTTATGAAAAAGATAATCAATACACCCAATGGACCTGCAGCTATTGGACCATATAGTCAGGCAGTTGAAGCTAACGGAACACTTTATATTTCTGGTCAATTACCAATCAATCCTTTAATTGGAAAAATAGAAGCAACAGAAATCACTTCGCAAACCGAACAGGTTTTTGCAAATATCAATGCTATCTTAACGGAAGCGGGGTATACTTTTACTGATGTAGTAAAATCGACTGTTTTTTTATCGGATATTGCCGATTTTGCGGGTATGAATGAAGTATACAAAAAGTATTATCTGACTGAATGTCCGGCACGTTCGGCTTTTGCAGTGAAAGCTTTGCCACTAGGGGCTTTGGTGGAAATTGAAACGATAGCTGCGAAATAAAATGTGCTGATTTGAAAATATGCCAATCTGCCAATTTAAAGACAAATTCTCTTTATTAGCACATTGGCATATTATTTTATTGGCATATTGAATGATTGGTATACTAAAACCGAATTCCTCGCAGCAGTTCACCTATTTCCATTCGTTTTTTTCCGGGAGCTTGAATTGATTTCAATTGAATAAATCCGTCAGTCAAAGCAATTTTTGCAAACTTTTTTCCGTCGGTTACAATTGTTCCTAAAGCCAAACTGTGTTTCTCAAACTCTTTTTCAGTGTCAAAAACTTTCAAAACTATTTTATCTGAATGGTTTGGAAATTGAAGTTCCACCCAAGCTGCCGGATAGGGTGAAAGACCACGAACAAAATTATAAATTCGTTCAACATTCCACGACAAATCAATCTGGCAGGTTTCTTTAAAAATCTTTGGAGCCGCTTTCAGTTCCAGACCTGAATGAATAAATTGTGCCTGATCCACCGCATATGTTTTTCCTTCTATCAACATATCCACGGTTTTCTTCACCAGCTTCGCTCCCATTTCCATCAATCTGTCGTGCACGATTCCGGCATTATCAATTTCAGAAATTGCCATTTTTTCTTGCAAAATAATTTTACCTGTATCAATTTCGTGTGTAAGGAAAAAGGTCGTTGCCCCGGTTTCTTTTTCACCGTTGATTATCGCCCAGTTGATGGGTGCAGCCCCACGATATTGAGGCAATAACGACGCATGTAAATTAAATGTCCCAAAACGTGGCATATTCCAAACCACTTCAGGCAACATGCGGAAAGCAACTACAATCTGTAAATCAGCATTTAAGTTTCGGAGTTCTTTCAAAAAAGTTTCATCCTTCAATCTTTCAGGTTGCAAAATCCGTAAGTTCTGCTCTAGTGCGTATCGCTTCACTGACGAGACCTGAACTTGATGTCCTCTTCCAGCAGGCTTATCGGGCATAGTAATCACACCCACAACATCATATTTGTTTTCAACTAATATTTTGAGACTTTCCACCGCAAATTCCGGCGTACCCATAAAAACTATTCTCATAATTTGTGTTTCCTGTTTGAAGTTAAATGTTCAATGTTTCATTTCCTATTTTATCCTGTTATTAGAACAAATTAAAACGGAAAACATTGAATATGAGACGTAAGACGTAATTTAGTTTCTTTTATCAACTCCCCACATCAACTTATTTTTCAATGTATCAAAAAAAGTATGATTTAATTGTTTGACAACCTTAATAGTATAGTCGGCTTTTGTAATTCTTAGTTTTGAAGAAAGATCTAATACTTTCGAGCGTCCATCCAATGCCACCAAATAACATTGGCTCCTGCTATGAACTTCCAATTCAAAAGTCCATGTATCGGGGACTATTAATGGTCTGACATTCAAACTATGAGAAGCAATAGGAGAAAGTATGAAGTTTTCAGCTTCGGGAACTACCAGCGGACCACCAACACTCATTGAATAAGCAGTTGAACCGGTAGGAGTTGAAACTAACAATCCATCAGCATGATATGTATGAACCATTTCACCGTTAACGCTGGCAGTAATACTCATCATAGACGAGCTATCCTGCTTTAATACAGATACTTCGTTCAAAGCATACGGATAATCGAATGTAATTCCATCGGAAGTTTCGACGTAAAGCAAGGTTCTTTGCTGAATACTATATTTTTTATCCAATATTGCATCCAAAGCTGGAAGTATTTCTTCGTTTGATACATCGGCCAAAAAACCTAATCTCCCCGTATTTATACCTAAAATTGGTATTTGTTTTCTTCCTATTCGGGCTGCCGTATTTAAAAAAGTACCATCGCCACCAATGCTTAAAGCTAAATCGGCCTCGAAATTATCATTGAGAATTATCTCAGTTCTATCCATGCAACATTTACCATGCTCGTTTACAAACTCGTACAGTTCTTTGTCAAGTAAAAGAACAACATCTTTATTATGAAAATATTCAAATAAAAGTTGAATATGCGAAAGTAAAACGCTGCGGTAGATATTCCCAAAAACGGCTATTCTCATGTTGTATAGATATTTATAAGTTTCGAGATCAATCGAAATAGAGCATTGAAAGGTCTATCTGGTTTCGACTTAAAAGTTTAAAAATAATTGAAAGATAAACATCTTCTGATACGCTTCAGTTTTTTTTAATTATTTTTGTAGCATATATTTTCATAAATCGAAATTGCTTTGCAAAGGAACTAAATGAAAATGACTCTTGCAAGTGTTTTAACGATGAGAGGGGTATATGATTTTGCAAAATAAAAACCTCTCAAATTTCAACAACTAACTATTTGATTGGAGATTACGTTATACTCCAAACACGTCAATGAATAAATTAATTACAAATAAATGACTAAACTAAGCGTTAATATCAATAAAATAGCCACATTGCGAAATGCTCGAGGCGGTAATGTCCCAAATGTTTGTCAGGTTGCTCTAGATTGTGAACAATTTGGGGCACAAGGAATTACCGTTCATCCACGCCCTGATGAACGTCATGTTCGCTATCAGGATGTATGGGATTTACGTCCAATACTAAAAACCGAATTCAATATTGAAGGTTATCCTTCGCCGGACTTTATCAAATTGGTAAAATCAGTAAAACCACATCAAGTAACTTTAGTTCCCGATCCGCCTGAAGCAATAACTTCCAGCGCCGGTTGGGATACTGTAAAAAATCTGGAGTTTCTGAAAGATATAGTTGCTGATTTTCAAAGTGCCGGGATAAGAGTTTCCATATTTATTGATACAAATTTAAGAAATATTGAATTTGCGGCTAAAACCGGCACTGATCGGGTGGAGCTATATACCGAACCGTATGCAACTAATTATCCACAAAATAAAGAACAAGCCATAGCACCATTTGTTGAAGCAGCCAAATTAGTAAAAAAGTTAGGATTAGGATTGAATGCCGGACATGATTTGAGCCTTGAAAATTTGGCTTATTTCCATTCTCTTATTCCCTGGTTAGACGAAGTTTCAATTGGTCATGCACTTATTTCCGACGCATTATATTTCGGACTTGAAGACACAATAAAACGTTACAAAAAACAGTTAGAATAAGTTGTATCTTAAAAATACGGTATAAAATTTGTAATTCAACTATATCATCTCAAAAATAGCATCGTGAATAAAGCTAATTTGTACGGTCTTCTTGGTTCGACCTTGTCAAGCATAATACTTTTTCTAATCCTTTGGTTTGTTGTTTTACCTCCAATAATGGCAACGAAACCAAATGATGATGACGGTCTTATGGTAAGTTTTGGCGATAGTTATGATGGTGGTGGAATGGGTGAGAAAACAGCTGGAATCCCGATTCCAACAAAATCTGTAGAAAAGGCAGAGCAAAGTAAGCAAGTAAAACAAACTGTAACAGCTTCAAAACCTGACAATCAATCACTCATTACGCAGCAAAGTAATTCAGAGGCAATTGCAGAACAAAACGAAAAGAAACGCGTTAGAAAAGAACAACAAGCAATAGAACTTCAACAAATACAAACAAAGAAACGAATTGCAGAGCAAAACCGAAAAGAGCAAGAAGCCATTAACAATGCAAATGCTGTAAACGGGCTATTCGGCAACAACGGGAGTACCAAGACAGGTTCAGGAACCGGCACAGGAAAAGGAATAGGTTCGGGTTCGGGAAATGGAATACAGGGAAATCCTGCCGGTAATGGAACTTCAGGAGTTGGATCAAGCTTTAGACTTGGAAATCGCAAATATTATGGAAACCCTGCAAGACCAAATTATCCGAAAGATATTGAAGGAAAAATTACAGTAAATATTCGAGTTGACGAAAATGGAGTCGTTACAGGTACATCCATAGGCTCACCTACAACTATTTCTGATTCTGAAATGAGAAGAGATGCTATTTCTGCTGCCAACAAAACCCGATTTACAAAAGGCACAGGGATAGAAACCGGAACTATTACGTACAATTATAAATTAGAATAAAACAGATGAAAGCATATATATTTCTGGCTGAAGGTTTTGAAGAAATTGAAGCCATTGCACCAATTGATATTTTTAGACGAGCTGAAATTAATGTTTCAACAATATCTATGTCAGAGAATAAGACAGTTAATGGTTCTCATGGAATTCCTGTTGTTGCCGATAACTTGTTTTCAGAAATTGATTTTTCTGACAATGATATACTTTATTTGCCCGGCGGAATGCCCGGAACAAAAAATTTAGAAAACCACGAAGGATTAAAACAGCTGATTCTTAAACAAGTAATGGAGAATAAAAATATTGCTGCCATTTGTGCTGCTCCTTCTATACTTGGAAAAATGGGATTATTGGATGGTAAAGAAGCAATTTGTTATCCTGGGTTTGAGAATCAATTAGTTGGCGCCATTCTGTCGGTAAATAAAATAGCAAAATCAGGAAATATACTTACAGCCAAAGGAGCCGGAGTGGCCGTTCAGTTTGCTCTAAAATTGGTTGAAGAATTAAAAGGCAGAAATATTGCTGAAAAAGTTGCGCAATTAATCTGCATTTAGTTCGTAAGACTTTTAAATTTCGAGCTACAAAAAGAAGTGCAAAAAAAAGGAATATGTGAACATATTCCTTTTTTATAAGACAATGCGTTAAATCTTAGTTAACTGCTGCTGTCAATTCAGCACCGGCTTTAAATTTAGCTACTTTTTTAGCTGCTATTTTAATAGGCTGTTTTGTTGCTGGATTGATACCCGGACGAGCAGCACGTTCAGCTACTGAGAATGTTCCGAAACCAACTAAACTAACTTTGTCGCCAGAAACTAAGGCGTCAGACACACTTTTAACAACTGCGTCAAGAGCTTTTTTTGCATCAACTTTGCTAAGACCTGCTTCAGCAGCGATGGCATTGATTAATTCTGCTTTGTTCATAAGATTTTGATTTTTTTTATTAGAAACTATAAACATAGATTTTTGATTTTGCAAATGTAGTAGTTTGTGAATAATATACAAGCGTTTAAATTAAAAAAAATCAGTTTATTTTATATCTTTTCGAAAAATGTGTTAGAAAACATGTTTTTGGCATTATTTTCATTACTTTTGTATGGCAAAATACAGTAGTTTAAAGCCGAATCGGAATTAATCCAATTTAAATTCTCCCTCTCATAATGCTTATTAATGTAACCTGAAATTGCAATTTAAACTAAACTAACTGCGAATAGATGTTATTTAGCAAATCTAATTCAACTAATTTTATAATATGAATAATTATAGACCTTCGTTTTTAAACTTAATACCTCCGGTAGTCAAAAACTTGATAGCCATAAATATAATATTGTGGTTAGCCAGTGTAGTTACTCCAGGCTTATTTAGCCGGTTTGGAGTTAACGTCGATTTGACAGATATTTTAGGCCTGCACTATTGGGCTTCATCTAAATTTAACCCTGCTCAGCTCGTAACTTACATGTTTATGCATGGTGGACTTTCACATATATTTTTCAACATGTTTGCGTTATACATGTTTGGTGGCGTTTTGGAACAATTATGGGGAACGAAGCGTTTTTTATTTTTCTATTTAGTAACAGGAGTAGGTGCAGGAATTGTTCAAGAAATATTTTGGACAGTGGAGTATCAATCAGTTGTTTCAGTTCTTAATGAGGCTGTTTCTTCAAATTCCGCGCAAACATTATTAAATCATCAAGATATTCTTGGTAAATATTTTAGATTAGAAAATATAGGTTCATTAGATGTGCCTGCACTTATTGAAATGAAACGAATGTTTCTGAATATGCCAATCACCATTGGAGCTTCAGGAGCAGTATTTGGACTTTTACTGGCTTTTGGCTGGCTTTTCCCTGAAGTAAACCTCTACCTAATGTTTATTCCAATTCCCATTAAAGCAAAATACTTTGTAATCTTTTATGGTGTAGCTGAATTATTTGGAGGAGTAGCTCAATTTTCTGGCGATAACATTGCTCATTTTGCACATCTAGGTGGAATGCTCTTTGGGGCTATCTTAATTTTAATTTGGAAAAAGAAAAAGACTCTTTAAATCTATTTTTACAAAATGAATCTTTTAGATAATATCAAACAAACCTTTAAACAAGGAAATTCACTCATAAAACTGATTTATATAAACGTGAGTGTATTTCTATTATTAAGCTTATTGGATATAGCTCTAAAGCTTTTTACATTATCGGGAAGTTATATTTGGACATACCTCGAAGTTCCATCTGATTTGTCACAATTATTCTATCATTTTTGGACTCCATTAACTTACATGTTCTTACATCAGAGTTTTATGCATATATTTTTCAATATGCTTGCACTTTTCTGGTTTGGAAAAATATTTTTAATGCACTTTTCCGAAAAACAACTGGTTGGATTATACGTTATTGGTGGATTATTAGCGGCTTTTCTATATATTCTTGTTTACAATTTATTCCCATATTACTCGCCAGTTGTCCATCAAAGTATGTTATTAGGTGCTTCCGGGTCGATAATGGCAATTATTGTTGCAACAGCACTTCAATCACCCAACATGGAATTGCAGTTACTAATAATTGGAAACGTAAAACTGAAATATATAGCAATGGTGGCGGTGTTAACAAGTTTATTTGGGATTACATCGAACAATGGTGGAGGTGAAATTGCGCATTTAGGAGGTGCTTTGGCGGGTTATTTATTTATTGTATCTTTGCGTCAGAGCAGAGATTTGACAAAAGGAGTCAGTAGTATTTTGGATATGATTTACAATTTGTTCCGGCCTCGTAAACTGAGAATAAAAAAGAACACATATCAAAAAGATACACGCATGTCTGATGCTGAATTCAACATGAGCAAAGCTCGTAAAATGGCAGATATTGACAAGATTCTGGATAAAATTAAGACATCAGGATATGAAAGTTTATCATCTGAGGAAAAAAAGCGATTATTTAATCAAGGGAATAAAAACTGATTTATATTACAAAATTCATAACTTTAAATTTATGAATTATATACCATTATGTTTGGAAAAGCAATAGTCAAATGGTTCATGATGGCCTCAAATTTAATTGTGGCAATATTTATGATCATGACTTTAATCGGTTCAGTTTTAAGTCCCGAAAAAATCATTTTCCCAGCATATTTTGCACTTATCTACCCATTTACCATTTTTTTAAATATTTTCTTTTTAATCTTTTGGTTATTGGCACGCAAGTGGTTTTTCTTACTGTCTTTAAGCATGTTACTTTTTTCTGCTTCACAAATTGGCAACACTATTCCTGTTAATTTTGGAAAAACAGATTCAATAACGTCAAGTAAGACAATCAAAATACTTACCTATAACACCTTGATGAGTGGTCGATTAAAAAAATATACGACTAGAAGACCCAATATGGTGATGAAATATGTTTTAGAATCGGATGCAGATATTGTTTGTTTACAAGAATTTACCCTAAGTGAAAATAAAGAATACCTAACTTTGGCTGATATTATGCGAATATTTTCAAAATATCCATACAAACACATCCAATACAGATTAAACGAAAGATTTAATCATCACGGCATTGCCACTTTTTCAAAATATCCCATTATAAACAAACAAGAAATTGACTATCCATCAAATTTCAATTTATCTATTTATTCTGACATCGTTATTAAAGGTGACACTATTCGCCTCATAAACAATCATTTGGAATCAAACAAGTTAACCGATAATGATAAAATAATGCCGTATAGTTTAAAAGATAAGTTTAGTGCCGAAAATCTCACAGGTATTACGCTTCATTTTTCACAAAAACTTGGTGCAGCCTATAAACTCAGGGCATTTCAAGCCGATGTTGTTGCCAGAGTCATAGCTAATTCGCCATATAAAGTAATTGTTTGTGGAGATTTCAACGATGTTCCAACGTCGTATGCATATACCAAGGTTAAAGGAAAGTTGAAAGATGCCTTTGCTGAAACAAGCACCGGCTTAGGCTGGACTTATAACGAAAGATATTACCATTTTAGAATTGATTATATCCTTTACGATTCAAGTTCATTTACACCAATTTTGTATAAATCGGACAAAGTAAATTATTCTGATCATTTCCCTGTTTTATGCAAACTAAAATTTAACGATAAATAAATATACAACTAACTTAAAAAACAAATTATTATGAACGTACCAGCAAACTTAAAGTACACAAAAGAACATGAATGGATTCGCTTGGATGGCGAAGTTGCTTTTGTTGGAATTACAGACTATGCTCAAAGTGAATTGGGAGAAATTGTATTTGTAGAAGTCGAAACTGTAGGTGAAACACTTGCTGAAGGAGAAGTTTTCGGAACAGTTGAAGCAGTAAAAACCGTTTCAGACTTATATATACCTGTTGATGGTCAAATATTGGAATTTAACGAAGAATTGGAAGAAAAACCTGAATTAGTCAATGACGATCCATATGGTAAAGGATGGATGGTAAAAATTGTATTGTCTAATGCCGCTCAAATGAACGCTTTACTTTCTGCAACAGAATATGAAGCTTTGATTGGCGCCTAAAAGAATGGCATTATTGTAAATAGTACATAAAAGTGATATATCTAAATATCAACAAATTAGAAATTTATGAAACCAAAAGTAAGTATTATCATGGGCAGCACTTCCGATTTGCCTGTTATGGAAAAAGCTGCTGCGTTATTAAACGAATTTGAAATTCCCTTCGAAATAAATGCTCTTTCGGCACACCGTACACCGCGTGAAGTTGAAAAATTTGCAAGTCAAGCTCATGACAATGGCATCGAGGTTATAATTGCTGCCGCCGGAATGGCTGCACACCTGCCCGGAGTAATTGCATCAATGACAACTATTCCGGTAATAGGAGTACCAATTAATGCTTCATTGGATGGGATGGATGCTTTGCTTGCTATTGTTCAAATGCCTCCGGGAATACCCGTTGCTACCGTTGGAATTAATGCGTCACTCAATGCTGCAATTCTTGCGGTACAAATGCTGGCAGTTGGAGATGAAAAATTGCAGACCAAATTGAGTCAATACAAAGAAAGTTTGAAGAAAAAAATTGTAGAAGCTAACGAGCAACTTGCCCAAGTAAAGTACAAGTTTAAAACGAATTGACAAATCAAATATTCATGAAAAAAACACTTATTTTATTGATAATCTTATCTGGATTGTATTCTTGCAAACAACACGACAAATTTCACGTTAGGGGAGAAGTTAAAGATGCAAAAGGGGAAATGCTTTATTTTGAACACAGCGAATTAATGAAAACCACAGTTATCGATTCAGTCAAATTAAGTGCTGAAGGCAAGTTCAGTTTTAAATCAGCTCGTCCGGCCTACCCTGACTTTTATCGTTTGCGCTTAGACAATAAAATCATCACTTTTGCTGTAGATTCATGCGAGGATATTTCTATTGAAGCTAAGTCTGACAAATTTGCAACAGATTACACATTAACCGGTTCTGAAACTTCATTGTTGATACAGAAATTGAGAAAATCAGTTATGAATATTCAGATAAAAGCAAATGAGTTGACATCTAAATTGAGCGAAACTGAACAAAAAGAAAAAATTGCAGAAATAGAAAAAGATATTGAAGTTCATAAAGACATGGCACGCAAACTGATACTTCAGAATCCACGCTCGGCTGCCGCGTATTTTGCGCTTTACCAAAAAGTAAACAACACTTATTTATTTTCTCCTTATGTAAAAGAAGATAAGCCTTATTGCGCTGCAGTTGCAACAGCATATAATGCTTTTATGCCTGACTACGACCGAACAAAAAACATCTATAATTTAGTTATGGATGCCATAAAAACTGAACGGGAGCAAAAAAACAAAGAAGCTTGGAACGAAGTTCTGGCTAATGCATCTACAGGTTATATTGATATTGTCTTGCCGGATAAAAAAAATGTAGAACGTAAGCTGTCTGCATTGCAAGGTAAAGTTGTTTTAATTGATTTTTCTGCTTATGAGTCAAAAGAAAGCGTTGACTATACTTTTTCTTTACGAGATTTGTATAATAAATATCACAATAGAGGATTCGAAATTTACCAGATTTCACTCGATCAAAATAAACTTCTCTGGCAGCAAGCTGTTGCAAACATTCCATGGATTTGTGTGCGCGATGAGAATGGTCCAAATGCAAAATGTGCCGAAACTTATAATGTATCTTCCATACCCACTTCATTTTTAATGAACCGAAAAGGAACTATTATAGGACGCAGTTTCGGATTTGACGAATTAAAGAAAGAAATTGAAAAGAATTTGTAGTTCGTTTTTAATTTTGTAATTTACAACATGAATTTCATCAAGCAAACGGCACTTTCAGTTGGCTTTGATGCTTGTGGCATTGCCAAAGCAGAAGCTTTAATAGAGGATGCCGTGTTTATGAAAAAATGGTTGGTCGAAGGAAATCACGCTGATATGCATTACCTTGACCGAAATTTCGAAAAGCGAATTAATCCACAGGTCTTAGTTCCAGGTTGTAAATCGGTTGTAGCGGTTTTGTTAAATTATTTCCCAAAACAAAAGCAAAAGCCAGAGTCACCCAAAGTTGCCAAATATGCCTATTCAATAACGGATTATCATACCGTGCTGAAATTGAAATTAAAAGAACTGGAGCAGAAAATAGGCATAAAATATGGAGACGATTGCATTTCAACTTCTCACCAACATTTATTTGTCGATTCTGCCCCGGTACTTGAGCGTCGTTGGGCTGAACGCGCCGGATTGGGTTGGATAGGCAAACACACGCAATTAATTCATCCAGGTTTAGGATCATACACTTTTATCGGTATTTTGATGTTGAATATTGATTTAGAATATGATTTACCTATACTTCCTCATTGTGGCACTTGCACAAAATGCATGGATGCATGCCCAACAAAAGCCATTGAAAATGGAACATTAAACGCAAGAAGATGTATTTCGTATTTAACTATTGAAAGTAAAAATGCAATACCGGTTGAATTTCAATCGAAACTTTCTGATTATATTTTAGGTTGCGACATTTGTGCAGATGTTTGTCCATGGAATACAAAATGGGCAAAACAAAATTCTCATGCAGAATTGTCTCCGGTAACAAATATCCTTGAATGGGATAAAAGTGAATGGCAAAATCTTACTGAAGAAAACTATAATTCAAATTTTAGTTATTCAGCTATTAAACGTGCAGGATTCTCAAAACTGAAACAAAACATCGATGTTATAACTAAAAATAATTTGTAGGGGTATTGCATTTTAAATATAACTAACAAGGCTGTCGATTT
Source organism: Paludibacter sp. (assembly GCA_031292575.1). Taxonomy (GTDB): domain Bacteria; phylum Bacteroidota; class Bacteroidia; order Bacteroidales; family Paludibacteraceae; genus Paludibacter. The sequence continues at coordinate 67,160 of JARLGX010000002.1, forward strand.
GACAGCCTTGTTAGTTATATTTAATAGTTACAGTACAACTTTTGCAAAACGGTCACCCACCCTCACTAAGACAACTCCTTTAACTCTAACCGGAATAGTATTTACACCTTCAACTGATAATGTCTGAATCAATTTTTGCCCAAAGGTATTGTAGATTTGGATAATTTCGTCAGCAGAGGCTTTAATTAAAACATTCCCATTTATAGCTGTAATGTTTTGATCAATTGAAGAACAACTAACAGAAGTTAATATTGATGGAACAATATCGTCTAAACTACGTGGAACTAAATCTGCTTCTAAAACACTATGATTACTAACTACACCCGTAATATCCTGATTTAAAGTTGGGATTGCGTATCCAATAAAATTTAATTCAGGATATTCTGTGCGCAAATTTCCTGAATTACCGTCATTGATAATATAAGATGTTAAAGCTTCGAAGTTACCAGTTCCTAAAATGGAAACATTCTTCACTGTAACCAATTGGCCTTGATAATCTGCAATGTTCGATAAATTTACAACAATAGGCGTTACGGTATTCCCTTTTGAAGTTGCAGCTCCTGGATCTGTCATAGAAACAAATTGCAACATACCTGAACTTGAAGCTAAAATTCCTGTAATTCCGGTTATTCCATCATTGATGCTATAAGTTGTTGTGATTTTGGAATTTGGATCAATAAGAAGAATTCCACCAGTTGCATCTTGTATATAATTAGCCTTTACAGTTGCAGATTTGAAAGTCAAAAAAGCCTCACCGGTTAATGTGTAAAATCCGGTTGTCGGTAATGTTCGCAAAGTTGCAATATCTGCAACAGGTGATGGGAAAGTATAAGTTGCTGTTGCAATTACACTTTCCAGTAAACCAGTGTGATAAGCAATGGCTTTAATTGTTTTAGTTGAATTAATAACGATTGGGTTTCCATCATATAACGTTCCGTTTCCATTATTATCGGGATTGGAACCATCAAGTGTGTAATATATTGATGCTCCATCTGTTGTAGTAGTTAAATTTACATGTTGTTCACCATTTACATTTCCCTGAGGAATTGAAAAAGTAGGTGTTGCGACATGCTGCATCTGAGAAGCCACAAGCTGAATATTATCTATTTTATTATTACCGCTGCCTGATGTTGCACCTGTTCCACTAAATCTTAAATAGGCAGATGTTGCATTATCAAGTCCAGTTATAGTATTTAGTTTTATAGCTGCAAATAAAGTAGGAATGGGTGTAATTGTCTGAACAGGAACCCAAGTACTGCCGTTAGTACTGTATTCCCATACCTGAGAAGTAAAACCCGTTGTTGTTCCTTGAGAAGCATAACTAACAACAAGATTTGATAAACCTGCCATTGAAAGTTTTATAACCATAAACTTGCCATTTGTGGGACTGCCAGCGGTACCTCCTGTTAAACTTAAGCAAGCAGGCGTTGTAATAGTAGTTGAGAATCCAACTCCGGCATTAACTGCAGTTCCGCCAGTACCTACTATTTCGTTACTATTCCATGTACTTGATCCATTAGTGCCATCAAGATGCATAGTTCCAGCACCAAAATTCGAAACAAAAACTGAAGGACACGAAGTAGCTGTTATAGCTGTTCCTCCATTTCCAGTAGTTTGGAAATCCCAACCAGCTATTAAAGTTTGTCCCATTAAATTTTCACTTGCTACACCAAAAGTAACTACAACGAGCATTGTTTTTAAAAAAGTAATTTTTTTCATGTTGTTTTATTAAGTCGTTATTAAATAAATTGCTTGCATTTTACTTCGTTATATCAATACTACAATCAACAATCCACCAAAATTATTAAATCACACAATGTAAACTAACATAACAAACTACAAATTAAAAAACAAAGATAAATAATAATTTACACAAAATGAAATAATAATATACTTAAATTGTGTTTTTTAATGCAATTATGTTCAGAACCCTTTTCTGCAAAGACTTTCAATTATTATTGATAATGAATTTAATTGTCAATAATTACCTTTTCGAAAATCAAAAAGTTTAAACAAAAAAAAGACTGCCTAATAAGACAGTCTTTAGATATTTCAAATTAAAATTAACTATAGAATTACCTTGACAATTTGATTATCAACTTTTACTAATAAGACTCCTGTTGCAGAAACCGGAATAATATTCAGGCCTTCTATTGTCACTCTCTGCACTAGCTCTTGCCCAAGGACATTAAAAATCTCTACAGATTTACCTGCATCGGCATTTAATATCACAGTTCCATTACTGGCATATATTTTCAACATATTTTTATCTAAATCTATTCCAGCCCCAACACCCTTTGATGCAGTACCGTTTAATATACGTGTCACAGCCATTGCACCTGTGCTCGTGGAAGTTAAAATTGCAACGTGAGTGCCCACAGCTGTTGGGTTATAAGTTATAGTAATAAGCGTATTAGGCACTATTCCTCCGAATTGAGATACAGAATATTGAGAAAGGGAGAATTGATCTGCATTATTTCCGGTAATCGATAACCCTAAATCAGTATTTAAATTTACTCCACTTACATTTATTACTTGCGAAATCGGCGTACCAACCTCAGTAATTAAATCAGGGTTAGTTAAATCTGTCAAAGCTATGGAAGGATCATAAGTGGTACCATTTACCGAAATTGCACTTGAATAATTATATGCTTTGTCATAGGTATAAATTCTATAATAATATTTTCGACTTGCAGTCAATGTCATATCTGAAAAATTAGGGTTGACGCCCTGATATACAACTGTCATACCTGCAGATATAGTATTTCCAACTCCATAAATTCCATTTGGATTTGGAGCAGTAGTGGGGTCAATAGTGTCTCTGACAACCAGATATCCTCCTCCATCGACACCGGTAGTTGGAGGCGTCCAACTAATATCTAATGAATGTGACGTAGGATTTGATACAACTGCTGCAGTCGGAGCATCAGGAGGGGTTGTATCAACATCACCATTGTACATACAAACGTCATCAACATAAAGATTTCCTCCAGTTCCAATTTTTTTACTATTAATTATGCCTGCAATATCAGTAAATGTCCAGGCTGATCTTGTATATGTAGATAAAACCCATTGATTCACAGCACTTGTTGGCAACCAAGAAGTATAAATCGAACCTTCTCCGGTCATTGTACCATTACCTATATTTATTAACCAACTCTGAGTATTACTACCATCGGTTTCTAATGTCCACATCTGCAATGTAATACTACTTGTGGTAGACGGATTAGTAATCAGAGGAGTCCAAATTCTCTTTCCTCCAGTCGCAGAATTATTAATATTCAATGAATGTGCGCCTGTCCTCACAATTGACGTTTCATCTGATAATGTAATACTTGCAGAAGATTTCGTCCATTTACCCAGTTGCGCAGAAGCTTCAACTGAATTATCAATAGTTGCTGTTCCTTCAAAGCCACCATCCACACCCAAAAAACTAGTTTGGCCATAAACACCTGAACCAAAGCCAACTAATGATATTGTTAGCATTAAAAATTTTATGAGGGTAATTTTTTTCATACGACTCTGAATAATAGTGAAAATCCAAGTTCTTATTATATACCTATTTATATTTTGCAAACTTACAAGTATTATTTTAAAAAAACGAATTTATACTAAGAAATTAATGCTTAGCTCATTTAATCATATGCATTGTCAGCATTTTAATATAACAATTAAATCATTGCCTACTCAGCATTGTCAATTATATATTTCCATGAATCAAAAAAAAGTCTTATAATTTAGAATAAATAAACAAATTTGTTGTGCTTTACTAAAAGATTCATTGTAAACGATTATATACTTCATTTAATTTATAAGCACTTTACCTATATATACTAAACAAAATTTTCATTTTGAATCGGCAGAAATTCAATCAACATCAAATAATATATAATTTATATCGTATGTCTATTGAAATATGATATAAATTATTATTTTTGCACACTTTTTCGAAATAAAAGAATCAATCTAACTAACTTAGTTTATTTAATCAATTACCATCTAACTCACTTACATATAAAAAATTTAATCATTAGAAACGAAAATGAAAAACAAATATATTGATCTTATTGAACAGAGTTTTGAATTTCCTAATCAGGAATTCAATATTGTTGAAAACGAATTGGAGTGGTGTGGAGTTCCCCTTATGGATATAATCAAACAATATGGTACACCTTTGAGAATTGCATATCTGCCGAAAATTGCCGAAAATATTCAAAAAGCTCGACGAATGTTCAATGTAGCAATGGCAAAGGTAGATTATGATGGCGATTATAATTATTGCTATTGTACCAAGAGTTCTCACTTTTCATTTGTAATGGAAGAAGTACTAAAGCATGGCGTGCATTTGGAAACATCATCAGCATTTGATATCAATATAATGGAATCTTTGTATGAGCAGGGATTACTTAAGTTGGATACTTATGTAATATGTAATGGATTTAAACGTCCCCAATACGTCGAGAATATTCAGAATCTAATGCGTCAGGGATTTACAAATGTCATTCCTATACTCGACAATAAATTTGAATTAGACTTGTTTCAAAAAGACTTTGACATAAAGTTTAAAGTAGGTATCCGAATAGCTGCCGAAGAAGAACCCAAGTTTGACTTTTACACGTCAAGGTTAGGTATTCGATATAATGACATCATACCCTATTACACTAAACACATTGCAACAAATCCACAAGTGGAATTGAAGATGTTACATTTCTTTATAAACACTGGTGTGAAAGATACTGCATATTATTGGAACGAGTTAAATAAAGCAGTAAACTTGTATTGCGAGCTTAAAAAGAAATGTCCTCAGTTGGATAGTTTGAATATCGGTGGTGGTTTTCCTATTCAGACTCATCTGGATATGGTTTATGACTACGAATATATTGCTGAGGAGATTGTGGCACAAATAAAAACTATTTGCACACAAAACAATGTACCCGAACCACATATTTTCACTGAATTCGGGTCCTATACAGTAGGCGAAAGTGGTGCTATGCTTTATTCTATTGTAAACCAGAAAAAACAAAATGATCGTGAGTTATGGAATATGATTGACAGCTCGTTTATGACTACTTTGCCTGACACCTGGGCCATCAATCAACGGTATGTATTTTTAGCTATTAATAACTGGGACTCTGAATATGAACGTGTTAATTTAGGAGGTCTGACTTGCGATAGTGAAGACTTTTACAACGCTGAAGTTCATTCCAACGCCATGTTTTTACCAAAAATGCATGAGGATCGTGATCAATATATCGGATTTTTCCATACAGGGGCTTATCAGGAATCATTAAGTGGATTTGGAGGTATTCAACATTGTTTAATTCCGGCTCCAAAGCTTGTCATTATTGACCAAGATGAAGATGGCGAATATTTTACAAAACTGTTTGCAAAAGAACAAAGCTACAAATCAATGTTAAAGATCCTTGGATATTAAGATTCAAGACAAAACGTTTAAAACAGAATGCTTTTGCTTTACTAAATTGTTCTGTTTATATAAATTCAAAAAAAAGCGATATGAAAAGTTAGTTTTTCATATCGCTGTTTTATAAATAGTTTTACTTCTCAGTCAAAAATAAAATCATTTTTTCAATGGCTTGCTGGCAAACCGGACAAAACGCAGGGGCTTTATTTGTTCTCATCCTACAATCAAAATAAGGACGATACATCCCTTTTTTCAGATAACCACCACCTTCAAAAACGCCAATTTTGGTTGAATCGGCTATTGATGTAGGAATTTGAGTGCCAGCAGGCAATTGAGCATTCCATTTTCGGTCAAACTGAACCAGCGATGTGATATTCGGTTCCCAGGGTTCCTTCTTTATATCGTAGGTATTGTCCAACACATCTTTATCGTAGAAATACTCATCGGCCAATCCGGCAAACGAATGTCCGAATTCATGTACAGTTACTTGAGTTGAAAGTTTATTATCAGCTGCCGTGAGGGCATAATTATTGAAAATGCCTCCACCTCCATACGTTTTTGTATTTGCCAAAACATAAATAGCATCATAAGGAACCAGCGCGGCTAAATCGTGTAGTTTAAAAATGTTTGTTGTGGTCAAATACCTTGGTTCGTAAAAAGTAAAGAAGTGCGATCCCACGGCCGTGTTTTTCCAATCGTCATCTTGAGGCATTGAAATTCCTGATTGCTCCGAGATGGCTGCAATAGCATAAATATTGATACGTTTTTTATATTTAGTAAATGGTTCATAAGAAAGCAGATTCTCAGCCAACCGTTTTGCATCCTTGTAAAACTTCTGCTTTTCGTTGACGGAATAACCTTCTGCAATTACCGCAATATCAATGGCTTTATCAGGGGATGCAGTTTTAGTAATTATCTTTACCGGAACTGCTTTAGGTTTTATATATTGAATCAATTTATCAGTTGGCGAAAGTTTATAGCTAAACAATTGCTGCCAATGATCCAAATCAAGTCGTTTTTCAATAATCAGAGTTACGCCTTTCTTCGGAAATGGAAACTGAATGGTTTGCTCAAAACTTTTATTGGTAATTTTAGCTTCTGCAGTAGTCTGCCATTCGTGATAAAGTGCACAAAAACCATCAATATAAAGTTGATTTCCGCTAATACTATCGAGCACCCTGAAACGAAAATCGCCCAAATTCAAATCAGATGAAAGATGTGCGCGCCGCCCACCCCAAAATGACTCTCGCTTTACTTTATCTAGAAACACAGCAGTTTGTGTTGCATTTCCGCAAAAATGAAAGTCCACGCGACAAGCATTGTCAGTAAAATAAGTTGAATACTGTTGCGCAAAAGAGGAAGAGGAAGAACAATAAATCAAAAAGAGAAAGAGAATGAATGTTTGTTTTGACATAAGTTTGATTCTTATAAAGAGTATTGCAAATTAAAGAAAAATTTTACACAAACTCTTCATATCTTTCCCTTTTTTGATTCCATCCTTATTTTGCACTTCGGCTTTGTTCTTCGCTCGAAGCAGTTGAGCGGTCGGCACGTGTTTTAAAATTATCTTTACCAAACCGGTAATTGAACGAGATTTGCAACCTACGCGAATCATATTTGTTCAGAACAGTGATGTCAACGTTGTCGTATTTTGCATAAGCACCTGAACATCCCGTATTGAAAATATCGCTAATGGCAATCTTTATTGTTCCATTGTCTTTCAATATTTTTCGTTGTATTCCAAAATCTATGGTGTATCTGGGATCCAAAATAATGTTACTGATAAGCTGTTCGGAAGAATAATAACCGCTCAATTCCATTTCGAGTTTGTAAGGCAATGAAAAATTATTGCTTAAATTTCCATTAAAACTCCAACGACTTAGTTGAGAACCTGCATTTGCATTCAGTTGAATTTCCTTATACATTCCGGTAACGGTTCCATTTAACCGCCACCACTTGGCAGGTTGAAGCTGAAAAGTTTCCGAGGCATTGAAATCGATGGAATTGTTCATGTTCTCATTTGTTTGATAAACCGACTTAGTTGCATCGTCTTGCCTGATAATCTGAGTAAACAGTCCGCTGGTGTAATTGTAGCCCAAACTTGTAATGAACATTCCTTTAAAACTATGGCTCAACCCCAACGAATGAGTAAACTGCGGTTTTAAATTTGGATTTCCTACATTATATGTGTAAGGGTCAATCATCCATTTGAACGGATTAAGCATGTCGTAATCAGGCCTGCCTATCCGGTAACTGTACTTAAAATTGATATTGTTATCGGCATTCAGTGTCTGTTGTACAAAGAATGAAGGGAAAATTTTCAAATAACTGGTATCGTTCACCTGATTAGTAACCACCGAAGTTCCTTTTGAAATCGTATTTTCCAGTCGCAACCCAAGCTGCAAAGTGGTTTTATCAAATTGTGCCCGACCATTAATGTACGCAGCCTGAATATCTTCATTGTAGATAAAATGATCACTTTGTGTTAAGTATCCAGTCATATTTATCTTGCTGTCGGTATTTACAAAACTTGTTTTTATTCCGGCTTCAAAGTTGAATTTCTTACCTATCGGAAGAGCATAATCAATTTTCCCTGTATAAATATTAATGTCATTCCCCTGCAATGTATTCACCGAAATGTCATGATTCAAATCATTTCCTGCATTATTATAAAAAATTCCACTTTGTGTGTTCGGATTGCGATAATAAAACCATGCGTAATCAACATCGGCAGTTAACGATTGTCCTGTGCTGTCAATATCCCATTTATAATTAGCGTTATAGGTTTGATTTCTCCATCGGTTATTCGACCCTGATGTTGTAACAAGCGTCGAATCTACTTGCAAGTATTTATCGGTAAAGGAAGTTTTACTATGATCGCTGTTGTCGTTGTGTCCTTCACTTCCCCTCACCATCACGCTCACCACTTGGTTCTTTTTGATAAAATAATCGGCACCTACTTTATAATTGTATGCCTGTCCATTGTAATCACCTTTTGTGTTTATAAGTTGGTAAGCCCCTGCTAACGATGTGGTTGTAAACATACGTGTTGCATCCATGCTATTCTGTCCTGCCCAATTGTACAAAGAATAATTCCCGTATACATTCAGTTTCCCATAATTCATATTCAAATCCAACCCGCCATTCCATCCGAATTTACTGGCTATTTCAGGACCCGCAAATGCACTTCCATTAAATCCGGGGGCTTTGTTATGCTTAGTTTTTATATTGATAATACCCGAATTTCCTTCAGCATCATAGCGGGCCGATGGATTTTCAATTATTTCAATCTTGTCCACATTTTTTCCCTGCATACCTTTGAGCATAGCTGCCAACTGAGTGGACGAAACATAGGTAGGTTTTTCATCGATCAATATCTTTACGTTTTGCTTTCCCTTCAAGCTGATATTATCGCTGTTATCGATTGTAACACCGGGAAGCTTTTTCAGGATTTCGTACACGTTTTCCGAAGCGGTGGTGATGGAAGCATCAGGATTCACAATCATTTTATCTACCGATTGTTCAATAAACTGCTTCTTTGCAGACACAACTACATTGTCCAGTAAATGAGTTGATTCTGTCAAAACAATATTTTTTTCGACAACAGTATTTTTTTGATTGATTGAGATTTTTTCAGATTCATTTCTGTTGTAACCAATCATGGAAACAGCCAAAACGTAGTCACCTGGCAATACCTTATCAATTACAAATTCACCCTTTTCGTTACTTTGCTCACCTTTTACAAATTGATTTGTTTTTGAACTGATAAGTGAAGCTGTAGCAAATTCAATGGGTTGATTCTTAGAGTCTAAAACACGTCCTTTTATAGTCCCGGATGTACCGGCATAAAGAAGATTAGAAAACAATGCAAGAAAAACAAGTAAATGTATTCTAATGTTAACTGAGTTATCTGTTAGTTTCATAAAATTATTAATTTATATTGTTATGAGTTTCACTGTAATTCGAACTGTCTGATTATGAAATCTTACTAGTATTGACTCATTTTCAGAAAATTTATTACATCAAATTTCAATGTTTTATTATTAGACGAAATGAACTAAGCATTTGGATTTAAACGAATGAAATTATTAAAACAATTTCATAAACATTTAAATACGTGTATTTTGACAACCTACTTATTTTTACACGTTGAATTCACAAGGCTTTTGATCCTAATATATTTCGATTTTGAAAGTTATTTTCTAAAACAGAAAAGGATGACATATAGCCACCCTTCTCAACATTAAACGTAATGCTTTTTATCATTGAGCACTCAAAAGGTTTTGATCGTAATTTTTTTTCGCAACCACGACTACCGATTTTTCGGGTACTTCATTTAGCATAACATTTTCTACAACAACACAATTTTGTTTTGGGTTAACAACAATCTTTTCAGTTTCAAATTTGGCATATCCTATCAAGCTTACAGTAAGTTTGTATTCTCCCTGATCTACATTTTCGATAACAAACTCACCTTTTGAATTACTTACATTGCCGGTTACAAATTTATCCGTATTTGAACTTTTTAAAATAACTGTGGCGCACTCCACCGGTTGATTATTATTATCCACTACCCGACCCATAACTGAACCTGAATTTTCTGCGTAAAGCATAAATGAAAAGATTGCCACACATGTCAAAACAAGCATTCTTTTAAACTGATTTTTACTAATTGTTTTCATAATTTTATTTGTTAGTTTTTTTATTAAAAGAGTAATTAATTTTATTATTCCAATATTAACGACTTGAATTTCATTGATTTTCTTACATCAATTATTATTGTTTTTATAATTAGACGAAATCACATCTTCATTTGGATTTGTATAAATGGAAATATTTTGAATTTTTATTCCATTTAATTCTTGCACATAAATTTTCATTCGAATACAATATTTGCATTGAGACTTATCTTATCAAACACTGTATAAATTCAGGAAAAATTAATCAGGTAGTGTTGCAAAAAAGAAGTAACTTTGCTCGACATTTCAAAACCAGTTGAACTATGATTTTTCAAGAAAAAAATTCAATTTCATTCCGCAAATTCAGTCTCTTTATTTTCATTTCAATCCTGATTGTTTCGTGCAAAAACTCTGAACCAAAAGTATCGTCAGCGTATATTTCCAAGATTTTCGGATATGTATATGGACCAGGCCAACACGCTTTGTTGGCTAAACCATCGGACATTTCAAACTTTATAGGCGAACCAACCAATGATAAAGGTTGGTTATATTTAGGAGGATTTGGAGGTTATGTAATTGCAGGCTTTGATCATAATGTAATAAATGGCAATGGATTCGATTTCGAAGTTATCGCATTAAAAGGTGCTTCGCCCGAACCCGGCATTGTATATGTAATGCCCGACACAAACGGTGACGGTTTGCCAAACGACACCTGGTATGAACTAAAGGGGAATCAGTTTGCAAATTCCAAAAGACATTATTGGGTACGTTATTATAAGGCCGTTTCTGACTCGGCAAACATAACATGGAAAGATAGTGAGAGTAATAAGGGACAATTAATTTCGGGCTATGGATCCAATTATTCATCTGCATGGTGGTGGCCTGCTACAACGACTGACAGCATTACATTTTACGGGACTCGATTGCCGGATGCCTACGATAATTTATCAACACCCGCTACACAATACTGGGCTGTGCCAGCTGATAGATTTACTTGGGGATATGCAAAAAATTTAGATGGAACCGATTATGATTCCACACTCGGAGCTAATAAGTTTGACATTTCTAACGCTGTCGATTCGCTTGGCAATGCAGTGAACTTACCAAATATTCGCTTTATCAAAATTCAAACAGCCGTTTTTCAACAAGCAGGCTGGCTAAATGAAGTTTCTACCGAAGTGAGAGGAGCAAGAGATTTGAGAGAATAATATTCTCAATAACTGTCAATTTATTCTATTTCAATATTATACTTATCTAACAACCCTGAAATTCCAGTTCTGGAAAACCGAGCTTTTTTAATTCTATTCACTTCAGGGTCTATGGAATAATGGTAAGAAGTTCGTAAATCGGCTTTTTCGAGAATGGTTTTATAGAAAATAGCCCGTTGCAAATCGCAGTTATCAAAAACGGCCGAAGTCATATCTGATTCGGAAAAATCTGTTTCCTGCAAGTTACAGTTTACAAAACAGGTCTTCTTTAATTTCATCTTAAAGAAAACAGCTAATTTCAGCACACAATTTTCGAAATTTACCGAAAACAAAAAAGGGTTGCACTCTTCAAATTGAACTCCAACCAATTTACACCCTATAAAATAAATATCATTCAGAGCAGTGTTTTTTAAACTGGCTAAGCTAAAATCACAACAATCAAAAATACATTCACGAAAAGTTACATTCAATAAATCAGCACTATAAAAATTGCAATTTACAAATTTACAGTTTTCATATTCATCTTTCGGCAGATGAATCAGAGTAAAATCTATACGTTCAAAAAGTTTGTTTTCGGTCATCAAATTTTATTTTTCTTCACAAAAATAGTCATTCTACTCAATAAAACATTGGCTCAAAATAAAAACAGAGAATTACTTTTGCAATTCTCTGTCAGATTTATGTTGTTAATGGAGTTATTCATAAAGCCACACAGCTTTTTTCACATAATTTTCATCCTTGAGTTGTTTTATCATAAACATTGCCACATTTTCTCTTGAAATACTCGCCATTCCTTTTATTTTAGATATTTCACTTCCATGTTTTAAATTATTCGTGACGGGTCCATCATTCAATGCTCCTGGACGAACGGAAGTCCATTTCAGTTTACTATTTGCGAAGAATTGTTCATTCGCATTATGATCTGCAAGTGGTGCACGCAGCATAATATCTGCAACCAAAAACCTCATTGGCAGAGGCATCATGAGTCTGCTTTCGCCAGCACCCAAGCTCGACAAATAAATAAAGCGTGGAACAACTTCCTGTTCCATTATTGAAACAATATTAGCAATTCCTTCAACAATTTCGGGTGAACGATGGGTCAATGACCCACCACCCAAGGCAGAAATACATGCATCAGCTCCGGAAATAGCATCTGTTAGATTGAGTTTTTCATTCAGATGACCTACGATAACTTTCAGGTTTGGATTTTCAATTAGTATTGATCCCGCTTTGCGAACATAAGCAACTACTTTATAATCTTTTGCCAATGCTTTTTCCACCAAAAGAGAACCTGTTTTACCGTTTGCACCAAAAATAACCACTTTCATACCTTCTAATTTTAAATTGAACTATACTTTAAAATAGTAAACATTATAATTTACGAAAAGTTTGAAATTCAGTATTTATGAGTAAAAAAGGGGGAGAACTGAAAAACAATTCTCCCCCTTTAATACATTCACAGATTACTACTTCCTGTTTTTCAATTCTTCAGCTGTTTTTACACGTAGTCCGGGGTTCTCTTTTACCATTTGGCGTAAAAATTCTTCCGGATAGCCAGCACGAATTATTGTTGTTGGAATCTTATATTCATTTTGAATAAATTCACCATCTTTTTCTGCCTTAATATTTCCATCCATGTATTTTACCAACAAATATTCTCCCAATTTTTTCCATGCCGCAGTTGAGTTTTCAGCTTGCGCAACGCTAAATTCAGTTAGAAAAATACGAGCGTCATCTTCCGACATTCCCACCGCCACTTTGTCAATAGCTGGGACTAATGAATTAAAGTCACTTTCCCATTTAGTCTGAACCTTTTTAATATCCTGAAACATATATGAATATTTACTGTATGCATAATTTGCCACCCAATTGTAAGTCCAGAATGCTGAAGTTGGTGAATATTCCAACAAACTTCCATTATCTTCACGATAGCATTCAGGCACTTTGGTTATTCCGCAATACATTGGCACATAAAGCGATGTTGCAGCATCATCAACTCCAAACCAGAGAAGCCCTCCTATATAATCAGGTAACCAGCTACGCATTTGAGCTACAAAAGTAAAACCGGTTTGCTGCGTTGCAGTTGGACGTTCGTGAAGATACTCTATGCTATCAACTTTAAACGTCAATGGGCTACAACGAAGTGGACTGCCAAATGGTCCGGCTGCCAAACCTTTTGTCATATCAAATTCTGTTCCTTGATATTGGTCACGCATGCATTCTTTAAGTTTCTGTGCTGTAAGTTTGAAAGTAGGTTTAATCCAAAGTGGCATACGCTCCATTGTTTCTCCTTTCACATAACTAATGTATTTGTCCATTGCAGGATCTAACTTGCGGAAGAACGCCCAAACCCGTGCCTCGCAAGCCCGCAATGCCACGTAATCGAGTGGTGCATAGGTATCAGAAAAGCTGAAATCTTTATTTTTACCATTGAAATATCCCTTTTCACGTGCAAAAGCAATTACATCTTCAGAGTACAAACAATTATTTTTATCATCATAAGGAAATGTTGTTATGCGCGCCTGATTGGCGTGAGCCGAAACACAATCGTCGGGGATACGTTCTGCAACCCACACTGCACCTTTGTTGTTTGCACCTTTCCCTACCATTTCCATTATCCACACTTCATTTGGGTCTGCGATAGAGAATGACTCTCCTTCGCTGCAATATCCATATTGAGCTACCAAGTCAGTCATCACTTTAATAGCTTCACGAGCAGTTTTGGAACGTTGCAGAGCAATATAAATCAAACTTCCATAGTCCATAATGGCTGTTGTATCAACAAGTTCTTCACGTCCACCAAAAGTGGTTTCGCCAATACATACCTGATGTTCGTTCATATTCCCAATAACCGAGTATGTTTTCTCAACTTGTTTAATTTTTCCGAGATATTTTCCTGTGTCCCAGTCGTGAATATCAAGCATTGAACCGGCCGGATAAGTTGCTGCGGGATAATGATACAATACACCATAAAGGAAGTAAGAATCAGCATTGTAGGAAATTAGAGTTGAGCCATCAAGTGTTGCAGCTTTTCCAACTAAAAAGTTTGTGCAAGCAAAAACTGAATTCAGAGTCAGCACAAAGGCAATTAAAATAAGATTTTTCTTAATCATTTCTATTTATAGAAATTCGTTATTTATTTTGTGAAACATCTGTAGTTTCATTATTATTTCTTGTGAAAGATTTTTTAATCCAATTTGGAATAATCAATAAACCTAACAACAGGTACAAATAGTAGCTAATCATTCTCCAAACAAGCGTTACAAAAATAATGGCACTCGGACTGGAAAACACGTCACCGTAATATTCCCTGAAAGCATATTCTGTCACTCCACTTCCACCTGGAGTAGGACTTACTACCATAAAAACCCATAAAATCATTTGACGGGCAAAAACAACCAAATGATTTATATTTACAGGATTAAATGCCATGAAAACAGCATTTACAACCAAAAAACGCGCCGACCATGTTAACAGCGTCATTCCAAAAGCCTTTATCCAAAACCAGTAAGAATGACTGCCAATATCACGCGAAGCCTGAACTAAATTATTTGTTAATAAATCAACATTTGAATACCAACGACGTAAAACCGGAAGTTTAAAAAGTGTCAAAAGCATATGTCTAATCCAATTTGGACGTTTAAAGATACCTATAAACATGATACTTGCCCAAACTAAACGAGTAATATAAAGGCTTGTAAATACAACAGCAAATGTGGAAACTATGACTGATGATGAATTAAAAAGTTCTGGTAAAGGAATGAAAAGAAACACTATCGGACAGACAATTAAAAAGAACAATTCGTCCAAAAATAGATTTACAAACATGATAGTAGTACTCCGTCCGGCATTAATTCCTTCTTTAATCAGAAATATAACCACTAGACTGGAACCGCCTACTGCTGCGGGCGTAACAGCAGAGGTAAACTCGCTCAACACATTTATATGAAAAGCTTGTTTCCATGATAAATCTTTGTCGGTAAGCAGTCTGAACCTCCACATCATCCCAAAATCCCTCATTAGCATTAATAAAAATGCCAACAAAATAAACAACACGCTAACTATTGTAAAATTGAATGTTGAAAAAACATCGGGATTAAATTCGTCAAGAAACAGCCAACCAATAACAAATAAGCCAAGTAATACAGGAATTACGACTTGATATATTTTGAACGGTTTTGCATCCTTTTTGATTGTAGGGTTGATTATTTCTTCCATTTTCGTTGCATTAGGTGTCTATATCTGTCGAGCACTTCATCTGTTACACTTTCCCATGAACGCGCAATGCTTTGTGAAGCGTTTAATCCGGCATTTTTTATCTTTTCAGGAGAGTTTATCAGTTCCCTTAATTTTGCTGCAAAAGATTCAACCGAATCTTCTATTAGAAAACCATTGAAATTATCAACTATATTTTCGGCCGAAGACGAGCCTTTTATTAAAATTGAAGGTGTTTGCATAGCACCCGCTTCGCGAATGACTAAAGGAGCATTGTCATAAATTGATGGAAAAAGGAACAAATCAGCTGCTGCATAATATTGCCTTATTTTGTCACGTTCTGTAATTACTCCCATAAACTGAACCTTAGAACTCAAGTCCAATTTATCTGCCAGGTCTTTCAAATCGGCTCTGGCATAACCGGTTCCAACAAAAAACATCTTAAATGGCAAATCTTTAATTTCGGCCAGCGACTCTACAATTAAGCGTGTGTTTTTTTCCCAAATGTGTTGCCCAACAAAAAGAAACATCAATTCATTGTCAGCAACATTTAACTCTTTGCGAGCTGCCTTTTTAATTGGTTCAATCGGTTCTTTGGTGGCGAAGTCATTGCCATTATCGACAATTTCAACTTTCCCTTTGAAACCATATTCGCGAATGGTTTCTTCCACCGAGGCTTGAGGAATCCAAACTTCATCGGCTTTTTCGAAAAAGCGGATAATTTCATTTGTCATCTGTTTTGCAATAAATTTATTGTAAACAGAATGCTCAAAGTCGTCTCTGTATTTAGAGTGAAATGTTGCTACAAAAGGAATTTTCTGTTTTTTAGCAATACTTAATGCCAACCTGCCGGAACTAAACGGACAATGGGCATGCACTAAACCGAACGAAATATGATTAATATCTGTTTTAAAATTACGATCGATTTCAGGAAGTCCAATCCTGTAAGGTTTTCGTCCTAAAATCGGTACCGAAGTATAGCGATAAATTGGATACGGTTCGTTATCAGAATAATTTGGCGACTTGGGAGTTATAACGCAAACAGGTTGATTTTTTTGATGTAGCCAATAAGCATAATTTTTTGTTGCTAATGAAACTCCGTCCATAATAGGTGGAAAACTATCGTTGAAAATCCCAATAGTTTTTAAAGTATCGCCAACAGAATTAGTCATGTAATTTAGTTTTGTTGTTTAAAAAAATGATAACGAATAAGGACAATTCTTTACTGTTTCAAAAGAGCGCAAATTTAGGATTTTCTTTTCATATTTCCATAATTTGTATTCACAAATACGATTTATAACTGTTTATTAATGATTTTATTAACATAATTAATGGTTTTAGTACGTCAAAATGATAATTGGCATCTAATGAGATTATAACGCTTTTGTAAATATTTTCAGGTAATTATTTATTCAGATTTGCTTTAAAAGCTTATGCTTACAGTCGATATAATATAAAAATATTAAAAACTCAGCTTTAATTTTATACCATTTTTTTAATAAGAACATTCACATCAAAAGAAATTATTTAATTTCTTATCTTTGCATGCTTTTAAATTAGAATTTCAAATATAAAAATCAGCAATGTCACACTTACTTAACCTGGAAGAACTCAATAATCTGTGCAAAAACACTATGATGGAACATTTAGGTATTGAATATACTGAGGTTTCCAATGGAAGAATTGTGGCCAAGATGCCGGTTGACAAACGAACTATTCAACCCATGAAACGTTTACACGGAGGTGCGACTATGGCACTGGCAGAATCGGTTGGGAGTGCCGGTTCGTTGACATTAGTTGACTTGACTAAGTTTTCGGTACTCGGTGTAGAAATAAGTGGAAGCCACATTGGCGCAACCCGTGAAGACTACGTTTTTGGCATTGGAACCCTTCTGCATAAGGGAAAAACTTCGCATGTATGGGAAATCAGGGTTGAAGATTCAACAGGAAAGTTAATTTCTATTTGTCGCCTTACCAACCGCATTATCCCGATTAAGTCTGAAAAATAACAACATGGCATTTAATAAGTCCTCATATCTATCACTCAATAATTTACAGACCGTATGTCTAAAGCAAAACATACCGTTTGCATCTTATCGTTTACCTCTCGATGTTGAAATAATAACGCTTGTTCAGCACCACTCTTTACCCGAAAAATTAGATTCTCTGCTCAATGTTGATAATGAAGTTGGATTTGTGGTATCGCCTTTTAATGAAACCTCTGAACATGGAACTTATTTTCTGAAACCGGATTGTGTTTGCTTTTCAAATGAAATTGAAGATACTTACATTCAGAAGTTATCGGAAAACAACCGTTTCCTTTCGCTGGAAAAACTTTCCGAAAAAGAGATTCAAACCACAGCTTCCGAAGAATACATCAACAATGTCAATGCAGCCAAAATGGCAATGACCGAAGGGAAATTTCATAAAGTCGTATTGTCCAAAGTACGGTTGGAGAATTTGCCGGAGGATTTTAAGCCTGAAGCTTTTTTTCTCAAACTCTGTTCAACCTATCCGCATGCTTTTGTTTATCTGATTCAACTTCCGGGAGTGGGTTGTTGGATGGGAGCTACGCCGGAACCATTACTGGTAATTGAAAATGAGCAAGTAAAAACAGTTTCGTTAGCCGGAACACAAATTGCAACAAACCAACCTATTGAATCATACCAATGGAGTTCAAAAGAAATTGAAGAACAAGGAATTGTGACTAATTTTGTAGAACAAACATTAAAATCGTTAGATATAAAACATTGCAGCAAAGTTGGTCCAACAAATTATCAGGCTGCCAATCTGATTCATTTAAAAACCGCTTTTGAATTTCCACAAGCTGAATTGAAAAACAGGTTAGGTGACTTTTTAAAAGCTTTGCACCCGACTCCTTCGGTAGGCGGTTTACCAAAAGCAGAAGCACGTGAATTTATTTTGGCAAACGAAAAGCACGACCGCAGTTATTATACCGGTTTTTTAGGACCAGTCAATATTGAAAACAAAACCAATATCTTTGTAAACCTGCGTTGCCTGCAATTGTTTGACAAACAATTTGTTTTATACAGCGGTGCCGGAATAACCACTTCGTCGGTTGCTGAAAATGAATGGACAGAAACGGATAATAAAATGCTGACCATGATGAATGTGATGATGACCCCTAAATCCCCCAAGGGGGACTTAATATAAACTTTTCCAAAGTTTAAAACTTTGGAAAAGTTAGATATAAAATTATAGAAATGAATCATTTTAGACAGGGAATTAAAAACATACCCGAAATCTGTGCCCGTCAGGGTGTGAAGAAAGTAATTATTGCACCTGGATCGCGGAATGCACCGTTGATATTTGCTTTTGCAGCTCAAACCGAACTGGAATGCCTGAGTATGACCGATGAACGTTCGGCAGCTTACTTTGCGTTGGGACTTGCGCTTCAAAGTGCTGAACCTGTCGCATTGGTTTGCACGTCTGGAACGGCTGTTTTGAACTTTGCACCGGCTATTTCTGAAGCGTATTATCAGAATTTGCCGTTGTTGGTTTTTACTGCCGATCGTCCTGCCGAAATGATTGACCAGGCTGACGGACAAACACTTCGTCAGTCGGATATTTACGCCAATTACATAAAAGCAAGTTTCGATTTACCGGTTGATTCAACGCTGGATGCTGATTTGCAGTTTTCCGATCGTCAGGTTTCGCAAGCAATTGACACAGCCGTTTCGTATCCTCAAGGTCCGGTGCAGATTAATGTGCCGATGCGTGAACCTATTTACAGTGCTTTGCCTGAAAATCACAGCAACCCGAAGATTATCAAAACAATTGCCGCTGACGTTTTTCCAACAAAACAAAGTCTGGAGAACCTTCAACAATTGTGGACTACTTTTGAAAAGAAAATGGTGGTTTTTGGCGTGTATGCTAAAAACGAAGCACTCAATGCATTGGCAAACCGGTTGGCAAATGAACCGGATGTGGTGGTTATTGCTGAAAATCTGACTAATATTAGTGGCGAACGGATTATTACCCGTCCCGAATCGTTCTTTTCGTCGCTTTCGGCAGAAGAAAAAACTAATTACAAACCGGATTTGCTGATTACCATCGGGCATTCATCCATTTGCAAACAATTGAAATTATTTTTGCCCGACCATAAACCAGCCGCACAATGGCAACTGGAAACTTCATTGCCGTATATCGATACTTTCAGAAGTTTGACAACGATTGTTCCCGGCTCAGCCGTTGAAATATTGAATAAAATGCCTTTTGGTAATACCAAAAGCGGTTATTCTGAAGTATTTCAAGTGCAAAATCACCTGATTACCAAACGTCATGATGCTTTTATTGCCAATGCACCGCTTTCGGATATGAGTGCTGTGACCAATTTGCTGAAACTTGTTCCGAAAAATACGACGCTTCATTTGGCAAACAGCACTTCCGTGCGTTGGACACAGCTTTTTCCAACCCGTGAAGATTTGACCTATTTCTGTAATCGTGGAACTTCGGGCATTGATGGAAGTTTATCCACAGCTGCCGGATTTGCCTATGCATCCAAGCAACCAACTATTTTTCTTACCGGCGATTTGTCGTTTATTTATGATTCAAACGGTTTGTGGAACAATTATATTGGAGATAATTTGAAAATCATTGTACTGAATAACAACGGCGGCAATATCTTCCGTTTTATCGGCGACAAGCAATTGATGGAAAAAAGCCTGGATTTCTTTACCACACCGCACAAAGTCAACATAAAATCATTGGTGGAAGCATATGGTTTGAATTATCTGGCTTGTGATACAACAGAAGAACTGGAAAACAAAATAGAAAATTTACTTGTTTCTGAAAAAGCAACTGTGCTGGAAATATTTACAGATTCAGATTTGAACACAGAGAATTACAAAGGGTATTTTAGAAATATAAAAGGATGACCCCTAACCCCTAAAGGGGAAAATGAAATTATCTATTGCCGCCTGCTTTAGCTGGCGGTTCTATAAATGAAATCAATTTAGGCTTTAGCCAAACAGAAAATAATAATTCGGCTAAAGCCTAATCATATACTAAATATTTATCCGTCCCGTAAACGGGACGGCAATTGAAAAGATACTAACTTCTCTTATTCCCCTTTAGGGGTTAGGGGTCATATTTATATAATTATGAGAAACTGGACAACCATTAAAGAATTTGAAGAAATCAAATTTGAGTATTTCGAAGGAATAGCAAAGATAACCATTAACCGTCCGCGGTACCGCAATGCTTTTACACCTGATACGATTAAAGAAATCATTGAATGCATGGTGTTTTGCCGCGACAGTCAGGAAATTGCAACCGTTATTCTGACCGGCGAAGGCGATAAGGCATTTTGCAGCGGAGGTGACATCAATGTGAAACAAATTGGCGGATATATTGGTAAAGATGGCATTCCTCGTTTGAATGTTCTTGACTTGCAGAAACTGATTCGCAGTCTTCCTAAACCGGTTGTGGCCATGGTAAACGGTTTTGCCATTGGTGGTGGGCATGTGTTGCATGTGGTTTGTGATTTATCCATTGCTTCGGAGAATGCAATCTTCGGACAAACCGGACCTAAAGTTGGAAGTTTCGATGCTGGTTTTGGTTCTTCTTACCTGGCTCGTGTTGTGGGACAAAAGAAAGCCCGTGAAATCTGGTTCCTTTGTAAACAATACTCAGCAGCCGAAGCATTGGAAATGGGTTTGGTAAATGCAGTGGTGCCTTTTGATAAACTGGAAGACGAAACAGTGGCCTGGTGCCAGCAAATGATGCAACATAGTCCGTTGGCATTGCGAATGATTAAAGCCGGGTTGAATGCAGAACTTGATGGACAAGCAGGAATTCAGGAACTGGCCGGAAATGCCACCATGTTGTACTACATGACCGAAGAAGCACACGAAGGAAAAGATGCCTTTTTGCAAAAACGCAAACCTGATTTCTCTAAATTCCCAAAAATGCCATAGGATAATGTGCTAATATGCCAATATGCTAATGAATTAATACTTTTGAGTCTTGAATCTTGGTTCTTGGCTCTTTGTTCTAAAATAAAAAGATGAATATAAAACCCTGGATTGACGCATTCCGTTTACGCACTTTGCCATTGGCATTGTCAAACACCATTATTGGTTCATGTCTGGCCGCAGCCGACGATAAATTTCGTTGGGCCATATTTGGTTTGGCAGCATTAACCACCGTTTTGTTGCAGATCATGTCGAATATGGCTAACGATTACGGTGATTTTGTGAATGGAAAAGATACTGCCGAACGAATCGGACCCAAACGCATGGTGCAGTCGGGTGAAATAACGCCGAAAATCATGTTGCGGGGAATTATTGTCATAGGCATTCTATGTGTGCTTTCCGGTTTTGCACTTATTCTGATCGGAACAGCCGGAATGGACATAACCAATTTATTAATCTTTGGCGTATTGGGATTAGCCGCCATTGCTGCTGCCATTAAATACACGGTTGGTAAGAATCCGTATGGTTATCGGGGATTGGGTGATATTTTTGTGTTTATTTTCTTTGGTTTGGTAGGCGTTATCGGAACGTATTTTCTGCATACACAATCATTTCGATGGGATTTATTGCTTCCCGCATCCGCTATTGGTTTTTTAAGTGTGGGTGTCTTGAACATGAACAATATGCGTGACTACGAGCAAGATAAAAAGGCAGGAAAAAGAACCATTGTAGTGGCCATGGGAGAAAAAAACGCAGCGTATTATCATTTGTTTTTAGTAGCAGGAGCGGTTATACTGGCTGTTATTCACACGCTGTTGAATTATCATTCCGGTTGGCAATGGTTGTTTGTACTTTCAGTCCCGTTGTTGTTTCTGAATCTCAAAAAAGTCTTTACCTATAAAAGTGCCCTGGAACTTTATCCTGAACTGCCGCGTTTATCAATGGCAAGTCTGGTATTTGCATTGACTTTCGGAATCGGACTTATTTTATAACCACTAAGAAACTATAGTCACTAAGAAAAGCTTAGTGAAACTTTGTGTTCTTTGTGGCTTAGTGGTAAAAAGAAAATGATAAAAGCTAAACATACCACCCTCAATCTCCAATTTAAATTCCCCGCCGGAACTTCCCGTGGGGTTTTGTTGCATAAACCATCTTCGCTTCTAATGTTGGAAAAAGATGGTTTTACGGGCATTGGCGAATGTTCTACCATTCCCGATTTAAGCATTGATCCTGTTGAAACATATTCCGATAAATTAGAAGAAGTTTGCCGGTTGTTGAACGATGGTCATGACCCGGATTTCATCGATTTGTCGTTGTTTCCTTCCATTGCTTTCGGACTGGAAACGGCTTTGCTGGATTTAAAAGCTAAGGGTTCAAAGTGTTTGTTTCCTTCTGCATTTACTCAAGGCGAAACCGGAATTCCTATCAACGGATTGGTGTGGATGGGCGATAAAGACTTTATGCAAAAGCAAATCCGCGAAAAGATTGCGGCAGGTTATCATTGCATTAAACTAAAAGTGGGAGCTATTGACTTTGAAACTGAACTGGAAATCATTTCAGGTATTCGTCAGCAGTTTTCAGTTGAAGATATGGAAATACGGTTGGATGCAAATGGCGGTTTTACTCCGGCTGACGCGTTGGAAAAGTTAGAGAAACTCGCTGCTTTTCATATTCATTCCATTGAACAGCCCATTAAGCAAAAGCAATTTGAAGCTATGGCTAAATTGTGCCAACAATCACCTATTCCCATTGTGTTGGATGAAGAATTGATTGGTGTAAAATCTACGGACAAAGAATTTATTCTGGAAAAAATAAAACCTGCTTACATCATTCTTAAACCAAGTCTGATTGGCGGTTTCCGTGAATCGGGAGAATGGATACGGTTGGCTGAGAAACATGACATAAAATGGTGGGTTACTTCTGCATTGGAAGCAAACATTGGTCTGAATGCCATTGCACAATGGACTTATACGCTGAATTCACAGCTTCCGCAAGGATTGGGAACGGGACAATTGTACCACAATAATATTCCTTCGCCTTTGGCAATTGAAAATGCAAAGTTATTTTATAAACCGGAGGTTGATTGGGATTTAAACTCACTATTGTTATGAGAAACGAAACCATCCGTCTCAACGGAACAACATACAGCCGAAGCAATCTCGAACAGCTTTATTTCATTGCCGAACCGCAGGACTCCTGGCGCAATGCCATTTATCATTTCCTGCAAAACTGGTTTGATAATTCCGACTTTATTCCGGCACAAACTTCAGGTTCTACCGGTAAACCAAAAAATATCCAACTTTCCAAGCAAAGCATGATGAATTCTGCCCGAATGACCAATCAATTCTTTGGTTTGAATGCCGAAAGTGTTGGCTTGCTTTGTATGCCGGCTTCATACATTGCCGGAAAAATGATGTTGGTGCGGGCATTGGTGAGTGGTTTTAATCTGATAACGGTGAAACCTTCTGCAAATCCGTTTAAAGGACTGAATGTTCCCATAGATTTTACAGCTATCACGCCTTACCAGCTTTCCCATTCAGCAGAAAGCCTGCTGACAAAACAAGTAGGTAAGATTATTGTAGGTGGTAGTCCGGTAACAAGTAAATATGAACATCTATCTGTAGACATTCCCGCAGAACTTTACGAAACTTATGGCATGACCGAAACCTGTTCGCACATTGCTTTGCGGCGGTTCAATGGAAAAGACAAGTCCGATTGTTTTACAATTCTGGAAGGTGTCAGTATCCGGCAAGATGAGCGTGACTGCCTGGCAATAAAAGCACCCCATTTGTTGAAAGAAGAAATTCAAACCAACGATATGGTAGAATTAGTTGGAGAAAATTCATTCCGTTGGTTAGGACGTGCCGATTCGGCCATTAATTCCGGTGGCATTAAAATACATCCCGAACAAGTTGAAAAAAAACTGGAAGGAATTATTCCCTCCAGCTATTTTATTTCGTCTATTCCCGACGACGTGTTGGAAAATAAAGTGGTATTAGTCATTGAATCGGAAAATTATACCCTTCAGCAAGAACTTGAGTTGAAAGCGGCGTTTGAAAAGCGGCTTAGTAAATACGAACTGCCCCGGCAAATTTTCTATCTTCCCCGGTTTATTTATTCTTCCGGCAATAAAGTGCTCCGAAAAGAAACGCTAGAGAACTGTAAATGACAGGTTCTATAATTTACCATTTATCATTCACCACTACTAATTGCTTTATCATTTCCCCGTCGACAATTTAAAATCGATACTAAAGCTTTTCCGTTCCATCGATAAAACTCCACGCATCGTACTATCGTATCCATCATCTTCACCTTGCATTTGATCGCGTGTTTCACTTCCGGGTGCTTCACCCATTCCACTTCTACCGCCTTCATTGCCCATGCCCATGCCATTTTGTTCACCCATTCCGCCTCCGTGCATTCCTCTACCGCTTCCCATTCGGCTCTTCATCTTATTGTTTTGATTCTTGGTCAGTGCATCGATGTTTACTTGTAGCTGAATGGGTGTATCACTTACAGTTTCCAGCGAAAAATTATTTCCAAATATGTCTCGGAGTGGAATACGGATTTCATAAGTACCCTGATCGTGCATTGATTTACTGTGTGCAAAACAAATACTGCTAACATCATTCCCATCCTCTGCAATTTTGCCGTTGCCGTATTGAAAACCATCGGCAATTGCTGTATCTTTTGGCATAAATCCAGGATCAGTTTCTGTTTTATCTGCTAATTTATCCTGATTATTAGAAGGTGGAGACATAATCTTCATTCTCGATGGAAGAAACGCGATTCCAACTTTCAACGGTGGTGAGGTTTTTACTCTCAGTTTGACATTAAAACCGGCACGGATAAATTGCATTTGCGTGGCACGATCGGCGGCATTGAGAATAATGTAGAGATTTTGAGCGTCGTTTCTAAATTCGTACTTAACATTCGAATCTGCATTAAAAAATCGTGGAAGTGTTCCCCAATCCGAACCATCACCATCAATCACAATGGGTTGAGACTGCCATTTTGAAGAACTAACCTGCGCGAATGCATTAGCAAATAAACTCAGAACTCCAAGCAGTGTTAATTGAATCAATCTTTTCATGTTTGTTGTTAATAATTACATGGTTTACAATATCGATAATTTATATTTTAAACAAAATAGCGTTGAATAAAATATATTCGTTAACTTTGCCACAAATGTACTTGACTTTACAATAACATCTTACAACGGATAATTATTTTATAAAAAATTATCCAAAACAGGGTCACTTTCATTTTTCTATACAAAAAGCTTACTATTATGAGACAGTTACCTCCCTCTTCAAATCCTTCGTATGGCTTTACCAATTCTCCTTTCGGAGAATGCTGCATTGCGTTTTCAAATGATGGAATTTGCGCGCTCACTTTTCCCGAAAGCAGAGAAAGTGCTTATGCAGACTTGGATCATCGATTCCCCGAAACTGATTTCAAACAAAACGACGATAAAGCAGCTCGTTTGGCAAAGCAGGTTTTTGATAAAGGAGAAAAACCAACCTTAAATCCTATTGGAACAGATTTTCAATTATCTGTTTGGCACGCTATGCAACGCATACCTGCCGGTCAAACCACCACTTATGCGCTAATTGCTGAAGCAATTGGGCGCCCTAAAGCTGTACGTGCCGTGGGAACTGCTATTGGTGCCAATCCAATTGCCTTTTTGATTCCATGTCATCGCGTTATACGTACTGATGGTGGTCTTGGAGGCTTCCGTTGGGGATTGGATTGCAAAAAACAGATGCTTGAATGGGAGAAAAGAAAGTTTTGAGTAATGTTGAAGGTGTAAAGTGTAAAGTTTAAGGTGTAAAGTGAAAAGTGTAAGGTGTAACGTGTAATGTGTAATTCAAAATTTGGAACTATGAATTAATTCGTTGTCTGTTTCACTGCTTTTTATACCCACAGCCAGTCAAAACTCACCAATATCCGGTTATTCCTTGTCCTTTCTATTCCGTTCTTTGTCACTTTTCTTCCATTCTTTACAAACATCCTTCCATTCTTTACAAACAAACACTAATTGTTGGAAAAGAATATACCATTCATGCCAAAGAATACGATATTACTTGTCAGTTTTTATGTATTTACTATGGGAAATATAGCATTTCCTATGTATAATAACTTATTTCCTATTGATAAAATAATATTATACAATAGAAATAGATTATTATTGATAAATAATACTATAAAAACCATGTAAAATAAAATATTTCCTGATAATAATAAAACATTTCTACGATATAATACGTTATTATAAATGGGAAATAGATTAATTCCTAAAGGAAATAGATTATTACCTATTGGAAATATATCTTTACAGGTAAAGAAAAACATTTTCTTTTAAAGGAAGAAGACATTGTTTATTTAGATTGTCCTTTTCTTTCCAAACAATAGGATGATAGGTATATAAAACAGCATAATAGTTACATACACCGTCTGTTTGTATGGAACTAATGGAGCAAAACAGGCAAAGAATAAGCTGGAAATGATATAGAACAGAGAAAAATTATACTCTTAAGTTTAAATAGAAATCAAAAATAGCAATATGGAAACAGCAATTGTAAGTAAAACATTCTCCCCAAAGAAATACAAGGATCTGAATTTGCTTGGAAAGTCAAGGGTTGTATTGGAACAAATGACTAACAATGCTTATTTTCCCGATATTCAGGCAAAACTGGATGAATTAAAGGTGAAAATTCAAAGTTATGAGACTTCTATCATTGATTCGAATCAGGGAGGCAGGTCTACAACACTTATTAAAGCCCAAAACAGGCGTGAACTGGAGAACTATCTGAAAGAATTGGCCGATTATGTACAACAAACAAGTAAGGGAGCAGAAAACATCATCTTTAGTGCCGGTTTTGATACCCATAAAAAACCAAGCAGGGTAGGAAGGCTCGACAGACCAACAAGAGTCATGCTAAAAATGGGATCCAATAAGGGTGCCGTATGGTTAAGTTGCGATGTGGTGGACCGTGCGCTCTTTTATGTGTTCGAATATTGCCTTGCTCCGCTGACGGCAGATAGTGTGTGGATACAACTTAGCGCTTCAAAGCGCAAAATTCTGATTGAAGGGCTTATAAGTGGGCAGGAATATTGCTTTCGTGTGGCAGCGGCTCGCACACATCCTTCCCGCAACTGGAGTGATCCGATAAAAAGTTATGTGATTTAGAAGTGATTGAAAAATTTTAGAAGATAAGCAATCCCGATTGAAATAAGAGTATTTGAATTCCTGGAAGGGTTTAATTTGAATAACCGTGGGTGAAGCTTAAGGATAAACAACGGATAATAAAACTAACCCCGAAGCGGGTTGAACCTCGAAGAATGTTATTCAACCACTTCGTGGCAAAAAATACAAGCAGTAGGTTTATTTTTTTTCAGACTGAGTATTTGAATTAAAGATATTTTGAAAAAACAGTTAATTATAAAAATATAATATGTATTTTTGTGGAGATAATTTTAAAAAGATATTTCTATGGAGCGAAAACAACAAACTTCAAAAACTTATTTTAAACTGCTATCATTAATTAATTCAGCAGTCATTTCAGGTTATGTATTAGGTGTAATTGTAACAACAATTTTTTTTGTCGATTATAAAGGTCCATATGTTGTATCAAAATTTGATATGTCATTGATGCTTTTCATACCTATAACGACTTTATTTGTTTTATATAGAAGTCATTACTTCTTTTATCTGAAAGTACCACTACTAAATAAAGTAGACGACATGAAAATTAAAATGTCCAAGTATAGAGAGTTAGTTATTGGCCGTATAGTTTACTTGAGCCTGCCTGCAGTTTTGTCAATATTAGCCGTTGCTAAAACAAATGCTTTTACTTATTTCTTTTATACAGGATTTATAATTTATACAATGATTGTCAAAAAGCCGACATTGAAATCAGCTATTACAGACATGAAACTAAACAAACAAGAAATTGCTATTTTGGAAGATCCAGAATCATTAATTTGATAGACTAAAAACAAATATCATAAGAATTTATCAATCAAATGTTATTAATCAATTAAACATTAAAACAAATGGCATCACTCCCTTTCATTCTCATTGGATTATTTGTTCTGCTATTCATTGCCTCCGGTTTCGTTACCGTTAATCAAGGCAATGTAGCTGTTATTACAGTGTTTGGTAAGTATCGGCGTATCATGGCTCCGGGTCTTAACTTCAAAATTCCATTTATAGAAATGGTGTACAAACGTATTTCTATTCAAAACCGTTCGGCCGAGTTGGAATTTCAGGCTGTGTCGCAAGACCAGGCTAATGTGTATTTTAAAGCCATGTTGCTTTACGCGGTTTTTAATCAATCGGACGAAACAATTAAAAATGTGGCTTTTAAGTTTGTAGACGAACGAAGCTTTATGCAAGCCTTGATTCGTACCATCGAAGGTACTATCCGTAGTTTTGTGGCTACTAAAAAACAAGCTGAAATTCTTGGACTTCGTACCGAAATTATTATGGAAGTAAAAAAACATTTGGATGATACATTGGCCGAATGGGGTTATCATATGATTGACATCCAGTTGAATGATATTACGTTTGACGAAGAAATTATCAAATCCATGTCGCGTGTGGTGGCATCGAACAACTTAAAGGCTGCTGCCGAAAATGAAGGACAAGCATTATTAATTACCCGTACCAAAGCTGCCGAAGCCGAAGGAAATGCAATTAAAATTTCTGCATTGGCCGAAAAAGAAGCTGCTCAACAACGTGGACAAGGTATTGCTTTGTTTCGCGAAGAAGTGGCCAAAGGGATGGCACAAGCAGCTAAAGAAATGACAGATGCAGATTTAGACTCTTCATTCTTACTTTTCTCTATGTGGACAGAAGCCATTAAACATTTTGGTGAAATGGGCAAAGGAAATGTTATTTTCCTCGATGCATCTACCGACGGAATGCAAAAAACAATGAACCAAATGATGGGCATGATGAAAATGAACGGAAAGCCTGAATAATTTCAGTTTATTCTATAACCAGAACCGCTCCCGATTTTTTTTAGGGAGCGGTTTTTTTTATTTTTTAAAGCACAACCAACCACGAGATAATAATCAAAAAGAAAATTAGATATAAAAAAAAAGAATTTTCAATAATTCACCTTTTCAGATAACATTTAATAAATTATAAAATTAGTGTTACAAACCAACATAAGTTATAACTTTGCAAAGTTTTGTAAAATTCTACAAAAACTAAAATAAATCTCAAAAATGAATTTATAAATCCTATCAAAAAATGAAAAAATTAATTTTATCCGCTTTTGTTGCCCTTTCGGGCATTGCGTTAATGGCTCAAACACCTGTTAACATTAAATTGAACCTCGAAAAAGGGAAAGTGTACACAATTAAAAGTACAAGCAAACAAGCCATTCAACAATCAGTCAGTGGTCAGCAGTATAATCTGGATGTCACTTCCAATTCGGTTATCAGCTATAAAGTTCTGAGCAAAATAAACGATATTATGGAAATTGAATTTAAATTCGATACCATTGCTACCAAAATCAGCTCAACAATGTTTAACAAGGAAACAAACTCTGCAAAGCCAGCCGGAAATGAGCCTATTGACAAGATTATGAACAAAATGAGTACCTATAAACTGATTGCAAAAATCTCTACTGCCGGAAAATTTATTGAGTTTGTAAATTATTCAAAGTATAAAGACAGCATTATGTTTGTGATGGATTCTATACCTGCATCAAAAAAAGATATGGCACAAAAACAAGCTGACGCACTATTAAGCGAATCGGCAGTTAAAAGCATGGTAGAACCGTTGTTTGCCTACCTTCCCGACAAAGCAGTAAAAACAGGTGATACGTGGGAAACAACCTACGTAAGAGCAGCCAACAATATGTCTATGCTGTGTCTTAACTCATTTACTTTAAAAGGAATAGAAAACAATGTAGCCACTATATCTGGCAAATCAGATATTGAATCAATGCCATCGAATGATCCAAATGCACAGATGTCGTCTGAATTAAAAGGAACAATTACATTTGATGGAACACTGGATTTAAAAACAGGGCTGGCATTGAAAAATTCATCGAAAGGACATATTGAAGGTACCTCAACAATGAAAAACAATGGAAACGAAATGAAAATTCCACTTGTCATTGATTCCCAATCGGAAACTGAAATGCTAAAATAAGAATCAGACCTTTTGTTAATAATTTATTGAAGTGATGAATAAAATTCTGATTGTTTTACTATGTTTAGTTACCATAAATGTAAGTGCCCGTCAAGTAATAACGGGTAACCTTGCCGATAAGGAAACAACAAAACCTGTGGAAGGAGCAACTGTGGAGTTACTGCAATTGCCCGATAGCAGCAATATAGAAACGTCGCACACTAACTCGGATGGTCTTTTTATTTTTTATAGAGCCGATACAGTTAAAACCTATTGTTTAAGGGTAAGTCATCTTGCTTACAAAACCACGCTACTGGCCGTTTCCAAAAAGAAAAGCATGATTAACAATATGGGAATCATCGACTTAGAACCAAGAACGTTTAGTTTTAAAGAAGTTGTGATAAACGGTTCGAAAGTAAAAGTTACCGAACTGGGCGACAGAACCATTTATGGAATACCTGATGGAATAAAAAAGACATCGACGGATGGACTTGATGTACTTCGTAAAGTTCCTTCCGTACAAGTCGATTACCTGAATGAAAACATTACTGTCAATGGAAAATCCAACATTAAGATTGAAGTTGACGGTGTGACCCGGGATAAGGAATATCTGAAAAGACTGCATCCTTCACAAATCGATAAGATGGAAGTCATTACCAGTCCTTCGGGAAAATACGATGCCGATGTTGATGCTGTAATTAATATTGTAACAAATCCAGCCATGCGTTACGGCTTAAAAGGAATGTTTAATGTTATGGCTTTGCCTATTAGTTCTGAAAATAACATAGAACGTGCGAGTGCAAGTCTTGATTATGGGTTGGAAAAAATATCGTATTATGTGGCAGCCAATGGCATGCTTCAGAACTTCGGTATCATTTCAGACATGAACCGTATTGCAGGAACAAACGAATTACAACGAATTAGTAATCAAGGCATAAATGGAAACAATAAAAATGTCAATGTTGGTTTAATTTACGATCCGAATGAATTAAACGATATAAACCTGAATGTTTCTTACAACGGCAATGCTTCAACTACGAATAGCGATGCATGGAATTACAATTCGACTGGTTTGCTCAACAATATTACCCGAACTTTGAGTAACACGAAAAGTAACAATGACGGACTTACATCATCGCTGTTTTATAAGCATAAATTTGATAAAAAAACCACGCATGGCTTTGAAGTGGAATTGAATTATTACAACAGTTTGAATAATTCATCTTCAACAAATTACCAAAATATGAATTACAATCCGCTCGACACAACATTGATTCACAGTCTTTCCAGTCCCAGTCAATGGATAAATGAAAAAAGCGTTACCAACACACAAACGTTGAAAGGGCAGACTAACTATACTTTGCCCTTTGGGAGCGAGTATTCATTTAATATAGGCGTAAGTGGTAATTTAAATAAATACAGCATTGACAATACAAATTCTCTCAACACAGCACCAAATTTAAATTACAGTGATTTGTTATTGGGAGGATTTGCCGAGTTGTCGAAAAATTTTAAAATGGGTAGTATTAAGGTTGGATCGAGGTTTGAAACATCACATGTAGTTATCAATTCTACCGGTAACAACAATTACTTTTCGCCGCTTCCATATGCAAATGGTTCACTTAAGTTCAATGATAATAACAGTATTAAACTATCCTACTCCAGAAGAGTGATAAGACCTTCTGCTTCGCAACTTAATCCGTTTGTAAGTCAGGTTGATAGTCAAACAGTCAGTCAGGGTAACTCTAATTTGAAGCCGGCTTACCGGGATAATTTTCAGTTTACTTACAACGTAAAAGTTACCATAAGTAAAATAACTGTTAATCTGGCTCCCCAGCTGTTTTACGAGTATAAAACAGGTCTGATTCAAACAATAATAAGTCAGATTGGAACCTCTAATAAATTTGAAAGTATGCCTGAAAATATATCCAATGGATATGAAGCTGGTACCGGCCTGTCGGTGAATTCACAAATTGGTAAGATTTTGTTTAACTCCAATTTCAGATATTCGTACAATCATATTGACAGCTACCAGAATCAGATAACTGCTACAAACCTGCGAAGCTGGAACTTGAATTCGTTTCTAATGGCCCCGATTCCGTGGGATTTGAAGCTTATTGCCATGCTCAATTTAAACGGACCAGTATTGGATGGACAAACAGAAACCAGAATGTCACCATTTTATTTTCTGGGTTTGGTCAAACAATTTAAAAACAATAGTTCGCTCAACATTATTGCATTTAATCCATTTGCAAGTAGATTTTTCGACAGTACTTCAACGCTCAATAATAATGCGGTTTATCAAAGCACAGATACATACATGAAGACACAAGCTGCTTTTGTTGTAATGTACAGCTATAACTTTAAAGTTGGAAAAAGTGTAGATAAACAAAAGCATAATGTAGAACAACAAGTTGAAGATAACAATGGGTTCAAACTACCTTTTTAAAGACCGTTGATTATTTATACACAAACCGGAGTTTTGATGCTTATGTCCATCAAAACTCCGGTTTTATTTTTTATTCCCTTTATTTTTATTTGGCAACAAGAGGGAGCAAATATTAATTAATATCACCAAAGGCAAATAACACCGAAGGTTTTATTCTTCTCTCCATCTTTTTGTCAAATCGCCAAATGCATCCACGCGCCTGTCGCGGAAGAAAGGCCACATGCGACGAACTGTTTCGGTACGTGATAAATCAATATCAACAATCAGGTTCTCTTCTTTATCGTTGGAAGCTTGTGCCAGCATTTCACCCTGTGGTCCTGCCACAAAACTATTTCCCCAAAATTTAATTCCGTTTGTTACCTGCGAAGGATCAGCTTCATAACCGCAACGATTACAAGAAACTACATGAAGTCCATTGGCAACTGCATGTGCCCGTTGCGAAATAATCCACGCATCTGTTTGGCGTTGTTTTTCATCGGCAGCATCAGTGCTTTCCCAACCAATTGCAGTTGGATAAATCAATATATCAGCTCCGGCCATTGCCATAAGCCGTGCTGCTTCGGGATACCATTGATCCCAACAAACCATCACACCAAGTTTTCCAACGGATGTCTGGATTGGTTCAAAACCTAAATCGCCCGGAGTAAAATAGAATTTTTCGTAATAAGCAGGATCATCCGGAATATGCATTTTGCGGTACTTCCCTGCAATGGTTCCATCTTTTTCAATGACCACGGCAGTGTTGTGATATAACCCGTAAGTGCGTTTTTCGAATAAAGAAAGCACAAGTACCACACCCAGTTCTTTTGCCAGTTTACCAAACGATTCAGTAGAAGGACCGGGAATAGTTTCCGCTTGTTCAAAAACCGAAGGATCTTCTGTTTGACAGAAATACAAACCATTATGTAATTCCTGCAAAACTATTAGTTGGGCATCCTGTGCAGCACATGCACGTATATTATTTTCAAGCTTCGCAATGTTAGCACTACGATTGGAAGTGTTAGTTTGTTGAATTAAAGCTATTTTCATTTGACCCCTTTTAACCTCCCCTAAAGGGGAGGAATTAAGTTAGTATTGTTTTGTAAATTTAAAATTGTAAATATCCGAAGGCTCTTGTTCCCCTTTAGGGGTTAGGGGTCACTTTGGATATTGCATCGTCACACAGTGCAACGATCCATGTTGTTTGATTAGTGCCAAGCAATTAATTCCAACTATTTCGCGATCGGGAAATGCTTTTTGTAATTGTTGCATAGCAATTTCATCTTTTGGTGAATTGTATGTGGGCATTAATACAGCTCCATTAATAATTAAGAAGTTGGCATAAGTGGCTGGAAGCCTTTCTCCAGCTTCATAAACGGCATCTGCCATTGGAAGTGGAATAAGCCTGAAATATCCCCCATTAGAAGTTCTGAATTGACGAAGCTCTTTTTTCATCTTCTTCAATTCATCAAAATGTTCATCATTTTCATCATCACATTTTACATAAGCAATTGTACTTTTATCGCAAAGTCGAGCCAGCGTATCCACATGGCTATCGGTATCATCACCGACAAGATAGCCATGATTTAACCATAATACCTGTTTCAATCCAAAGTATTCTTTCAACTTTACTTCTATATCATCTTCTGAAAGATTGTTTCGGTTGGCTGAAAGTAAACATTCAGCAGTTGTTAAAATTGTTCCTTCGCCATCTGATTCGATACTGCCACCTTCCAAAATAAAATTAAAACAGTTTCTATGAGCCGAATCACCAAAAATTCCTGCAGTATAAAGTTTTCTTGTAATCAGATTATCGTAATTAGCTGCATACTTCATTCCCCAACCGTTGAAAGTAAAATCGTAAATAACAGGGTTTCCATCTTCAATCACTGTAATTCCGCCATGATCGCGTGCCCAGGTATCGTTGGTCGGCATTTCGGCAAAAGTAATTCTGGATAAATCAGCATCACCCAACAGTTGTTCAACTTCATCGCTGTCAGTGCAAACAATGAGTAAGTCCTCACGTTTTATAATCTCACGAGCAATATTGACAAAGCATTCATTTACTTCATCGAGCATATATGCCCAATCGGTTCCGGCATGCGGCCATGTAAGTTGAACAAATTGTTGTTCTGCCCATTCGGCAGGCAATTGTTTCGTTGTATTAGAATTCATTTTTACCACTAAGTCACTAAGTTCACAATGAACCACTAAGTGAAACTAAGTGTTCTTAGTTTCACTTAGTGGTTTTTTCAACTGCAAAAATACAAAAAAACCTTCATTTGTAGCCTTACAAACAAAAAGTCACGGCATTAGCAGAAGTTTGACTCGTTTTGACTATTTTTGTGCTCCAAAAAAATAATGAAATGAAAGACATTGTAATATTATATTCAGGTGGAATGGATAGTTCGGTGGCTCTTTATCAGTATGCTAATCGAATTCGTCGTGCCTTGACCTTTAATTACGGGTCGAAACATAATTTACGCGAAATAGAGTATGCGAACAGAAATTGTGAGGCCCTAGGTATTGAACATCATGTAATTGAACTGGATATGAACAAAATGGGATTTGTTTCCGACTTATTACAGTCGGGAGGTGATATTCCAAACGGCCATTACGAAGACCAAAACATGATTAAAACGGTGGTTCCTTTTCGAAATGGAATTATGTTGAGCATTGCAGCCGGGATTGCAGAAAGTATCGGATGTGACAAACTGATGATTTCGAACCACGCTGGCGATCACGCCATTTATCCCGATTGTCGCGAAGAATTTATCCAAACAATGAGTAAAGCCATAAGTCTTGGAACGTATAATCATTGTGAGATTTTGGCACCTTACACCAATCTTTCGAAACGCGAAATAGCTCTGATAGGAAAAGAAATAGGTGTGCCGTTCGAAGATACTTATTCTTGTTACAACGGACATGAAATCCATTGCGGAACCTGCGGAACCTGCACCGAACGAAAAGAAGGACTAGCAGGTTTTGATCCGACGGTTTATGAAAAATAGCGGTAAGAAGTATGAATGTAATATCTTTAACCGATTGAAAAATTGGAAATGGCGGTGTAAGCAAATAGCTTGAAAACAAATCAGCTATTCATTTCTTTATTTCCTCAGAAACATCTATTTTTGTATCAACGTATAATTATTCAAAATTTAAACTTTATCATTCAACGAAAATGGGAAAAGTACTGATTATCGGCGCCGGAGGCGTGGGAACTGTTGTGGTAAACAAAGTGGCTCAAAATCCGGATGTATTTACTGAAATCATGTTGGCCAGTCGCACCAAATCAAAATGCGATATCATTGCTGCAGACGTAAAAAAACGTTTTGGCATAGAAGTAAAAACAGCTCAAGTGGATGCTGATAACGTACCCGAACTTGTAAAATTGCTCAACGCATATAAACCAGAATTACTTATCAATGTGGCACTTCCTTATCAGGATCTGACTATTATGGATGCTTGTCTGGAAGCGGGAGTTAATTACCTTGATACGGCTAATTACGAACCTAAAGACGAAGCACATTTCGAATATAGCTGGCAATGGGCGTACAAAGAACGGTTTGAAAAAGCTGGTCTGACAGCTATTCTTGGTTGCGGTTTCGACCCGGGCGTAACTAGTATTTATACAGCCTATGCAGCTAAACATCATTTTGACGAAATTCAATACCTGGATATTGTGGATTGCAATGCAGGTGATCACCATAAAGCTTTTGCAACCAATTTTAATCCTGAAATTAATATCCGTGAAGTAACTCAACGTGGAAAATACTGGGAAAACGGGCAATGGATTGAAACCGAACCACACGAAATTCACATGCCGTTGAATTATCCGGAAGTTGGACCAAAAGAATCGTATGTTATTTATCACGAAGAGCTTGAATCGTTGGTGAAAAACTATCCGACTATCAAACGTGCCCGTTTCTGGATGACTTTCGGACAAGAATATCTGACACACTTGCGTGTTATTCAGAATATCGGTATGGCTCGTATTGATGAAGTGGAATATAACGGACAGAAAATTGTTCCAATCCAATTCCTGAAAGCTGTTCTTCCTAATCCGGGGGATCTGGGTGAAAACTATACCGGACAAACTTCGATTGGTTGTCGCATTAAAGGATTGAAAGACGGAAAAGAAACCACCTATTATGTGTACAACAATTGCAGTCACGAAGCAGCTTACAAAGAAACCGGCGCACAGGGTGTAAGTTACACTACCGGTGTTCCTGCCATGATTGGTGCTATGATGTTCTTCAAAGGTGAATGGAGTAAAGCCGGTGTTTACAACGTGGAAGAATTCAATCCCAATCCATTTATGGAGCAATTAAATAAACAAGGTTTACCTTGGCACGAATTGCATAATATCGATTTGGAGTTGTAATTCCAACCTGTTTATTATTATTCGGATGACGCACATTTTATATTTGTAGAGACGCATTGCAATGCGTCTCTACGTGTTTCAAAATCATTATCTTTGCAAACAAAATCAGAAAAAATGGATTATTCTAACATACCTTCCCCATGTTACGTTCTCGATGAGGTTGCTTTTCGTAAAAATCTGGAATTAATTAAATCAGTAAAGGAACGTGCCGGCGTAGAAATTATACTCGCTTTCAAAGCTTTTGCTATGTGGAGTGTTTTCCCGATTGTACGCGAATATATTCCGTATTCCACTGCCAGTTCATTAGCAGAGGCACGATTGGCTTTTGAGGAAATGGGAAGCAAAGCGCATACTTACGGACCTGCTTACACCGATCGTGAATTCCCCGAAATCATGCGATGCAGCAGTCATATCACGTTCAACTCATTACAGCAGTTTGAGCGGTTTTATCCACAAACGCAATTCGAAAATATATCGTGCGGTCTGCGCATTAATCCAGAATTCTCTGATGTGGAAACTGATTTGTACAATCCTTGTGCACCAGGTTCGCGGCTTGGTGTTGTGGCAGAATTATTGGGCGATAAACTTCCCGACGGCGTAGAAGGATTGCACTTTCATACTCTTTGCGAATCAACCTCTTTCGACCTGGAAAGAACATTGGCGGTGGTAGAAGAAAAGTTCGGAAAATTCTTTTCGCAAATCAAATGGCTAAACATGGGTGGCGGACATCTTATGACC
The DNA here is from genome assembly GCA_031292575.1 of Paludibacter sp. GTDB lineage: Bacteria > Bacteroidota > Bacteroidia > Bacteroidales > Paludibacteraceae > Paludibacter. The sequence goes on from JARLGX010000002.1 coordinate 105,321, forward strand.
AAAGAAGGATATGATACCGAACATTTGATTTCGTTGTTGAAAAACTTTAAGGCGAAATACCCGCATCTACAACTCATTCTGGAACCCGGAAGCGCTTTTGCCTGGCGAACCGGTGTGTTGGTGTCAAGTGTGATAGACATTGTGGAGAACAAAGGTATCAAAACCGCCATGCTCGATGTGTCTTTTGCTTGCCACATGCCCGACTGCCTCGAAATGCCTTATAAACCGGCAATTGTTGGTGCCACTAATTTTATTGCTGGTAAACCTACTTATCGGATGGGCGGAAATAGTTGCTTATCAGGCGATTTTTATGGTGATTGGTCGTTTGATCAGGAATTGAAGATTGGCGACAGGATTGTTTTTGAAGATATGATTCATTACACCATGGTGAAAACAACTATGTTCAACGGCGTTACGCATCCAGGCATTGGCATTTGGACAAAAGAAAATGAATTCAAAATGATTCGCGAATTTGGTTACGAAGATTATAAAAACAGAATGTCCTGAGTAATTAATAAATTAGATAAAATGAAATCTGACCATAAAGTCTGCAACACTAATTGAAATTCTCGTAACTCGTATCTATAATATGAAACTTCTTGGAAATATCATTTGGCTACTTTTCGGTGGAATCATTATTTCCATCGAATACCTTATTTCGAGCATTCTTTTGATGGTAACCATTATTGGAATTCCGTTCGGACTTCAAACGTTGAAATTAGCAATATTGGCTTTATGGCCTTTTGGTGCTGAAATAAGAATGAAACCTGGCAATCCGGGTTGTATTTCAACTTTAATGAATGTAATCTGGATTTTTATTGGTGGCATTTGGATAGCTCTGACTCATCTGGTTTTTGGTGTTCTGTTTGCTATTACTATTATCGGAATTCCTTTTGCTTTGCAGCATTTCAAACTTGCTGCGTTGGCTTTGACTCCGTTTGGCCGGGAAATTGTATAACTGATCAATAGAAAGTTATGATAAAAGAATACTTACACCAACCTTACCCGTTTGCTCAAAGCCGTTGGAAAGTGATCATTTCTATCAGTTTGTTCATTGCCTTTTTTATGCTGGTTTTTCAACCGTTTGGTTTGTCATCCTACAATGACAAATTACGGATTTACTTTGAGGCTGGATATGGCGTAGTTACATTAGTAGTTTTAATATTTAATTTAATAGCACTTCCTCTTTTAATTAAAGATTGGTTTTTAGTTCGCGAATGGAATGTTCTAAATCAAATTGTTTGGCAAATATGGATTCTGTTTTCAATTGGGTTAGTCAATTTCCTTTATTCAACTGCCTTTCTTAGTTTTACAAATGGGTTTTATGCATTTCTTGTTTTTCAGCTCTACACACTTGTGGTAGGTGTGATACCAATTTTGATCATTACAATTCTTCATCAAAATGCAATGCTTTCGCAGAACCTGAAGTTAGCCAATGAGATGAATAATGATTTGAATTCTACGAAAGAATTGCTTCAGTTGGATGAAAAAGTTTGTATTATGGCAGAGAATAACAAAGACAAACTGGAGGTAAATTTGTCCGATTTTATTTATATTGCCTCAACCGGAAATTACATCCAGATTTTCTTTCTGAAGGACAATGAATTAAAGAATGTATTGTTGCGGAATACCTTGAAACAAGCTGAAGAGCAGCTGAAGAATTGTCATTCAATCGTTAAATGCCACAGGGCATTTTTGGTCAATAAAAATAAGATTGTTCGAGTAAAAGGTAATTCGCAAGGATTACGGTTGGTTTTGAATGATACGGATGAAGAAATCCCTGTTTCAAAAAGTTATTCAAAAGATTTGAAACAAGCTGTGAATAACTGATTATATATTCTTTTATCCCAAAAATGCCATTTTCGTCACTCACCTTTGTATTTCATCACAAAAAACAGCCTTCTATCCCTAAAGTTTTGAAGCCAAAATGTTTTATAATATGTTTGTATCGTAATTCAAGCGATTACAAATCAATTATATAAACACTAAAAACTTTTTAAAATGAAAAAACATTGGATTCTTTTACTTGCCACTACCTTGTTGATAGTTGGAGTAGTTTTAAATGCCATTTATGGTGGACTTTTCAGTTCAGGTACACACAGTTTTAATTATTTTGCTGCCGGCGATTATGCCATGGGTGTTTTTGCTGCGGGTGAATTCTCAATTGGAATTTTCTCAGCAGGAATTTTCTCTGTCGGGATTTTTTCGATTGGAATTTTTAATGTAGGGCTTTATGCATTAGGATTTTTTCTGTTTGCGTGGAAGAAAAAATATCCAAAGTTAGGAGTAAATAACTAAGCGGATATATCTGTAAAACTAAGCGGATTTGATTTCAAATGAAGTCAAACCCGTTTAGTTGTTTTTTTGATTTTTAAATATCAATGCGCTTTTTCCCAACTCCATCGTCAACAATTACCTGTTCGGGAGGTAGTAATAAAACCGATGGATTATTGAGAATTTTTTCAAGCATTCGCATGGTTGAAGCATAATAAAAGCCGTCGCAAATACGCTCGTCAAGCACAAATTTCAACGTGATAGTTCGAACTGATTTTATTGTTCCATCGTTGTTTACAACATTCTTTTTTGTTTTTTTCCCCATGGATGCAAACATGCTGCAAGTTCCAAATTCGTACAAATGGTGGTAAATGGATTCAATGCCAATTGACCCAAGATTAGTCAGAAAAAGACTTGTGTGGAATGGGCTTGCTTCAAAGAAGAGCTTAGGCATGATGCCAATCTTGTCTAATAACTTTATAAAAAAAATGACCGAACGCAGTAGAATATCAGGCAAATAACCCATAATTTTTGAAATAGAATCGGACGAGTTTTCCTGTCCTACTTGCTGATTGTTTTCCAGTTCCAGTTTGGTCTTTCTCACTATGTCCTGCAAGGTGTCTGTAGGCAAAAAGTACGGTTTGACTACAGTTTCTTCACCTTCATCGGTCATCGAACGTTTAATGGCGATAGAGAAACTTACATGATTGCGGGCAAATATTTTATTCCAAACAATAAAGCGGTTTATATATGGGCGTTGCGAGATGAGTCGAACCAGTGAAGCCATTACCACATGCATTAGAGAAAGATTTGGAATGTCCTCTTTGTGTTTCCGTATAAAATCTTCCACTGTGTCAATGGGAATCTTTACTTCAAAAAACACTTCTGAATCAACACGCTTTGGAAGAATAAATGGAACAACAGAAAAAAGCGGGTCAACTTTTCGTACCCGCCAACCATCATACCTATCGCCCAAACTCCAACGGTAATACTTCAATTTATTTAATTTGTCCATTAATTCAGATATTTCAGTTTAAAAGTTTCAAAGATACGCATTTTTTATTAATGATTGCAACTTTGTGATTACTCCAATTCATTGGTTTCTAATTAAACGATTTACAATTTCCCTGTATAATTTAAACTTAGTTTCATGTTCTGATTTTCAACTACCTGTCCGTTATCTATCATAAATCGTATAACTTCCAAAACCTTAGCTTCCTTGAATGGAATTTTCTTTATTAAAGTGTTTATGGTCAATTCGTCCGTTGTTAGCCCTTGTCGTATTGCTAATTGAATGATTTCAAAATCATCAGTTGAAACCTGAGTTTCTTTTTTCTTCAGGCAAATATCACATTTTCCGCAAGGTAGCGTGTTTTTTTCTCCAAAATAAGAGAGCAGCATCTGACTCCGACAAATATTCTCTTCTTGTGCGTAATCCAGCACATTTTTTATCCTTAAAATATAGCGTTCACGACGATCATCGTAAGCTTCTTTGCCGAGTACAATCCGTTCGGTGGCTTCACGTTCCCGAATAAATGTGAGGAAAGGCGTTTTCTTTCGTGGAATATATTGGATAATATGTTCTTTAGCCAAACCTACCAATTGTTCGTATACCTGATCATGTGTCCATTCCAGTCGTTTTGCCAGTGTGTCTTCGTTAATGGCAGCCAGGTCGGTAAACAAGCCGGTGTATGACCGGAGTAAGATGTGAATCAATCGGTCTTGTTCTACAGTTTGTTTGGTTTTGTACAAATCATCTTTACCAATTATAAAAAGCACCCGTGACGAGCTGTCCTGTTCGTCGGTAAGTTCAATGTATCCAGCTTGTTGTAGTATTTTTAAACAATTGTATGAAATCAGAATGGGAAGTTTAAATTTGGTACAAAAATCGGCAATGTCAAAAGCAAAAACCTTATCCAATCCCGATCCAACGCCCACTTCTAAATAATTTCCCAATGCTTCGTATACTTTTACCACCATTTCCTTTCCGGGAAAACTATCCGAAACGCGCTTCCGCATTTTTACGGCATCACCATTGTTGTAAAGTAAGACAGCATAGGCTTTTTGCTCATCCCTGCCGGCTCTACCGGCTTCCTGAAAGTATGCTTCCAACGAATCGGGTAAATCCATGTGCACAACCGTTCGTACTTCGGCTTTGTCTATTCCCATCCCGAAGGCATTGGTAGACACAATTACACGTGTTTCGCCCGATTTCCATCGGGCTTGCCTGGCATCTTTGGTTTCATTTTTTAGTCCGGCATGGAAATTTTCGGCCGGAATTCCATTTTGATTCAAAAAATCAGCAATTTCTTTTGTCTTCTTTCGATTACGGACATAAACCACCGAAGTTCCCAAAACATTATTTAAAATTTTAAGTAGGTTTTCATCCTTATTTTCAGCCGTTCGTACCACGTAAGCAAGATTGGAGCGATGAAAACTTTTCTGAAAGAGATTTTTTTCTTTAAAATGAAGTTGAGTTTGAATATCTTCCACTACTTCGGGTGTGGCAGTGGCGGTAAGTGCCAATACAGGAACATTCGGCAAAAGCTCTCTGACCTCGGCAATGCGCAGGTAAGACGGACGAAAATCGTAGCCCCATTGCGAGATGCAATGCGACTCGTCCACAGCAATCATACAAACTGTTGCTTGCTTGATTTTTTCCATGAAAATGGGCGTTGCCAAGCGTTCGGGCGAAACATAAAGGAATTTATATGCTTCGAAAACGGCATTATCGAGTGTCAGTAGTATCTCATTGTGCGACATTCCCGAATAAATAGCTGCGGCAGCAATTCCAAGGGTTTTCAGGTTATCCACCTGGTCTTTCATTAGAGCAATAAGCGGTGTAACCACTACACAGAGTCCTTCCATGGCCAGCGTTGGCACTTGAAAAGTCAATGACTTGCCACCACCCGTTGGCATCAATCCAAGCGTATCTTTTCCGGCAGCAATGCTACGGATAATATCGCCCTGAAGTTCGCGAAAGTTATCGTAGCCCCAGTATTGCTTTAGAATGTCGAGGTATTGTTGCATTTTATTTTCCGCTGATTAAGTGGATTGGAGATGAAAATAATCAAGTTTAGCGAAAACAAAAATACGAATAAGATTTTAATAAACCTCGAATGAGCATCAAGCTCATTCAAGAGTTTAGCGTTTCTTTTTATAAACAATAGTGGGAATGCGATTTTGACCCGCATCCCCACTAAACCTATAAATGCAAGGAAACAATTTTGTTTCCTCTTTATCTGTTATTTAATTCTCTTTTACTTCTTTCAATACTTGCTGAACATCTTCGGTACAGCTTCCGCAGGCTTTATCCAAATGAAACTCTTTGTTTATCTGATCCGTTGTTTTCAAGCCTTTTTCTTTGATTGCGTGTTCAATTGTAGACCGATGTACATCATTGCAACCGCAAATAATAGGATCTCCTGTCATGATTATAATTATTTAGTTTAACAATGTCCAAACTCTGTTTTTTTGTTTGGATACAGCATAACAATCTATATTTAAAATGGTTTTGGTTATTGAAGTATTTTAAATGATATGGAGGATAAATTATACAAAAGCCGAAATGAGAATAATTTCATTCCGGCTTTATTTTGGTTATTTAAAGTGTTTATTTTACTTTCTGCTTTCCATCAAAACTACACCATTCACTGCATCCCTGCCGTATTTTGAAACTAATTCTTTCGTGATTTCTTTGGTTGTTGGCTGCAGTACTTTATATGAAGTAAGGTTGAGATAATTAAGCCAATCCAAATTAAAAGAAGAAGGCAATCTTACTCCATCTTGTAATATGATTGTTTTTGCATTTGGTTCCCATTGTTTTTCAGCTTTGGGAATGTCTAATTTGAAATTAACCGGTACGGTAACATAAAAACTTGTTTTTTGTCCGCATTTTGCACCCGGAATCCAATTAGGCATTGATTTAATTATCCTCATTGCTTCTCTATCCAGAAAATAGTCAACTGATCTAATCACTTGTGGTTCACTTATTTTTCCAGTCGAATCTACTAAAAACCGGACGATTACTTTGCCCTGTGTTTTTGTTTCTTTAGCAGAAAAAGGATATTGAATGCTATCAGCAATATAAGTCATCATTTTAGCTACACCTCCCTGAAATTCGGGCCTGTAAGTTGTTTCTTTACAACCTTCACCATCATCTTTCACCTTATTTATTGTTGTATCTGCATAAGCATATTCAATTTCTCCTTTTTTGCTTGTAATCAAAATTACTCCATCGGCTGCTTGTTTTCCGTACTTCGACATCAACTTTGACTTTTCTTCTTTGGGAAATGGTTTAAAAACTGTAATCGAAGCCAGCTTTTCTGGATTTAATATATTCACATTGAAATTTTCGGGCATTTTTACATTATCGATAATAACAAGTGTCTTTTCGTTCGGTATCCATGCATCTTCCGGAGAAACTCCTTTAAAAGTGATTGGTAAAATTCGGTATATCGAAACTTTTTCGCCATTTTGTTCACCGGGAGTCCAATCGGGCAACAGACCTATAACCCGCAAAGCTTCGCTATCAAGGCTTGCTGAAACACCCTTTAGTATTTTAGCACCTTCCACTTTCCCTGTTTTACTAACAACAAACTGAACGATTACTTTTCCAGATTCATTTTTTTTCTGGGCTTCGACCGGATAACTGATTGTTTTGTTCAAGAAACTTACCAATTCTTTTTCTCCTCCGGGAAATTGAGGCATTTTTTCGGCAAATGTATATACAGAATCCTTCGCGACCTGCAAGTTTTGATTCGTTTGTGAATTGCTCGAAACGGTAAAAGCCAAAAACAATGCTAAGAATAAAGATGGTTTGAGAAACCAGTTAGTGGTTATTTTTGAAAAATGCATAATGAAAATTTTATGTGTTTTTTGTGCTAAATAATAATCGAATAAAAATCCGGCAGGCTTTTTTCTAAAGCGGTAGCAAATGTATAAATAATTTTTCAGTTTAACCACGAAAAATGAAAAGCAGGAAAGAACATTGATTCAATCTTGCTTATTTGTTTTTAGTGTCACAACTAATATTTCGTTTTCGCTTGTTCAAGGTCTTCTTTTAATTCATTCATTCTGGCTTGGGTTGCATTGTAATACGAAGCTGTTTGGGGCGAATTTGATGAATCAGCTTTTGCATTTGAACGGGTTGCCATAAAAAGATTGTAATACTTCATAGCTTCTTCGGGCTTTTTCAGCGTATTATCATAAATACTGCCAATAGTATATAAACCAAGCCTATAACCGGGAAGGCACTGACAGCACAACTTCAGGTATTTGATTTCTTCTGTTGGTTTATTGAGCCGATTGTAAGCTTGAGAAATGTTATAATAATAATTGAACAGAACTGAATCATTCGGAATCAACATAGTGAGTCCTTTGCTTAAAACCTGAATACCTTTTTGCTGGTGGCCACTAAAAATGGCCGATTTACCAAGATAATAATACATACCAATGTTACTGGAATCTTTATTATATGCGCGGTTTAACTGATCAAAAGCTGAAATGTAATCCTGAATGGCAAAATACGATGCTCCGAGGTAATAATTAGTCAAAAACGAGCTATCGCCTTGCTGGAATAATTTATTCAACCGATAAATAGCCCGTTCGTAATTTTTATTCAGGCAAAGTCCAATTCCGTTATATTGGTTTATAACCTGATTTGACGAATCGGAAAGAATAAAACGATTGGTTGAATTTATCAAATCAGTATATTTTTCAGCGTGAAGGTAAATCCCTGACAGTTTACTCAGTGTATTGTAATCTTCAGGATTAGAAATAACCGCTTTTTTGTAATAATAAATTGCAGAGTCTGTTTTTGATAATTGTGCAAAACAATCACCAAGAACCGGAAATAAGAAAGGCAACGAATCTTTTTCTAAAATTGAATGAGCTAACTGTATGGTTTGCTTCCAATCTTTCAGTTTATAGTTGATATTTAAATAGTTTAACTGTGCAAACCGATTGGTGGGATTTGACTGCAATGCCATGAAATAGTATAATTTTGACTTGCTGAAATTCCCTACTTGCTGATAACAATCTGCCAATTCATTGACCGCTGAATTATTAGAGATGTCATGTTTGACAAGTTCCTCTAAAAGCACAATTGCGTCATTATACAGGGCGATATTCTTGAAACATTTAGCTTTCAAAAGATCCATTTCCGGTGTTTTCCTTTCTTTAGCAATCAATTTGATAGCCTGCTCGTAATCATAAGTTTTCAGGGCATTCTGAATGGCATTGTTTTGAGCCTGAATGCCAATTGAACAACAAATCAACAATCCAACGATGACTTTTTTCATAAGGTATCAGCATTACGAAATTCTGTGCCGATTGGTTGCATCGACACAGAATTTGAGGGTTCTACTTTTTCATTGTAATCAATATAACGCCGTTTGTTGCCTGCTCACCATACTGGGCAACTAATTCTGCTTTTCTTTTTTCAGAATCCGCTTTTATAACATTAATGGATTCAATAGTCTCAGGTTTTATAATTTTAACATCAAAGTCTTTTGACTTTATATTTCCATCAACCACAAAAACCGGTGGATTTTTCGGATCAATTTCTTTTACTTTGGGTGCCTCCAGGTCGGAAGCTTGCTTGCCATATCCAACAACTACTAAACCTTTTTTCTTACTTGAAATAGAATTAGTACCATCATCTAATTTAAATGTAATAGGTAAGGTATAATAAACAGACACCTTTTTCCCATTTTGTTCTCCAGGAACCCAGTCTTTCATAGCATTTACAACTCGCAATGCTTCTTGATCCAAACTAGATGAAATGCTCCTGAGAATTTCTGAATTTACAACCTTGCCGTCAGCATTGACAACAAAACGAACAATAGTAACACCTTGTTGATTATTCTTCTGAGCTTCTACAGGATATCTAATACTTTGAGTAAGATACTCTATCAACCCTTTTTCTCCACCAGGATATTGGGGCATTTTTTCAACCACAGTATAAACTTTATTGTCACCAACCTGAGGTTCGTTAGACTTAACAGGTTGAATTGTTGTAGAAGACTGATTATCTTCTGATTTTTTTTGATTTAATTTTGTTTCATTACTATTTATAAAAGCTTTTTTTGCTGTGCTTACTAATGTTTCTGCATTGCTCGAAAGCACCAGAGCCAATGCCAATGGGACGATAAGCGAGTATTTCAATAATCCCGCTTTGTTGGTTTTTTGTTGATTCATCATAATAATTCTTTTTTTAAGGGGTAAAACATTAAATTTATTGACAAGTGTTACGTTAGGAACCTGATAGGATAATTGCAGTAAATGGTACTGATAGTTTTTACTGTCGAAGCCGGATTCCAACACATTGTTATCTGCCAGGAATTCCAAGTTCTGACGAATTTCGCGTTTGAGCATCCAAGCTGCCGGATTGAACCAACAAACAATAGTCAAAATTTCACTCAGTAGTACATCCAAACTGTGCAACTGACGGGCATGAGTCAGTTCATGCGTCAGTATTTGTTTTGTTTCCAGTTCGGTGTGCAAAGTGGGATTAATAAAAATTGCATGGAAAAAGGAGAAAGGCGTAATTTTCGTTTCAATCTTCACAACCTTTGTTCCCTGAAGCAGTAGAGTTTCTCCACGCATTTTCCAGCGAAGAATGGAGCCCAACTGAACAACCATTCTGACAAGCAAAACAAGTGAAACTAACGCATAAAGCGCCAACAGAATATTTTCGACTGTAAAGTTTGAAGTTGGTTTTGAGTTAACAGTAATGCCTTGCAATTGAACGTAATTAGCCATAATCGCCTGCATGGGTTCTTGTTTTTCGAGCCAACCCGAAAGTGAAATAAGCGGATAAACTGCCGACAGGAATACACTAAAAACCAGATAATATCTCCGTGTTTTCCAAAAAGTATCTCCGGCAAAGAACAATCGGTAAAAGATGTAAAACAAGGCTATCGCGATGTTTACTTTCAAAAAATACATGAGTGCGTCGTTCATTTCTTTTCGATGAGTTTGATTATTTCCTGTAATTCTTCGGCCGTGATTTGCTGTTTTTCGACAAAGAAACTGACCATTTCTTTATACGAGTTCTCGAAATAGTTTTGCACCACGCCCGACATAAATTTCGATTTGTATTCGCTTTCTTCCATTACCGGACTATACTCGTAAGTATTTCCGTAGCGTGTTGCTTTTACGTAGCCTTTTCTTTCCAAATTTTTTACAATAGATGCCACCGTGGTGTAAGGTGGTTGCGGTTCATCCATGCGTTGTATAAAATCCTTTATAAAGCCTTTGCCCTGCTGAAATATAATCAGCATCATTTCTTCTTCCTGATTAGTTAGTTTTTCCATAATTATTTATTTTCCGGGTCTCGTGAGTTCCAACTCGCGGTTTTATTTAATTTATCGCGAATCAGAATTTACAAACCCCGTTTTTATTCTTATAACGTATTCATTTATTGCTTAATTACGAATACTTCGCAAAACTACGAAACTTTCGTATTACTTATTCTATTCATTCAATCTTTTATATATTTTTAAATATTCATGAAAAAAGCAACACTTCCGTAAAAAATCGTATTTTTGCAGCAATAAATACCAAGCTTATGGGAAACTCTACTAATAGAACAAGATTTATCGGCTTTTTTATTGTTTTTCTGCTGCTAAGTTCTGTTGTAGTACAGGCTCAGACAAGCTATTATTTTTATGTTCAGTTCAAAGACAAAAATAATACGCCATATTCCCTTTCAAATCCAGCAGATTTTCTCTCAGCGCGTTCCATTGCCCGTCGGACTGCCTTTGGAATAAGCTGCGATTCGACCGATTTGCCTGTTAATCTATCTTATTTGCAGCAAATTAAAAATCTTGGCATACAGGTGCATAATGTAAGCAAATGGATGAATGGTGCCACGGTTTTACTATCCGATTCAAGTTTAATGAGCCAGATACGGAGTTTATCGTGTGTGAAATTTGTAGAATATACCGGTTTGCTCAATGGACCAGTACTTGCTCCATCAAGTAAAGTTACATCTCAAAAAGCAACTCTTAATTATGGTGTAGCTACAACTCAAATTAATCAGCTTAATGGTACAGGTCTGCATAATGAAGGCTATCGGGGAAAAGGAATTCAAATTGCCGTAATTGATGCTGGTTTTACAAATGTGAACATTAATCCCTGTTTTGATAGTTTGCGACTGCAGGGGCGGTTACTCGGAACCAAAGATATAATTAACCCAAATTCGAATATTTTTGCGGAAGATACACACGGAGCCATGGTTTTGTCGACCATGACAGGAAATTTGCCCGGACAGTTTTTGGGAACTGCCCCTGACGCTTCATTTTGGCTTATAAGAACGGAGTATTCTCCAACGGAATATAAAGTAGAAACAGATTTTTGGGCTTCAGGTATTGAATATGCCGACAGTGTGGGTGTGGATGTTGTAAATTCATCGTTGGGCTATACGCAGTTTGATGATCCTTTGATGAACTTCACGTATTCCGACATGAATGGCAAGGTGTCGCGTGCCAGTCGGGCAGCAAATCTGGCAAGTAAAAAAGGAATCATAGTTTGTTCCAGTGCCGGAAATGAAGGCAATGCAAGTTGGCATTATATAAGTTCACCTGCCGACGCCGATGGAATTGTAACAGTTGGAGCAATAACTTCAACGGGTATTTCAAGTGTTTTTTCGTCTTTCGGTCCAAGTTATGATGGGCGAATAAAACCTGAAATTTGTGCAATGGGAACAAGTGCTTCAGTGGTTAGCACCGGAGGTTTAACAACTACTGACAGCGGAACTTCTTTTTCATCGCCCATCACGGCCGGTTTGATGGCGTGTTTATTACAACGATACAAAACATTAAATTCAACTTTAAACCTGACAACACTTTTAAATTCGGTTTTTGAAAGTGGAAGTTTATATAATAATCCTACTGCACAAATGGGCTATGGAATTCCTGACTTTACACAAGCCGAACAAAACCTGATTACTCTAAATTCTTTACAACAGATTAATAACAGCAATTTAGTAGTAGCCTATAATTCAGCAAATAAGAACTTAAACATTCGCTTTATAGGGGTTTTAAGTCCGGTACAAGCATCTGTGAGAATTTATTCCATTACAGGGAATATGCTCTTGAATCAATCGCTTGTCAACTCTTCTACCTATTTTAATGTTGATAATTTCCCAACGGGGATTTACGCGGTTTGCGTGACTGAAAATGGAAAAATGGAAACAAGGAAAATAATAATCCAATGAGTTTGTAAAACAAGAAAGTTTTTTAAAGTAAAAAATAGCTCAAAACTTTCTAACTTTACAAACTTTCTAACTTTATGAAATAATTTAATGACTTCAATAACTCTTTCCGAACTTACCGATCAAATTCAACAAACAATTCGGTTGAGTTTCAATTCAACTGTATGGATTCGTGCCGAAATAAGTGAGTTGCGCGAAAATTCGGGTGGGCATTGTTATTTGGAGTTAATTGAAAAGGATAGCGATTCGGATACATTATTGGCTAAAACAAAGGCTACAATCTGGGCTTCGACTTACCGTATGTTGAAACCATATTTCGAAAGCAGTACAGGACAAACACTCCGGTCGGGATTGAACGTGTTAGTTGCTGTTTCAGTTGAATTTCACGGGGTTTACGGGTTTAGCTTGATTATTCGGGATATAGATCCCACATTCACAATTGGTGAAATGGCTGCGCGCCGAATGCAAATTATTCGTCAGTTAGAAGAAGATGGAATAGCTGACATGAACAAACAATTGAGATTTCCACAACTGCCGCAACGATTAGCTATTATTTCGTCTCCAACCGCCGCCGGCTATGGCGATTTTTGCGATCAACTGAATAATGATTCTTCTCATTTTGCATTCAGCAAAAAACTTTTTCCGGCTGTAATGCAAGGTGAACAAGCCGAGTCATCTATTATATCTGCATTGGAAAAGATTTTTGAAAATATTGAACTGTTTGATGTGGTGGTGATTATTCGTGGGGGTGGTGCCACAACAGATTTGGCTTGCTTTGATTCGTACGAACTTGCTTTAAACTGTGCCCAATTTCCATTACCCATTATTGCCGGAATAGGGCATCAGCGCGATATTTCAATTTTGGATATGGTGGCTCATACCAGTGTGAAAACACCCACGGCAGCAGCAGAATTCTTGATTTATCAGTTGCAACAAACCGAAAAGTATACGGTTGATATACTCTCAGATATTCTGAATCAGGTTAAAAACAGAATCGAAATTGAAAATCGGCTTGTGGATCAAATGCAAATGCGGATTAAACAAACCTTGCGGGGCTGGGTAATGCAAAAAACGCATTTACTCGACAAGCAAAAAAACCGTTTCCAATCAAGTTTGCGTATGCAACTTGTAAGGCAAAACAACAAGTTACTTTTGCTCGAAAAAAATATCGAGACCCATTCGCCGGCATTTTTATTAAAACATGGCTACACTATCACAACGTTGAATGGAAAACGGATTACTTCAGCAAAACAAGTAAAACAAGGCGATAAAATTCGTACATTTGTGGTTGATGGAGATTTTGGAAGCGAAATTACCTCTAACTCATAAAAGGGAATAAAATTACAACCTCTTAGTATAAACCACATGATTCAATCTTTTATATAAATAAAAAACAAAGCTAACTTAGTTCCCCTTTAGGGTTTAGGGGTTCTTGAAAAACATATTATGAGCAAAATTATTCTCGAAAATATGGAGTTCCATGCGTTTCACGGTTGTTTGGACTTTGAACAAAAGCTTGGCAATACATTTGTCGTAAGTGTAACTATGGAATTAGATACAATGCATGCAGGTCAAACCGATGATTTGGAACATACGCTTAATTATCAGTCGGTTTATGATGTAGTGAAAAGAGAAATGAAAACTCCGTCTAAACTCATAGAACATGTTGGACAGCGAATTTTTGACAGTATTTTTAAAGAGTTCCAACAGATTAAAGAATTGGAAATAAAGCTTTCGAAGCTTAATCCACCACTTGGGGGAAAGGTGGAAAGAGTAACAATTGAACTAAAAAAAAGTCGTTAATCTTTTTAAAAGAAATATTATGAATAATTATTTGAAACGTTTTTTGCAATTTGTAGTGATATTTATTCTTGCCGAAGCTGTAAATATTATCTTAAGGTACTATCGAACAGATGAATGGGATTTTTCAGTACACAATTGGACTGGTTGGATTCTTTTGGCAATAGTATTCTTTGGTGTGGAAATTTATCAAACCCTCAAAAACAACAAGAATAAAAAAACAGATTAAACGCAAATTTTGCAATATATTTCAATAAAAATGCAATTGAATGCTTTCAATCTTCACTGTTTTCAATCAAAATGATTATTTTTGCACACACTTTAGAATTATTAAAAATATATATTTTGATGAACGCTGAACAATCAGCGTTCATTTTTTAATTATAAATCAATAAATAGAATAGTATGCCATCAACTGAACTAAAACAAGGACATCCGAAAGGACTTTACTTTGTATTTGCAACCGGGATGTCTGAGCGTTTCAGCTATTACGGAATGCGAGCACTTTTCACGCTTTACCTCATCAAAGCTCTGGTGATGGACAAAGAATTAGCATCTACCATTTACGGCAATTACACAGGGTTGGTTTATCTGACTCCGTTAATTGGTGGTTATGTTGCCGATCGTTATTGGGGTATGCGTCGTTCAATTTTTTGGGGTGCTGTGATGATGGTTTTAGGTCAGCTATTTATGTTTACTAGTGCTTTAAATTATCATAATGCAGATTTTGCAAGGTATATGATGTACGGAGGTCTGGCTCTGTTAATTTTTGGGAACGGATTCTTCAAGCCTAATATTACAACCATTGTTGGTCAGCTATACGAACCCGGCGATAAACGTCTTGACTCTGCATTTACCATTTTTTATATGGGAATAAATGTTGGTGCATTTATCGCTCCTTTACTTTGTGGTTTTGTTGGAGATACAGGCAATCCGGCAGATTTTAAATGGGGATTTTTAGCTGCAGCAGTAGGAATGATGTTTAGTTTGATACTATTTATTGGCTGGAAAAATAAATTTTTGGTTGGACCAAAAGGCGAACAATTGGGAATTATTGCAGCAGGAAAGGTGGAAGCTCATAAATCTGAAAAAGAAGCTGCACCTGAAAAAAGTACGAATCAGAACATGATGACTTTTCTGCTTTGGGGAATTGGAGCATTAGTTTTATACTGTGTATTCCGTTTTGCGCTGAATTTTGATTTAATAGGTGCCGCCATTTTTGCATTGTGTATTATCATTCCAGCTTATGTTATTACCGATAGTTCGCTTACTAAAATAGAAAGGCAACGCATTTGGGTGATTTATATAATTGCCTTTTTTGTTATATTTTTCTGGTCAGCATTCGAACAGGCAGGTGCATCCCTGACATTCTTTGCTGATGAACAGACTAACCGCCATATTTTTGGGTGGGTTATGCCTGCCAGTTATTTCCAATCGTTTAATCCGGTTTTTGTTGTACTATTTGCACCGGTGCTCTCCATGTTGTGGACTAAGCTAGGACAAAAGAATTTGGAGCCGGCCTCGCCTATCAAACAGTCAATGGGCTTATTCTTGCTCGCTTTGGGATATTTAGTGATTGCTTTGGGAGTAAAAGATGTGGCTCCAGGCGTGAAAGTAAGCATTCTTTGGTTGACAAGTTTATATTTCATTCACAGTATGGGCGAATTAATGCTTTCGCCTATCGGGTTATCCATGGTAAATAAGCTGGCACCCATGCGCTTTGCATCCTTGTTGATGGGTGTTTGGTATATGTCTAATGCGGCTGCCAATAAGTTTGCTGGGATGCTTAGCGGGCTTTATCCTGAAGTTGGTAAAACAAAAGCCATTCTGGGATACCATATCACAACGCTATATGATTTCTTTATGCTTTTCGTGATTATGTCCGGGGTTGCAGCCATCATTCTTTTTGGACTTTCCAAATGGTTACAAAAATTGATGCATGGTGTGAAATAATTTTTTTAGTTTATAATAAAAAATCCTTTGCACAAATTTGTGCAAAGGATTTTTTTACTTTTCAATTTCTTTTGGATTCAATTCAATCACTTCCAAATTTTGAATTTTATCTCCATCAATTTCAAGACGAATCAATGTTTGAACTTTGTGAAAACCATATTTACCAGATGCTCCAGGATTGATATGCAATAAATCGAGTGGTTTATCGTATTTTACTTTCAGTATATGTGAATGACCGCAAACAAAGAGTTTGGGTGGCTGTTGAAAAATTGCAGGACGAACCAACGGATCGTATTTTCCGGGATAACCGCCAATGTGAGTAAGCCATACTTTTACGTCTTCGCATAAAAATCGGTTATGTTGAGGAAAAAGTGAACGTATTTCGTATCCGTCAATATTCCCCCAAACTCCGCGTAGAGGTTTGAATGCTTGCAGTCGATTGACAACTTCTAACGAACCCCAATCGCCACAGTGCCAGATTTCATCGCAAGCTGCAAAATGCTCCAAAATTCGGTCATCAAGCATTCCGTGGGTGTCTGAAAGGATTCCGATACGTGTCATTTAATTCGCTATTTAATGTTCATATTCATTGCAAAAGTAATAAAATTCAACAATTAAAGTGCAGAAAAATTGGGTCAGAATTCAAGGAAGTGCTTATTTTGCGCAGGTTTATATTTTAACATTTTGTTTGTAAATTGAATTTCGCTACTTTTGTAACCTTTTCGGCTCTACAGAAAAATTTCAATGAGGACTAAAACGAATAAACTCAAACCTTTTATTCAGAAAATACGATTCAAATATCGGGTTTCCATTCTGAATGAAAATACGCTGGAAGAATCGTGGCACGTTCGGTTGTCCCGTTTCAGCGTTTTCATGTTAGGGTCTACCTTAATTTTATTTACCTTTGTTATTCTTACTATTCTGATTTTCACCACGCCAATAAGCCGGTATTTACCTGGTTATGGAGATTCAGGGAATCGTTCAAGTATAATTCAGGAATCTATGCGAACAGATTCGTTGGTTCAGCAAGTTAATTTACAAGAAGGTTATGTTGATATTATTAAAGGTATTATTACGGGAAAAATGAGCCCTGATTCGATTGCATCTTTAGACTCTATTGCGCTGAGGAAAAGGGCAAAAGTTTTAATGCAAAAATCAGAAAGAGAAAAAAAATTTGATGAAAAGTTTGAACAAGATGAAAAGTATAATTTGACTAGTATTGATACAAAACCAACAGAGAATACATATGTTTTCTTTCGCCCAACCCGGGGTGTAATCTCATCTTCTTTTGACTTGTCGGAGCATCAATTTGGCATTAATATGATAACATCGCCTAACGAAAGTGTGGTTAGTGTTTTGGATGGAACGGTTATTTACGCAGCCTTTACATTCGATTTTGGTTGGGTTATCGAGGTTCAGCACGAGAGCAATTATTTGTCGATTTATAAAAACAACACAAAATTGATGAAAGATGTAGGTGACAAAGTGAAAGCTGGCGAATGTATTGCTATTACAGGCGATGCTTCAGGTAAAAAAAATGGGTCACAGTTTTATTTCGAGTTGTGGAAAGAAGGAAGACCTATTAACCCTGAGGATGTTATTATTTTTTAAAAAGACACAATGGAAAATTTCATAAACGAAAATAAAAAAAAACAAATAGCAATTTTAGGTTCAACTGGTTCTATTGGAACACAGGCTTTGGAGGTTATTGCGGAGAATAATTCAATATTTGAAATCTACGCACTTACTGCCAATAACAATGTTAACTTACTAATTGAACAAGCCCGGAAATTCAAACCCGAGATGGTGGCAATAGGCAATGAAGATCATTATCAGATGTTGAAAAGTGCCTTGTCCGATTTGCCAATAAAAGTTTTTGCAGGAATTGAATCGATTGCACAAGTTGCTGAAATGCAACCAATTGATTTGGTCCTCACAGCCATGGTTGGATATTCGGGATTGAAGCCAACAATTAATGCAATTAAAGCTGGGAAAAAAATTGCCCTTGCCAACAAAGAAACTTTGGTTGTTGCTGGTGAGTTAATTTGCGATTTAGCTGCAAACTATAATGCACCAATAATTCCTGTTGATTCGGAACATTCTGCCATCTTTCAATGCCTTGCCGGCGAAGGAAATAATCCGATAGAAAAGCTTATTTTAACTGCTTCGGGAGGTCCATTCAGGACTAAATCGATACAAGAATTGGAAAATGTAACTAGTGCTCAAGCGCTCAAGCATCCAAATTGGGATATGGGAGCAAAAATTACTATAGATTCCGCGAGCATGATGAACAAAGGCTTCGAAATAATTGAAGCAAAATGGCTCTTTGGCGTAACACCTGATCAAATTCAGGTTGTGGTTCATCCTCAATCGATTATTCATTCCATGGTTCAGTTTGCAGATGGTTCAATCAAAGCTCAACTGGGTCTGCCCGATATGAAATTACCAATACAATATGCTCTTACATACCCTGAAAGATTAAAAACAAATTTTCCTAGATTCGATTTTAGCGTCTGCTCACAATTCACATTTGAAGAGCCCGATTTAGAACGATTCAGAAATTTAGAATTGGCCTATTACGCCATGGATAAAGGTGGAAATATGCCTTGCATACTCAATGCCGCCAATGAAATTGTAGTGTCGGAATTTCTAAAAGATAAAATAGGATTTTTACAAATGAGCGAAATTATTGAAAATGTGATGGCAAAAGCAGATTACATTGCCAAACCAACATATGATGATTATGTAAAAACGGATGCGTTGGTACGAATACTTACCAAAGAGTTGATTAAGTAGATATAGCAAAAGCATGGAAATTCCTAAAACCGAAGGCATAAAATACGCCGGTTCAAAGTTAAAACTTTTACCGTATATTTTTGAAATGGTAAATGGTTTGAACAATGTAGAAACAGTTTTGGATGGATTTAGCGGATCTACCCGAGTTTCACAAGCTTTTGCAAAATTGGGATATTCAACTACTTCGAATGATATTTCAGCTTGGTCGGAGGTATTTGCAACATGTTATCTTATCTCCGGTAAATCTGATGTTTACTATCAGGAATTAATTGATTATCTAAATAATTTACAAGGAGTTAATGGTTGGTTTACTGAAAATTACGGCGGTGCAGAAAACGAAGTAAAAAAACCATTCCAAATAAAAAATACCCGTAAACTGGATGCTATTCGCGATGAAATTGAACGAATGCATCTATCATGGGAAGATAAATGCGTATTGCTAACCAGTTTAATATATGCATTGGATAAGGTTGATAACACACTTGGACATTATGTGGCTTACCTGTCTGATTGGTCGGCCCGATCTTTTAATAATTTAAAGCTCAAACTACCTAGCCGTAGCAAGTTGCTGGGTAAAAACGAAGTAATACGGGATGACATTTTTAAAACTGTAGCAAAGAATCGGTACGATTTGGTCTATTTTGATCCACCATATGGTTCAAATAACGAAAAGATGCCGCCAAGTAGGGTACGATATGCAGCTTATTATCATTTGTGGACAACCATTATTCAAGACGATAAACCAACGCTTTTTGGTAAAGCAAACAGAAGGGAAGATTCGAGAGACTTAGTTTCAAGTTCTGTTTTTGAGGAGTTTAGAAAAAATGATAGTGGTGAATTCTTAGCTATGGAAGCATTAAGAACATTAATAAATAAAACAAATGCTCACTATTTACTGTTATCGTATAGCTCTGGAGGAAGAGCAACAAAACAACAATTATTAGATATAATCTCAGATTCGTGCAAGCTAATTGATATAAAACTAATAGATTATAAAAAGAATGTAATGAGCAATATGTGTTCAACCAATGAATGGTTAAAAAAAGAAGAAAAACATCATGAGTACCTTTTTTTAATGGAAAAATAAAATTCAGAAGATCGTAAATTTAACAATTAAGCAATATACAACTAAAATATTCTCACTGAAAATCAACTATATTTATATATGGAATCTTTTATAATCAGAGCTTTACAGCTCATTCTCAGTCTTTCAATTTTGGTAGTTTTACATGAATTCGGACATTTTGCATTTGCGAGATTGTTTAAAGTTCGTGTTGAGAAATTCTATATGTTCTTCAATCCAAATTTTTCATTAATCCGTGCTAAAAAGATTAACGGAAAATGGAGTTTTGCATTTTTTTCGAAAAATATTCCTGCCAATGAACGTCCAAAATTGGATGGAGATGGAGATGTTATGCATGATTCTAAAGGAAAAGCTATCATGGAACAAATTCCAGAACTTGAACTTCCGGAAGGTGATTGGCGAAAATATCCCGACAATACCGAATGGGGAATTGGCTGGTTACCGCTTGGTGGTTATTGCAAAATATCGGGTATGGTGGACGAATCGATGGATGTTACTCAATTGAGTCGAGAACCACAGCCATGGGAATATCGCTCACGATCCGTATGGCAACGTTTACCAATTATTATTGGTGGAGTGTTGGTAAATTTCATTCTGGCAATGGTTATTTATTCGGCTGTTCTATTCACTTGGGGTAAAGAGTATTTACCCCTGAAAAATGCAAAATACGGACTTCAGTATTCGCAAATTATGCTAAATAACGGGTTCAAAAACGGTGATAAAATTTTAAAAATTGATGGTCAACCAGTAGAACAAAGTTCAGATATATTTGAAAAACTGATGATTGAAGGGAAGCAAACTGTCACTATTTCGAGAGACAGTCAATTGATTGACTTAAAGTTACCCGAAAATTTTTCACAATCAATTTTAGCAGCTGGCGAAAGTGATTTTTTTTCTGTGCGCTTTCCATTTGTAGTGGGTGAAGTAGCACCAGGATCGCCCGCAAGCAAAGCAAAATTGCAAGCAGGCGACAGCATTATTGGAATAAATGGTAAACAGTTATATGCTTTCCAGGATATTCAAGCTGAATTGGAAGCAAATAAAAACACTAAAATCCAGCTTAGCTATATTCGTAAAGGGCAAATTACGAAATCCGAAATACAACTAAAAGATGATGGAAAACTGGGCGTTATCACTATTTCTCCATACAAATTTATGGCTACAAAAAAAATTGAATATGGATTTTTCGCCTCTGTTCCAGCAGGGATAAAACTTGGATGGGATAAATTGACAAGTTACGTAAAAACATTCAAAATAGTCTTTACTAAAGAAGGTTCGAAACAACTTGGAGGATTTGGTGCTATCGGAAAAATGTTTCCGCCAACTTGGGATTGGCAAATCTTTTGGCAAATGACAGCCTTGCTTTCTGTGATTTTGGCATTTATGAATTTCCTTCCTATTCCGGCATTAGACGGCGGTTACGTGTTATTTTTGATTTATGAAATGATAACACGTCGTAAACCAAATGAGAAGTTCCTTGAATATGCGCAAACTGCAGGCATGATGTTACTCTTTGCATTGCTTATTTATGCCAATGGAAATGATATTTTCAAAGCCATATTTAAATAAAAAAAATAATGTTTAGCTATCTAAATTGTAAATAATTGATTTTCAAATTAATTAATCGGTTAACTAATATGAAACCAATTGCTATTTGCTATCCTAAATGTGGCACGTGCCAAAAAGCCGAAAAATGGATGAAATCCAACGGTATTGAATACATATACCGTCCAATTAAGGAAGAAAATCCATCAAAAGATGAATTGAAATTATGGATTGCAAAAAGTAGACTCCCCATTTCCAAGTTTTTCAACACAAGTGGACTACTATATAAAGAACAGAATATGAAAGATAAAGTGAAAATTCTTTCAGATGATGAATTGATTGATATTTTGGCTTCGAATGGATTGATGGTAAAACGTCCAATTTTATTAAAAGGCGAAGATGTTTTAGTGGGATTTAATGAAGATGAATGGAAAAAAATTTTTAAATAACTTCCTATTTTTACAATTAGTTGCTCGTACAATTTCTGCATATTTCAAATTGCTTCCGGTTTTGGAGAATCTTTGCTCTGAAACCGGAAGCTTTGTTTCCAGACCAACATGCTGAAAAATAATTTTCCAAAATGTTCCCAAAAGAGTGTTCTGATGTTTTATCAAA
Source organism: Paludibacter sp. (assembly GCA_031292575.1). Taxonomy (GTDB): domain Bacteria; phylum Bacteroidota; class Bacteroidia; order Bacteroidales; family Paludibacteraceae; genus Paludibacter. Next base: position 127,607 of record JARLGX010000002.1, read on the forward strand.
GCAGCAAGGCAAAACTTCACCGTGTACATTTACCACTGCCCCACTCCACAACCTCCAGCAACGATTTGGTTGACTGCTTTTTATCCTGTATTTTCCACTATTATCTTTTTTGTAGCGAGAATATTTTTTACGTGTTGGCATAAGCGGATTTCCATGTTTAAAGTCGTTAAGTTGAGCAGTTTTAAAAGTGAGTCGGTCTACTCCAAGTTGTTTAGCCAATCTTTTCATTTCTTCCAATTGATGTTCATTGGTTTTGAGAACTAAGAATTGAATTTCCACCATTGGAGTTGATGATTTCAACTCAGTTCTCCAGTATAGAACTTTTTTTATGCCCTCTAATGATTTTTCAAGGCTTCCTCCAACCCGATAAGTTTCATAAACTTCTTGAGTGCTGCCATCAAGTGAAACAATGAGTTTATCAAGTCCCGAAAGTATTAAACGCTTTGCATTATCGTCGGTCAAGAACTGACCATTTGTAGATGTAGAAGTATATATTTTTGCATCATGACCATATTTAATCAAATCAAAAATTTGACTATTTATAAATGGCTCACCTTGAAAATACAATATAATATGCTGAAGTGTTGGTTTTAATTCATCTATTAATTTCTGGTACAAAACAAAATCAAACATTTTTCTTTCAGACTGGTTAATTTCCCGAGTTCCAACAGGGCATTCCGGGCAATGTAAATTACAAAAGTTCGTAACTTCCACAGAAATAAATGCTGGAAAGATATTTTTATGTTTAACCAATCCTGAAAATGAGAGGTAATAAGAAATAATTAGCCTGAACCAATTCATTACTTTATTGTTAGATAAATAATTTGTAATGGTAATTAAACGTTGAATTTTAAAATAAAGTAGCCTCATTACTATTCGAATTAATTAAAAAAAGGTAGAATAACTTATTGTCGAATTAATAAAGTAGTTTTTTTAATACTTCATTAACAAAAAATGTGAAAATTCAGTTGCAAAGTAAGCTAAAATTCACTGAAAGATTGTATATTTGTCGCCAGAATAATCATACTCAAAAAATAAATAATTTATAATTAAAACACAACGTTATGAAAAAGCAATTATTTTTCGCATTTTCAATGGTGCTTGCTTTAGTTTTCAGCTCTTGTAGCAAAGACTTGACTGCATTGGACCCAAGCCTATTTAAATGTAACCCTAATCCTCTTGAAGTAAAAGGTGGCAAAATTGATGCTACAATTACAGGGACTTTCCCAGTTAAGTATTTTAACAAAAATGCCGTTGTGACAGTAACACCGGTTCTGAAATTTGAAGGTAAAGAAGTTAAAGGCACACCTGCAACTTTTCAAGGAGAAAAAGTTAAAGGTAATAACCAATCAATTACTTTTAAAACAGGTGGAACTTACTCTATGAAAACTTCTTTTGATTATGTACCTGAAATGGCAAAATCAGAACTTTATTTAGAGTTTAATATAGTTCAGAAAAAGAAAACGTATCAAATCCCAAGCGTAAAAGTTGCTGATGGAGTAGTTGCCACTTCTCAATTGGTTTCAACAAATGCTTCGGAAATGACCGCAGTTATTATTCCTGACAAATTTCAACGCATTATTCAAGAGCAACAAGAAGCTGATATCATGTTCTTGATTCAACAATCAAAACTTCGCAAAACGGAAACAAATTCTGCCGATATGCTTTCTTTGACTAAAAGGATTAAAGACTTGAAAGAAGCATCAAATCAAAAAGTTGCCAGTTTTGATTTGTCAGCTTATGCTTCACCAGATGGTCCATTAAAATTGAACACAAATCTGGCAGAAAGTCGTCAAAAAGTAACGACTGAATTTATGAACAAAGAAATGAAAAAACTGAAAACTTCAGTAAAAATTGATTCTAAGTTCACGCCTGAAGATTGGGACGGTTTCCAAGCCTTGATGGAAAAATCAAATATTCAGGACAAAGAAGTTATCTTGCGAGTTTTGACGATGTACAAAGATCCAGAAGAACGCAACCGTCAAATTAAGAATATATCTGCTGCATACAAACAAATTGCTGAAGAAATTCTTCCTCAACTACGTCGATCCAAACTGAAATTAACAGTGGATGTAACTGGTAAATCTGACGTAGAAATATCTAAATTAGCAAAAGAAGATGCCTCTAAGTTATCTGTTGAAGAATTGCTTTATGCTGCAACTTTGACTAACGATTTAGGAGAAAAAACTGAAATCTATCAAAAAGTGACAGAACAATATCCAACTGACGTACGTGGTTTCAACAACTTAGGCGCTGTAAAGTTCCAACAAGGAAATGTTGATGATGCTTCTCGCTATTTTGCTAAGGCTTTAGAAATTGACCCTAAAAATGCAGATGTAAATTATAATGTTGGAGTCACTTCATTGGCAAAAGGCGATTTGGCTCAAGCTGAAGAATCATTTGGCAAAGCAGCAGGTACGAGCGGAAATGTAGGTCAGGGACTTGGAACAATCTATACTATCAAAGGTGATTATGCAAAAGCTAAAACATATTTCGGTTCAACAGCTTCAAATAACGCAGCTTTACTACAAATTCTAAATACTGACTATAGTGGAGCCCGTTCTACATTGTCGACCGTTGCACATCCAAATGCAATGACATCTTATTTAGGTGCAATTATTGGTGCCCGTACTAACGACCGTGATGCAGTTTATAGCAATTTAAAAAGTGCTGTAAGTCAAGACAACTCACTTGCTGCAAAAGCTTCGAAAGACATTGAATTTTCAAAATTTGCTACTGATGAAACTTTTCTTTCAATCATTAAGTAACTGATTAAATTATAGTACAAAAAATCCGATGCAGCTTTTGTATCGGATTTTTTGTATGAATATATTTCTTTAATGGACAAATAAGTCTAAAATAGATTTGTTTTTTGCAAGGAATTTTTTCCTATCTCTATTTTAAATATTTATATAACATTAGTGCATATTCTTTCAAACAACATTTTCATTTTCGGGCATTTAACCGTATCTTTGTAGTCATTTTTAAAAATAAAAGAATTGGAGACTAGAATGAAGGAAAACGAACAAATCGTAAGCAAGATTGTTGAAGGAATACAGGAACGAAAAGGTAAAAATATAGTAGTTGTTAATCTCAATAAATTACAAGAAGCTCCGTGTAGCTATTTTGTAATATGCGAAGGTGATTCAAATATACATGTAAATGCAATTGCACTCTCCATAAAAGATTGGGTTCGTGATCAAATTCAGGTTAAGCCATATGCGACAGATGGATTCGAAAATTGTGAGTGGATAGCTATGGACTACGGACAAATAATCGTACATGTATTTCAGCGGGCAACCCGTGCTTTTTATGACATCGAGCATTTATGGTCTGATGCCGATTTAAAAAAATTGGAGGACATTCTCTGATTTTTAAGGTATTATTACAAGAAATCAAAACCAAAATATAATATTTTTTGTTTTATAATAAAGTAAATAACAAAAAACAATAGGATAAATAATGGAAAATAAAACACCAAATCAAAATCCGAATAAACCTTCCAATAAATTTCCAAGATTTAATATCTCGTGGATATATGGCATCATTATTTTATTTTTACTGGGTTCATGGTTTTTAAGAGATAATAACCCTACCAAAGAAGTCCCTTTTACGACTTTCAAAGAATATGTAAAAAATGGAATGATTGATAAAATTAATGTCTACAATGCAAAAAATGAAATTGAAGCTAAGCTTGTAAACTACAATCAAGTAGCGAAAGACACTGCGGCACTTAGAAAAGCATTTGGAGCAAAATATGTAACTTTTTCATCTAACCCCAAAATCCTAAAAGATTCTTTAGCAAAAAAAGACACACAGGTTTTAAAGTCAGTATTTGGTGATAAGTATGATTTATATACAAAAGATCGCACAGTTAGTGTAAGTGTGCCTTCGGAAGAATTTTCACGATTCATACAATCTGCCGAAGATAAATACGGATTTACCGGAAGCGTAGAATATCAGGATACAAAAAATTACGTAGATATTTTCTTATATAGCATTTTGCCATTTTTATTATTAATTCTATTCTTTGTATTTATGAATCGGCGCATGTCGGGTCAAATGGGCGGTGGTTCCGGTGGTGGAATTTTCAATGTTGGAAAATCCAAAGCTCAACTTTTCGATAAAGGCGATACTACAAATAAAATCACGTTTAAAGATGTTGCCGGATTAGCTGAAGCAAAACAAGAAATTGAAGAAATTGTATCTTTTCTTAAAAATCCGATGAAATATACTGAATTAGGAGGAAAAATACCAAAAGGAGCTTTGCTTGTTGGCCCTCCGGGTACAGGAAAAACACTATTAGCAAAAGCTGTTGCCGGAGAAGCCGATGTACCCTTCTTTTCAATGTCAGGTTCAGATTTCGTAGAAATGTTCGTTGGTGTTGGAGCCTCACGTGTTCGTGACTTATTCCGTCAGGCTAAAGAAAAAGCACCTTGTATTATTTTTATCGACGAAATTGATGCTGTAGGTCGTGCACGTGGGAAAAATCCAAATATGGGTAGCAATGATGAACGTGAAAACACGCTAAATCAATTATTGACTGAAATGGATGGTTTTGGATCAAACAGTGGAGTTATTATTTTAGCTGCGACTAACCGTGCCGATATACTTGATAAAGCTTTGTTACGCGCTGGTCGTTTTGACCGTCAAATTCATGTTGATTTACCGGATGTACATGAACGTAAGCAGATTTTCAATGTTCATCTACGTCCAATAAAAATCAATGAAACGGTAGACGTAAATTTCCTAGCTCGTCAGACTCCGGGCTTTTCGGGAGCTGACATTGCGAATGTTTGTAATGAAGCCGCACTTATTGCAGCAAGAAAAAACAAATCGTTTGTTGAAAAACAAGATTTTCTGGATGCAGTTGACCGCATTGTTGGAGGTTTGGAAAAGAAAACGAAAATTACAACTATTGCTGAAAAGAAATCAATTGCTTATCATGAAGCAGGCCATGCAACTATCAGCTGGATGACCGAACATGCTAATCCACTTGTAAAAGTAACTATTGTTCCTCGTGGTGAAGCGCTCGGAGCCGCTTGGTATTTGCCTGAAGAACGACAGCTAACCAATAAAGAACATATGCTTGATGAAATGTGCTCAACGTTAGGTGGACGTGCTGCTGAAGAATTGTTCTTACATCAAATGTCCACAGGTGCAATTAACGACCTGGAACGAGTTACAAAACGGGCTTATGCAATGGTGGCGTATTTTGGTATGAGTGAAAAGCTGGCTAACATGAGTTATTTTGATTCAACAGGAAATTCTGATTACGGATTTACAAAACCATACAGTGAAAAAACTGCAGAATTAATTGATTCGGAAGCTAAATATATTGTTGCTGTTGAATATACGAGAGCCAAAAAGATTTTAAGTGATAATGCTGCCGGTCACAACAAATTAGCAGAATTATTGATTGAGAAAGAAGTTATCTTTGCAGAAGATTTAGAAAAGATATTTGGTAAACGTCCATGGACTTCACGCAATGATGAATTAATGGCTCAAAATGGAAATGTAGATGAATTGGAAGAAACTTTAATTGAAACCACAGATTTCTCAGAAAAACCTGAAGAAAAGAAAGCAGAAAAGCCAGAGGAAAATGCAAAGTAGTTCCCGAAAGGATATTTTAAAACGAATAGCATCCGCCACACAAAGGCGGCTTGCTTTTGTTGAAAAACCTTCTGATTACAAAAATATTTACAAACCTATTTTACCAGACATTATCACTTGTTTTAAGAACGAGTTAGAAGCTATCAACGGTCAATGTATACTGTGCGAAAGCGAATTTGATTTATATCTGAAAATAAAAGAATTAATTCTGTCAAAAGGCATCTCTTACGTTTTTTGTAGAGATTCCCGTATTTCTATCTCACTAAAATCTAACGATATTCCAACTTCGAGCGAAATTGTGGATTTTGAAAATATGCAAGCAGGAATCACTGCTTGCGAATTTCTAATTGCCCGCACTGGAAGCGTGGTTGTTTCATCTAAGAGCGAATCAGGCCGTCAGATGAATATATTCCCCCCAGTTCATATTGTCATTGCGCATGCATCACAGTTAGTAGAATATCCCGAAGATGCTTACATAGCAATTCAAAAAAAATACAGAGACACTTTGCCTTCAAGTATTTCTACTATTTCTGGACCAAGCCGTACAGCCGATATAGAAAAAACATTAGTTCTCGGGGCTCACGGCCCAAAAGAATTTATAGTTTTTCTATACAAAGAATAAAGTTTTGCTATCTTTGTAATAATTTTATTATGGTTTCCCGCAATTATATTACTTGACGTTTTAAACTTAAAATAATTTTCACCCTAGTAATTCAGATATTCTTAAAACAACTCGTCAAACAAGTTTTGTACCATCATTCAAAAATAACTTTTATGAAACTAACTAATTCAGCTATTTTCGTCTTCATTTTAATGTTTACGATGTTTTCATGTTCTCCAATTTATAAATGTGGAGACCCAAAACCAACAAAAAAATTATTTTATCCAAAAGTTGTTTTAAACGTAATTCATGAACGGGATTCATTGTGCACAACCTTATCATCCAGAGATAATGAGATATATGATTTGAAAAAAGACACAACTTCTTTAGGCAACGACATTAGAAATATGCAAAAGAAATATGACAATTTAACCAATGATAAATTATCTCAAGCAGAACAATTTAACGCCGACCTGAAAAAAAAGTCGGATGAACTAAAACTTAAATCCGATGAGCTCAATGCAAAAGAGAAACTGTTGGCAGACAGAGAAAGTGCTTTAAATCATTTAAAAAATGTAGTTGCTCGTCAGGATTCTATAACAAATCGGTTGAATAAAATATTACGCGATGCATTATTAGGATTTAAATCGGATGAGCTTTCGGTAGAAATTAAAAATGGTAAAGTTTATGTTTCAATGTCTGATAAACTATTGTTTAAATCAGGAAGTGCAGCAGTCGAATCAAAAGGGATTGAGGCCATTAAAGTTTTGGCAGACGTATTAAACAAAAATAGCGACATTGACATCTTGGTTGAAGGACATACCGACAATGTGCCAATAAAAACAGCTATTTATCACGATAATTGGGATTTAAGTGCTGCTCGTGCTATTTCCATTGTCAGAATATTAACCAATGAATATAACATTGCTCCAACCCGGCTTACAGCATCCGGAAAAGGTGAGTTTTCACCTCGGGCATCAAATTCGACTCCGGAAGGAAGAGCTAAAAATCGTCGAACTGAAATCATTTTATCTCCTAAACTTGATGAACTGATGAAACTACTCAAAATTAATTAGATAAAAATTTAAGCGCAGATTTACTATCTTAACACTTTTGATCACTTATGAATAACTTTGTAAAACGAACTCTGAGCGGATTAATCTTTGTTTTGCTTATTATAGGTTCAATATTGCTTAGTCGTTTTACTTTTCTAATAGCTTTTGCATTAATATGCGGTTGGAGTGTGCTTGAGTTTCACAAGTTAACAAACCTTCAACCTGAAGTAAAAGTAAATGGTTGGATTGCTTTGTTGGGTGGAGTTATTCTTTTCCTAAGTTCATATATTTATGCTTCAGGAATTTGGCATTATCCAGTTTATTCAATTTATGGTTTTTATATTGTTATAGTTTTAATATCCGAATTATATAGTAAAAAATCAAACCCAATAAATAGTTTGGCTTATTTCATTCTTGGTCAGATATTTATTGCATTGCCGTTCTCATTACTAAATTTCATATTGTTTATTGAAGGTTGGCAACCGTTAGTTCTTTTGTCAGTTTTTGTAACAATTTGGGTTAACGATACAGGTGCCTATTTAGTTGGAGTTACTGTTGGAAGACATAGGTTATTTGAACGTATTTCCCCAAAAAAGTCTTGGGAAGGATTTGTAGGAGGCGCGCTTGCTGCACTACTTTCGGGTTATGTATTTTCATTATTTATACCACAAATAAGTTTGCTCAATTGGTTTATCTTTTCAGAAATTATTGTGATTTTTGGAACATTTGGAGATTTAATTGAATCGTTGATGAAAAGAACAGTCGATGTGAAAGACTCAGGAAATGTAATTCCCGGACATGGAGGGTTACTTGATCGCTTCGACAGTATGCTTTTAGCAGCTCCTGTTGTGTTTATTTATCTGAGTTTTTTATTCGAATTTGCGAAGAAATAAGTTGTCCAATACTTGTATTAATTTATTTAATTAGAATGAATTATGGAATTTGATTTTGATGAAATACGTTGTTATAATAACGAAGAAGTGCATGCCGCATTGGAGCGTTTGAGTAATGAGAAGCAATTTATGAAGGTTTTAAGCACCATTTATCCGCTTTTACCCAAAGAAGTTATTAAACAACGATTAATGAGCTTCCATACAAATTATGCTTTTCAAAAAGATATGGTAAATCCATTTCTTCAATACTTAGAAGCCAATATGACTACAGGAATTAAACTGAATGGGCTTCAAAAGATTAATAGAGCAACTCCTTACCTTTATATTTCAAATCATCGCGATATTATTCTTGATTCTGCTTTGTTATGTGGGAAACTTATTGAAAACAAAATGGATACGGTGGAGATTGCCATTGGTGATAACTTGCTTATTTTCCCCTGGATTGAAGATTTGGTGCGTGTAAATAAGAGCTTTATTGTAAAACGCGGACTCAGTGCACGTCAGACTTTAGAGAGTTCTCAACGCCTTTCTGCCTACATATTACATACTATTTCCAATAAGAAACAATCTATTTGGATTGCACAACGGGAAGGACGTGCAAAAGATTCAAATGACCGCACTCAGGAAAGCCTGTTGAAAATGTTTAATATGAGTGGTGAAGGAAACTTTACCGAAAACATGTCGAAATTAAATATATGCCCGTTAAGCATATCGTACGAATATGATCCGTGTGATTTTTTGAAAGCAAAAGAGATGCAACAACGTCGCGACGACTCTTGTTTCAAGAAAGATCCGAACGATGATTTAATTAATATGCAAACCGGAGTAATGGGTTACAAAGGGAAGGTTATTTATGAAATAACCGGCGATATAAATAAAGAATTAGACCTGATATCTAAAGAATCAACATCAAGAAACACGCAAATAACGCTGGTTGCAGAATTAATTGATAAAAGAATTCATTCAAATTATACAATATTTGCAAACAACAAAATAGCGTATGATATTCTAAAGGAACAAAATAGCTTCTCGACAGAATATACCGTTACCGAAAAGTCTGACTTTGAACGATATTTATCTTTACAAATTTCGAAAATTAATCTGGAAAACAAAGATGCAGATTTTTTACGAATAAAGCTTTTAGAGATGTACGCAAATCCGCTTATTAACAAAATCAGGACTAACCCTAATTATTTCGAAGAAGGCGAATAATAATTGAGTAAAACTCAATCAACTGGTTATTTAATTGTAACCATCGTTGCACCAAAGCCATATTCTCTGAATGAAGCATCCTGAAAATAATACGATTTATAGCGGGTTTTGAGAAGTTTTTCTATTTCGTTCCGTAAAACACCTTCACCTTTTCCGTGTATAAAAACTATTTTTTGTCCTTTGCGGCTTTTATTTGCATCGAGTACTTCGTGGAATTTATCTAACTGACATTGAAGCATGGCAGCATTCGATAATCCTGCAGTTGTATCCAACAATTCGTTGATATGTAAATCTACTTCAATAATTGTTGATGTTTGCGGATGTTTTATTATTCTCGGTCGTGCGTTTGTTTCTTCCTTCTGGAACATAGCCTGCTTGATTTCTTCGGGTGAAATATCAGCCATCTTTTGGTTTTCAGTTTCTTTTTCAGACCTGATATCAATCAGCATGGCAGGCTCATCAAAATAATCATTGGCAGAAAAGCTGTGAAGTTTATAGAATTTCACAGCATTAATTTTCAAATTTGCATCAATGACCGATTGCGGAATATAATTTTTCATCTGCTTGAACGGTAGCAGTTGAATGCGAATTCGTTCCCATAGACTTAATTCTTCTTTCGAAATTTCTGCCAGCAATTCCTGCATATTTGGTTCAATAATGCCATTAGCCACACTTTTCCAAACATCGTTTTCTCCGTTTATCACATTATAATATAGATAATAATTACTGTCATTTACCAAATAACACTCATACGAAGTAGTCTGCAATTGCTTTATATCCAACGGAAAAAACGCCAATAGGGCTTTCATGGTTTCACCTTCCGGAGTTTCTAAAATTAGTTCAGGTTCATTTTTCTTTTCTGGCTGAATAACTTCAATTGGTTTAATAGTTGTAGCTTCAGGTTTTGTTTTAAAATCCTTTACAGGAAAATTTGTTTTTTCATTTATTGCTGCAATTACAACACATTCCCGTTCTAACACCGGAATTTCAAACCCATCGGCATCTTCCACAAACACTATTTTCTTCACTTCATCAACCCGGGTTACTTTTCCTCCGCCCACTGCGTTCAAAAAACGCACATTATCACCTTTTTTTATCATAATAAGTTTTTGTCTGATTTCTAAGTAAACAATTGAATGCCTTGTTTCATTTAATATCAATTAATATTACAATGCAAATATCATCTGATGCATTTTTTCTGTACTTTTGCGACAAATTTACAACAATTTTTCCGAAACTCTTGTGAACGAACCCAAAGAAGACCAACCCTTATATATCTACGAATACGATTATTCGTTACCTGATGAGCGCATTGCTAAATTTCCATTACCTCGCCGAGACTCTTCTAAGTTATTGGTTTATAGAGATAAAATTATAACTGAAAGCAATTTTAGCAATATAGCTGAATTTCTACCCCAGAATAGTTTATTGGTATATAACAACACGAGAGTTATTCATGCCCGATTGGTTTTCTTTAAGGAAACTGGAGCACGCATCGAGGTATTTTGTTTAGAACCGCTTACGCCATCCGACTACGCTCAATCTCTCGGCGCCACAACAGAATGTGTGTGGAAATGTATGGTAGGAAATCTAAAGAAATGGAAAGAAGGAATATTAAGCAAGGCGATAGAAATTGACGGTAAAACAGGTACTTTCAATGCTCAATTACTCGAAACAGAAGGCAACACCCACAAAATTCATTTCTCGTGGAACAATGTCGATATTCATTTTGCCGATATCCTTGAAAAAACTGGTGAATTGCCAATTCCGCCTTATTTACACCGTAAAACGGAGGAAAGCGACCTGACAACCTATCAAACTGTTTATTCCAAAATAAAAGGTTCGGTGGCTGCACCTACCGCAGGTTTGCATTTTACACCCGAAGTGTTTGAAAGCCTTCAATCAAAAAATATTGAAACAGAAGAACTAACCTTGCACGTGGGTGCCGGAACATTTCAACCGGTAAAAGCACAAAATATAGCTGAACACCAGATGCATACCGAAGTCATTTCGGTTCAACGCAGCACCATTGAACATTTGCAACACAAAGTTGGGAATATTATTGCTGTGGGAACAACTTCGGTGAGAACACTTGAAAGTTTGTATTACATTGGTAAAAATCTCGCCATTGTTCTCTCCCACGATACAAATAAAAACAGTTGTTTACATGTATCTCAATGGGCACCTTATGAGATTCAGCAAGAACTGACTGCATTTGACGCGCTGCAAAACATTCTAAATTATCTTGATAAAAATAATCTGACAACTTTACATGCCGATACACAAATCCTGATTAAACCCGGTTACCAATTTCGTGTGATAAATGGCATGATTACAAATTTTCACCAACCTAAAAGCACCTTATTATTACTCGTTTCGGCATTTGTAAACGGCAACTGGAAAGAAATATACGATTACGCGATGTCTAACAATTTTCGCTTTCTGAGTTATGGCGATAGTTCATTGTTAATGCGGTAATATTCATCATTTACTTGCACAACCCTCACATTTTTCGTATTTTTGCGCAACTTTTTACAGTCCGCTAATTCAAGATTTAAATGCATACACACTAAATATATGTTGGAAAAAATTATTATCCTCGATTTCGGCTCACAAACCACTCAGTTGATTGGTCGCCGCTTACGCGAGCTGAACGAATACTGCGAAATTCTACCATACAATAAGTTTCCTGAACACACCGACGATATTAAAGGAGTAATTCTTTCCGGTAGTCCATATTCGGTTTATGATCCTACGGCTTTTAAAACCGATTTAAGCATTATTCGCGGAAAATTTCCGGTATTGGGTATTTGTTACGGAGCACAATTAATGGCATATACTTCAAATGGAGTTGTTGAATCGGCAGGTTCCCGCGAATACGGACGGGCTAACCTGTCATTTATTGACGACAATGATTCATTACTAAAAAACATTCAACCCGGATCGCAAATTTGGATGTCGCATGGCGACAGTATCACTAAAATACCTGAAAGTTTCAGGAAAATTGCCAGCACCGATGATGTGGAACTGGCAGCTTTCAAGATTGAAGGTGAAAAAACCTGGGGTGTACAATTTCATCCTGAGGTTTATCACACACTTGATGGAACGTTGATTCTCGAAAACTTTCTGAATATTTGCGAATGTAAACGCGACTGGTCGCCTGCTTCGTTTGTAGAAAGTACAGTTGCGGAACTTAAGAAACAATTGGGCAATGACAAAGTGGTTCTCGGACTCTCAGGAGGTGTTGATTCATCGGTTGCTGCCGTATTGCTCAACAAAGCCATTGGAAAAAACCTGACTTGCATTTTCGTTGATCACGGTTTGCTTAGAAAGAATGAATTTGAAAACGTAATGAAAGATTACGAACACCTTGGACTTAACGTTATCGGTGTAAATGTAAAGGAGCGATTTTACAAGGCTTTGGCCGGAGTTTCCGATCCTGAACAAAAGCGCAAAATCATTGGCAGCGGCTTTATTGATGTGTTCGACGAAGAAGCTCACAAAATAAAAAATGTAAAATGGCTGGCGCAGGGCACTATTTATCCCGATATTATTGAATCGCTTTCCATCACAGGAACGGTGATTAAATCGCACCACAACGTGGGTGGACTTCCCGAAAAAATGAACCTCAAGTTATGCGAACCATTACGTCTTCTCTTTAAAGATGAAGTTCGCCGTGTGGGAACCCAACTTGGCATGATGCATCACCTCATTAAACGTCAACCATTCCCCGGACCAGGATTGGCCGTGCGTATTTTAGGTGATATTACGGCTGAAAAAGTACGCATTTTGCAAGAAGCAGATGATATTTTCATTAGCGGCTTACGTGAATGGAACTTGTATGATATGGTTTGGCAAGCAGGCGTTATACTGCTTCCGGTACAATCGGTTGGAGTAATGGGCGACGAAAGGACTTACGAAAATGCCGTTGCACTGCGTGCCGTAACTTCTACAGATGCTATGACAGCCGATTGGGCACAATTGCCTTATGAATTTCTTGCCAAAATGTCAAACGAAATTATCAACAAAGTAAAAGGTGTAAACCGAGTTGTCTACGACATCAGCTCCAAACCGCCTGCTACAATTGAGTGGGAATAAAAAATTTCGGGTTTCGCGATTTTCAATCGCGAATATTTAATATAAACGCGATTGAAAATCGCGAAACCCCTTTTATGATTGATACCCATTCTCATATTTACTCAGAAGAATTTGACACTGACCGCGCCGAAGTAATTATCCGTGCTAAAGAAGTCGGCGTAAGTCATATTATTTTACCTAATTGCGATAGTGGCACATTATCTCCTATGCTGACTTTGGAGGCAAAATATCCGAAATTTTGCCATGCTGCTATCGGATTGCATCCAACCAGTGTCAAGCAAAATTATAAAGAAGAACTTACATTAATAAAATCGGAACTGGAACGCCGAAAATGGACTGCTGTTGGAGAAATTGGAATCGATTTATATTGGGACAAGACTTTTTTGCCAGAACAAATTATTGTTTTTCAACAACAAATCGACTGGGCATTGGAATATAACTTACCGATAATTATTCATGTGCGCGATTCATTCAGCGAAACCATGATGGCACTTGCCCCTTATAAAAACAAAGGATTAACCGGAGTTTTTCATAGCTTTACAGGAACGATTGAAGAAGCGCAGGAAATTATAGCTTTTGGTGGTTTTAAATTTGGAATAAACGGAATTGTAACCTTTAAGAATTCCGGATTATCTGCTGTAGTTAAACAAATTCCTTTGGAATATATTCTGTTGGAAACCGATTCACCTTACCTCACCCCCACTCCACATCGTGGAAAACGGAATGAAAGTGCTTATGTACGTTTGGTTTGTAAAAAAATAGCTGAAATTTATAATTGCAGCGAAATGGAAGTCGAGGAACAAACAACACTAAATGCAACTTCATTATTTGACATCTAATTTATCTAACAACATTTTAAATTACCAGTTTATTTGTATACATTTGCACTCCAGATAAAAAAACGGAGAGGTGCTCGAGTGGTTGAAGAGGCACGCCTGGAAAGCGTGTGTACCTCAAAAGGGTACCGAGAGTTCGAATCTCTTCCTCTCCGCTTATCACTTACAATCAGGTAGTTACAAGAAATTGGACTACCTTTTTTTATGCTCAAATTCTCTGAAAATACTGCATTTATACTTCAAAGTTAAACCGAGAGTTAAACCAAAAAAGTCATGAATGCAACAGTTAATGTGCTATGCTACAAGTCAAAGACCCTCAGTAATGGTGAAAATCCATTGATGTTACGTATCTGTAAAGATGGAAAAAAGAAGTATCAGAGTCTCAAAATCTCCATTAATCCACAATTCTGGGATTTTGAAAAAGACAAACCAAAACGAAATTGCCCGAATAGAGAATTTATTGAAGAGCTTATCAGTTCAAGTATTGAAAAGGTCCGCAAACAAATCCTGGAATTAAATGCAGAGGGCAAAGACTATTCAGCTCAATCACTTTTAATATCAGATGACCAACAGAAAGTAATTAGAACCGTTGGGGATTTTTACAAAAAGTTGCTGTCAGAAATGGAATTGTCCGATAAATATGGTAATTGGCGTATTTATAAAAGCTCTTATAATTCGTTGAATAAATTCACAAACAACAAATTGGACTTATTATTTTCCGAAATTGATGTTTTGTGGCTAAATAAATACGAGCAATGGCAGAGGAAAAATGGCAATAAGGACACAACAATAAGTGTTCAGTTTAGAACGCTGAGAGCTGTTTTTAATAAGGCTGTAGAGGCAAAAAGTCTAAATAAAGCCTATTATCCATTTGATGATTATAAAGTCAGCAAATTCGATATTACAACCCAAAAACGCGCCATTTCTAAGGAAGATATTAATAAGATTGTCACTGTAAATTTGGACGATAAAAAACTAAAATTTGCCAGAGATATATTCGTATTCAGTTATTTATGTGGTGGCATAAGTTTTATTGATATTGCCAAACTCAAAGAATCCAACATAATAAATGGCTGCCTTGTCTATAGGCGTAATAAAACGAATAAACCAATTAATCTGAAGCTACTTCCCGAAGCACAAAACATTTTAAATCATTATTCACAAGGTCGTACAAATAACTATTTGTTTCCAATCCTTGAAGTAAATAACCATTTGACTGAAAAGCAACGGAAGATGAGAGTTCACAATTTACTTTACAGAGTGGATAAACGGTTACAAACAATAGCAGGTCTGGCAGAAGTAAACACTCACATTACCACCTATGTTGCACGGCACTCATTCGCCACGGTTTTAAAACGCTCAGGCGTTTCCACTTCCATAATAAGTGAATCACTGGGGCATAGTTCCGAAAAGGTTACACGTATCTATTTGGACAGCTTCGAAAACAGCCAAATCAGCGAAGCGATGATGAATCTGCTCTGATGAAACAATTCAATAATAAAATGCAAGGTCTCAGGGCTTTGCATTTCTTTTTTTATAGTTGTCTAATTTTTAAAAATCGTATTCACGGGATAAATATTTTTCAAGTATAATTATATGTCTTATTTTCAGGTATATATAAATTATTTTCAAATTTCAAAGAAAATATGTTTACAATTATTTGCATATGTCGATTTTAATTATTACTTTCGATAGAATTTATAATTATGCTTGCCAGTGGGCAATCATATTTTTGGACATAAAACGGAGGATATGAAGAGTTAATCAAACTTTAATCATTGACCTCCAATAAGTTGCTCTCTCTTGTTGGAGGCTTCAGTTAGTTCCATATTTGCAGGTTTTAAACCATGCAATAGAGCGGCTGAAAATAGAGAGCTAACCGAATTCATTGGATGGCAAGCGTGCTACCAATTTGACTTCGGCGAACATATAAGCGAAATGCACATAATTTCAATATGGGGAATATTCGAGCTTGGTATAATAAAGCGAATTGCTACTATTGAAGGATTTATTGCTAAAATTAACCAATTAGTAATAAAACGGTGTCCCAGATGTCCCGAGAAATCGGCTGGGACAGTAAAGAATTTTAAATGAAAGTACGTAGATTTAATAGAAATTTAAAGTGGGTGTCGATAGAAAAAAGGGTGATCGACAAAAATGTTTTAGTAGATGGAGTTGAAGTTGGGTTTTTTAATTGCCGAACTGCTAACGAGTGTTTGTGTTCTGCAAAATCACAGGCAGCCCCCAAAAGGTTGTTTGATAGTCTTATTTTTGAAAATGAGTTAACAATTTTAGTTGCTGATACAGGCGTTGGCAAGTCTATTTTTGGAGTTCAAATAGCGAATCAAATTAGCACCACTGAAAAGGTGTTATACTTTGATTTAGAGCTTACTGACAAGCAATTTCAGGGCAGGTATTCAGAAAACTATGAAAATGAGTTCGAGTTTAATGAGAACTTTTATAGAGCTGTTTTTAAACGAAAATTTGAGATGCCAAATAATATCTCTTATGAAGAATATTTTATCAAATGTTTGAAGAATCTAATTATTCAAACCGGTGCTAAAGTTGTCATTATTGACAATATGACACGTTTAATTTCAGGAGATACCGACCAGGCCAAAAATGCAAAACCGCTAATGGATAGCCTTAATAACTTGAAATTTGATTTCAATCTTACTATGTTGCTGTTGGAGCATACAAAAAAAGTTGATTCGTATCGGCCAATACAATTAAATGATTTACAGGGCTCTAAGATGAAAGCCAACTTTGCAGATTCTGTATTCACTATTGGAAGAAGCTCAAAAGGTAGAAACATTCGATATGTGAAACAGCTTAAAGTTCGTTCATGCGAGAATGAATATGATGGTGACAATGTAATTGAATATGAAGTTGCAAAAGATAATTCTTTTCTTCATTTTCGGCATATTGGCTATAGTCCTGAATCTGACCACTTGATGCAAGCGGACGAGATGGATAGGTCTTCATTGGCTTATCAGGCTAAGACTTTGCATAGGCAAGGTTTAAGCTATAGAAAAGCTGGACTGGAGTTAGGTATTTCAAAAAGTACGGTTGAACGGTTAGTTAAATCAGAATTAGACACTCCTGCTGTCCCAGTTTTATTGCAGGGACAAATGGGACAAATTTCAACCATTCAAACAGCATAATATGAATATATTCGAACAAAAAGAAAGACAGATCCGTTGAGAATTAGAAGTAAACGACAAACTTCAGGAGCTAAGCGAAGTTCCTAAAATGTATGAGAAAATTGTTGAAAGTTTGGCAGAAATAAAAAACTTATTGCTTGAAAAATCAAAAGCCCCGGCTGATGCTATTCTGGATAATAAAGATTTTATCAAGCTGATGGGGATTTCTACCAGAACCGCCCAACAATGAAGAGATGATGGTTTGATTCAATTTTCACAAATTGGAAATAAAATCTATTATAGGATGAGTAATGTAGATATTCTGTTAAGTCAAAACAGAAATTAGCTCACTTATTAAGATGTCATATATTCAGGTCGTTAAGAGCAATTCTTAGCGGCCTGTTTTATTTTTCTTTTTTGTTGAAAACTTTTTTCAATTTTTCGTTGGAGATTCAATTATTTGAAATACATTTGTCAAATATTGTCAAGTCAAAAACAATCAATTATGTTATTTGTAGATAAAATAAGACAACTACGTGAGGAGAAGCAACTTCTGCAACGTCAAGTTTCAGCATTTCTTGAAATGGATAATGCTCTCTATTGTAAAATAGAACGTGGTGACCGTCCAGTAAAACGGGAACAAGTAAAATTACTCGCAAAATTGTTCGATTTTGATGAGTCAGAACTGTTAAAACTCTGGTTGGCTGATAAAGTGTACGAAATAGTTGGTCAAGAGAAAGATGCCAATGGCATATTAAATGTTGTACAAGATAATATTGATGAATATAAAAAAAATAAATATTATGAATAATATTCAAGAGGTTACTGTGAAAAACTCTGGTGCCACTTTTACTCCGGTGGGATTAGCTGACTTTTTATCAGACAAAATTTTATCATATTACAATAATAAAGAGAAAATTGCTGAAGTTTTAGACCCTGCATGTGGGGATGGTGCATTGCTTTCTTCTATAGCTTTAAAAATTAAAGATAGTTTTGATTTTATGCTTAGCGGCTTTGATACAAATATTGACTATGTAATAAATACGCACAACCAATTATTAAATCTTGGTTTCACCAAAATACAAGTTCAACAAAAGGACTTTCTTGAAGTTTCTCCTAATAATACAGGATTGTCTTCTGACGAAACAAAACGAGAATTTGCTGATATTGTAATCGCAAATCCACCTTATGTGCGGACACAAATTTTAGGTGCGCAAAAATCTCAACAAATCGCTAAAGATTATGATCTCTCGGGGAAAATAGATTTATATTATCCTTTTTTAATGGGTATGACTAACGCTTTGAGAAAGGGAGGTATTTTAGGTGTAATTACCTCAAATCGTTATTTGACAACAAAAAGCGGTGCTGAGATTAGAAAGTTTTTACTTGAAAATTATGATATCCTTGAGGTGATAGATTTGGGCGACACTAAACTATTTAATGCTGCTGTATTGCCTGCAATTTTCATTGGTAGGAAGAAAGCAAGTAAAACGCAATTAACAAAGCCTTGTCTCTTTGCTAAAATTTACGAGAATTTTCAATTAAAAGCCAATAATAAAATTTCCGAAGTTGATTCCATTTATGATATATTGACAAAAACTGAAGCTGGAACATTTTCAACAAACGGAAAAGTATTTGATTATAGCGTTGGCTTACTGAAGCATTCGCATATTAAAACTGATGTTTGGCAGATGACAAACGATACTGAGAACAAATGGATTGAAGCGATTCAATCGAATGCTGCTTTTTATATAGGAGATAAATTTAAGGTTAGAGTTGGTATAAAATCGTGTGCTGATAATGTTTTTTTGAATAACAATTGGGATAATGAACAAGCAATACCCGAAGACGAATTACTTAAACCTCTAATCTCTCAAGAAAATATTCAAAAATGGACGTGTACTTTATCGCAATACGCTAAGGTTCTGTACCCTCATTATTCTAAAAATGGAAAGAAAGATGTAGTTAATTTAGACGATTATCCGCAAGCCAAAGAATATTTAATGAAGCACCGAACACAACTTGAATCACGCAAATATTTAATTGAAGCTGGTCGGAAATGGTATGAAATGTGGGTTTCTCAGAATCCTGCATTGTGGGCTCTCCCAAAGATAGTGTTTCCAGATATTAGTATTGAAGCACGTTTTTCATATGATGAAAGTGGTGCTATTGTCAATGGAAACTGCTATTGGTTAGTTGCTCAGACAAAAGAAGAAAATGAACTACTTTTCTTAATTCAAGGTGTCTGTAATTCTGAAATAATGGCTCAATACCATGATCTCTGTTTCAACAACAAATTGTATTCTGGTCGCCGTCGTTATTTTAGTCAGTATATTGAAAAATATCCAATACCAGACCCAAAAAGCAAATATGCTCAGAAAATTATAACGATAGTCAAAGCGTTAAACTATCAGAGTGATTTAGACTCAGAAGCTCTTTCGCTTGAACTGAATCACTGCGTGAAAGAAGCTTTTGCTATTAAGGATTAAATACACATTGTCCTTTGTGTTTTTCAAAAAAAGCCATTGGGATTGAACGTTGACACTTATAACTTGTCTCACTTACATAAGTAAAAACTTCTCCAAGCTTTTCGCCTGGCACAAGGACAACGCCTTCAATTAAACCAGTCTGGGCATTTGTCAATGCGATAAGATATCTTATGTCTTTAGTTGTTATCCCAATCTCAGGCATAATGGAGTCCTCAAATTCAGGTGAATATTTTCCTAAATCAACAGTTGGGGAATCTTGTACTTTGACTTCTAACAATTGATTAGGTATGTCAGGATATCCTCCAGCAAGACCTTTTATGTTGTTTTCACTATAGCCAAGCAATTGGAGTATTAATCGCTCCAGAGCTTGACCTCTGTTTTTTGTGTCGTTTGCTTCTAAAGTAATTCCAATAATTCTTTTTGCTGTCATTTCTAACAACAATTGAATTGAAAACAAATGCTTTAAATCAGGTCCCTTTAGCATTGCTAACGGTGTTTCTTTGTAGTCATGTCTAACCTGATAGGTAAGTTTATCAGTATCGTTAAAGGTAAGTATTGAATCTTCACTTTTGATTATTCTATCACGTATTTTGTTTGAGATCATTAACTGGTGTTTGATTGTAGGTTTGCCAAACTTACCAAATTTTTTCTCAATATATTCTGGAGTAAGAACAATGATAGACTCAATTATTTCCTCTGTAGTGTTTACTTTGATAAATATTAGCCTAATATCCTTACATTGTATCTTATCGCCCGATGTGTAGTTTACTAAAATGGAATTACTGTTGGGCACTCTATTCCACACTTGTAAGTTATAGCTTTCTCCTGTTGTTACTATATAGGTATCAATTAATTCACGTATTAAACGTGGAACACCTTTTTGCCGAGGAGGCATTATTTCATAATCACCAGCATTTGCTTCTGGTGAAATATTCTGTTCGAAAATAGTCCTTGCAATCAATTTCCTTAACGAAGAGCCGTCTGTACGTGGTTTCCCTGTAAATTTAAACTTAACCCCAATCAATTTTCTTAAACAATCGACCAAATTTTCTGGAGATATGATATTTTCTGGAGATTTTGGGGGTATTTTAAATGCTTTATCCATTGTAATTTTAATTATCTTTTTGCTCTTAGTTTTTTTATTTATTTTGTTCTTAAAAATTTCAAATGATTTGCTCATAAAACGACAGTTTTATTTTATTGACACTTCAAGTAAATCTTTTATTTCTATATTCAAAGCTTTCGCAATCTTTTCGATATTACAAAGTGTTATGTTTTTTTCCGCTCGTTCTATCATTCCAATATAAGTACGATGAAGTCCGGCCAACTCAGCTAGTTTTTCTTGTGAAAGCTGCCTTTCTTTTCTGTATTTTTGAACGTTTGATCCAAAGATCTGCAAAATGGGTTCGCTAATCATAGTATGGAGTATTATAGTATGCAAAACTACCAGTTATTAAAAATCCAAACAACATACTATAATTAGCAGAATAAAAAAAATCCCCAATTCCTACTACTGTAAGAAATGGGGTTTTGTAGTATTTGTAGTATAGTTCTCAGTCAATTGGAGCCAATGTGTCAGCTTTCGTGACAAATTTCGCAATAAGACATGACAAAAAATCTGACATTTCTGCCAAATTTGCACATTTTTTTATTCTTGGTATAATTTTTGAGTAAGTCAAACGTTCAATTTCGACTATATAGCGATATATTGACTTTGACTACGGTTGATTATAGTGGTAAACAACCTGATATAAATGAAACAATACTTTCTTCAAAAAGTTGTGCAAAAGTAGTATAATAAGTTGTAAAGCTGCTGCTATTTAATCTTTTTTCATATATATTAATGCTTCTACTCTGCTATCTGTCGCTGGCAAGTACAGTAGGTGATATCTGAACCTATGGTAAATCAGATATATTACATAATAATATGGGAAATAAAGTAACTTCCAAAAAGGTAGCTACAGAAGCTTCTAAAATTTTGCAAGACAACCGTTATAGCAAAACGAGTAAAAGTGTAGCAGGCAGTGCATTATCTCAACGTTCACCAAAACGGAAATAGGGCTAATGAACGAGTTTTTACAGGTTCTCGTCAAAAACCTTGTAACTAAACTTATTATATAACAAAAAAAAATGCGTATGAGTACACTTTTAAAAAGTATTAATGATTTAATTGAAAACATTTCTGTTACCGATAGACAGGAAGCGAACATTGAGGCTGCATTTGAAAATTTGAAATCGAGCCTTACAAATGAAGATAACGGACTTTCAGTTATGGATGTTTTCCTTAATGGTTCGTATGAAAGGGACACTATTATCAGACCGCTCGATGATATTGATTTATTTGCTGTAATTGACGAGTCTGACTATTGCATAAATGGTATTGACCCGAAACCTCAAACTGTACTGACAAATTTTAAAAATTACCTGAACGGCTTGAACGACTACAAAGATAAAGTAATACAAGATAGACCTTGTGTTACTGTCGTTTTGTCGGATAAGGATTTTGATGTTTTGCCTTCGCTAAGAAAGTCTGGTGCTTTATATATCCCAAATGAGGCTTTGGATGGTTGGATTTTTACCGACCCCAAAACACTTACCAACAGCTTATCTGATGTTAATAAAAAACGTTCATATAAAGTGAAAGATATTGTGAAAGCAGTAAAATACTGGAAGCGTGAAAACAAACAGAACATTCCTTCATTTCATGTTGAACAAGTTGCAATCAACATATTCAATTTGTACGATTTTACGAATTCCGAAGAGGGTATTCGTTTGTGGTTTAATCATGCGGAAGGCTTTCTTGTCTCTAGCAGGTTTAAGTCCTATGATGAGTACGATAAGTTCAAATCAAAGATAAGATCGGTAAAAGATAAACTGAATGAAGCGAAGAAGTTGGACGATGAAAAGGAGGTCGCAGAAGCCAAAAAGATTTGGAAAGATATTTTTGGAAAAGAATTTCCGGCTTTGGATAAAGACGAGGCTAAAAGTTTTTCTGAATCACTTTCAAATGGCTCGCTAAAACACAGCGTTACTGCTGGATTGTCAACCACTGTCGGCACTGCTTTAGCTGCCTCAAAAGGATTCTATGGCGAAATATTTTAAAACTCAACAGCCAAATATATTAGCCCAAATTGGTGCTATGAAATCGAAATATCCTCAATTTCATAGCACCGTAAAGGGTGTGTGCGTTACGTTTACAGGTGAATTGATGGTCAAACCTGAGTTGCCAATTTACACAGTATCTGTAGAATATCGTGGTGATCAAAAACCTTTAGTACATATCATTTCGCCTTCTTTAGTTGAAAATGCGAAACATACTTATTCCGACAAAAGTTTATGTTTATATCACCCAGATAACTTTAATTGGCATAGCAGCAGGCTTGTAGCCAAGGAAATTATGCAATGGACTATTGCATGGATATACTTTTATGAATATTGGTTACAATCCGGTGAATGGATTGGCCCTGAAGTTTCACACTCAAAAGAAAAAACAAATGAATAATATAGTACCATTCAAAAGTAATTTTAAAAAAGCTAAGATGCTTGATGCATTAAATAATAAACTAATGTATTTCTCTACGGCTCTATTGATTATTGGGTCTATATTAAAAAGCATACCTGCTGTCAATCTAGCTATTTCGTCATGGATAGAGATTCCTAATGCAGTTTTGATTGTTGCTATTTTTGTTTTAGGATTGATAATTGATTATATTTATCGTAATGCCGAAACTTTAAGACGAATCGACCTTGTCGATAATTCATTTGGCACTAGATTGTCAGAAAAAAAATCAAAAGACTATTATACGAATGACGAAAATGATTTTGGTTTTAAAAAAATTGGTATTAATAACTTTGAAAGTGCTTTCTTTACATACAGCATTTTAAAAGAATCTATTAATAAAGAACGATTTAAGTCTGGTATTATTTCCTTCTTGTTCTTTATTTTTGCAATATGCGGGTATGAAAAAATACTAATTCTTATTTTACAGCTAACTATCCCATTCGCGCTTATTTCCAGATTATACAAGACCGAAGTATTGTATTGTTGTTCTAAGTCAGTTTGTGATAATTATAGGAGTATTTTTGATAAGGCTAAAGAACTTAGTGAAACTAAATTTCATGCTGAAATTGTCAAGAATCTCTTGGTTTACGAATCAAATCTTGCCTGGAGTTGTATTCTTTTGGATGATGCGACATATCATAGTATGAATGAAACATTATCGGCAGAATGGAATAATATCAAAGTAGATTATGATCTAACGTAATAAATATAAAATAAAATTCCCTTTTTCTTCGTTTGAAATTGGGAATTTTATAAAACACAATATTTAATTTCTATATTGTACTTTTGTATCATGAAAAGATATAGCACATTATTTACTTATTTATTTCTTTCAATTAATATTTTTGCCACTATTCCACAAGGATACTACACTTCTCTCAATGGCAAACAATCAGCAGCTCTTAAAACAGAGTTGCACAATATTCTTATGGCTGACACTAGCCGTTATTATTCATACGGCTCAGGTTCAACTCACACTTGGAATGGCTTTTATTACACAGACAGAGATACAATCAATAACTTGGTTATTGAAATGTATTCTCCAACTCTACGATATTTTGCTTCAAATTATATATCTATTAATTTTCCTGCTTTTGGTCAAGAACTTCATATAGAACACAGCTTACCTAAATCTTGGTGGGGTAGCCACGAATGGGCTGCCTACAAAGACTTAAATCATTTGTACCCTGCCGATGGCAGCACAAATCTTTCTAAGAACGACAACCCTTTGGGTGTCGTTTCAGGCACTCCCACAAAAGACAATGGTGTTAGTAAAATTGGTCCCGCAAACTATCCTGATTATACAGGTAACGTTTTCGAACCAGCCAACCAATACAAAGGAGATTTTGCACGTACATACTTTTACATGGCCACAGCCTACGAACATTATAAAAACCTTTGGGACACTTCTAAGCCTGAGAATATGATGCAAAATAACACCTATCCGGTGTTTAAAACATGGGCAATTAACTTACTATTACAATGGAGCAGACAAGATCCAGTTAGCCAAAAGGAACGTACAAGAAACGATAAAGTATATTCAATTCAGGGCAATAGAAACCCCTTCATTGACTATCCTGAATTAGCAGAATACATTTGGGGTAATAAAGTCGGTACAGTTTGGAATATTACAACCTCAAATCAAATTCAATTATCAAATAAATTTGATTTCAAATTCAATTACAACAATTCCTGTTTCACAGTCATTTCTGAAACCAACGTTCCAATTGCTTACACAATTTACACTATAACAGGTCAGAAAGTTGTTCAAGATAAATCTTTCACAAACTTTAAAATACAAATACCAATTCTAAAGCAAGATATTTATCTCATTGAAATCAATTCGATAAACAATTCTTTCAAACAAGTTTTGAAATTTATTTACAAATAAATTCAAAAACACTATATTTGCACCAACTATTCAGTTTACAGACATAAATAGTTAGATTTAGGTTAATCAAACAGTCCACTTCGAGAGAAATGGGCTGTTTTTTTTTCGATTAGGTGCTTTTGAATATTTTTTTGTAAGGCTTGATGTGAGTTAAATCTCACATGTAAATGATTAAAAAAAACATATCACCTTTAAAATAATATCTTTATTTGTATTTTTTGCACATTATTAAAATTTATGTTTAAATTTGTCTGCCTTTTTCAACACATATAAGAAGAATAAACCCAGTTAACCAGATTTAATCTCTAATTTCAATAAATAAAATTAATTCAACTGGGATTATATATGTGTTAGGGGTAATGCAAAAAAAACAATTTCTCTATGAAAATGAATACATTATACGTTATAGGCAATGGATTTGACTTATATCATGAGCTACCAACTAGATATTGTCATTTCCATAAATTCGTAAAAGAAAATCATAAAGAATTTGATTTTGAACTTGAAAAATATTTTGAACTAAGAATAAAAGAAGATAAAAGTCCTGAGGTTAGTTGTGTTGAAAAATATCTTTGGACAAATTTCGAAGAAGATTTAGGGACTTTTGATTGGACGGCTTTTTTTGATGACATTTGTAACATTGATATTAATGACGAAAATTTTAAACTAAGTTTCATATATAGTCTTGAAGATGATATTGATGAACAAACTGAAAATCTTCTTGAATCAATAAGGGAAGCATTTGAAAGTTGGTTAGAATGTATTGATTTTGATTTCGTTCAGAAAAAGTTATCATTAAACGAGAATGCTTGTTTTTTAAGCTTTAATTATACACTTCTATTGGAGGTATTCTATAAAATTCAGCATGAAAATATATTACATATTCATGGTAATATTGAAGATAATAGAGGAGCTATTATTTTTGGTCACAACCAGACAGTGGAAGAAGAGCCAGAATTTGATGAAAATGGAGATAGCAATAGAACACCATTTTCAGATTCTGAAGCTAAGGCAAAATATCCATTTCATGCTCTATCTAAACCTGTCAGAGAAATTATTGAAGACAACAAAAGCTTTTTCGAAGATTTATGCCTTGTGAATAAGATAGTTGTTTTAGGACATTCTTTAAACGAAATAGATATTCCATATTTTGAAGAAATTCACAGAATCACAAGTAATGCTAATTGGCTAGTAACTTATTTTGATGAAGACGAAAAACAAAAGCATTTATTTACACTTCAGGAGATTGGAATTGAAAGAGAATGTATTTCGATGATTAAGATTGACGAATTATTAATAATATAGTTTGTACGAAACTAAAGAAAGAAATGCACTTACCCCTAACATACGACTCGTCGTTATGGGCAGCTTAAAAAAAATAAAAACAATTTAAATAATAATACTATGGCATTAATAAGATTAGTAAAGGCAACTGTCAATAAATACAAGAGTATCCAGAAGCCACAAACAATTGAGATTGACCCAGCAATAACAACAATTGTAGGAATGAATGAGTCTGGAAAAACTAGCTTTCTTCAAGTATTAGCTAAAACAAACTACTTCAACGATGACACTGATTTCAAATTTGATACCACACAAGACTATCCTAGAAATGAGTTAGTTGATTTTGAGAATAGTAATGAAGAAGTTGAGATAGTGAAATGTGACTATGAAATTTCAAACGAGTTATTGCAGACGATAGATTCTGAAATTGGAAAAGGCGTTTTCACAGTTAAAGGCTTCTCATATTCTTGTCATTACAAAACAACAGCAAATACTGTTGCGAATATAACTGCTAATCAAAAGAAATTCTTAGAATTTAAAATTCAGAACATTGCTTTATCTAAAGAAACTATTGAAGTAATAAACAAGATGACGTCTTTACAAGATGTTGCAACTGTACCACAGTTAGAAGGTGATACCGGTCTTGTTGCGTTTAAAACAGAAATTAAAAAGATTGTTGATGCAGGTGCAAATTGGGACAACACACTAGCTCAACACATTTTCACAAAATGGATAAAACCAAATATGCCTAAATTTTGGTACTTTGACGACTATTATCATTTAGGTGGAAAGATTAATATTAATGAATTAAATAATGGCACTAATGATGAAAAAACAAAAACAGCTAAAGCTCTTTTTGAATTAGCAAGAATAAAACCAAATGAAATTCTTACTTCGTCTGATTATGAGAGATTTGTAGCATTACTTGAAGCTTCGTCAAACAAAATAACGAAAGAAATTTTCAATTATTGGTCAACAAATAAGAACTTAGATATTGAATTTCGTATTCAAGATAAAACAAACCCACAAGGGCAACCACAAAAATTTCTCGATATAAGAGTTAGAAGTCAAAGGCATAAAATATCACTTCCATTAGATAGAAGAAGTAAAGGTTTTAACTGGTTTTTTTCTTTTATTATTTGGTTCAGTAAAATTCAAGCAGACAAAACTTCAGATTATATTTTACTACTTGATGAACCTGGATTAAGTTTACATGCTTCAGCACAAGCCGATTTACTTAGATTTATTGAAGATCTTTCAGATAAATATCAAATAATTTATACTACGCATTCTCCCTTTATGGTTGAATCTGAAAACCTTAAGCGAGTACGTACTTGCCTCGAAACCGATGAAGGAACAATTATATCAGACTCAATACAGGAAAAAGACCCAAATACATTATTTCCACTTCAAGCTGCCTTGGGTTATGATATAGCCCAGAATCTATTTATCTCAAAAAACAACTTATTAGTTGAAGGACCAGCAGATTTAATATATTTGACGGTCATTTCTAATATATTAGAACAGGAAAAAAGAGCAGGCTTAAAAGATAATATCACGATTATTCCTGTTGGCGGATTAGATAAAGTCTCAACATTTATTTCTTTGTTACGTGGTTCAAAGTTAAATGTAGTATGCTTGCTTGATACTTTTACGGATCAAAAAGGAAAGCAGCGAGTTGAAGACCTGATTAAACACAAAATAATAAAAGACAAAAATATACGGTTTTTTGATGAGTTTGCACATAATGGGTCTAAAACTGCTGACATTGAAGATCTTTTCACAAAAGAGGAATATTTAAAATTGTTCAATTTGGCTTTTAAAGATGATTATTCCGAAATTAAACTTGCAGATCTTGACTCTTCATTAGAAACGATATTAAAACAAATAAATAAAGTCATATCGAAAGACAGATTTAATCATTACAGACCTGCGAATAAATTGAATCAACTAGGTGTCGACAAATCATACTTCTCCAAAATAACTTTAGATAATTTTGAAGGTCTCTTTATAGAAATCAACAAATTGTTTTAATTGACAAGAAGAAGAAAAAAGTATGCTCATAACACACACACACACCTATATGCAGTGGCGGCTGTCGTGCAGTTTGGTTTTTTTCTAACCTTAACAAAATACACAAATTTCTCGATTCACTATACTAAATGAGACAAAATCTTCTGATTTTGAAAGCCACCTTCACCGGTGGCTTTTTTTTATTCTGCTTTTACTACCATAATATCTTTGATATTTGTTGAATAACAAGGCGATAGTTTTTCATTTTTCAATTTCCACTTTCTATCAAATCCTTGGGCTGCAATCTTTACTTTCTGTCTTCCATACGAAGCATTAAGTTTATCCATTACCCCCATAACTTTGTTATACTTTGTACGGTCTCGAGTATCAAACATATCAGCTTGCAAAGGTCTTTCCGGGCTTATTTCACTTACAATTACACCAGCTTTTTTATATTGATATCCCTCCCTGAAAATTGATTGTAGTCCTCTTAAAGCATAATCAATTAGTTCAGTACTATCATTGCTTGAAACTGATAATTGCATAGCAACCTGATTATAGTATTGAGGTTGATTAGTCGCAAACGGATTGGTATGAATAAATACAACAACAACAGCAGCAGTAGATTTTTGCGCTCTCAACTTTTCGGCACAACCGGCAGCAAAGTTGGCAACAGCTTCAGATATTGGCTCAATAGCGGTCAACTTTTCCCCAAAACTTCGGGATGTACAAATTGTTTTCTTTGATTTGGGTGATTCAGTTTCAATGCATGGTGTACCACGTAATTCAAGCCACATTCTTTCGCCTACAACACCCATTTGTTGACGTACCCAACCCTTACTTCGTTGAGTAAAATCCCACGCTGTATTTATACTATAGTATTCAAGTTTCTTTGCGTATTGTCTGCCAATTCCCCAAACGTCTCCGATTTTTGTCAGTTTGAGTGCTTTCTCTCGTTTTTCGTCAGTATCAATAATACACACACCTTTGTAAGCCTTGTACTTCTTGGCAAATTTATTAGCCACTTTAGCAAGGGTTTTTGAAGGTGCAATTCCAAGGCTTACAGGTATTCCAGTATTCCTGATAACTGTTTGGACTAACTTACCACCTAACTCATAAAGATTTATATTTTCAAAACCATTAAGCAAAAGAAAGGCTTCGTCAATAGAATAGATTTCCATTTCAGGCACAAAAGCACCTATTGTTGTCATTACTCGGTTCGACATATCTCCATACAAAACATAATTGGACGAAAACACAGCCACCTGATTACTTTCAATCAGTTCCTTTAATTTGAATGCAGGTTCACCCATAGGAATACCTAGGGCTTTTGCCTCGGCTGACCGTGCAATAACACAACCGTCGTTGTTTGATAAAACAACAATTGCCTTGCCATTCAGTGAGGGTTGAAAAACTCTCTCACATGAAGCGTAAAAGTTATTGCAATCAATTAAGCCGTACATTTATCGTCAATGTTATTTAATAGAATAGTTTACAATACCCAAGTTTGAATCAACTATTTTTCTGATATGATGGATATTAAAATTTCTTTTTGGGTTGTGAGTAATTATCGCAAAGTAAGTGATTTTGTTTTATAAATTTCCATATATTTGAACCAATAATATATTAGAACTGTTCATTAAATAATTTAAACTTTTCCCCGTTTATTCAAATCACTAATTATTAAAATCTTATGTGTTTTACAGTCGCCATTATCCGTAATGGAGTTTTAATGACAGCAGAGCAATATTACAACGGCCTTCCTGCAAAAATCAGAAAGAAAAAAAAGAATCCAATAGAACCGGAAATCCCTAACCTTTACATGGTCAGTGGATTTGCACACCCTAAATTGCCAGTTATTACAGATAATGAGATTGTACTCAAAGAATGGGGTCTTATACCTTCTTGGGCAAAATCAAAAGATGATGCTTTTGAATTGCGGGATAAAACATTAAATGCAAAAGGTGAAACAATTTACGAAAAACCTTCATTCAGTCAAAATATACTTTCTCGTAGATGCCTGTTACCCGTGAGCGGGTTTTTTGAATGGCGTGATTTCAACAACAATAAATATCCCTATTTTATTGAGCCGACAAATGACCCCGGGTTTTTATTAGGGTCAGTATTTGATACATGGTTAGATAAATCTACCGGTGAGGTTTATGATACTTTCAGCATTGTTACAACGGCAGCAAATCCACTTATGGAAATGATCCACAACGTAAAAAAAAGAATGCCTTTGATTTTAGATCTGGAATCTGCTGACAAATGGCTCAATCCATTATCAACACCGGAACAAATAAAGTCACTCATTCTGCCTTATGAAGAAATAAACATGAGAGCGCATACCATTTCAAAAGTAGCAGGTAATTCAAAAGTCAATCGAAATTATAGTGAGATACTTGAACCTGTAGATTACCCGGAACTGAATCAACAATCACTGTTTTAAATAGAATTACAAATTTATTAATATAGGCATGGAAATAATAGAAATTGCTAAAATCATTGAATACAACGCTTCAAAAGTGATTGAAAATATCACTTATGAACTAATTGAACCATACCTTTATATCCAAAATGAATATAAAAATACCAATGTTTCAACCGATGAAACATTCCAAAATATCTTTTGTAAATACTATCAAATAAATGTTGAACAAGCAGGTCAAGAATTTATAACCAATTACTTCATGAATCTCGAAAAATATAAAAATCCAGATAAAATTGATGTTGAGGAAA